>PXQU01000012.1 GCA_003021785.1 Halobacteriales archaeon QH_7_65_31 | reverse complement strand
AGAGTCCCGGTGGGAATTTATGCAGAGCTTCTTCGCACAGTTCGTCAGTGAAACCGACGCAAGCATAGGAAAGTAAAATAGCTGTACTGAGCGAATTAACTGGACGAAGATCGGGTATGAGAACTATTGTATAACACCCTCCAAAGATCGTTCCCTTCGCAGGGGGTAGAATGAGGGACCTTCGAAAACGCTAAACGAGGAAGACGTTGAACGCGACACCGACGACGACCCCGATTGTGACGACAGTCCCTCCGTAGACGAGCAACAGCCGACGCTTGAAGAGTTTGTTCAGGAGGATCAGGTTCGGAATGCTCACGCCCGCGCCACCGATCACGAAGGCCAAGACAGTCCCGATAGCGATTCCCTGCTCGCTGAGCGACGCCGCAATCGGCAACATCCCGCTGAGGCTGACGTAAACCGGCGAACCAGCCAGCGCTGCCAGCGGGACGGCTAACGGATTCTCCGATCCGAGGACAGCGTGGAGAACGTCGACGGGGACGACACCGTGAATCAACGCTCCCAGTGTCATCCCGAGGATTAGGTACGGAAGCGTATCGACGAAGAACGACCACGCTTCACGCGCAGCAGTTTCGACGTGCTGTCTGTGTGTTTCGTTCGCCGTGACGGCACTACCTGTACAGCAATCAGCTGTCCCACCGTCCGCGGCGACGGGTTGCTCCGTCTCATCAACGATACGGACATCTTTGACGTGCTCGACCAAGCCGAGTCGTCCGATGACGAGACCGCCGGCGACAGCCGCGACGAACGTCATGATGACGTAGTAAACCGTGATCTCGATTCCAAACACCCCGACGAGGAAGATCACCGCGATCTCGTTGACCAGCGGCGATGCGAGCAGGAACGAGAACGCGAGCCCGAGCGGAGCCCCTGCCTGCAACAGGCCAGCGAGGACGGGGACAGTCGAACACGAACAAAACGGCGTGACGGCCCCCAGTCCTGCGGCGGCGATGTTTCCGGTTCCCTCGTCGTGGCCACGAAGCTTCCGTTCAACTTTCTCCGGTGGCAGGTACTCCTGCGCGAGACCCACGAGGAACGACGCACCGATGAACAACGGAACGAGGATGACGGCGAGGTGGAGGAAGTAGGCCCATGAATCCAGCAGTGGCTCGCTGAGTCCCGGTGGAAGCATCTCAAACATCTTCTTGGACCGCGTGGGCGAGGTCGAGTAGTTCGAACACGGCAGTATCGGCGATCCGATAGTAGCTCCACTTCCCCTTCCTGCGGGATTTCACTAACCCGGCGTCCTTCAGTTTCCGGAGGTGAGTGGAGACGGTCGATTGTGGGGCGTCCAGAACGACCTGTAACTCACAGCCACAGCACTCCGAGTCGCGGAGTGCGTCGAGGATACGAAGGCGATCCTCGTTTCCGAGCGACTTGAAGACGGCTGCCTGCCCGGTGACGTTCTGGTCGGATGGCCGGACGTTCTGTAAGTCGGCGATCCGTGCCTCTGGGTCATCGTACAGCCGTTCGAGCGCATCCTGTGCATCGTCCGGCGGGGAGTCTGTTCCAGACATATTGGTATTGTGCGTTTTGAATCAGTCGCAGCAGCTATCCGATTCAGCGTCTGACGAGTCAGACTCGACTGCTTCGATGGTCGTTCCGCAACAGTCTGCCCCACTGTCGGAGCTGTAGCGGTCTGCGATCCGGTTCCAGATTCGACCGAGGGTGCTCTGGGCCATTACGTCATATCGTATCTTCTCGAATCGTGTTATATGTTGGGGTCCACTTCCTCGGAACGTGTCGATCAGGCCGAGGAGCGTGAGGACGTGCTACGAGAGCGCGTGGCTGAGCCCGTTCTCTGTCACGTCGATGACTGCGTTCAGTTCACAGACGCAGAGCGCCTCCTGTGCAGCACCGAGCACACTCGACCCGAGCGAACCGGCCGCTGCAGGGGAGCTGACAGCTCGGGTGAGTTCACGCGTCGTCTCTATGATCGCCTTCGGTACGTATCCGCAACCGTGTCGTAGCGAGCAACCCCTGTCTCGGTGTCGTTCACGCTCGCTCGTACGTCGCGGTTCGCCGCTTCGAGACGAGGGTCGCCGACTCCAGCTCCTCTTCAAGAGCGTCCCGAGAGGCCCCCGGCTCCAGCTCGATGGCGCGCCGGCAGGCGTACAGCGTGAACCACTGCTCGTACGGCTCGCCGGGCGGTGGACACACCGGGAGATAGCCGATGTCGCCCCGCTCGTTCGTCCCTTGTACACCCCCAGCGAGCGCGTCGGGGCGGTCGGTCGCCGACACGTCGACCGGGAGCCGATCGACCGTCGGTGGGACGTTCCACGCCGTCCACAGCGTCACCTGCGAGCCGATGTCGTTCGGATAGGTGAACTTCAGCGCGAGCGAGGTGGTCTCGGGCGGGACGCGTCCGATCTCGACCGCCGGGGAGACGCCCGCGCCGTCGCAGGTGTACCGCGGTGGAATCGCCCCGCCGTCGAACGCGGGCAGGGAGTACCGGAGCGCGGTCGGTGTCGGGGAGTCGGTGTCAGTGACACAGCCGGTGAGTCCGGTCCCGATGCCGGTCCCGACCGCTGTCAGCAGCCGTCGTCGTCGCATCGTCGCGTCTTCGAGCCGACGAGGGATAGAGGTCTCGACACGCCGGAAGGTTGAATCAGGCTGCGGATGAACACCCGGTATGGGCGTCGAATTCGTGCCGCCAACCGAGCGGACCTGTGAGCGGTGTGGCCGTCACGACGAGTGGGACGACGAGACCGGGACTTGGATCATCGTCGACGACTCCGGCTCACCGACCTGTATCCACGAGTGGGACATCAACGGCTCACACGATCCGATCAGGGAGACCGGCTGAGCTTCAGTTTCAGTTTCACTCCGCGGTAGGCCGAGTTTAACTACGGTGTCGCGTCAAGCGGTGCGTATGTCGAGTACGGAGAGTGCGTCGCTGCCACCGGCCGCGTGGCTCGTCGGCGCTGACGGTGTGGATGTAACGGGGCTGTCACTCGCCCGGATCGAAGCGTACGCGAACCGGAGTGAACCGCCGGTCCATCTCGAACGGCGAGGCGGGCGAACGCTGCTGTATTCGGGTTAATCCTCGTCGTCTCGCATCACGGAGACGACCGGGCGGTCGGCGTCCATGAGGAGCGTCTGCGTCTTCGAGCCGAACAGCGCCTTCCCGACGGGTGAGCGCTTGCGACCGCCGACGACGAGATACCGCGCGTCCATCTCGTGGGCCACGTCGATGACGGTCTCGGCGACGGGACCGACTTCGCCGCGGAACTCCGTGTCGCCGATACCGCCGAGCGTCCCGCGTGTCACCCGGCGTGCGAGACCGCGAGCGGCCTCCTCTGCGTCGTCGAGATAGTAGTCGGGCGTCGAGTCCTGTCTGTCGGCGAACTCGGCGTTCGAGACGACGTGTAACGCGGCCAGCGACTCGTCGTACGCGTTCGCGAGATCGAACCCGGTCCGGACCACCTCGTCCTCCTCGTAGTCGCCGTCGACGGCTGCAAGAATCGTCATATCCCCAATGCCCGTCGCCGGGGATAAAGTACCATGGGGAATCAGACGGCTACGTCGTCGGTGACGTAGTTGAGCGCACCGACGAGCACTGCGCCGATGACCGCCGCCGCGAGCACGACACCGGCCATCTCCGGGGACCACACACCGACGGCGTCGTCGATCCGAACGGCCGGAGCACGGAGCGCGCCGACGATGAGCGCGACGAGAAAGGTGAGCGTCGCCCGTCGGTGGGTCGTGAGCGCGTATCTGACGGCGTGTGAGATGGTGAGCAGGCCGACGAGTGCACCGGAGATCAAGACGGCGACGACGAGTCCGGTCGAGAGAAGCGTCGTCCCCTCGGCCGTCCCGCCGAGCAGGAGATCGACGAATCTGCCCGGGATCTCGGTCAGATACTCGTACTGGCCCAGTAGGACGAGGATGAACGACCCGGAGACCCCGGGCAGCAGCATCGCCGAGACGGCGAGCGCGCCGGCGACGAAGACGAACGGAAGCGCCGGATCCGCCCCCGCGCCGGTCGCTTCACCGGAGACGACGAACGCGAGGACGAAACCGGCGGCAGCCGCGAGCACGCCACGGAAGCCGGTAAGCCAGAGTTCGCCCCGCAAAACGACCGCACTCGCGCCGATGAGCCCGAAGAAGAACGCGTACGTCACGGCGGGGTAGCCGGTGACCGCGGCGTGCATCACCCCCGTCATGATGAACACGGCAGTGACGACACCGAGCCCGAGCGCAGTGAGAAACGGCACGTCCATCTCGACGAGTCGCCGGGCGAACCGCGTGCGCCCGTCGCTGGTGTGGAGCCGCAACACGTCGGCGAGCACGCGCGGTGAGAGCGTCGTCAGCGCGTCGATGAGTCGCTCGTAGATGCCGACGATGAGCGCGATGGTTCCACCGGAGACGCCGGGGACGGCGTCGGCCGCGCCCATACAGACGCCCTTCAGATAGACGACGGCGAGCGCGCGGACGCCGCCGGTCTCGTCCGTGCGGGCGCGAGACTCCATCTACGGTTCGATCCTGACCAGCGGCGGGAGTATCTCGGTCGTGTTCGACTCCGCGCCCTCCGGTCGGTCGATGACGGTGCGGTCGAGTTCGACCGTCGAGCCGGGGTCCTCACCGAGCACCTGCCCCTCGGTCACGTCGGCAGTCGCGTTGTAGCGGGCGGTGGTGAGCGTCTCCTCGTCCGTCTCGGTCGGCGTCGTGAACTGATACGGTCCGGACGCGCGGACGCTGACGTTCGTGTAGCCGGCATCGACGCCGTACTCCTCGTAGCCGGTCGTCGAGTACGGGAGCCGGAACGTCGCCTCGCCGTCGGCGTCGGTCGTCGCCTGCTGTTCGTAGACGAACGTCTCTGGCTGGCCGGTGCTGGTGTACTGGATTTGGCCGCCGGCGATGGTCGGGGTCCGACGATCGCGGGCAGTCATGTTCAGCTGGACGCGCGCCGTGACGGTCGTGTTGGCCGGCCCCTCGACGGTGACCGCCGCACCGGGAACGCGTTCGAACGTCTTGACCGCGGCGCGTCGCGGGTCACGGGCCGCCGACTCGTTGCTCGCGTGGACGAGCCGGAACCGTTCGAGCGCTTCGACCGGCTCGCTCGGCGTGTCGGACACGCCGCCGATCTGGGACGTCCCGTCGGACTCGACGAACGCCTGTGCGGCACTCAGATTGTCGAACTGTCGTCGAAAGCTCCCCTGTGAGGCGACCGGGATACCGCGGTTCACGTCCCAGTCGTAGACGGTGACGTTTCCGTCGGCGTTGACCGGGGACATCCGGCTACCGTGTGCCTGATACAGCCGGACGCGGAGACTCTCGTACGCGCGCTGTGAGCTCAACAGCGAGAGCGTCCGTGCGAGCCCGTTGTTCTGCTGTTCGATGACCTGCTGGATTGACGACTCGGTGTAGATGCGCTGCTGGAGGTCTCGCGCGCCCACGTCGTAGTCGGTGAACGCAGTCGGAGCGCTGTACTTGCGCGTGCCGGGAACCCCGAGCTGGTAATCGACCATGACGTAGCGGGTCTGCTCGCCGTTCCCGTTGTCGAGCAGCTCGGTCGCGGTCTGCTCGTCGGGCGCGAGCAGCACGTTCGCGGCGTAGCCGGCGTTCTGCTGGAACGGGTTGGCGTTCGGAATGCGCTCACCGAGGACGGTTATCCAGTGGCCGTAGTCCCACCATGCGAGTGTTCCGTACTCTCCTTCGTCGTACTGGAAGTCGTCGGTGCGGTCGTAGCTGTCGAGATACGCGAGATCACTCGGCGTTCCGTCACCGTAGGCTCCGATCTCGGGTGTGTTCTCGCTCATCCAGTCGAGCGTTCCCGTCCACTGAGTTACCTCACCGGGACCCGCAGAGAGCTGTGCGACGTCGGCTGCGTTGTACCGCTGGACGCCACCGTCGCGGGTCTGTTGCGTGAGCGTTCCGACGGCGAGCGGTGCGGTGACGACGAGCAGCACGGTCAGGATCGCCATCAGCTGGTAGCCGGTCGGCGGCTCCATCGCGGCGAACGTCTCGCGGATATCGACGAGACCGAACACGAACGCGGCGGCGTAACCGGTGAACGCGGCGACCGGGACGGCGAGGTAGTAGCCGAACCGCTGCTGGGTGATGGCGGCGAGGAACATCCCGAGGAACAAGACGAGCAGGAGCAACAGATCCGCACGCGGCTCGTCGTCGACGACGAGTCGGTAGATGGCGACGGTCGCACCGGCGATCGCGGTGTAAAGCCCCAGCCCGAAGCTCTGGTAGAACTGCGAGCCGACGCTGTCGAGCGGGATCGGCTGTGCCTCCTGAACCGTCCGAGACTCCTGTGTCGCGGTGTAGCCGAAGATACGCGACACCTGTCCCACGAAGTAGTCGAACGTCTCGGGCAAGAGGAGGGCGAACGCGCCGAGACCGACGACTGCGATGCCGAGCACGCCGAGCGGATAGAGCCGCGCGTCGATAGCACGGTCGTCCCACTGCCGGGCGAGCAGCGAGAGAACGCCACAGCCGGCCGCCAGCCCGAATCCAAACAGCGGCTGGAGCAGCGAGAGCTTCACCGCGTCGATCGTGACGACATCGACCGTGACGAGCGTGAGAAGCCCGAAGACGACGCCCGTGACCGCGCCGACGAACAGCACGTGGTCGGGGCTGACGCCACGAGCCTGATACAGCGAGGCGGCGAGCGCGAAGAAGATGCCGAGCAAGCCGACGAAGAAGACGGCGGGCGGCCACGTCCAGACGTACAGCGCGAGGGCGACTCCAGACAGCGTTCCCCAGACGAGTGGGCGACGGAGCGCACCGAACTCCCGCTGTGCGAGCAGCTCGAATGCCGGCTTCTCCGCCATCGCGACTCGGAGGGCGGCGGCGACCGTCGCGGCGGCGATAGCGAAGAAGAACATCTCCGCGATCTGGTGATCGGCGTCGCCGACGAGACTGCGCTGGAGGAACGCGCCCGAGGCGAGCGACAAGAAGAGCACGGCGACCAGCCCGCCGGTGCGGTCGGAGAGACCACGAGCGAGCACGTACACCGGGAGCAGTGCGAGCGCGCCGAAGGCGACGGGCGCGAACAGATGGACCATCTGGACGGTCTGGTCGGTCGGACTCCCGAGACCGATGATGAGTGCAGCCGTCGCGATGAGCTGATCGAACAGCGTGCCGAACTGCCCGACGGCCACGCCGTCGGCGTAGCCGGTCCACGGATCGAACCCGATGGTGAACGGCCAGTGTTTGACGGTGTACTGGACGGCTCGGTAATGATACCACGGGTCGTTGCCGGCGAACAGAACGCCGTCGTCGGTGACGTACTGCCGCCACCCGCGCGTTCGCACCCACGCCGCGAACGCCACGGCGAGTGCCAACAGCGGGATGTGATACACCTCGCGAAGTCGGTCGACCCCCGACCGGTCGCGAGTCTCAGCGGAGTCACTCATTAGTTCGAACTGCTCGAAAACACACATAAACATTCCCATGTCCACGGCGGGCAGCGTTCGAACAGCGTATCCGCTCCGTCTGTTCGTTCACTCGGAGAGATACTGCGTCCGTAGCTGGGTCACGTACTGTGTATCCCACCCTTTCGTTTCGACGTAGTAGGTGAGCGCGGTCTCGACATACTCGACAGGTAAAATTCCGTGAACTGCGAGCGTGCAGAGAACGTGCGGTGTCGTGAAGAGCGTATTCCGGTCGTCGAGCGCGAGGGTGACGAACAGGTAGTTGGTCGTACTAAACTCGTCCGTAATGAAGAGCTCCGCCCCCAGTTCGTTCGCCAACCAGATGCATTCGGATTCCCCGAGATCGAGCCCGTATCCGAGCGGTTCGTCGATCCGTGCGTCGACGTCGTGTGTCGTTAGATGGTTTGCTGCCTGAAGCACGAGATCGGCAGCTGCAGCTAGGAGATCATCGCTCCCAGTCGCATCGGTAAGCTCCCCCAGCACGCTCGCAGGTATCTGGACATCGTACCCGGTGAGTAGTGCTTTGAGCGGATCCGCACCCGAGGGAGCTTGCGGACGACCGTCAACGACGGGGGTGGCGAGATTCAACAGGACGTTGGTATCGACGACGGCGACTGCTTGCTCCGACATCCTCAGGTGTGAGACTCGTCGTCCGGCGACTCGGACGAATTCGAGTCCGTCCATTCGGCGACTTCGCCGTCGTAGAACGTCTCGTCGCTGGGGAGATCGTCCTCAAGCTGAGGGACAGCAGGCGTTCGGTCGATCGACTCCCGGAGGAGTTTCATTCGCATCGCTTCTTCGCGACCGAGGACTGCTTCGATCGTGTCGTAGTCGACGCGATCGTCGTAGTAGGCGTCGGCAAGCCGGCGGCGGAACTCCTCGTCGTTTGCGAGCGCTTCGAATTCGTCCTCAAGCGCATCGATAAGGAGACGAGTCCGAGAGGTGTCGAGGATTTCAGCGACGCTGTCGGCGCGCTCGACGAGGGACCGTGGGGCGTTGAAATCGACCCGTGTTCGCTCTTCGGCCATCGAGTAGTGTGTAAGATCTACACACACTTGGATTCGTCGTCCGTCGGAGAGACGGCTGTCAAACGAAACTGCCGACGGGTGGCCCGAACGCGACGGCTTCCGGTAGAGTCAGCGTACCTGTGCAGTATCTCCGTGACGAGAGACAAGACACATACCGTGTGACGGTAGAGGAGTCGTATGCAGGTGTCAGTCGTGGTCTGCACCCACGAGCCAGACCGCTACACCGATCTCCGGGCCGCCGCCGACTCCGTGCTCGCCGGGACCTACGACGACGTGGAGCTGGTGCTCGTCTCCGACGGCTCGGCCCGCGTAACGGAGCTGCTGAATCGCGACTACGGCGACCACCCCGACGCGCGCATCGCGAGTCTCGACGAGAATCAGGGGTTGCTCGTCGCGCGCAACCGCGGCGCGGCCGTCGCGACGGGTGATCTCATCGCGTTCATCGACGACGACGCCATCGCCGCGCCCGACTGGCTCGAACGGCTCGTCGCCGCCCACGAGGCCCGCGATCGGCGCGCCACCGGTGGCCGGATGATTCCGCGTTGGATCGCGGACGAGCCGAGCTTCCTCCCCGAGGAGTTCTACTTCCTCATCGGAGCGGCACACAGGGGGTTCGGTCCCGACGGTGACCGCGAACGGGAAGGCGAGATTCGCAACGGGATGGGGTCGAACCTCGCCGTTCGCGCCGAGACGTTCGACGCGCTCGGCGGGTTCGAGCCGACCGTCGGCGGCCGAGAGGGCGACAAGCAGCTACAGGGAGGTGAGACGGAGCTCTGTATCCGGCTCGCGGCCGAGTTCGACGAGGGCGTCTGGTACGTCCCCGACGCCGTCGTCGAGCACAAGATCTACCCCTACCGGACGGAGCCGGGCTGGCTGCTGAAACGCGCCTTCTGGCAGGGCGTCTCGAAGCGCGGGATGGCGCGGTTCGTCCCCGAGTCGAGCGGCGACGAGACCGCGTTTCTCGGGCGGCTCGTCGGTGCGTATCTGCCCGATCGCGTTCGTGGACTCCTCGCAGATCCGACGAGCGCGAAGCTCCAGCAGCTCGTGATGCTGCTCGCGCTGACGCTCGTGACGGGACTGGGCTATCTGTACGGGTTCGTCCACTGGCGAACGACCGGTTTCGATTCCGGTTCCGGAGACAACTGATAAGGGCCAACACCGAGAGAACCGGCTGTGACCGATATCGCCGTCGTCCACGGGAACTACCTCGCACACGGTGGCGGCGAGGTCGTCGCCGAACGGCTCGCCGAGACGTTCGACGCGCCCCTCTACTACGGGTTCGGCGACGACAGCGCCGTTCCCGACACCGACACCGAGCACGTGGGGCTGTTCGACGACTCGCTGCTCGCGCGCTGGAAGCGGTCACCGTTCGTTCGCGACGCCTTCTACGCGTGGGCGTTCCAGCACCGCCCCGAGCTTCACGAGTACGACGTGCTCGTCCAGAGCGGGAACGAGCCGGGGTGGTACGTCCCGCCGGACGATCAGCCGATCGTCAAATACGTCCACTCGACGCCGCGGGCCGCCTACGACCGGTTTCCCGACAAAGGCAGTGATCCGCTCGTCCGGGCGTACGCGTTCGCGACCCGCGTGCTCTACGCGCAGACGCTCGCGTACCCGGACGTGTACGTCGCCAACTCGGAGCTGATCGCGCGCCGCGTCCGTCGCTACTGGGGCATCGACGACGTGCGCGTCGTCTACCCACCGGTCCCGGTCGACTCCTACGGGGTCACGCCCCACGACGAGCGCGAGCCGTTCTTCTTCACGTTCTCGCGGCTGGAGGAGTCGAAGCGGATCGACGAGATCGTCACCGCGTTCGCTGACCGTGACGACCGGCTCGTCGTCGGCGGCGACGGTCCCGAAGCCGACCGTCTACGCCGCATGGCGACCGATAACGTCGAGTTCCGCGGGTTCCTCTCAGAGTCGGAAAAGCGCGACCTGCTCACCCGGGCGACCGGGTTCGTCTTCGCGGCCCGCAACGAGGACTTCGGTATCGTTCCGGTCGAGGCGCTGGCGAGCGGTACGCCCGTCGTCGGGGTACGGGACGGCTACACGCGCTATCAGATTCGCGACGGCGAGAACGGGCTGTTGTACGACCGCGGGAGCGAGAACCTCGACGGCGCGCTCAACCGCCTGCGCGCCGAGGGGGTCGAGCTGGACGCCGAGGCGATTGCGACGGACGCCGAGCGGTACGGCGTCGAGGCGTTCGAGACGGGAATGCGGGAGGCGGTTACCGAGGCCAAAGAGCGGGTCCGAATCGACCCGTAAGCCCCTGTCGGAAGCTTTTCACAGCCGGGGGGACCACCTCGCCGTATGAACACCGCCGAGGTCTGTGTCCTCCTGCCTGCGATGGACGAGGCGGAGACCGTCGGCTCCGTCGTCACCGGCTTTCGCGAGGTCGGCTTCGACGAGATACTCGTCGTGGACGGCGGCTCCGACGACGGGACACAGACCCGGGCGCGAGAGGCGGGCGCACGTGTCGTCGAACAGCGCGACCGCGGCAAGGGACAGGCGATACGGCAGGCCGTCGCGGAGGAGATACGTCGCCCGATCGTGTTGATGGCCGACGCCGATGGGACCTACGACCCGAGCGACGCGGCACGGATGCTGGACCCGATTCAGAACGGGCGGGCCGAGCACGTCATCGGCGACCGGTTCGGGGATCTCGAACCGGGGGCGATGACCCGGCTCAACGAGGTCGGCAACCGGCTGGCGAACGGCGTCTTCGGCGTCGTTCACGGGGAGCGACTCGGCGACATCCTCTCGGGGTATCGGGCGTTCACCCGGCGCTCGATCCGACGCTACAGCCTCTCTGCGGACGGGTTCGGCATCGAGACCGAGCTCTCCGTTGAGACAGTCAAACACGGGACGACCGTCGAGGTCGTTCCCGTCACATATCGTGCACGACCGGCCGGCTCGGAGACGAACCTCCATCCGATTACCGACGGCGCGCGCATCTTCGGGACGCTATACCGGCTGGCGAAGACGAGCAACCCCCTCTTCTACTTCGGCTCGATCGGCTCGGTCGCACTGCTCGCCGGGCTGGTGATCGCACTCTACGTCGGGGCGGAGTGGTTCCTCCGGACGCCACCGGTCCCGCACGAGGCGCTCACCGTCGTCGGGGCGGCGGCTGTCATCCTCGGGGTCCAGCTGCTCGTGTTCGGCGTCCTCTCGGACGTTATCATCACGGCGAACCGTGAACAGACCCGCCGGATGGAACAGCTGGTGGAGCGACTCGTCGAGGAGGGCGAGGGACGCGACGACCCCGACGCCGTGTCGTCGAAACGCAAAACCGCCGGGAGCGAGGAGTAGCCGCATGACCGACTACACGACGGTCTCGATACCGAAGGAGCTCGCGGAGCGCGTCGACGAGACGATCGAGGGGACCAGCTTCTCCTCGACGTCCGATCTCGTCCGATTTCTCCTGCGGAGCATCGTCATCCAACATCAACAGCAGGGCGAACTGACGGACGCCGAGTTTCAGGAGATCGCCGACCAGCTCCGCGATCTGGGCTATCTGGATTAACCCCGGAAGGGTGTCTCGTCGGGGGCGATGTCGAGGACGGTGAGTGAGAGCCGCGTGCTGGAACGGTCGAACGCCGCCAGCGAGTCCTGCTCGTACGGCGGGACGGCGACGAAGACGACGCTGTGGAAGTCGTCCGTCGTTACCACGTCGAGCGGCCCGCTGGGATGGGAGACGAACCGACCGTCCGAGTCCGGCGTTCCGAGGTCCATCCCGAAGACGGCATCGACGGAGCCGGCGGCGTCGGGGAGATAGAACTCCGTGAAGACGGGTTGAGCCGGGTCGAGCTGACAGCCGTCGAGCTCTCCCGCCGGCTGTGTCACGAGCGCGACCGTCACCGACTCGGGATCGCGGTCGCTCGCTATCTTCAGCAGGACAGTCGCCAGCCCGTGGGTCAGATACGGCACACGAGGACGGAGGTACGTCGCAGGTATAACCGTGGCGAGGCTCAGACGAGATCGCGCAACGCGCCGAGATACGCCTTCGGGAGCCGTCGACGCGCGTTGTCGATCGCATCACGCACCGCGGTCGTCGTATTCGCGTCGATGCCCGCACCGTGGCCCACGCGAACCTGCTCCACATCGTGTCGGCGAAGCGATCGCGGCGGGAACAGCCGCAACATCGGATGGACGCCGATCGGCTCCGAACCGGCACGGAAGTAGGCGGCCGTCCCGAGCGCCTCGGGGACGACGAGCGTCTCGCCGTCGGTGAGAACGGCCTCGGCCCAGAACGAGGAGTTCCGGAGCTCGAGACAGTCGTAGGCCGTGTCTGCGAGGAACTCGTCCAGCGGCTCGGCCGAGCGGTCCAGCTTCCCGTCGATATCCATCCACGACGGGGCGTAAACCGGCACGTCGTGGCGGTCGGCGAACGCCGCCGCGTCGCGACTGTGACGGTCGAGCAGCACCGCGACACCGCCGACCTCGCCGTACTCGTCGTACAGCGATTCGACGCCGTCGGCGTCGACCGGATCGACGAGCAGGACGCCGGCGTCGGTCGCGAGCGCGTGTGAGGCGCGTTCCATCCCCTCCTCCGGGTAGGCCAGCCAGCCGATGCCGTCGTCCGTCTCGTCGATGCGTCGCGGTTCCGTCGTTCCGGTCCCTTTCATCGCCATACAGCGAGCGAGGGCGGGCGGGCTTATAAGCACCACAGCCCACACCGCTTTACTCGTCGGTCGACGAGTATCGATGTGACCGAGCACGAGTACGAACACGTCACCGTCGAGTCGCTCCCGGACGCGCCGAACCCGACCCGACGCAAGAAGGAGATCGACGAGGCCGTCGGGGCGAGCGAGTTCGGTTTCAATCTCATCGTCGCGGACGCCGGCGAATCCGTCCCGTGGGGGTATCACTACCATCCCAATCACGAGGAGCTGTTCTACGTGCTCGACGGGACCCTCCGTATCGAGACGCCCGACGGGATACACACCGTCGAGTCCGGCGAGGCGTTCTTCACCCCGGCCGGCGCGCCACAGAAGGCGGTCGCCGGCACGGACGGCTGTCGGCTGGTCGCGGCAGGTGCGCCGAAAGACCGGGACAACGCCGTTATCGAGGAGGAGTGTCCCGAGTGCGGACAGTCGACCGACCGCGACTACCGCATCGAGGGTGACAGCTACGTGCTCGTGTGTGCCGGCTGCGGCACGGACGTGGAGGAGCTGACGCCCGGTCCGGACGGTTAGAGCCGGTCGGTATCGATCGGGCGGGCGGGCGGTGAGACGACCAGAAAGCCACGGAAATGCATCAGCTCGCCGCCGAGATCCGTGATCTCGTTCGCGAAGCCGGCCGCGAGCTCGGAGAGGTCCCCCTCGATGTCGAGGACGAGCGTGTTGCCGGTCTCGACGAGCGCGACCCACTCGGCGTCCGGCGTCTCGCCGTCGAGGATTCCGAGCACCACGTTCTCGCCGTCAGGTACGTCCATGTCTCCCTCCGCCGACTGCAGGTCGAGTTCGAACTCGCTCATACCCAACGGTCAGCTCCGGGACTCAAAAAGCCACGCGACCACGCCGGAGAATCCCATCGCCTGCGTAGCTATCGTGAACCCGCGCGTTCCCGAGACGGGTCAGCCGGACGTGTACAGCACGATCTCGGGGGTGAGGCGTCGAGGGATGCAGTCGGCGCGGCGATTCTCGATCGGTTGTGAGCTACGTGTCGTCGTCCTCCGAGACGACGACGCCGAACTCGTCTGACGTGACACCGGCTGCAAATCCCGCGAACCCGATCACGAGGGCGAGCGCACCGAACGCGACGGCAGGACCGTCCGGAAGCTTCGGAGCAGACGCCAAGACGGCGAGGAGAACTGCAAACAGCAGGGCGTCCCGGCTCCAGTCACTCATGCTCCTCGCGGTAGGCCGCGACGATATCCTCCCACGTGCCGCGGCTTTCGAGATGCGACTGTAGCTCCTCGGCGTACGCCTGAGTGAGCTGTTCGGCCTCGGTCACCTCCTCGGTGAGATCGTCGTCGCCGCCGCCACCGAGTCCAAGCGCCGAGGTGATGCTCCCGAGGATACCGCCGTCGGAGTCGTCTTGTTGCCCGCCCATCGGCCCCTGTGCGGTCATCTTCTGCACCTCCGGCATGATATCGTCCAGATGCTCGGTATCGGCGTACAGCCGCGGCTCGTCGCCGTCCTCGATATCGAACTCGGTCGCGGTCATGATGAGTCCCCACTCCTGTCGGGCGAAGCCGCTCGCCTCGACGCGGTCGTCGAACTCGCTGTCGACGGTCATGCGCGCACCGACCAGACGGTCCTGCCAGCCGGAGTCGTCGTCGCTCATACCCGGTGTGGGAGCGCACCCGACATGAGGGTGTCGTCGGGGAGACGGATCGCCGTCGCGGTCGCTATCGGACGGATGAAAAAGCTGAGAAGTGAGCTGTTACTCGACGGTGATTTCGGCGTACATGCCCTCGTGGAGGGCCGCGTGGACGTGACAGATCTCCTCGCCGAGTTCGGTGAGCGCCTCGATCTGCTCGTCGTCGAGATCGTCTTCCACGTGGAGCGTGAACCGCACCGAGTCGTCGACGAGATCGTCGTCGTCATCGAGGTCGGCCTCCGCCTCCGTCTCGATCTCGCCGAGTTCGAGATCGTGTTCGCGCATCGCACCGGCGCGGAAGGCGAACGTGTAACAGGAGGCGTAGTCTGCGAGGAGCACCTCGTTCGGCGAGGGTCCGTCCTCTTTGGTCGCGTCGATCGAGAGTTCGTAGTTGCCGACGCGGCTCGTCGCGGCGAAGCCACCTTCGTTGACGGTGTGAGATTCGAGGTCTGCCATTACACCCTAATCCACGGCGGCGCGTGATAAAAATGTACGTAGATCGGACGTGAACGCACGACGGGTTACAGCGAGACCGTCTCGTCGCCGTCGAGGACGACCACCTCGGCGTCGGAGTCAGTCGCTTCGACCTCGCGCTCGAAGGTCTCGGTGTCGATCTCGATCGGCGGGAACGTGTCGTAATGCATCGGTATCGCGTAGTCGGCGTCCACCCAATCGACGGCGACGGCCGCCTGCATCGGTCCCATCGTGAAGTGGTCGCCGACCGGCACGGCCGCCACGTCGGGGTCGAGGAACGGGCCGATTACGTCACGCATCTCCGACATGAGCGCGGTGTCGCCGGCGTGATAGAACGTCTCGCTGTCCGGGTCGCTCGTCCGGGTCGGCTTCGTATCCGAGACGACGAAGCCGGCCGGCGGGCCGGCGCTGTGCTCGTAGCCGGTCATGAGCCCGTTGGTGTGGTCCGCACGGACCATCGTGACGAACGCGTCACCGGCTTCGACAGTGCCGCCCATGTTCATCCCCATCCCGCCGATGAGGTCGTCGTACCCGAACTCCTCGCTCGCGTACGTTGCGAGCTCTGGGACGGCGACGAGCGTCGCATCGGAGAACGCCTCGGCGTGGGCGACGTGGTCCTCGTGGCCGTGCGTCAACAGGACGTAATCGGGCGTGTCGATAGCCGACGGGTCGAGATCGGTCTTCGGATTGCCGAAGAAGGGGTCGATGAGCAGAGTCGTCTCGCCGATCTCGACGCCGAACGCGGAGTGTCCGTACCAAGTTAGCTCCATACCTGACTGTCGGCGGGCTACGGTATAACCGTTCAGGCCGCGGGTGGGAGGTCACTCCAGCGTGACGTAGGTGAGAAAGCCGACCGCGAGGGCTTCAAGCACGTGAAACAGCGACATCGCGAGCCACGGTTCGTTGGGAACCTGTTCGCCGAACCAGACGGAGAGAACGGGATCGAGCGAGTAGACGTAGAGGGCGAACCCGTTCTCGACGAGGAGGATGCCCGCGAACACGAGCATGCCGAGGGTCTGTCGCGAGCGGACACGGCGGTAGTTACGCCCCCAGACGACGACGAGCACACTCAGCAGTACCAGCGTCACCGCGATCGTGATCTGTACCGCGAGTATCCAGCTGTTCATCGGTGATGGCTCCGGGGTCCGGCGGGTGGCTCTCGTGTGCTCATGTGTCGAGTCGGCTCATGATTGTTTCGACGGTCTCCCAGTTCGTCCGGGCCGTCTCGCTCGGAAGATAGACCGCACCGTAGTCATCACCGCTCGTCTGGAGGATACCGTTGTCGACCAGCACGTCGAGATGATGGCGGATCGTGTCGTAGTTCAAGTCGAGATGGTCGGCGAGCTGGTTCGGGTTCCGGGGGCGGTCATCGAGCGCTCGCAGGATGCGGACGCGGTTCGGGCCGCCGCGCGTTCCGGCGAGCGTGTACCATAAGACCGCCTCCATTCTGGCAGATACACACGCCGACCGCACCTAAGTGCGTCGCCGTCGGTTACTCCACGATGAACTGTCCGGCGATCTCTCGCACCTCCTCCATCGTCATCGGCTCGTCGACGCCGTCCGGGAACGGTGCGGTGGCGTTCAGCTCGTTGAGGAAGCTGGCGTGGCGCGCCTCGACGCTGTGGATGCTGATCGCGGCGTTGAACACGGCGTCGTTCGAGACGGTCGGCGCGGCTCCCTTGTAGGCAGCGACGCCGGTGTTTTCGAGCGCCTGTGCGACCCCGAGGAACTCCGACGGCGTCTCGTAGCCGAAGTCGTACTCCGCCTCCGAGACCGGGTCACCGCCGAGCTGTTCGATCGTGTCCGTGAGCGACGACACGTGAGCGGCCTCGTGCTCGCCGACCGCGCGCAGATGGTCCGGGACGGCCATCGTGACCTCGCTCCCGTAGACCGAGAGCGCGTCGGCGTCCATCAGCTGATCGTCGCTGAACGTCTCCAGTCCCTCGCGGTAGAACGCGTTTTCGAGGTGCTCCAGCGTTAACGCGTAGTTCAGGACGTTCACGTCCGTCGTGTCGTTGTCGGCTTTGCGGTCGTGCGTCGGGCGGTCCTCGTCGGTCTCGTAGACGCTGGGATCCACCTCGGAGGTGATGAACTGGCCGGCGATATCGAGCACCTCGCTGATCGACCGTGCCTCGTCCACGGCGTCCGGGAACGGCAGATCACCGTTGACGAGGTTGAGGAAGCCGGCGTGGCGCGCCTCGACGCTGTGGATACCTGCGGCCGCGGCGAGCACGTCGTTGTTGACGACCTGCGGGGCCGCGCCGGCGTACGCGGAGACGCCGGTGTTTTCCAGCGCCTGTGCGACACCGAGGAACTCCGACGGCGTCTCGTAGCCGAAGTCGTACTCGCCCTCGCCGACGGGTGTCCCGTTGAGCTGTTCGACGGTGTCCGAGAGCGCGGTCACGTGGGCGGCCTCGTGTGCGCCGACCGTCGCGAGGTACTCCGGGACCTCCATGCGGATCTCCTCGCCGAACGCCGAAAGCGCGTCCGCGTTCATCAGCTCGTCGTCGCTGAACGTCTCCAGTCCCTCGCGGTAGAACGCGTTTTCGAGGTGCTCCAGCGTCAGCGCGTAGTTGAGCAGCGGCACGTCGGGGGCGGCCATCGGCTCTGCCGTCGGCGTCTCGGTGGAGCCGTCGCCCGTCGTCGACGTCTCCGTCGGCTCGTCGGTCGCCGTCGCCTCGTCGTTCGTCGAACAGCCGGCCAGTGCCAGCGTCCCGAGCGTCGCCGTCGTTCCGAGGAGCGCGCGTCGGGTCGGATCCTGTGAGTCTGTCATTGCTACACTCGTACCGAGCCGTCGTAGGGTAAAAGGAATTTTCCGAACCCTGACATGATTCCGCCGGGAGCAGGTCGGGAGTTCTCCCCAACGCTCTCCCAATTTGGTCGGAGCTCGATGGTTTCACCGGTCGGTGACGACGAGAGATCACTCCGTCCGGCGGTGAGAACCGACACACAGTAACGGACGAGCGCGTATCCACACGCATGGAGCACTCCGTCTTCGAGTACGACGATCCCGAGTTCGACGCCGCGCTCGACCTCCGAACGCGGGTGTTCGTGGACGAACAGGACGTGCCGATGGACCGCGAGGTGGACGGGAACGATCCCGAGGCGACCCACTTTCTCGTGTCGGATCCCGATCCCGTTGCCGTCGCTCGCACACGCGAGTACAGCGGCGACGCGCTGAAGATCGAACGCGTCGCCGTCGACGCCGACGCGCGCGGCGAGGGGTACGGGCGCGCCGTGATGGACGCCGTCGAGTCGTACGCGGGCGAGACGGGGTGTGAGCGGCTCGTCCTCGACGCACAGCTCTCTGTCGTCGGCTTCTACGAGGCGCGCGGCTACGAAATTCGGGACGACGAACCGTTTGAGGACGCCGGGATCCAGCACCGTCGGATGGCGAAGTCGGTCTGATCGCGAGGAGTCGAAGGCCGATCAGAAGCTCACGGCTCGCGACGCGCCGCTGAACGGAACGCGGCGTGCAGCCGTCTCAGCTGGGCGTGTGCGTATCGGTCTGCTCCGTGGACGCGCACTGCGGACAGCTCCGGTTCACGACGGTGCTGTACATCCGACCGCAGCTCTCGCAGGTGCTCGTCTGACCCATGTGTGACGGTTGTAAACATCATTAGTAAATGTTTTCGGTAGAGATCGGTGTCGGCCACGACCGTCAGCGACGCGCTCCTGCCAGCGGATCGCGTTACAACGTTTATACGATGGGCCGACCACCCTCCGGTGTGCGTGGTATCGTCCTCGGCGGCACGAGTTCGGGCACGGGAAAGACGGTCGCGACGCTGGTCGTCCTGCGAGCACTCCAGCACGCGGGAGAAACGGTCCAGCCGGCGAAAGCCGGTCCCGATTTCATCGACCCGAGCCACCACGACGCCGTCACCGACCGGTCGTCTCGGACGCTCGACCCGTGGCTACAGGGCGAGGACGGACTCCGTCGGAACTACCACCGCGGTGCTGGCGACGTGTCCGTCGTCGAGGGGATGATGGGACTGTACGACGGCGGCGTCGCGTCGACTGCCGACGTAGCCGCGGCCCTCGATCTACCGGTCGTCCTCGTCGTCGATGCCTCAGCGGGGATGCAGAGCGTCGGTGCGACGGCGCTCGGCTTCCGCGAGTACGACGACCGGATCGACGTGGTCGGCGTCATCGCACAGCGCGCCCACGGTGGCCGCCACGCCGACGGTGTCCGGGAGTCGCTCCCCGACGGTATCGCCTATCTCGGGCGTATTCCACCCGACGACCGACTCGCAGTGCCCGATCGTCATCTCGGCCTCGAACTGGGCTCCGAGTCACCGGTTCCGACCGAGGCGCTCGACGACGCGGCGGCCCACATCGACACCCGACGGCTGCTCGAACTGTGTCGCGAGCCGCGAACGCCTGACCGTATGCCGTGCCGTCACGACCCCATCGAGGCGCGCATCGCGGTGGCGACCGGTCCGGCCTTCGCCTTCCGCTATCCCGCGACCGTCGAACGGCTTCGCGAGCGCGCGACGCTCGCCACGTTCGACCCACGGCACGATCCGCTGCCGGAGTGTGACGGCGTCTATCTCCCCGGCGGCTATCCGGAGCTGTACGCGACCGACCTGTCGGACTCGGAGGCACTCGCGACGCTGGCCGACCGCGCGAGCGACGGACTCCCCGTGTTCGGTGAATGCGGCGGGCTGCTTGCGCTCGGCGAGTCGTTACGCGTGGACGGGGAGACACACGCAATGGCGGATATTCTCCCCGTCACGGCCGAGATGCACGACCGGTATCAGGCGCTCGACCACGTCGAACTCGACGCGCGCCGCGACAGCCCGATCGCGACGACCGGCGACACGCTCCGCGGCCACGAGTTCCACTACTCGACTGCCGCTCCGAGCAGTGATGCGCGGTTCGCCTTCGACGTGGTTCGGGGCGCGGGCATCGACGGAGCGGACGGACTCGTCGAGTACGACACGCTCGGGACGTACTGTCATCTCCACCCGGAAAGCGGCGCGTTCGACGGCTTTCTCGACTCCGTCGCGGGCGAGTAGCCGGCTCCCGTTCGCTCCTCGTTCCCGGTGACGCCGAGAGACGGACTCATACGTGCGGCGACCGAAGCGAGCGCACAATGAGTGATTTCGACGCCGACACGGCGGTTCCGGTGGTCGGTATCGGTCCCGGCGGCGACGACTACCTGACCGTCGGTGGCCGGCGCGCGCTCCGTGCGGCGGATGTCGTCGTCGGCTTCACGAGCGTCCTCGACTACGTGGACGGACACGTCACCGACCGCATCGACTGTTCGTACGACGACCAGACGGCCCGGCTCGACGAGTTCGGCGAGCGCGTGCAGGCCGGCGAGACGGGCGTCGCCGTCGCGATGGGTGATCCGAACTGCTCGGGCGGGCAGTTCGTCGCGAGAGTGCGTGAGGCCGTCGGCGAGGTTCGAGTCTGTCCGGGCGTGTCGGCGACGCAGCTGGCCGCTTCGCGCGCTGGTGTCTCGTACGACGAGGCCGCGATCGAGAGCCTGCACAAGCGCGGCGACTGCGTGGCCGAGCGCGAGCGGCTCCGCGCGGCGCTCCCCGATCGCGCGCTGGTCGTGATTCCGCTGCCGTGGCAGACGATGCCCGAGGATATCGCCCGTGAGCTACTCGACGCACACCCCGAAGCCGGTGGACGCGACGCGATCGTCTGTGAGTCGCTGACGCTGCCGGCGGAGACGGTCACCCGGACGACGCTTGCCGAACTTGCCGACGACGCTGGCGGCGAAGCGTCGGCCTTCTCCGATCTGTCGATACTCGTCGTTCGGGCCTCCTGAGGCGAGACCGAACGGAGCGTCGGCCCTACCGGTCGAGACCGAGGTCGTTGCTCATGGAGTTCCCCGGTCGCGGGACGCCTTTCGCGGTGTAGGTCTCGCCGTCGACGAACGAGGCCGCGGGCGACGCGAGGAAGACAGCGAGGTCGGCTATCTCCTCGGGGTAACCGATGCGGCGGTGGGTCTGCTCGCGCGGCGGCATGTCCGACTCGTCGATACCGAGCGTCTGGGCGACGCCGGGCGTCTGAATCAGGCCGGGTGCGATGCAGTTGACCCTGACGCCGTCGTTCGACCACTCGGTCGCGAGCGTCTCGGTCAGTCGGATGATCCCCGCCTTGGCCGCGCCGTAGTGGCTCTCGCCCGGCGCGGCGTGCTGGCCGTTCACCGACGCCATGTTGATGATGACGCCCTCGTGCTCGCCGTTGCGGAGATACTTCCCGGCGACGTGACAACAGCGGTAGGTCCCGCCGAGATTCAGGTCGGTGACGGAGTCCCAGCCGTTCTCGGAGATATCCTCGAAGTTGGCGACGAACTCGCCGCCGGCGTTGTTGATGACGACGTCCAGACCGCCGAGTTCGTCAGCGGCCCGCTCGAAGAACCGTTCTACGTCGTCGCGGTCGCGCACGTCACACTCGACGGCGACCGCCCGACCGCCGTCGGCGTCGTTGATCTCGTCGGCGACCGGACCGATCCGGTCCATCGACCGCGAGCAGATCGCCACGTCCGCGCCCGCGGCGGCGAACGTCTCCGCGATGGACTGTCCGATACCCCGAGATGCGCCCGTGACGAGCACGCGCTTGCCGTCGACGCCGAAATCCGGTTGCTGCATACCGGGGAGGATCGCGCGACCCACTTCGCTCTATCGCTCGCGCCGGGCGAGCAGGAGCACCCCACCGAGTGCGACAGCGCCGGCAAGCAGGAGCAGTACGGCGAGGACGAAGGGGTTCCCGTCGAGGAGGAACGTCCGGACGACGGCGATAACGACCGCGAGCACGCCGACGAGTGCACCGACCAGCCAGCTCGACGGCGAGAACTCCGCGTCGGCGTCTCGTGGGTCGGCCATACGGGGCGAAGCGGCGACAGCCGTATGCCTCTGTCGGAACGTCTATTCCGTCGCTCTCGCATACGCCGGTATGCGACAGCTTCGATTCCGCGATTCCGACGGAGACGTACGGCTTGGTGAACTCGCCGACGACGAGGTTACCGCGTTCCCGAAACAGGCGAGCGACCTCGACTCGACGGCGACGTTCGCGCGGGAAGACGTGGAGACGCTTCCGCCGTGTCGTCCCTCGAAGGTCGTCTGTGTCGGGCGCAACTACGCCGACCACGCCGAGGAGATGGATTCTGACGTGCCCGACCGACCGCTCTTCTTCCTGAAGCCACCGAACGCGGTCGCGAGCGACGGGGACGACCTGACGCTTCCGAGCGGGAAAGACCGACTCGACTACGAGGCCGAGATCGCCGTCGTCATCGGAGCGCAGGCGAGCGATCTCGACGAGTCCGAGGCGATGGCGCACGTCGCCGGCTTCACCTGTATGAACGACATCTCGAACCGCGACGACCAGCGGGCCGAGCAGAACTGGATCCGCGGGAAGGCGTTCGACGACAGCGCGCCGCTCGGCCCGGTGCTCGCGACGCCAGACGAGGTTCCGGCAGACGCCCGTCTCCGGTGTCGCGTCAACGGCGAACTGCGACAGGACGCGACGCGCGAGCAGTTCATCTTCTCGATCCCGGAGCTGCTCGCGGATATCACCAGATACGTGACGCTGGAACCCGGCGACGTGCTCTCGACGGGGACCCCGGAAGGCGTCGGTCGGCTCGAAGACGGCGACCGGGTGGAGATCGAGCTGGAGGGCGTCGGAACGCTGTCGAACACGGTGACGATTCCGTAGCGAACAGAGAGGGCAGTTTTATATCAGTCAGGCGACGAGCACGGGTATGGTCCGACGCTTCGAGTGGCTCGTGTACGGACTGCTCACGGTGACAGCACTCGTCGGTGTCGCGTTGTGGGGACAGCTCCCCGACCAGATGGCCATCCACTTTTCCGGCGGCGACGCCAACACGGTCGTCCCGAAGTCGGTCGGCGTGGTGCTCGCGCCGGCGATCGGTATCGGGGCGGTCGCCGTCATGCAACACGGCCCGGACAGCCTGTCTCGCAGCTACGACTCGCCGGCGATGAAGCGGGCGAGCGCGCTGTTTTCGGGTGCTGTGGTCGCGCTCGCGCAGCTGTACATCTACGCGTGGAATCTCGGCTACAAGCTCCCGACGTGGCTGCTCCTCACACCCGTGTTCGCAGGCGTCGTTGCTATCGTTGGCTATCGGTGGCGACGCGGGAGTCTCGCGTGAGCTACCGCCGGATCGACGCCGTCGGCGTCGGCGGGACGCTCCTTATCGCGCTCGGGCTGGCGACCGCGTATCCCCGCAGTTCGGACCTGACGCCGATTCGGGCAGACGGCTCACCGCTCGTACGGTGTGGTCGTGAGCTTCGAGCCGGGGTAGTCAGCGATTATCGTCGCTTGCGGTCGGTACGTCTCGTTCTGGTAGCTGATGGCAACGTCGCTGTCGAAGATGGCAGGGGGTGACGTGCAGTAGGAACTCCGATACTCACCGGAGAGCAGTTCGTCGACGGCCGTCCGATTCCGTCCAGAGAGCGACTCGAACGGGACGACTCGGCTCGCGTTCGCGGATGCGACGGTGACCGGCTCGAACACCTCCAACGGATGTTCCCACCCACCAGTGCTCGTCACTGTCACCTCGTAGTAGCGGTCGTCCGCCCGGACGTACGCGTGTTCGCGGAAGATCTCGGCGACATCGTCTGAGTACGTATCGGCGCAGGGAGGCCCGAACGCGACCGTCTCGTTCTGCGAGGCTCGAAACGCCGCTCGTTCCGTCTCGGACAGGTCCGCGAGCGCGACGGTGTTCGCCGTCGTCGCGTCCGGTGGGGTCGATGCCGGTGTCGCGTCAGACGGCGCTTGCGTCGGACCAGCACCGCAGCCGGCGACGAGCAGCGCGACGACCACGAGCACGGCCCGCAGATCGAGCGTCATGACCGAACAGATAGCTGACACGGATAAGTATCTTCTGTCGGTGGAAACGCCTAAGTTTAGGTCCACCTAATCGGCTGGCGTGAGCAGACGGTGAGCGAGACCGAGGTGTGTGTCGTCGGTGCGGGACCGGCCGGTGCGCTCGCGGCGAACAGGCTCGCGAGGATCGGCCACGACGTGACGATACTGGAGGCCGGCCCACGGTTCGAGGAGCGGGACGGCGAACGGATGGAGCGGGCGCTCCGGCCCGGCGCGTCTGATCGCAGCGTCTGGGGGATGGGCGGGCCGCGCGATGCGTTCACCGCGACCGACAGGGGGTATCCGCTAAACAACACCCGCGTGAAGGGCGTAGGCGGCTCGACGAACCACTGGCAGGGGATGGTGTACCGGCTCCACGAAGCGGACTTCGCCGGAAGAAACAACGGCCCGGCGTGGCCGCTCTCGTACGAGGACCTCCGGCCATACTATCTCGCCGTCGAGCGCGCCATGGGGGTCGCCGGCGATGCGGAGAACCCGTACGCGCCGCCGCGTGCAGCGCCGCATCCGATGGGTGCGTTTCCGCCCTCCTACTCGGACTCGCTGTTCGCCGAGGCCTGCGAACAGCTGGGCGTCACGACGCACTCGGTCGGGAACGCGCGCAACTCCGAGGCGTACGACGGCCGGTCGGCGTGTGTCGGCTACGGGACCTGCAAGCCGGTGTGTCCCTCCGGCGCGCGCTACGACGCCACGCACACGATTGCCGACGCCGAGGAGCGAGGCGTCGAACTCATCGCCGACGCACCGGTCCAGCGGCTCGTGACCGACGAGACCGGAGCGCGGGTGACACGGGCCGTCTACGCTCGCGGCGGACGCGAACGCGAGCTAAGCGCCGACCGGTTCATTCTCGCGGCCGGCGGCATCGAGATTCCACGACTCCTCCTGCTATCGGCAGACGAGACCCATCCCGACGGGCTGGCAAACGGCTCCGGCGCGGTCGGACGCTACTTCCACGAACACGTCTTCGCCGGTACTGGTGGCCGACTGGACGAGCCGACCCGACAGAACCACGTCGGCTTCATCACCTCGGAGAGCCACCAGTTCTACGACGACCCCGGCACAGGCACGAGGGCGATTCCAGCGAGCGACGAGTCGCTCGCTCCGTTCAAGCTGGAGTTCCTCAATTATGCCGGGCCGTCGGGAACTGGCCAGTCTATCGTCCGGCGAGCGCTCGACGGCGACAGCTGGGGCGACGAGCTACTCGACGAACTCCGGGAGAGCTACGGGAACCAGCTCGCGATGGGGGGACTCGTGGGCCAGCCGCCCCGGGCCGAGAATCGGATTCGACTCGACCGTGAGACGACCGACGACCACGGCAACCCCGTCCCCGAGATACAGTGGACGCTGGATACGAAGACGAAACGGACGATCCGCCGGGCGACGCGGATTCAACGCGAGATCTTCGAGACGCTCGGAGCGAGCATCGAGTGGCAGACCACCCCCGAGACGACCGGGCCGGCGGCCCACCACATGGGGACGACTCGGATGAGCCGCGATCCAGATTCGGGCGTTGTCCGCGCCGACTGTCGCACCCACGAGGTGTCGAACCTCTGGGTCGCCTCCTCGTCGGTGTTCCCGAACGGTGGGGCACTGAATCCGACGCTGACGATCGGGGCGCTCGCGCTGTTGTGTGCTGATTCGGTCGCCGAGAGCCTGTGAGAATCATATACTTACCGCACGCTGATACGGACTCACAGGTGCAGGGCGCGGAGATCTAAATGGCAGATAGATGCCACAGCAGACGGCAGAGAGTAGTGCCCCGTCACTACCAGATGGTCTCGTAGCCGGCGTCACCGATGGCTCCGTCGGAGGTGAGAACCGCGTCTGTACTCCGTGCGCGGTGACTGGCGACGATCAGGCCGTCGTGGATACTGAATCGGTCAACGACCTGCGCGTACTCGACCAGCTCCGCGTCGTCGACCGGTGCGACCGAGACGGGCCCGTTCTCGACCAGTGCTCGCCGTGCGTCCTCCGGCGTTCCCGTGAGGGTGACTCCCCGAACGTCCTTGTCGCGAGAGACCGAGTACAGCAGCTCAGCGAGCGCCATGCTCGGGGCCTGAATGACCGCCTCTCCGGCTTCCGCTTCGGCGAATTTCCGGTCGGCCGCTCGCGGGAGCGCATCAACGAGATAAACCAGAAGCGAGACGGCATCAGCGGTGTACGTCGCCATTCAGGCGTCCTCGTAGTTACGATCGCGGCGGTCGCGGAGGCGCTGGCCCAGCGCTTCGGCGATCTCCTCGCGTTTATTCGCCGGCGTGTCGTCGGGGACGAGCATCCCACGTCCGCCGGTGCGAGTGCGCTTTTTGACCACGATACCCTCGTCGGTGTCCATCCAGACGACTGCATCGCCGGGCTTCAGGTCGTACTTCTCGCGGAGTTCGTGCGGAATCGTCGTCTGCCCTTTCTTCGTGATACGAGTGGATTTGCTCATACGTAGTAATACTGCTCGTAATACCTCAATCTTCCGGGCAGAAGCTCACACAAGTCACGCCGAGGACTGACGCAAACTTCGTCACACAGCCACCACACGCTTATTATGCCTGAGTCGAACAGCGTAGTATGTTCGTTCCCCGTGCGTGAGGCTGGTTTCGTCGCCAGTCAGGCTTGCTCGCCTTTCGAGTAGCCGACTCACAGATAATGTCACGCACGATACTCGCCGCCAGAACCGACGATAGCACCGCATCTCCGAGTGAACTCCAGGCTTTACTCACCGCCGAGGGCCACGACGTACGCGCGACGGTGACTGCAACCCGTACGGAACATCCCGAGACGAATCTCGGTCCCGAACAGCTAGCTCGTGTCACCGAAACAGTCGAACTACACGACGCGACGCTCGTCGCTATCGACGGTGAGCTAACGCCGGCACAGACCCTCGCTATCGGGAATCAGCTTCCCGATGGCGTTCGGGTGTACGACCGTTCCCGGGTCATTCTCGAACTGTTCGCCGAGCGAGCCGGGACCGAGGTCGCACGACTCCAGACGCGCATTGCCCGCCTAGAGTACGAACGCGAACTCCAGCGCGAACTGCTCGCGGCCGGCGACGTAGGCGGCTGGTGGCCCGACGACGAGCACCGGAGTATCCAGGCAATCGAGCGCAAACTGACGAAAACACGTGCCGACCTCCGGGAGCGACCGGACCCGCGCGCCGAACACCGTCGGCGGCGCGAACAGGGATTCGACCTCGTCGCGCTCGTCGGCTACACTAACGCGGGAAAATCGACGCTTCTCCGACGGCTGGCCGACAATCTCGACCTGACCGACGACCACACCGACACGACCACCAGTGCGAGTGTCGAAGACCGACTGTTCGAGACGCTGGATACGACGACCAGACGCGCGAGCATCGCAGACCGGCGCGCGCTCGTCACCGACACCGTCGGCTTCGTCTCTGAGCTACCACACGAACTCGTTGCCTCCTTCGATGCGACGTTCGCCGCCGCCTATGAGGCTAACGTGGTCCTGCTCGTCGTCGACGGCTCCGATCCGCTCGACGGTATCGAGCGGAAACTGCGCGTCGCACGCGAGCAGCTGACCGACGTCGAGGGGACGGTGCTCCCGGTCGTGAACAAGGCCGACCGTATCGACAGCGAGCAACGGACGGCGGTCGCCGGTCTGTTCGACGCTGAGCCCGTCTTCGCGAGTGCGACCGACGGCTCGCTGGTCGAGCTACGCGAGCGCGTGGCCGAGGTGCTTCCGACGGCCGAGACGACGCTGTCGGTTCCGAACGGCGACGACGCGATGGCGCTCGTCTCGTGGTGTTACGACCGGAGCGACGTCGAGCAGGTGAACTACGACGACAGCGTCGAGATACGACTCGCCGGCAAACCGTCGGTCGTCGAGGAAGCGCAACGGCGGGCAGAGAGGATTCGCGCGGCGACTCAGTAGTCCCACCGCTCGATGGCGATCTTCTTGTCGGTGTAGAAGTGGATCATATCCTCGCCCTGCGCGTGGAGATCACCGAAGAAGGAGTCCTTCTGTCCCCCGAAGTGGAAGAAGGCCATCGGCGCGGCAGTGCCGGCGTTGATGGCGAGGTTGCCGGCCTCGGCGTCCTCCTTGAACTTCCGGGCGTCGCGCCCGCTGTCGGTGAATAGGCTCGCGGCGTTGCCGAAGCGGCTCTCGTTCATCGTCTCGATCGCCTCGTCGATGCCGGCGACCCGCGCGAGCGAGAGAACGGGACCGAATATCTCCTCATCGACGATGGTCATCCCGGGTTCGACGTTCTCGAACAGACACGGGCCGAGGAAGTTCCCGTCGCCGTCGGCGTCCCAGTCGCGACCGTCGTGGATGAGGTCGGCTCCCTCGTCGATACCCGTCTGGACCATCTCACGAACCGACGCCTCGTGTTCGGGGGTGATGAGCGGGCCGATAGTGGTCTCCTCGTCGAGTCCGTTACCGAGCACCTGCGACTCGACGATTTCGAGTGCGGCGGCGCGGAACTCGTCGTACACCGACGCATCGACGAGCACGACGTCGTTCGCGAGACAGCGCTCACCGGAGCAGGCCAGCGCGGAGGTGACGGCCTGCTCGGCGGCGAACTCGATATCGGCGGAGTCGGCGACGATGACGTGGTTCTTCGCACCGCCCTGTGCCTGCACGCGCTTGCCGTTGGCGGCGGCCGTCTCGTAGACGTGTCGAGCGATGGGCGTGCTGCCGACGAAGGAGACCCCCTCCACGTCGTCGTGTTCGAGCAGCGCGGTGACGGTGTCTGGCCCCCCGTTAAGGAGGTTGACGACGCCCGGCGGGAAGCCGGCTTCGTCGATGAGCTCGAACAGGTACTGTGCGGTGAGCGGGTCGCGCTCGCTCGGCTTGAGAATGAACGCGTTGCCCGTCGCGACGGCGTACGGGAGGAACCACAGCGGTATCATCCCGGGGAAGTTGAACGGCGTGATCGCGGTGTAGACGCCCTGCGGCTGGCGGATAGCGCTCTCGTCGATATCCGGCGCGGCGTGCTGGAGCGTGCCGGACTGCATCATCGAGGGGATACCGCAGGCGACCTCGACGTTCTCGATGCCGCGTCGGAGTTCGCCGCGCGCCTCGCCGAGGGTCTTGCCGTGTTCTTCGACCAGCGTGCGCGCGATGTCGTCCTGATGTGTTTCGAGCAGCTGTTTCAGCCGGAAGAGGGGCTGAATGCGCTCCTCGACGGGCCGCGTGCTCCACGTCCGGAAGGCGTCGAGCGCCTCGCTGACAGTGTCGTCCACGTCGGCCGCGGAGCTGAATCGCGTCGTCGCGAGCGTCTCGCCCGTCGCCGGATCGACCACCGGTCGTGACTCCTCGCCCGTCGGCGAGCTCCACGCACCGCCGGAGTAGTTGCGTACCGCTTCGGTGTCCGCGATCACGCCAAATGGGGCCATAGGACAGAGAGCGAGGCAGGGCAGTATAAATCGGTTGCTTCCGGGGGTCAGCTCCGACGCGGGCTGTCGGGAGCGAGTGCGTCGTCGTACAGTTCGACGAACAGCGTCTCGATCTC
This sequence comes from Halobacteriales archaeon QH_7_65_31, assembly GCA_003021785.1. Classification (GTDB taxonomy): domain Archaea; phylum Halobacteriota; class Halobacteria; order Halobacteriales; family Haloarculaceae; genus Halosegnis. The sequence continues at coordinate 1,943 of PXQU01000012.1, read as the reverse complement.
GGCCTGCGTTGGCTTGCGCGGATTGTTGTCCGGAGAGCCGGAGTCGATCGCGTCCCGCGCCATCGTCTCGACGACGTCGAGATACTCCTCGCGGGGCGGGACGGTTCCGAACTCGTCGAGATAGCCGGCAAGATCGACATCGGCACAGAGATCGTAAATTCCCTCGACAGCGGCCTCGGCCGCGGCGCGGTCGCTCGTCCCGTCGTCGGCGACGCCCATTGTGCGAGCGATCTCGGCGTACGCCTCCGGCGCGGCGATGAGCGAGAACTCCATCACGTACGGGAGCAGGAGCCCGTTCGCCAGTCCGTGTGGAATATGGAGCTGTGCGCCGAGGGGGCGCGCCATCCCGTGGACGAGCGCGACCGACGAGTTCGTGAACGCCTGTCCGGCCTGCAGCTGGCCGATGAGCGTCTCCGTCCGGGCGTCGATGTTCTCGCCGTTGGCCCACGCCTTCGGGAGCGCGTCGGCCATCCGTCGGATAGCGTTTCTCGCGAAGTCGTCCGAGACGCTGTAGGATTTCACGGAGACGTACGCCTCGATGGCGTGAGTGAGCGCGTCGATCCCGGTGAACGCGGTGTGGCTCTGTGGGAGCGACACCGTGAGTTCGGGGTCCTCGATGGCGACGGTCGGAACGACGTTCTTCGAGACGATGAGGAACTTCGTCGAGGTGGACTCGTCGCTGACGACGACCGACCGGGTGGCTTCGCTGCCGGTCCCCGTCGTCGTGTTGACCGCGATGATCGGTGGTGTCGGATTCGGGACGCCCTCGTAGCCGGCCTTGTCGACGCCGAACTCGCGAATGTGCCCCTCGTTGGCCGCGAGGATACCGACGCCTTTGCCCGTATCGATGGAGGAGCCGCCCCCGAGCGTGACGATGACGTCACAGTCCGCGTCGGCGTACCGCTGGTGGGCGGTCTCGATGTTCTCGACGGTCGGGTCGGGCCGCACCTCGTCGTAGACGACGGTCTCGACGCCGGCGTCGGAAAGCAGCGTCTCGATCCGCTCGCCGTGGAGATCGTATATCTGAGCGGAGGCGACGAGTAAGGCTCGTTTTCCGTAGGTGTCGGCGTACTCGCCGACGGTCTCGACCGCGCCACGACCCAGCTCTATCGTTCCCGGAGAAACGACGAGCCGGGACCCGTGTGCCGGAGTGTCAGATGCCATAGCTGTGGGTCACAGCCGCACGGCATAGACCTTACGAGAGGCTCAGTACAACACGACCGGCGAGGCGAGCAGGCCGGCGTCAACGAGCAGGAGCACGGCGATCACGGCGGCTGCGCGCAGGAATGGGCGGGCCTCGCGAGCCGGCTCCCGGATCTTTCGGCCGTCGACGCCCCGCAGCACGCGGGCGCTGCCCACCTCGACGGTCGCGGTCAACATGAGCCACAGCCCGAGCATCGTCACCACCAGGTAGCCACCGGTCGACCCGGTGAGGTCCCCGAGACCGTAGCCGGTGCCGGCCATGTGCCCACCCGTGACGAACAAGACCAGCGCGCTGGTCCGTGTCACCCACTGGAGTTTCGTGACGACGCTGCCGTAGGCGTCGGGCGCGATGTCGCCGTCCATTGCCAGCGGGTGGACGGCGGCGACCACGAACAGCACGGACCCCGCCCACAGTGCCGCGAACGCGGTGTGGAGGGTGTAGACGACGGTGTCTGCAACCATGTCGCGAGCGCGACCCGGCAGCCACTAATAGCCACGGCATCCGGCAGCACCGTTTTGTGCGCCCGCGCCGACCGGCCCGTATGGACCCGGCCGAGGTCTTCGCTACGGACGGCGTCGTCGCCGTCGTCGGCGCCGGCGGGAAGAAGTCCACACTGTACGCGCTGGCCGCCGACCTCGACCACGCAGTCCTGACTGCGACGGTCCGGATCCCGCCGTTCGAGGGCCACGTCGCACGCCACGTCGTCACCGAAACCCCCACCGCCGTCCTCCGGTCGAAC
>PXQU01000011.1 GCA_003021785.1 Halobacteriales archaeon QH_7_65_31 | reverse complement strand
GGTCATCGGGCTGCTACTGACGGTCGTTCCCGGGCTGTTCGGTGCGACGGGCTCGCGAGTCTACTACGCCGTGATCACCGTGCTACTGGCGTTCACCGTGCTGTTCGCGAACTACGCGGAAGCGTACGCGGAACTCGAAGGCGAAGCGCAGGCAGACAGCCTGCGCGCCTTGCAGACGGAAACGGAAGGGAAGCTGCTCACTGATCCCGACATCTCCATCGAGGAGATCGACGAAGAGGACATCGAGGTCGTCGAGAGCGCCCAGATCGAGGCCGGTGACGTCGTCTTCGCCGACGAAGGCGACGTGATCCCCCGTGACGGGACCGTCATCGAAGGGAGTGCGTCGGTGGACGAGTCCGCGATCACCGGCGAGTCCGAGGCGGTTATCCGCCAGTCCGGTGGCGACCGAACGTCCGTCGTCGGCGGGACGGAGGTCCTGTCCGACCGCATCAAGATCGAGGTGACCTCCGAGCAGGGCGAGTCGTTCCTCGACGAGATGATCGGTCTCGTCGAGAACGCCCAGCGGCAGAAGACGCCGAACGAGATCGCGATGACGATCCTGCTGAGCGGTCTGACGCTGGTGTTCGTCGTCGCGGTCGCGACGATGTTCTTCTTCGGCGAGTACCTGGCTTCCTTCACGAGCGGGTTCGCCGGGCTGGACATCGCGGAACTCGTCGCGCTGCTGGTCGCGCTCATGCCGACCACGATCGGTGCGCTGCTGGCCGCGATCCGCGTCGCCGGGATGACCCGCGTCACGCGCCGCAACGTCATCTCGAAGTCCGGCAGAGCGGTCGAGGCCGCCGGTGATCTCGACGCGCTCATCCTCGACAAGACGGGGACGATCACGACCGGCGAGCGCGTCGCACAGGACTTCCACCCGCTCGGCGACGCGGACGACACGGACGTCGTTCGCGCGAGCTATCAGTCGTCGCTGTTCGACGAGACGACGGAGGGCCGTTCGATCGTCGACCTCGCAGAGCGGATGAACGGGACGAAAGCCGACGGCGGCCAGTCTGACGTCGATCTCGCCGATGAACCGGGGAGTGCCGTGGAGGCCCCCCGCGACATCAGCGTCTCCCTCGACACTGGGGAGCTCTCCGAGGAGAGCTTCGTCCCGTTCTCGGCGGAGACGCGGATGAGCGGCATCGACCTTCCCGACGGAACGGAGATCCGAAAGGGCGCCGTCGACGCGGTCGAGGAGTACGCCGACAGCGTCCCGGGGAAGCTCCGACAGGAGTCGAACGAGATCAGCGAGAAGGGCGGAACGCCCCTCGCTATCGCGGTCGACAAGCGGGTCGTCGGCATCATCGAGCTACAGGACGAGCTGAAACCCGGCATCGCCGACCGGATCGCCGAGATTCAGAAGATGGGTGTCGAGACGATCATGGCGACCGGGGACAACCAGCGGACGGCTCGCTGGGTCGCCGATCAGGTCGGCATCGACGAGTTCAACGCCGAGTTCGATCCCGAGGAGAAGATCGAGCTCGTCGAGGATATCCAGTCCGACGGGAAGCTCGTCGGCATGACCGGCGACGGGACGAACGACGCGCCCGCGCTCGCGAAGGCCGACGTCGGTCTCGCGATGAACGCCGGGACGAACGCCGCCAAGGAGGCCGGAAACATGGTCGATCTCGACTCGAACCCCTCGAAGATCATCGAGGTGGTCGGCATCGGCAAGCAGCTCCTGATGACCCGTGGTGCACTCACCACGTTCTCCGTCGCGAACGACGTCGCGAAGTACTTCGTGTTGCTTCCGGCGATCCTCGCGGCCGCGATCCCGGGGCTGGCGGCGATGGACATCCTGAACCTCTCGACGCCCGCGAGCGCGGTGACGGCGACGCTGGTGTACAACGCGTTCATCATCCCGCTGCTCATTCCGCTCGCGCTGCGCGGTGTCGACTACGAGGCCCAAAGCGGTGCACAGCTCCTCCGAAAGAACCTCATCGTCTACGGCGGCGGCGGTCTCATCGCTCCGTTCATCTTCATCAAGGTGATCGATCTGCTGTTCGTCGCCCTGGGGGTGTTCCAGTAATGAATCGCAACGATCTCACCGTGCCACTGCGGCTCCTCGCGATCAGCCTGTTGCTCTTCGGGCTGCTCTATCAGGGGTCGTTGATGGCCATTGGCTCCGTAGCGTTTTCGAACAACGCGGCCGGGAGTCCCGTCGACGTCGACGGGCAGGAAGCGCCGGTCGGATCACAGATGATCGGACAGGAGTTCCGCCCGGGCGACCCGGAGGACGCCGTGTACTTCTGGTCGCGGCCGTCCTCGATCGGGTACGACGCGATGACGTCGGCGAGCGCACAGCTCGGACCGAACAATCCGGCGCTCTCCGAGCGGGTCAGAGACGACCTTCGAAACATCTCACGGTACGAGACACCCGACGACCCCGTACCGGTGAACCTCCTCACGGAGTCCGGGTCCGCGTACGACGCGCACATCTCGCCGGCGGCCGCCGCGTATCAGATCCCTCGTGTTGCGAACCAGACCGGCATCTCCGAGGATCGGCTTCGCGAGATGATCGATCAGGCTACCAGCGAGCCGTTGCTCGGCGTCTGGGGGCAGGAGCGAGTGAACGTACTCGAACTCAACATCATGATTAGAGCCGAACTCGACGCGCAGACCACGACCGACCAGAACAGCAGTACGAGCACACTGGACAGAGAGAGCGGTGGACGCCGATGACGACGTCGAACGAAACCGGCTACGAGCACGTGCTCGTTCCCGTCGGCGACAAGTCGGACCCGAACATGCTCACCGAGCTGTCGAGCACGCTCGTCGATCCACGACGAGGGACCGTTCGGTTCACGCACGTCACGACCGACCGGAGCTTCGTCGGCGGGCAAGAAGACTGGCGAGCAGGCTCCGACAGCGTCGCGGAGAGCCAACACACGCTCCGCGAGGAGGGTATCGAAAGCACCGGTACGATCAGGACCGCCTCGTCGGCACTCGAAGGTATCCTCGAAGAGGCCGAGGAACACGACGTCGATGCAATTCTGATCGGATGGACCGACAAAGACTCCGTCTCGGGTCTCGTCGATAAGCTCCTCCGGAAGGCGAACTGCGACGTTATCGTCTTCAACGGCGACCGGGATCCGACCGACACCGAGTCGATACTGGTTCCGGTGGTCGCTCAGCCGGACGAGAACCGACTTCGGATGCTCGCTATCATGAGCCAACGGACCAGCGCCTCGGTAACCCTCGCGTACGTCGCAGGAGCCGAGGGATCTGAACAGGAAGGACGTGAGCTGCTTGAGCGGTCGGCCGAGCGACTCGCAGAACACGGCGTTCAGGCGGAAACGGAGCTCACCACCGCAGAGAGCGCGGTCGATACACTCCAAGAGCTGTCCGCTGACTACGATATCATGGTCATCGGTACGTCACGAGGCTGGTGGCTCAGGAAGACGCTGTTCGGGCGCAAGACGGACACGATCGCCAACGGGGCGCAGTGTTCCGTGCTGATGCACAAGTGGCGAGGCGAAGTGCCGCCGGAGCAGTAGCGCCCCGTCGAACCGATCAGAAGCGCCCCGAAATGAACTCCGCAATGACCACGATGACTCGCCTCCCGGAACGCTGGCGGCTCGCCGACGCGCTGTCGAGTGAGAAGACGTTCCTCGGAGGCGCGCGACGACAGACTGGTGCTGTCGGGAGCGTGATCCGCTCGGCAAGCGGCTTGACTGGGCGGCTCGCAGTCCGAACGACTACCGGCTCAGTGGTCGACAAGCCACCTGCAGTACAAGTGGCTCACGGGCCACCGGTGGTCGAGCTACAGACGTCGAAACGGGGTGTCAATGCGTTCACGCACTGATCGGAGCGACGACGCGCCCTCCGATCCGGACTCGAAGGCTACCGTCTGTAGAGGGATCAACAGCGGCGTACTCGTCGGTCTCGCGCTCGTCGCCGCCGCTCACATGCTCGACATCGATGGTGGCCACACCGTCATCAACTTAGGATACGCTGTGGCGGCGGGACTTGCGATCGGGGAGGTTACGATAGACCGTCGCGTCCGTTCCGATTGCGGCTCCACGACACAGCCGAGGTCGAGTCGGTCGCTCCGAGCGGTCGGTGCGACGGTCGGTGTGGCGCTAACGACCTTCCCGTTCACGCTTCACCCGTTCGTCGTCAGCGTCGACGAAGCGGTCGTGGGGTCGATGGCAGCCGGGGGCGCTACGCTGTTCGGAGTGGGGTGGTTCCTGACGAAACAGCTCGACGGCGACGATCGACAGATCGTTCGAACAATCGGCGTCGGCGTGCTCGTCGTCGCACTCGCGGTCCTCCTCTCGTCTTGACGGCTCCGAACGGGGATTGAGGCGGTAGGCGAGAGGCTCTCTCAACGGACGTAGCTGAACTATTACTAAGTAGTCAGGTACAACGTCCTATCGACATTCGTATGTATTTGACGCGCTTCAGTTCTGTGACGTACTGCTCGAAGTCGGAATACAGATCGACGGAGCGTAGCTGCGAAAATCGTGTGTGATCACCGAGCGATTCGTCGATTTTGATACTACGTCTCTCGTGATACTCGTGAGGGAACAACCGGGTCAATACGACCAATCTCGTTGCTACTGGGAGCAAATATGAACATCTGTCCGACTCGAATCGACGACAGCATACAGCCGGAACTGCCGACGATCGACTCAGATCACTGTCTCGTCAGATGTGATCTGCCCCGGTCTCGCGCCGCTGACGAACTGTCGATCGGCTTTCCGTGTCTGACCGCGAGCGATTTTCCGTGACCGGCCCGTCGAACTATCAGATGCTGAGGTTATATGTAAAAGTGATAGTTCGGCCAGACGATCGAGCACCGACTTTCAGCAGCTCGCTCAGCGTTCGCTCTCGCTCCACGGACACGATCGGTCGATCGGACACACTCAGGACAGGACCCGGGCCGGGCTGTGACTTCTCGCGTGAGCATGCCGTCTGCGTTGAGGGAGTCGTGCAAGACGGGACTGCTCGAACCGGGTCGAAGCCGAAAGCTTTCCGACTGTGAACACGTAGATCGAACTATGATCGAAACGTTCGACGCCGTCGTCGTCGGAGCGGGACACAACGGTCTCACGGCGGCACTGTACCTCGCTGACGAGGGGTGGGACGTCTGCGTGCTCGAACGCAACGACGAGCCGGGCGGCTCGGTTCGCAGCGACGAACTCACCCGCGAGGGGTACATTCACGACACCCACTCGACGAACCAGAATCTCTTCGTCGGCTCTCAGGTCTTCGAGGAGTTCGGCGACGAACTGCGGGAGGCGGGGCTCGCGTTCTCTCGGAGCGACAAGCCGTTCGCCAACGTCTACCCGGACGATGAGTCGCTCCGCGTGTATCAGGACGTCGATCGGACGCGGGAAGCGTTCGAAGCGCACTCTCCCGCCGACGCAGCGGGGTGGAACACGCTTCGCGAGGAGTTCGGTCGGTTCGCCGAGACCCTCGTCCCGTTGATGGGACAGCCACTCCCGTCCGTCGCCGCTGGCCGAACGCTCCTCGATGCGGTCCAGATCGAACGGCCCAGCGGGCTGATCGATCTCGCTCAGATCCCGCTGAGCTCGACGCGTGAACTCGGTGACGCCTACTTCGAGACGCCGGAGGCGAAGGCGCTGATGGCCTGCTGGGGGCTCCATATCGACTTCGGGCCAGACGTCTCCGGCGGCGCGATGTTTCCGTTCCTCGAGTCGTTCACCGCGCTCTCGGAGGGGATCTCCGTCGCGACCGGCGGTGCATCGGCGATCCCCGAAGCGCTGACGACGCTCATCGAGACACGCGGCGGCGAGGTCCGGACGAACGCCGAGGTCACCGCCGTCGACACGCAGGACGGCCGGGCAACCGGAGTCACACTCACCGACGGCACGACGATCCGGGCGCGTGAGGCAGTCGTCGCGAACCTCACGCCGACCGTGCTGTACGACCGACTCGTCGACGACGCGGCGCTCCCCGAGTCGTTCCGTGAGACGGTCGACCGGTACGAGTACGGCCCGGGGACGATGATGATCCACCTCGCGCTCGACGAGCTCCCGGACTGGACGGCCGGTGAGGACCTCTCGGAGTTCGCGTACGTCCATATCGCGCCGGACGTCGATACCTTGGCCGAGACGTACACCGCCGCGCAGAACGGGCAGCTCCCCGAGTCCCCGATGCTTATCGTCGGGCAGACGACTGCGGTCGATGCGTCTCGGACCCCAGACGACGGACAGATCCTCTGGATACAGGTGCGGGCGCTGCCGTCGGAGATCGACGGCGACGCCGCCGGCGAGATCGACGCGACCGACTGGGACACGGCGGCGTCGCCGATGGCCGACCGGGTTCTCGACAAGCTCGAGACGTATGCTCCCGGAGTCCGGGACTCGATTCGGGATCGCGACGTGCACTCGCCCGCAGATCTCGAAGCGACGAACCCGAATCTCGTCGGTGGCGACAGCGTCGCCGGGAGCCACCACCTCCGACAGAACTTCCTGTGGCGGCCGTTCCCCGGCTGGTCGCGCTACGGCACACCGGTCGACGAGCTCTACGTCTGCGGGGCGTCGACGTGGCCCGGGGCCGGGAACAACGCGACGTCGGGGCAGCTCTGTGCCCAGCGCGTGCTGGCCCAGCCGTTCGAGGAGCGCGTGATCGAGACGGTTGAGGAGTACGTCGGTGACGCCGCGACGGCAGTGCAGCAGCGTCTGTCGTAGCGTGCTGCGTCTGCGTACGCGGGGTGAGATCAGTCTAAATTACCGTAGCACTGCTGAGAATGCGTTAACAGAGATCACAGTCGAAAGCCGCTTTATACGAGCCCCCGACCGTTCGGTATGGACGATGCCGGGGATGAAACACCAGCCGAGCGTGAACCCGGGGACGAATCGACAGCGGCTCCCGTGACGGAGTTCTCTCTCGTCCCGTTCGAGCTCGTCACGGAGGAGACGCGCGCTACCATACTCGACACACTGGCGAGCTATCAGGCCGAGAACCCACGAGAGCCGTCGGTAGGATTCAAGCGTCTCTGCGAGACAGCAGGGATCGAGGACTCTGGGAATTTCAACTACCACCTCAACAAGCTACAGCCGTCGTACGTCAGACGAACCGAACACGGATACGCGCTGACGAACGCCGGGACAGCACTCGTCGGAACGCTCCGGGCCGGCGTCGGTGTCGAGATGACTCGCGGGCCGAAGACGCTCGATGCGACGTGCAGTATCTGTGATACCGAACTCTCCGCCCGCTACGAGGACGCGATCGTTTCCGTGTCGTGCGAGAACGGCCACGACTATCCGCGGGACTTCCTGCCTCCGAAAGCGGTCACCGGACGGACGCTCGAAGAGGCGATTTCCATCCAGAAACGTCGGACGTTACACGACTGTGAACTCGTGCGTACGGGAGTCTGTCCCGCGTGTTTCGACGACGTCGAACGCCGGCATACGGTGCTGGACGTATCGCAAGCGAGTCACGTGCTCGTTGCGACCTGCGAGGGCTGTGGACGGGTGTCAGGCGCTCCGCTCGGTATGTATCTGCTCCGAGAGCCACCGGTCGTGGCATTCTATCACGACCACGGTGTCGACGTCACCGAGACGCCGCTGTGGGAGCTGGAGCTGGTCATCGCGGAGCCGACGGTGTGCTCGGAGGATCCGCTCCGACTGTCGCTGTCGATCCAACGAGACGGAGAACGACTGACGCTGATCGTGAATACGCACGCGCGGCTGCTCGACAGCGAGCGCGCGTGCGTCACCAGTTAGCTCGGCCCGTATTCCTCGAACCGGCGATTATTCGTGTCGTTCGACGAACGCCGTGATATCTTCGACGACACGCCGGGCGAACACGGCGTCGGGATCGTAGTACTCTGCCCCTGTGGAGGGTCTGGTTCCGTCCTGAAAGAGGTGATTGAGTCCGTCATAGCGCTCGAATCGGGCGTTCGACTCATCGGAGAGCGCCTCTCTCCAGATCGAAAAATCCCCGTCAGGCGTTACCTGATAATCGCGGTCCCCCTGTGCGACGAACAGGGGGACCTCCGACTCAGCGGCCGTCTCGGGGCCGTCGTACTCGGCGAGACTCCGGAAGTACTCGCGGCCGCCGAGACCGAGCAGTACCTCGTCGTCCCCGATATCGAGCGACCGGATCTGTTCGGCCACGTCCCGCGCATCCGCAAGTGCCTCCTCGCGTTCTGACCCGGAGAGATCCTGCTGCTCGATGAGGTGACGGCGTTGATCGAGCACCGTCTCGGCGAGCGATCGGGCCGGTCCGGGCGCGAGCATAACGAGGCCGGCGAGGCGATCGTCACGCGTTGCGATGCGCGGGGCGAGTGCGCCACCCAGACTGTGTCCGACAGCGAACACGCTGTCAGCGGCCACCTCCGCTCGTGAACGGAGCCACTCGACTGCAGTTACCGCGTCGTTTGTCGTCACGTCGTCGACTGTCACGTCTGCGAGATCGACAGCACAGGCGTTAGATCGTTTGTCGTACCGCAGTACAGCGATACCACGACTGGCCAGCCCCCACGCGAGCTCTTTGTACGGCTTGTTCGGGCCGAAGGTCCCGTCTCTATCGATCGGCCCGCTCCCGTGGACGATAACCGCTCCGGGGACCTGTGTCTCACCCGACGGCAGAGCGAGCGTTCCGCCCAACTCACACGAGGCGGTCGCATCGATCGTGACTGTCGTCTCGGTGAACGCCGACGTGTCAACGTACGACGGTCGCTCCCAGCTATACCCCTCTTGTGCCGTGAGCTGGTAGCTTCGGACGCCTTCTCTCGTCAGCACGACCTGAAACGTGTTCCTGACCCGGGCGAACGCGGTCTCGACGGTAACGAGCGCCGCTCCGTCTGTCTCCTCTCGGTATTCGCTCTCGACGACCGATTCGAACTCTCCCGACGCGGTGACGATCTGTCGCCAGCTGTTCTCCATATCCGTGACGGAGAACTCTGTCGCCGTGGAGGGGAGGAGTCGCCCGTGGGCGGTCTCGAACGACCCCTCGCCCTGAAGCGTCAGAAAATCCCGTGCGCGTCGTTCGGCCGCGGCCGGGTCCAAGTCAGGGGTCGCTGGCGCTGAAGACTCGGTCGGCTCTGGGCTTTCGCCCGTCGTCGAAACAGGCGACGAGCCGCTGTCGTCGTCATCGGAACACCCGGCTATCGCCGCAACCGAGAGCACACCGACGCTCCTGAGAAATGTCCGTCTCTCTGCACCACCGTTACTACCCGTCAAATCGGAGATCTCCGCCGAACTGGGGAGCTTCATTACCAGTCCGTAGGATCGTCCGTGAGATAAGTTGAATCAGCATGCCGATACAGTTGGGTATTTTATATATGGGGCGACACCACTGCTCAGCCGGTCGTGTCCTTCCTACTGCGTCTCGCTGGGATCGCCCGAAACGGATCGTTCAGTACGTCGGTGACGCCGCGACGGCAGTACAGCAGCGTCTGTCGTAGCGTGCTGCGTCTGTGCACACGGGGTGAGCGAATCCCGTGCCACCCCGAACGGGAAGTGAGCATACACAGACGGGAAGCCGAAGTAGAGCGCATCAGTGTTCAGACCGGACTTCAGGAGACGGAAAATCCGAGATTCAACTGTTTGTTCAGCACCGGTACTAATCAAATTACTGATCTGAACACCAGTGAGAAGCCCCAATTTCCAATTTCACTCGGTCACACGTTCGTTCCGGCTCGGGCAGTATACGTGCTCTCCACGCACCGACAGCACCATACCGCCGCCAGCCGTGCTGCAGGTATGCTCGTCTGTTCCGTCTGTGGCGACCGCTACGACCGCTACGGCGACATCTGGCGGTGTGACTGCGGCGGGCCGCTCGATTTCACCGACCAGCCGCTCCCCGACGGCTCGCCGGAGATCGACCCGACACGGGGGCTGTGGGCCTTCGATTCCTTCCTCCCGACGGGTCCGGCGGTCACGCTCGGCGAGGGATTCTCGCCCCTGACTCACAGCGACAGGTGGGACTGTCAGTTCAAGCTGGAGTACGTCTTCCCGACCGGATCGTTCAAAGACAGGGGCGCGGCGACGACGCTGTCGCTGGCCGCCGAACAGGGCGTCGATCGCGTCGTCGAGGACTCGTCGGGAAACGCTGGCGCGGCCATCGCTACCTACGCCGCCCGGGCTGGTATCGACGCCAGCATCTACGTGCCGGCGTCGGCGAAAGCCGCGAAGCTGCGAGCGATCGAACGCGCCGGAGCTGAGATCGTCCGAATCGAGGGAGACCGGCAGGCCGTCACGACCGCCTGTATCGACGCCGTCGAGTCCAACGGTAGTTGGTACGCGAGTCACGCGTGGAATCCGGCGTTCTTCAGCGGGACCGCCACCGTCGCGTACGAGCTGGCCGCCCAGCGCGGCTGGGACGTGCCCGACGCCGTGGTCATGCCACTCGGCCACGGCACGCTCTTTCTCGGCGCGTACCGTGGCTTTCGCGCCCTGAAACGGGCGGGCTGGACCGACTCGATGCCGCGACTGCTCGGTGCGCAAGCGGCCGGCTACGCCCCGATTGCCGACGAACGCCACGGCGACTCCGGGGGTAGAAACGACGCCGCCGACGGGATCCAGATCCACGAGCCGGCTCGCGAACGACAGATTCACGAAGCGATCACAGCGACCGACGGCGACGCTATCGCAGTGTCTGAGGCTACTGTGACCGACACCCTCGATTCGCTTCACGCGAACGGCTTCTATACGGAGCCGACGTGTGCGGTCGCACCTGCCGCTCTCGATACGTATCGAGCGCGGGGTGTCGTCTCGCCGGGCGACGACGTGGTCGTTCCGCTCACCGGAAGCGGGCTGAAAGGGTGACGGTGCTCGTGACGGTGTCCCGTTCCGTGTCTCAGCCGTGCCGATCGACAGGGAACCGCTCACGGCGGTAGCCGAACCGGACCATCCGACCCGAACGCTCCTACACGGAGAACTGGAACAGATCGTCGCCGACGTGATGTAACGACTCGACCACTTTCCCGCTCTCTCCGACCATCGTCGATCCGTCGGCCTGTGCGCGTCCGATCGCGAGCACCTTCTGATGGCTCTCCTCGGCCACGGCGACCAAGTCGCCGGCTTCGATGGTATCGTCGGCCGCGACGATCCCCGGTCGCATCACGTCGGCCCCGTCAGAGACGAACGAAACCGCGCCGGCATCGACAGTGACGACGCGGCTCTCGGGCGGAAACGCCTGTGCGCCGTTGACCGTCAGCGACGGCTCACCTCCGAAGAAGACGACGTACGGCGCACCGTCTACGAGAACGATCCGCTCGTCGGCGTCGTCGAACGTGACGTCTTCGAAGCTGTCGCCGTCGAGCTCGACCTCGAACGTCTCGCGAATCGTCTCGACGATCTCGTCGATCTCGTCGCTGCGCAGATGGTGACGCGATTTGACCTCCATATCTCGGAGTACGCCGGTGTGTGAATAAATCCGTCCATACCCCCGTTCGGTGAGCGTATCCACCGAGCTACGGCACGCGAAAACACCGAATCGTGTCTCTCGAAGTCGGTTCACGGATCAGCTGCGCACAGTCTCGCTCGCCGAACACCGCCTTCCAGTCGCGGTGATACAGGGGAAACTCACCGTCGACGCAGCTCGTTTCGGCATCCCCACGCCCGCGCTCGGGGCTGTTTCCCTCGTTTTCCGCCGTCGCGAGCAGATCACCGGACACCCGAACGATCTCGTCGAACACCCACGTGTCGTCGGGATGGATATGCTGGAGCGTCTCCACGGAGTAGACCACGTCGAAGGCGTCGTCCTCGTACTCCGGTAGGATCTCCTCGATCGAGCCGGCGTGGAACGTCCCGCGCTCGGCAAGCGCCGGATACGTCTCGTCCATCACCGTGAAGGAATCGTCGTTGATGTCGATCCCGGTGAGCCGCTCGTAGCCGTTCTGCCGGAGCGTTTCGAGATGCCGACCGGAGCCACAGCCGAGCTCACAGATGCGGGCATCGGCTTCGACGTAGTGATCGAACACGTCGAGGAGGCTCTCGCTCACCTGATTCGGTCCGAGATCGGCGTAGTAGCGCGGGGAGTACCGACCCGAACGGCCAGCCCAGCCGTCGCGCACCTCGTCGGGGTCCATACTCCCGGTTGCGTCCTGACGAGTAAATGTGACGCGACCCGCGATTACGCCGAGTCGCCGTCGCAGTCACGGAACGCCTGCTCGAACTGCGAGTTCGACGATTCGTACTTGCGGCTCGCGATCCGCTCGTCACCGGCCACTCCCGACTCACCCGCCGCTCGACGGGTCCGTGCCGACTCGATAAACGCGGTCGAGCGACACGAGATCAGCGTGAGGAACGACGAGAACAACGACGCGTCGCGGTCGAGCGCTGTCGATATCGTCTCTTCGACCGTCTCGAAGCTCCCACGTGCGGTACGTGCCAGCCGAACGCACCGCTCGTACTCGCCGGCTTCGAACGCCGTGCCCGCCATCGAGAAGTTACCGATTCCCCTGATCTGACGCTTTAGCCCGCGTACTGCCGGCTCCCATCGGTAGACGAGCGTCGAGACGTAGGTCTGTTCGGCCTGCTCGTCTGCGATCGAGAAGGGCTCGATACTCGTATCGACACCGTCGGCCGCGAACTGGTCGAGCAGTTTGTCCGCCGCCACTCGTTTCTGCGAGATGGTCGCGAGGTCCTCACGCATCTCCGTGAAGAACTCGTACGCCTCGTTGAGCTCATCGTTCAGATACGCGTCGATACCGCGATACAGCCGCGAGAACCCCTCCGCGAGCGCGGTGTACTCTTGGTACTTCGTGTTCGTGTACTCGCCGAACGAGAGGAGCGCCTCGACCCGCGCCTGCTGTGTCTCGGTTCCCTGCTCGCGGACGGGAACGAGCGTATCTCGAACGACCGTGAGTGGGTCGTACACGTCGTCTCTGTCGTGGTTCGCGAACTCGATGAACCCCTCGTCCGGTCCCAGCCCGATCTCCCCGTCCTTGATGACCTGCATCGACTGCAGGCTCTCGAACGCCGCTGCGGCCTTCGGTCGAGCCGTCTCCAACGCCGCCGTCACCTCCGGGTCCGCTGGAACCGGAGTCGGTGTCGGCTTCGCTGTCGTTGTCTGTGTTGCCGTCGATGACTCTGTCGCCGTGGTCTTCGACGGATCACTGCTGTTGCAGCCGGCGAGCGTGCCGGCGATAGCGGTTCCGCATGCTGTCAGGATGGTTCGTCGGTTCATGATTCTCTGAGCTGTGGAGATGCTGTTACTGCGTCGGCGTCTGTCGATCTACGTCGTACTTCGAGAGCTCGACCGTCCAGTAGATCCGCGGCTCGGCGGTGACGTAAACGCCGATTCCCTCTTCAGTGACGTGCTCTCTGAGTAGGGCTTCGCGGTGGGGTGGTGAGTTGAGCCA
>PXQU01000008.1 GCA_003021785.1 Halobacteriales archaeon QH_7_65_31 | reverse complement strand
GAAGTCGGACATCCGGACCTCGGTGCGGTCGGCGCGGATGGCGAACATACCGGCCTCGGTACAGACCGCCTTGATGTCGGCACCGGACGCGCCGTCGGCAATCTTGGCGAGTTCGCCGAAGTCGACCTCGTCTGCGACGTTCATCTCACGGGTGTGGATCTCGAAGATCAGCTCGCGTCCCTCGGCGTCGGGTTCGGGCACTTCGATGAGCCGGTCGAAGCGACCGGGGCGGAGGATGGCGCGGTCGAGCATGTCGAAGCGGTTCGTGGCCGCGATGATGGAGATATCACCGCGTTCCTCGAAGCCGTCCATCTCCGAGAGCAGCTGCATCATCGTCCGTTGGACCTCCGCGTCCCCTGAGGTCTTCGAGTCGGTTCGCTTGGCCGCGATGGCGTCGATCTCGTCGATGAAGATGACCGCGGGCTGATGCTGGCGGGCGAGTTCGAACAGATCGCGGACGAGCTTCGCGCCCTCACCGATGAACTTGTGAACCAACTCGGAGCCGGCCATCCGGATGAACGTGGCGTCCGTCTGGTTGGCGACGGCCTTCGCGAGCATCGTCTTCCCCGTCCCCGGTGGCCCGTGGAGCAGGACGCCACTCGGCGCGTCGATACCCACGTCGTCGAACATCTCCGGACGCTTCAGCGGGAGTTCGACCGTCTCGCGCACCTCCTCCATCTGGGCGTCGACCCCCCCGATGTCCTCGTAGCCGACGTCCGGCTTCTGTTCGACCTCCATCACGCGAGCGCGCACGTCCGTCTCGTCGTCGAGTCGCTTGACGATAGACAGGGAGTTGTTGACGGCGACGCGGTCGTCCGGCGACAGCTCCTCGCGAATCTCGTCGGTCACGTCGGTCAGCGCCTCCTGATTGTTGCCGTGCTGTTTGATCACGACGCCCTCGTCGGTCAGCTCCTGCACCGTGGCGACGAACAGCGGCGACTGCTTGAGCTTCTTGTTCTCGTGAGTGAGCCGTTCGAGCTTCTGCTGGTACTTGTTGTTCTCGGCGTTCGCGTCCAGCAGCTTGTCGCGCATCTCCTCGTTTTGCGCCTCGATCGTGTCCAACTGCTCGCGCAGCGAGTCGAGCTTCTCCTGCTGTGAGTCTCCCTCGTCGTACGGGAGATCGACGTTCCCGACGGTATCAGTCATTGTCGGGTGGGACCGGCGGCTGGGACGCCGTCAGAGAGCTACCGCCGAGCGCGAAGCTCGTCGCGAAGACGCTGGAACACGACGGTCAGCTCACGCAGTCACAGCTGGCGACGGAGACGTTGCTGCCGACGCGGACGGTCAGATACGCGCTCTCGCGACTGGAGGAGTGTGGTGCGGTCGACTCCCGGTTCTCCTTCACCGACGCGCGAAAGCGAGTGTACACGTTAGCTATCGAGTGATCTCGTCGAGTCGGTCGCGTGCCGACGCGAGTGAGCGATCCGCCCAGCTCTCGATATCGTAGCTCACGTCGATCAGCCGCGCTATCTCTTCGGTGTCGCGAACCCGGAGCGCGAGCAGTCGCTCCTCGTGGAACCGTTCGAGCGCCGCCGCCGCGACCGCGTCGCGATCGGGCGTGCGTGATTCGATGTCGAGAATGTGGGGAAGGTCCTCGCCGCCGTCGGGTAACGTCGGAAACGCCGCCGGGCCGACGGCGATACGACGGTCGCCGTCCCGGTCGTACGGGACGAGGGCGTACTCGCGGATAGCGCGATTGACGTCGGCTTCGGCGATCGCTTCGCCGCGCCGATAGCCCAGTTCCTCGCGCGCTCGCGACAGCTCAGCGGGCGTCAGCTCGCCGAACAGATCGACGACACCGGCCAGCTGATCGGGCGAGAGCGTCACCGGAGCGCCTCCGCGTCGCGACGGGCGGCCGTCCGCACCTCGTCGGGGGTGATCGGAGCCTCCGTCCACGCCGGCAGTCGCGTGTCCTCGCCGGGGGGACGAACCGAGTCGGCGTACTGCCCGACCTGTCGTCGTTCGTCGCTTCGGTCGTAGCTGAAGCCGTTGAACGCGGCGTCCGTCGCGTACGCGCGGGTGAGTCGCCCGGCCGTCTCCTCGTAGCGGTCGGGGAGCGTCTCGTAGTCGGGGGTAGGAGCGTGCTGTTCGACGACGCGCAACAGTGCGGCCGTCACCTGATCGGCCATCGTCGTCAGCCCGGCCGGCCCGGAGACGGCCCGGTGGTCGTGTTCGTGGCGACCCAGATCGACCTGCGCGCTCCCGTCGAAGCCGGTCGCCGCGTACGCGTCACCGAGCGTGCCGACTTCGAGCCCCCAGCCGCGCTGGACGCGCAGCGACCGAACCGTCTCGCTCGTGGCGGCGAACTCACCGGCCAGCGCGTAGCGGAACGCCTCCAGATACGCGAGCACGTCGGCCTCGGTCTCGGCGGCGAGCGTGCGCACCAGCGGGCGATACAGCAGTCGGAACAGCCGCCCGTACAGCTGGTCGTTCTCGACGCGGGCGTAGTACCCCTTCGTGAACGAGTAGCCGTGTTCGAGCGGGAACAGCAGGCGCGGGACGTGCGTCGCCGAGTAGCTGGTCGCGTCGGCGTCGTGGACCGCGACGTACGGCGACTCCGCGGCCACTCCGAGCGCGAGCCACACGTCGCGACCCTTCCCGCGCTGTCCGTCGAGACCCGCGTCGGCGAGTAGCTCGGCCAGTCGCGGGCCGTCACACCACAGCGGCTCGATATCGAGCGCGAACCCGTCGAGCCAGTCGATGACGGCCGGTGCGGCCGTCGCGTCAGCGCGCAACGGGACGACGACGCGATCGGGGGCGACCGACTCCAGCGTCGTGAGCACCTGTTCTGCGGCGAGCGAGCCGTGTTCCCGCTCCGTCATCGGGACGACGATCGCCGCGCGGTCAGCCGGCGCGGACGGCGTGCTGTTGCCGAAGTCGTGGAGCGTCGTCACCCGCTCTTGCACGTACTCCATTATCGGCTTCGATGGCCGAGAGAGCTTTAGCTGTTCGTCTCCGCGGCGACCCGTCGCGCGGGGAGCCGCCCCAGTCGATAGAGCACGAACACGCCCGCGAAGATGACGGTCAACACGCCCGCCATCCCGGTGAACAGGGTATCGAGGGTGAACCCGGTGTCAGTGAGCCGACCGACGACGCCGCTTCCGAACGCCTGTGGAACCATCATCGTCGCCGAGTAGGCGGTGTACGCCGACGCGCGGTGCTGGTCGGGGAGTGAGCCGAGCAGATACGTGTCCACCGCCGGGAACAGCAGGTGGATGACGAAGCCGAGAACGACGGTGACGGCGACCAGCGGCCACAGACCGGTGACGTGTGGCAGGAGGAACAGACAGGCGATGAACCCCGTGACGATACCGAGCAGCAGCGGCACGTTCGAGACGCGGTCCGCCAGTCGCCCGCCGACAGGAAACGCCGGAACGCCGGCCCCGAATAGGACCGACAGCAGGAGACTCGCCGTCGCCGGCTCCAGCTGCTTCGCCTGCATATACGTCGGATAGAAGTTGAACAGGCCGTTCCACGCGAAGCCGACGGAGCCGGTGATGAGGATGCCCGTCAGGACGATCGGGAGCTGTGCCCGCGTCGCCGCGAGCAGGTCGCGGTCCTCGCGGCCCGCGTCCGGCAGGGCGGTCCGTCGCGCGACCGCGAACAGCACCACCGTCACGAGGAGGGAGGCGACGGCGATCGCTGCGAACGTCGCCCGCCAGTCACCGGTGACGGCGATCACGGCGAGCACGATCACGGAGGCGAACGCGGCCGACAGCTGGGACGCCATCCCGTGGATACCGAGCGCGTTACCCACGCCGTCGGGGAACAGCTCCGCGACCAGCGGGTTCGCCGCGATGAAGTAGACGCCCGAGGCCAGCCCCATCAGGAACGCCGCACCAGCGAGCAGGGGGACGCTGGGTGCGGAGCCGGCGACGGCCGCCGCGAGCGTCAATACGACGCCCGCCCCGACGATGACGCGGTGGCGTGCGACGCGGGTGAGCAGCCAGCCCGTCGGAATCCGAGGGAGCGCGCTCCCGAGCCACGCCGCGCTGGTGACGACGCCGAGCGTTCCGGGCGTGACGCCGAAATCCGTCGCGACCGGCTCGATGAGCGGCGCGAAGACGACACGCGCTAAGTTGACCAGAAACACCAGCGAACACAGCGACGCGAAGAGCCGGCGACGAGACACACCGCCACTCGACCGGGGGGCCGTTAGAGGCTGTCGAAGCGGACCCGGCGATTTTTGTCGCTCGTCTCGAACACCGTGTATGGATACCGTCCGACAGGGGCTGCGCGCCGACGATATCGAGAAGGACACCTACGAGCGGCTGGCGTGTGCGCACTGCGAGACGTCGCTCGCCACGACCGATAACGAGGACGGGGTCGGGAAGATCCGGACCTGTCCCGACTGCGATCGCGAGTACAAAGAGCTATAGCCGCGACCGAACGGCCTTTCGCGGTCGTGGACGTTGTGCCGGTATGACGCTGTCGACAGCCCGTGAGCGGCTCGTCGGTGACCGAACGTGACCAGCTACCGAAACGCCGGACTGTTCTGCACGCTCGCCACGTTGTTCGGACTCTCGTTCGTCGGTATCAAGACGGGACTCGACGCCCTGCCGCCGCTGTTCTTCGCCGGACTCCGCTTCGATATCGCCGCACCGCTGTTACTCGTGTTCGCTGCCGTCCGCTACGAGCCGTGGTATCCGAGGACCCGTCGCGACCTGCTCGCCGTCGCGGTCGGCGGCGTCGCCCTCATCGCCGCCAACAACGGACTGCTCTTTCTCGGCCAGCAGTCGATCACGCCCGCGACCGCTTCAGTCATGTACGCGCTGAATCCGATTCTCGCCCCCGTCATCGCGATCGGCGTGCTCGGCGAGCGGCTCGGGGGCCGCGACGTCGCGGGCGTCCTCATCGGGCTGGCGGGGGTGGTCGTCATCGTCCAGCCGACACCGGAGACGCTGGCGGCCGGATCGACGATCGCCAAGCTGTACGTGCTCGGAGCCGCCGCCGGGATCGCCGCCGGGAGCGTGCTGCTCCGGCGTATCGACCCGCCGCTCGGGAGTCTCCCGATGGCCGCGTGGTCGATGGCGTTCGGCGCTGTGCTCCTCCACGTCTGTAGTCTCGCCATCGGCGAGCCGATCGTCACCGACGGCTCCCGAACGGTCGTGTTCGCCGTGCTGCTGGTCGCTCTCCCCTCAACCGCGTTCGCCTACCCGATCTACTACCACCTGCTCGGGACGATCGGCCCGGTTCGGACGAACCTCGTCGGCTACGTCGTCCCGATCGTCGCGGCGCTCATCGGACTCCTCGTGCTTCACCAGCCCGTGAATCTCGCTACCGTCGTCGGCTTCTTCATCGTGCTCGCGGGCGTCAGTCTGCTGGAGCGGGAGATCCTCGCCGAGGAGATCACTCGGCTCCGCCGGTCACTCGAAGACCGCGTCGAAGCCGTCCGCACCCAGCGGTGAGTGCTCCCCGGCCGCGACGTTCTCGGCGACGTGTTCCGGCGTCCCCATCCCGACGAGCGCGCTCGTCACGCCGGGCGCAGAGCGGGCGAAGTTGATCGCCTGCTGAGCCGCGGTCGTCGCGTCGAGTCGCTCGGCGACCGGGTCGGGAAGCTCGGTCTCGGCTGTAAGCTCACCCTGTACGAGCGGCGCGCTCGCGAACACGTCCAGCCCGGCTTCGTGGGCGAACCACAGCGCGCTCTGTCGGCCCTCCGGTCCGGCGTGGCTCTCGACGGTGAAGGCGTCGGCCATCCGGACGTTGAACGGGAGCTGAAGCGCCCGGAGATGTGTCGAGGTCGTCCCCGCGGCGTCGGAGGCCGCCCGCGCCCGGCGCACGAGTTCGGGGATCGAGAGATACGAGTCGTGGCCCGCCGGCACACGCAACGCCTCCCACGTCGCCACCCCGTAGTGATCAATATCGCCCGCCGCGGCGCGTTCCTCCAGCCGAGTGAAGGCCGCTTCCAGCATATCGTACACCGTCTCAGCGTCGTGGCGCTCCAGCTGAACCTCGGGGGTGTGGACGTAGTAGAGATCGATGGAATCGACGCCGAGATTTTCGAGCGAGCGGTCGAGCGACTCATCGAGGAAGTCGGGATCGAGGCAGTTACCGCGGACGAACTCGTACTCCGGGAACTCCTCGCGGACGTACGCGGCCGGGTCGGCAGGTCGTTCACCGTCGAACGGAACGAACCCTCCCTTCGTCGCCAGCAGCACTGCCTCCCGGTCTACGTCGCTGTCAGCGAGGGCACGCCCGACGACGCGCTCGGAGCGTTGATGCCGGTAGTCGATGGCCGTATCGACGACGTTGACGCCCGTCGCCAACGCTTCGCGGATCGCGGCGTAGTAGTCGTCGTCGCGCTCGTCGGTCGGCTTGCCGAGATACGTGCCGACACCGATAGAGGAGACCAGACCGTCGCCGAAGCGCCGGAAGTAGGTGCGGGCGAACGACTCGTGGAACTCGTTGCGATACGCCCACGACGCGTCGCGGTTCATACCACGGGTTCGAGACGGCGGAGGCTAACGGTTGTGCTCTCGGGCGAGACACCGCGAGGGGACGAGTCGACCGAGGAGAGACTCAAACTACGGTATGAGTTAACAGAATCCCTTTTACAAGTGATACCCAACTGCTACGTATGAACCGCCGGGGATTCCTCGCTCTCTGTGGGCTCGGAATCGGAACCGCTGGCGGATATATTGGACGGAGCCGGTACGGCTCACCGTCGACACCTGACGGAATGAGGGTGGAAACGCGGCATATCGAGAAGGATATCTTCGTCGAGGATTCCTCACGGGACGCTGCGTTCTTGGGACCGAAAGAGGAGTATCAGACCGTTCTGAGCGACAGAGAGACCGCAGACAGGGAGATCATCGACAGCGAGTCCACCACGTCCTTTCTCGACGAGACCGACTTCGAGGATTCGTATCTGATCGTCGTTCAGAACGGGATGCAGTCCGAGATGGAACTCGTGTTAGATGCGATCTCTCGACGAGAGCACGGGCTTCGTCTCGACGTTTCGATCGACTCCCCGAGAAGTGGCCCAGACGATCTACGGACCCACTCGTTACTCGTCAGAGTTACCGACCGAGACGAAGCGGTCCCCGAAGAAGTGTCCGTAGATATTGAGGGGTATATCTGACCACCTTCTCACTCGGGGGATAGACAGTACGCAATCTCACGTAGCGGCTGACTCTCACCGTTGCCGGTAAAATAACCTGCTGTGAGAGTATGTTCTCGACGCTCACACCGGCTACGCCGACTCGCGCCGGTACGCTTCCACGGCGGCCCGATACCCTTCGCGATAGGTCGGAGCCGTCAGCTCGTACCCCACCTCGTGGAGCCGGTCGTTGCTGACGCGCTTGCTGGTGAGAATCCGTCGCTCGGCCGGCTCGGAGAGATCGCCCGCAGCGAGCCGCTCCCGTTTCGTCCGTTTGTCGGGGCGATCGACGCCGCACTCGTCGGCCAGCCAGTCGGCGAACGCGTGTTTCGAAACCGGCTCGTCGTCGACCACGTTGACGACCGACGGCTCGACGCCACCGAGGAGATGCGCCACCGCGCCCGCCGCGTCGTCCCGGTGGACCATGTTCAGATAGCCCGCCGTCACGGGCCCGTCCAAGTAGCGGTCGAGTCGGTAGCGGTCCGGTCCGTAGAGACCGGCGAACCGGGCGACCGTGCCGTCGATACCGCGCTCGGCGGCGTACTCGGTCGCGATCCGCTCGGCCTCCGCGAGCACGGTCGTCTTCTCCGTCGTCGGATCGATAGCGGTGGTCTCGTCAACCCACCCCCCGTCGTGATCGCCGTAGACGCCCGTCGAGGAGGTGTAGACGAGTCGCTCCGGTGGCGACTCGCGGCCGGCGAAGGCGTCGATAGCCGTCTCCAGTCCGTCGACGTACACCTCGCGAGCAGCGTCGGCTCCGCGCCCGCCGGAGGAGGCGGCGAAGACGAGCCAATCTACGTCGGGGACCGCCGCGAGCGAAGCGGCGTCGGTCACGTCGGCCTCGATCGCCGTCGCCCCCGTCTCTTCGACCGCCGAGAGATTCGATCGCCGGACGCCGACCACCTCGTGGGCAGACGTGAGCCGGCGGGCGAGTTCGAGTCCGACGTAGCCACAGCCCAAGATTCCGATTCGCATCTGCGTACCCTTTGATCGGCGCTGGTTTATTCGTGTCGTGGCGTCACAGCCACCGGTCGATCCCGGGACTCAGACCGTCTGCGCCTGAATCGTCGCGTGAAACAGCGCGAACTCGCGCAGCGTCATCGGAAACCGGCCCTCGATCTTCGACTGCACCTCGCGCGGTTCGAGACCGTCGCCGGCGTCGGCGGCCAGCGCCTCTACGTCGAGGACGGCCTGTGACATCCCCATCATGATGGCGTCACGCGAGAGCGCGACGATATCGTCGGCGTCGTCGTCCTCGACGACTGCGAGGACGGCGGCGGCCTCCTCGATGGTGAGCTCGGGCTGGTCACCGGCGGCGAGGTCGCGTACCGTCGACTCTGACACGTCGGTCTCGTCGATGACTGTCTCGATGCCGACGGTACTGACGCCGGCGGCGAGTTCGTCGGTCATCGCGTCGTGCAGTTCCGGCCCGGACTGTGCGCCCGGATCCGCGACGAGATCGTGGAGCATAGGCCGGCTTTGCGGTCGACGGCTAAATGCCTTCGAGTTCCGTCACGACGTGTGCAGGACCGCTTCGGCGAAGGATTCCTTGCTCTCAGTCGCGCGTGTCTGCGGGAGACACCGACGCGCTACGCAGTCACCAGCGGCCGCTCGCCGATCACCAGCCTGCGGAGCGTTCGTCGGCGTTACCGTCGACGTCACCGACGCCCTGTCCCCCCGGTGGAACGACCACCACGACGGCCGTCCGGTACTGGAACTTCACCCGCGTCGCCGTTCCGGCGCGTTCCGCGCGTCCGTCGCCGTCCCAGTCGATGCGGACAGGTCGACCGTCGCGGACATAGGTGAGTCGTCGACCGGGACCGCCGTCGCGGGCGCTGACGGTGAAGCGGTCGTAGCGGCCGCGCGCTTCGACGTCCCAGACGTTCACCGTCGCGTACCACTGTGACGGGATCGGCGTGATCGGGAGCCCGCTCGGTACGGCTGCTAGCTTCCCAACTCGTGATTCGAGCCGCTTTCGGGCAGCGGCTGTCGTCCGATTCATCGCCCGCTCGACGCCCCAAGCAGTCAGTTCACGGACGGCCCGTTTCGTCCGCTCGACGTGGGGAGTCACGGAGGACTCCGGAACGCCGGGACCGTCTTCCGCCGCGGCGCGAAGCGAGCGTCGGAGTTCGTCGCGGTCGACCGGTCCGTCGAACGAGTCGGGATACCGCCGGACCGCGACGGCCGCGACGGCGTCTGCCGCACGATCGTCGGTCAGGGCGAGCGCTCGTGTCGCGGTCGTGGTCCACGCTCCGAGTCCGGCTGTGACGAGCTGCCGACGGTCAGTGCGTGTGTCACCGATATCGGCACGCCTGAGCACGCGGCGCATCCCCCGCCGTCGTCTGGACACCGCGGCGTCGACAGCGGTTTCGAGTGTCCGTCGGGTGGCGAGATCGCCGTCGAGCGCGTCGCTGGCAGCGAGCGCGTTCGCACCGGAGCGGAGTCGGACGCGATCTGAGCCGAACAGCCTCCCGACGAGTCCGTCGGCGACATCGCCGTACGGGGCGGTGAACAGGTTCGTGTTGCGGGCGGCGAGTGGGCGTATCGTCCCTGCTCGCAGCGAGTCCGTTTCCGTTCGGTTCACCGATGCGAGCGTGAGATACGCAGGCGCTCCCTCGACATCGAGCGTGTACGGCCCGCCGACACCGGTGATCGGACGACTGGTCGCGGTCGTGACTCGCGAGCGCGCGGTCATGATCGCGCACAGTCGGTCGAGGCTCAGCCCCCGCTCCGCGAGCAGTTCGGCGAGGCGCCGTTTCACGCCGGCTCTGTCGCTCGCTCGGCGCTCTAATCGCGCGACGACCGCATCGAGATACGCGCCACGAGCTGCGACGCGTGCCCTGTCAGCAACGCCGTCGTAGCGGGCGGGCGGATCGATCAGTTGCGTGCGTCGCTCCCGGAGCACCGTAGCGAGCCGGTTACTCGGATTTACCTGATACGTGCCGAGCGCGCCGCGTTCGACTGTTATCGAGACGTTCCGCACCCGCTCGCGCAGTCGGACGAGATCGCGATACACCCACTCGCGGAGTGTCGGCGGCTGTTCACCGTGAACCGTTACGCGGGTCGTCTCGTCGCTCGTCGCCCGGCGTGCGACCGTATCGACCGCGCCGGGACTGCCGAGCAGTCGAGCGCTGGCTCGGTCGGTCGTCGCGGCGAGGTTCGGTCCGTCGAGTGCCCCGCCCTGCTCGTGAACCGACCGTATCGGCGCTGTCGGTGCGTCGCCGCCGTCGTGCCGGCCGACCAGCTGAATCGTGACGTGACGGCGCGCTGTCGTTGTTTCGACGGTCGTTCGAACCGAGCGACCGCGCCGCCAGCGGTGCTCGGTACGCGTGGTCTCGGTGACGTGTCGACCCCGCTCGTCGAGCTGATGCCACGGCGCAGTCGCCCCGGACGCCGTCGGCTCTGCGTCCGTCACTGTCGTCTCGCTGGTTTGGCTCGTTCCGACGAGGGTCCAGTTGTCTCCGGGCGGACGCGCCTGACCGGTGGTGGTGGTCTCGCGATCGGTGATCGTGACTCTGCGCTCGACCGCGACCCGATACGCCGCGGCGAGCGTCTCGGTGAGTTCCCCACCGGTGATGTCCTCGAAGGCCGTCCTCGCGGCGGTGTCGATCGAGATACTCAGTGTCGATTCCGGCGTGGCAGATGGATTCGCCGCCGCTATCGGATCAAGCGTCGACCCCGGAGTCGCAGCATCGACTCTGTCGAGGAGCTGCTGTATCTGCTGGCCAGACTGGCCCGCCGCGGCCAAGATATCCGTCCCAGCGGCCCGAGCGCCGGCGACCCGAACCGCACGCCGACCGGCGTCGTCGACCGCACCGAACGTCGCTCGCTGCTGAGCGAGGAGCGCGTGATTCGTCGCAACGGCGATATGCCGGTTCGAGACGACGTTCGCTATCGGGCCACCACCGTACTGGGTGAGGCCGCGCGCCCACGCGAGTCCGTACAGCCGCGCGGTCGCCCGGCGTGCGAGCCCGGTCTCCGTCGGGCCGCCGTCGAGGCGTCGCTGGTAGGTCGCCGTCCGTTCGTGAAGCGCGATGACGGGCGTCGCGACGGTTACCGTCGGTGAGACGACGTGCGTCTCGACGGGACGGCCGTCACGGGTCGCGGTGAGCGTGACGTTCGATACGGTCACCCGGACGGCGGTGTCGTTACGTCCGACCGGCTCGACGGTGGTGCGGTCGAGTGCAGCGGTCAGTCCTCCCGCATCACGGAGTGCCGGAAGGCTCGGCTCGACCGTCACGCCGCGTTCGGTCGTCGCGGTGAGTCGGTCACGAACCGCGAGATACGTCCGGAGTTCGAGCGAGGCCCGAAACGGGTCGTCGGTCGCGGCGAGCGCGCGTCCGACCGTCGTGTCTGCCGGCGCGACGACGGGGTGTGCTGCTGCACGCTTCGCAGCCGTGCGAGTGGCATCACGGATGACCCCACCGAGGGCGGTTCGCGTCTGCTCGAAGGCCGTCTCCGTCGCCGGTTTGCGCATCGGAGCGACGCCGCCGAGACCCGCGGTGATACTCGCGCTTCCAACGAGCAGCAACACCCCGAGCAGTGCGAACGGGACGCGACCCCGCTCGTTCATACCGACCACCGCCGAACGACCAGTCGGACACCGGGACGGATCGCTCGGGCCGCCGCTGCCGGCGAATCGAACCGCGTTCGAAGCCGGCGCTCGTACCGTCGCTGGAGAGCCGCGTGAAGCCGGGCGTTCAGCTCGGTCACGTTCCGGGCGTCAAGCGGTGCGTCGACGGACAGATCGAGCCGCCGACCGGCCGCCTCGTACCGCACCGCGGCGAGCCTGTCGGTCGGATAGTCGGCGGCGAGCGCGCTCCGCATCCCCGTCGCCGGCCACAGTCGCTCGACGGTGAGAGCGGCGGCGACGGCCGCCACGCCGGCGTAGCCGGACGCCTCGGCCGCACGCTGTGCCCGGGCTTGTGGCTCACCACCGGCCCGAACGGTTCGGAGCTGACTGGCGACGACGGCGTCAGCAGGCGGTGTCGGCCCGGCGACTGCGCGACCGCTGACAGCCGAGCCGTCGAACGGCTGCCAGCGAGCCACCATCTGCGTTCGCGGACCGGTGGCGTTCGAGACGGCTGCAGCCACCTGCCGCTCGTACGCATCGCTCACGCGCGTCAACTGCCGACCGTCGATCGTTGTGTTCCGGACGGCGCTTTGAGCGAGGAGCGCAGCCAGCCGGCCACTGGTTCGGCGCTCGAAGCCGACGGAACTCGGAAACCGGTCGTCGTCGGGAGCGACGAGCCGGTAGTCGACGTCGGCGGTCGTTCGCTCGACGATCGTCGCCGCGGCGTCTGCATCCGCCGAGGGAGCCGACCCGGTCGGCAGTGCGAGGGTCGCCGCGGCCGCAGAGACGAGCACGAGGAAGACGAGTACGTCGGCCGTCGTCGAGAGCCCGCGGCTCACCAGACGGTCACCCGGATTCGACCGGCGTCGACGGTCCCGTTCGCTCGGCGGATCGGGACGCGCTGGCGAATCGTTCGCGTCTCGGTCGCTGGTGGCGTCGGCCCGGCGGCCCAAGACGCTCCGCCGACGGCGAGCGAGACGTGCGTCGTATCGTCGACGGAGAGGCCATCGAGTCGAGAGGGAGCGACGACACCGGCGGGTGCGAGCTCATCGATCACCGAGTCGAGCGTCGATGCCGGCGACGGTACGGTCGGCGCGAGGACGTCACCGAGCAGCCCGCCGTACGCCGAGAGCGCGAGACCGACGGCTGCGACGGCCACGAGCGCGACCAGTGGATCGGTCTGTGCCCTATCCGACGAGCGTGACACGCGTCTCACCCCACGTTAGCTGGCGGGCACGGAGCGTCTCCGGGGCGGGCCGCCACGTCGGCTGTCGGGCGCGCGCCCGCTCGACGGCCCGCCTGAAGCTCGTGCTGTCGGCGAACACCCGTCGAGGGTCGCTCCCGTCGAGGACGGCCAGCAGCGGTCCCTCCCGCACCGGAACGACCGGACCGGCGTCGAAGCCAGCGTGGGTCGTCCCCTGTGCCGTCTCCAGCGTCACGCCTCGCGTCGTGAGGCGGAGTCGCGTCGCGTCGATCTCGACGGTCGTCTGTCCGGCGTAGTCGCTGCCGGCAGTTCCGTCGACGACGGTCGCGACCGCTCGCGCGTCCGGCGGTGGCGCTGTCGGGAGACCGAGAACGACGGCGAGCAGTCCAGCCGCTGCGAGCGAAACGCCGATCCAGCTGTACCACCCCTCTGTCGTACTGAACATGGGTCGGCTGGTCCCGGCTTCCGATATAAACCTGCGCCGGTCAGACGAGGAGACCGCCCGCGACGATCGCAGCGAGATACGTCGCCGTCGCGGCAAGCAGCGCCAGCCCGACCCGATAGCCGACGACGGAGCGGTCGAAGCCGCGCGCCAACCCGGTCGCGAGCGCCGTCAACACGACCGCGAGCAGGAGGACGTAGACGCCGACGGCGAGCGCGAGACCGGTCTGTGGAATCGCCTCACCGAGCTTCGAGCCACCGACTCGTCCGGCCAGCGCGACGGTGACACCGCCGACGAGAGGACCGAACAGCACCGCGGTGTTGCCCATCGTCCCCGTGGCGTGACGAATCGATCGTCTGGTCTCCGTTTCGAGGCGAGCGAGGGCCCCGAGATACTCACCGGCCGCGACGAGCGAGGGGCCGGCCGGCTGGCCGGCGCGCGCGGCGTCGACGAACAGCCGGGCGACGTCGTCGACGCGACGGCTCGGCACGCTCGCCAGCGGGCTACGATCCCCACACAGCGCCGTCTCGATACCGACACCGAGGGCGGCCCCTTGCTCGTTCGCCCGATCGAAGAGCACGCTCGCCGGTGAGTCGAGGGTCTCGGCCGTCGCGTCGATCGCTCGTTCGACCGGATCGCCGTCGCGGACCCGCCGACCGACGCCGTAGAGCACGTCCGGAAGGCCGGCATCGAGCGTATCGGTCTCCGCCCGGAGCCGTCGGTACGGACGGTACTGGACGGTGAGCATCGCGCCGAGACCGAAGCCGACAGCGGCGAACGGCGGTGTCCACGACGGGAGCGCGATCGACGCGGCGACGGAGCCCCGCTGCGAGCAGGCCGACCGGAAGCACGATATCGTAGACGAGGACGATAGCCGGAACCGAGACCGGTAGCCCGGCGACGCTGGCAGCCGGCAGCGCGGCGACGAACGCGAGCGGGAGGAGGACGCCGAAGGCGTACACCGCCGTGACCGGGCCGCGCAGCTCGGCAGCGTCGTCAGCGGCCCGCTCGCGCACGCCGTCGAGAACGGCATCGAGGGCGCGATCGATCGCCTGCGGGCGGTCGGCGGCATCGGTCCGACTCGCGTCAGCGAGGAGCCGAACCCCGCGTCGGAGCGGGGAGAACTCACCCCACCGCGTCAGGAACGCATCGAAGCCGGCGGCCCCGGTCGCACGGCCGCGTCGAACCGAGGCCGCGAGATCACGACCGAGGACCGTGCTCGAATCGGTGGCGGCGACAGCCGCCGCCTCCAGCGTCGGCGTTACGCGGAGTCGCATCGCCGCCCGACAGACCAGCCACGGCGCACCGCCGAGCGCGCGACGTCTGACGATCGCGGCCAATAGCCGCGGGACGCGGACGGTCCCTTCGACGGTTCCGGCGGCGAGGAGCAACGTCGCGGCGAGAACGATCGAGCGCGCTACCCCAGTCACGAGCGGTGTCACTGCGAGTCCGACTGTAGCCGAGAGCACCGCCAGTCCGTCGCCGGCCTGTCGCCAAGTCCCGACCGCACAGTCGATGCCGAGCAGTTCGAGATCGTTCGATAGCTCGTCGTCCGACTCGAACGTCCGCGGCGAGAGTGCCGCCAGCCGCGAGAGGAGCGGCGTCATCGGAACGTCGCTGCGCGACGCTCGATGCGCTCGCGTACGTCGCTGTACGTCTCGTCGGGGCGGGCGAGCGAGGCGACGACGGCGCTGTTACCGCGGTCGATTCGGCCGGTCGCCGCGGGATCGAACAGCGTGGCGAACGCCGGAGCGTCACGGCCGACCACCTCCGAGAGATCGGTGACGCGACGACCGTCGGTTCGGTCGAGCGTCACCACGAGATCGGTGTCCGCGAAGGCGGTCGGAGCGACCCCGAGATCGGTCGTGACGCGTTCGCGAACCGTCTCCGGGCTCTCACCGTGGATCGTCCCGAGCGTCGTCCCGTCGGCGCCGACGCGCATTGCTTCGTACAGTGCGACGGCCTCCTCACCGCGTACCTCACCGACGGCGATGGCTCCCTCCCCGAGACGGAGGGCGGTGCGAAGCGCCTCGGTCGGTCCCATCCCGTCGCCGTCGCGCTCGACGCGGAGCCGTTGACAGTCCCACCCCGCAGCGCGGAGCGATTCGACCGGAAGTTCGGGGGTGTCCTCGACGACGACCGTTCGCGTCCCGGCGTCGAGTTCACCGAGTAACGCACCGAGCAGCGTCGTCTTGCCGACGCCGCGTCCGCCGGCGACGAGTATCGACGCGCTCCGCTCGACGGCGACCGAGAGCAGTCCGGCGACCGCCGGCGAGACGGTCTCGTTCGCGACGAGGTCGGCGAGTCGAAACCGATCGCGGCTGTCCGCACGGAAGGTGAACCCCGTGCCGTCGCTCACGGGGTCGGTGACGCCGGCGACGCGAACCGAGCGCCCGGCGACGGAGAGGGAGGCGTCGAGCGTCGGGCTCGCGCGGGAGAACGCTCGCCCGCTCTCGCGGCGAAACCGCGAGGCGAGGGCGTCCGTGCTCTGTGTCGTGAGGAAGACGTTCGAACGGACGGTCCGTCCCTCGTGTTCGATTCGAACCGGTGACGCGCCGACAGGGGCGGACGCGAACACGTCCGAGACGGCGGCGTCGGCGAACACGTCAGAGAGTGCGCCCAGTCCGCGAGTGTGCTTGTCGAGGACGGCGGTGAGCGTCTCGACCGGCGTCTCGTCGGTCGCGACCGCTCGGACGGCGCGGTCGGCCGCGCGCTGGCCCTCAAGTGCGTCCGCGACGAGTCGGTCGGCGGCCGCATCGAGCGTCGCCGTCGCTGACGCGTCGAGCGTGAGCTCGACCGGCGTGAGATGGTACGTTCGAAGCGCCTCGTCGGGCGAGTCGTACACGCTGACGGTCGCGTCGGTGTCGAGCTCGTACCGATCGGTGAGCCGCCCGTTCGGCGGCGGGCGCGGCACGACCCGCTCGGTCGCGATCGCCGGCGCGACCTGTGGCCGGAACAGCGTCTCGTACGAGTCGGCCGCAGTCGCACACTCGACGAGGCCCGTTTCGACGGCGAGACGCGAGACGGGACCGGCACGACCAGCGGCCAGCCGCGCAGCGTCGAGCGGATCGGTCAGCGCGCGGTCCGCCAGCGGCTCGTCGTGAAACGCCGCCCGGGCGGCGAAGCGTCCGGCTGCGACGAGCAGCGGGGTGGCGTTCTCGTACCGACGTTCCAGCCCGGCGGCGTGGACAGTAACGAGATCGGCATCTCGGTCACGGAGCGCGTCGATAGCGGTCGCACGGCAGTCGGGAGCCGTTGCCAGCTCACCCTCCTCTGGGCACTCGTCCGCGTCGAGACGGAGCGTGTCGTCGACGAAGCGTGGCTCACAGCCACAGACCTCCTCTGCGTCACTGGACCTGAACACATCAGCCGGTGGTCGCGGGATCCGACTTGAATCTCCGGACGCGGATCCGCGGCTCCCCGTCCACTCGGACGAGGCGGAGCCGCAGCCGATGTGTTCCGCCGGTGAGTCTGAGCGTATCCGCCAGCGGGAGGTCGGTCTCGACCCGTCCGCGGCGTTCTCCGCGGCTCCACTGTATCGACTCGTTTCGGGGACCGACACCAAGTCGAACAGTTACTCCCGCCGGAACACGGAGCGTGTACAGGCGGGTCGCACCCGGTAGCCCCGGTCGGGTGGCGTCGTTGCGCGTTTCGAATCGGGCCAGCGTCTCGCGGAGCTCGGTCAGCTCGTCCCGCGCGAGGGTCGCGGCTCGCTCTGATTGGGCGGTCTCGGCGGCCGGTAGCCCGACGCCGAGGAGCGCAGCGGTGAGCAGTACCGCCACGACGAGCCGGATAATCACGGCGTCAGGGCGCGAAGCCGCGCGAACAGTCGCGACAGCACCGACATAGTCCGGGTCGGTGTCTCGTCATCTGTGTCCGTCTCGCGAGCGAGCGCGAGCGCGCGCTCGGCGATTCGTTCGGTCTCCGCGTCGACGCGTCGTGCGTCACCGACGTGTGCCCGGACTGCTGTCAGTTCCCCTTCCGTGTCGGCGAGTCGCGTCTCCAGCGCGTCGATTTTTGACTCGACATCAGTGAGTCGCCGCTGGAGGGTCGCCTCGTCGGCGAGCGACGCCGGCGCGGTCTCGGAGTCGGTGAGCGTTCGCTCGACGGCCGCGAGCCGCGCATCGATGGTGTCCTCGTCCATGCCGGTGGTGGCCGCGCGTTCGTATTTGAACGCTTGCCAGCCGATCGGATATTTTGTTGCTACGGAATTTTACTTATCGTATATAGTTATTTTGAAATTCGAGGATTGATTATAACTCGCTATCAGGCGGGGATATGGACGACAATCCAGTCGCGTCCTTTGTTGCATCGGAGCCGAAATTCGCCGGCGTCCTGTTCACAGCAGTACTGCTGTTGACACAGACGATGTCGGCCACTGCACCCCTCGGCTCTGCTGTCTCAGGCCCGTAATCTTAGTCAGTTTCGGTAGTTTCTTTCGATGAACTGTCGCTCAGTGGCGAAGACGGACTCATACGCTCAGTGAGTCCATCAGATAGTGGGCTCATGTCTTCAGCCAAGTCGTGAGACCATCGCAGAGAGAGCTTCGTACTGGACCGCTCCCGGCGAAGCTGTACAGGGGCGTTCTCGCGCTCGAACAGCTCACGGAGCTCGGTCTCGTCGGCGACCCACTGCGAGACCTCTCCGCCCGCGAGGTGGTAGACGTCATCCTCTCCGAACGACGGTCGGAAGATGGTCCCGAGATGACGGACCCGAGTGAGATACGTGTCTATGCTGACACGGTACTCCCCGTCGGGGGTCGGCTCGACGAGACAGCAGGCGGGAACGCCGCTGTCCGCGCTCACGAGCTCGGCGGTCCCGTCCCCGAGGACGGTGTACTCCTGTCCGGCGATCGCATCGAACCGGAGCAGTGATAATGCCCCGGCGAGGGGCCACCCGTGCTGGAGGAGCTGTGCGATCTTCTTGCCCATCTCGGTCGCGACCTGATTGTTCACGTTCTGAAGCGTTCCCACGCCGGCGAGCGCGCCGTTCTCCACCAGCTTCTCGCCCTGTCTGAACGACCGACAGCCGTTGAGGATGAACAGCTGGGCCGAGACGGCGTCCAGATCGCCGATGTCGAGATGGCCGTCCGCACAGCTGAGACCGCGTTCGGAGACGTGGCCGATGTAGTGGATCAGGTCGATATCCGACTGAAGGAGATCGCGGAGCGAATCGACGGTGAGGTTGGTCCGCAGCTCGCCGGTCACGCTGAGCAGCGGCGCAGACGAGTAGATCTCCTCGACGCTCGCCTCGGCCAGCATCTCCGTATCGTTGCAGACCACGACGACCCGCAGGGCCGCGGTCTCGTCGGGCGTCTCGGAGAGATGGCGGAGATACGACTCCTCCGTGATCTTGTTCGCTCCGATCGGAACGCCGTTCCCGGCGTACACCTGCAGGATCGAATCCGCGCGACGGATCCGGAACACGTCGGGCGTCGCGGAAGCGTCCTCGACAGACCGCGGGACCCGGTCGTTGACCGCTCCCGATTCCCCTCCCGGTGGACGAGGGTCGGCCCCTCGCAGGAGCGTGTCGGTCGCGTCGTTCACCTGCTCGGAGACGGACGGCTGTCCGGTCGAGGCCCGCTCCCGCGATTCGGACGGGTAGTGGTCTGCCGGATACGTGCGGATGTCGGCCAGTTCGTTCGCGAGGTGTGGGAGAAGCGGCCCGCTATCGTCCGTTTCAGGGATATCTGCGGTGAGTCGCCAGTCGGGGGCGGCGGCTTCGACCGTCTGCAGATCGACCGAGAGGAAGGCGGCGAGCCGGTCGGCGAGCGGCTTCTCGTAGATCGCTTCCCAGTCCAGCCGTACCCCGGCCGCCTCGATCGTTCGTCGGGCCGACAGCTCCATCGGATACTGCCCTTCCGTCCGAGCGACACAGTCTAACGTGAACGTGTGGACGAGTAGCCGGTGGAGCGCCTCTGGGGTCGTCGCTCCGAACGAATCGATCGGGACGGTCCGGTCGCCGTCCAGTTCGAGCCGCGGGGGCCGTCCGGGTTCGATCTCCGCGCCGAGGAAGTACGCGAGCGGCGCGGCCGCGAACACGGTCTCGACGGTGCGTGGAAGTCGGAGGGTGACGCCCGTCTCGGGCCGCTGTGGCCCCTGTGGAATGTCGAGCTCCGATCCGATCTGTATCTCGGGGGGATAGCCGCGGAGCGTCGGAAAGGTCCGTTCCGGAGACGCCGTCTTGAGCGCGGCTCCGAACTCCGAGACGCCGCGCATATACCCCTCCGGCGTCGGCGGAACGGTGATCGTTCGGGCGGGCTGTTCGTGCGGTGAGCGGGCCCCAAGGACGAGCGGCGTGCCCCCGACTCCTTCGAGCCGCGTCTGCCCGTCGACCGTCGAGACGCGAAGCCCGCCGCGGCTCGCGAAGTAGATCTTTATCGGGGCGGTGGTGACCTCCGCGACTGCCTTGTCGGTCACCGCGCCGGTCTCTCCGGCGGGAATATCCGCAAGCAGTGTCCCGTCCGGCGCTCGCAGGAAGACGTCCCACGTCGTCGGGAGCCACAGCGTGGAGACGCCGAGCGTCGCCGCTCGGTCCACCGGGACGAACCACTCGCGGGCCACGTCTGCGACCGAGAGCCGCCCGCCCTCTTCGGGGGTGAACGTGAGCTGCCGACGCTCGATACTGTCGACGACCCGAAGCCGGCTGCCGTCGTTCTCGACCGTCCAGCTGATGGGGTTCCCGCCTGCGACAGCAGCGTTCTGCCGTCCGGTAGTCACTCGTTCATCGCCCTCCACGGCTGGATCGATCCGACGCCGGAGACCGTCTCGTCGGGGAACTGCCACTTCATGTGCGTTTCGCCGCCCTTCAGCGCGAACACCTCCAGTTCTCCTTCCATGTGGGGGACGATGTTCTCCTTCCAGTTCCACCGGCTCGGGGTGACCAAGAAGACGAAAGCCAACCCGCGGTGCTGTCGGACGAGCGCCGTGAGCCGCTCGATGAACGTCTCGACGGCAGTAACGTCAAATCGCCGTAACAGCGGCGCGATATCGGTAGAGACGAGCCGAATCTCCCCGGGTTCGGGGTTCTCGACAGGGTCGAGTAGCTCGGTGATCGCAGCAGAGACCGCCGTGAGCGTCTGTTCGAGTTCGTCGGGAAACCCGGAGGAGAGACGATCCGGCGCGAAGGGACTGGTGTCGCTGCTCTGCTGTAGATCCACGCTGGTCCGGTCTGCCCCCGGAACGGTGATCGCCTTCGCGAGCGGTGACCCCGTCTCGACCCCGTCGGGGAGATACCGCTCGGCGGGGATCGTCGTGTGCGTCTGGAGGATGATACGCCGGCGCAGCGGCGTTCCGTCGGCGATGCCGACCGAGCCGAACAGCTCCCGTGAGACGTCGGCCACGACGCGTGGTGACAGGCCCCCCGTCGTGAGGATGCTCCCGCCCTGTCGGTTCAGCGCATCGATGTACGCGTCGATGCCGTCGGGAGGCTCGTCGAGATCCAGCGAACGAAACTCGGCCATATTGCTAACAGTAACGACGCCCGATACATATACACCGGGGGAGTCCTCCCGAGACGGACGTAGCCGAGACATACGCGTGGAGCGGGCCGGTGGGAACACCCCGGCCCGGACGGGCGCGCGACGCATCGGGACAACACTGATTAGCCGACCAGTCGAGCATATCACATGAGAGTCGCACTCATCGGCGTCGGTCAGGCCGGCGGCAAGTTGGCCGAAGCGATCGGACGCGATCCGCTCGCGACCGATAGCGTCGTCGGCTCGCTCGCTATCAACAGCGCGCGTGCAGATCTCTCCTCGCTCGATCTGGACACGCATCTGGTCGGCGCGGATCGGGTCAACGGTCACGGCGTCGGCGGCGACAACGAGCTCGGCGCGACGGTCGTACAGGACGACGCCAACGAGGTGCTCGATGCGATCGCCGGTCGCGTCGGCTCTGCGTGTGAAGCCATCCTCATCACCGCTGGGCTCGGCGGCGGAACCGGCTCCGGCGGCGCACCGGTCCTCGCACACGAACTCAAGCGCGTCTACGACGTGCCCGTCTACGTGCTCGGTGTGCTTCCGGGACGCGACGAGGGGGCGCTGTACCAGCGCAACGCCGGTCGGTCGCTGAAGACGCTGGCGAGGGAGACCGACGCGACCCTGCTCGTCGACAACGACGCGTGGCGACAGAGCGGCGAGTCGATGGACGAGGGGTACGCGAGCATCAACGAGAACATCGCCCAGCGGGTCGGACTGCTGCTCGCGGCCGGTGAGATCGAGCCCGGAACCGCCACCGCCGAGTCCGTGGTCGATAGCTCCGAGGTCATCAACACGCTTCGAGCGGGGACGCTCGCTGCCATCGGATACGCGTCGGCGGAGAGCAGTCCCGACGCCGACGCGAACCTCAACACGATCACCTCCGTCACGCGCAACGCCCTCCTGACGGGGACGAGTCTCCCCGACGCGACGACGGCCGAGAGCGGGCTCCTCATCGTCGCCGGCGAGACCGACCGTATCAGCCGCAAGGGGGTCGAGTCAGCCCGAAGCTGGCTGGAGACGGAGCTCGACTCGATGCAGGTGCGCGGGGGAGATTACCCGCTCGACTCCGAGCGACTGGCCGCGCTCGTCCTGCTCGGCGGCGTCGAGCGATCACCACGGATTCAGGAGTTCTTCGAGAGAGCGAGCGCGGCGAGCGACGAGCCCGAAGAGCAGTCGGACGCGACGGAGTCGCTGGTGAGCGACGAGCTGGACGGGCTGTTCTGATCCGGCGGAGCCGACGAGTACCGTTCGACCGCGTCAGACCAGCGACGCGCCGTCGAGTTCCGTCCGGTCGGTCTCCAGTTCGAGGAGATCGAGGATGGTCGGCGTGATATCGAACAGGTCCACGTCGTCGATCCGAGCGCGATCGTCGTCGACGAACAGACAGGCGTTCTCGAAGGAGTGCATCCCGTTGCGGGGACCCGTCGTGAACACCTCGTCGCTGCCGGCGAAGCCGGCCTTCAGGTCGTAGCCGTGGGTGGGGATTACGGTCAGGTCGGGCGCGATGTCGTCGTGCGGGCCGTGATACGCCGTCTCCTTCGCGACGACGCGCTCGGCGACCGGCTCGCCGGTCGGTCCCGCTAACCCCTCGATAGCCGCCTTCAGCTCCGCACGCACGTCCTCGTACTCGGACTCGGGCACGGAGCCGCGCGGTTCGCGCCTCTCCAAGTTCAGATACAGCCGCCCAGGGATGAACGAGTAGGCGCGGGTCTCCTCCGCGAGATCGGTCAGGGAGTCGTGGTCGTCCGTCTGATAGGAGAGCCATCCCTCCGATTCGAGCCACGCGTTGAGATTCACCTCGTACTGTTCGGCGGTGAACCCGTGGTCGCTGGCGACGATCATCGTCACGTCCTCCGGGAGCTGTTCGCGCAGCTCGCCGAGATACGCGTCGACCTGCTCGTAAAACTCCAAGAACTCCGACTTGTACTCGCCGTCGTGTCTGTAGTCGCCGAAGAGGAAGTGGTTGACCCGGTCGGTCGTCATGAACACGCCGAAAAAGAGGTCCCAGTCGTCCTTCCCGACGTAGTCCGAGAACGCCTCGTAGCGCGCGTCGAGTGTCTCGTGGGCGTTCTCGATGAACTCGGTCTTGTCGTCCTGATGGCCGAGCTTCGCGTTCGTGTCGATGCGGTACGCGGAGCTTTGGAGGTCGTCGCGCAGCTCGTCCGGGTAGGCGGCCTTCTCGACACCCGGCGAGAGGAAGCCCGAGACCATCCGCTGGACGTTACGCTGTGGCGGGAACGTCACGGGGACGTTCATTACAGTCGCGTCGCGGCCAGCGTCGGTGACACGGTCCCAGACGCGGGTCGCCTGCACGTCGCGGCCCATCGGAACGTAGGTGTCGTAGCTCCCCACCTCGCGGTCTTGGAAGCCGTACACGCCCGTCGCCCCCGGGTTGACGCCCGTCGTGAGCGACGGCCAGCAGGCCGACGACTCCGGGGGAACGATAGAGTCCATCGCGCCGCCAGCGCCGTCGTTCGCGAGAGCGGTCAGGTTCGGAAACCGGTCGGGGTTATCGGCGACGAGACTGTACGGTACGCCGTCGATACCAAAAAAGGCGACGCGCGGACCATCGCCACCGCGCAGTCGATCGAACAATCCCATGCCCCGGCTCCACGCTCTACTCACAAGAAGTTTCGTTTCACACGAAAGCCGGCCGGCTGTCACCGATCGCGGCAGCGGCGACGCGCCCCGATCGATCCCGACAGAGCACTCGATGTTCCGGGTCGTTCAGTCGTCGTATCGGGTCGGTCCCTGTTCGACGGCCGACTCGCGTCTCGCGTGCAGCCGTCCCGCGTTGTGCGGGACGACGGTCAGATGTCGGATTCCGAACGTCGCACCCTGTTTCGAACTCATGTCTCACGATACGGCTTCTGCCCGATTAAACCCATCCATAATCATGATAAATTCGCCGTCGGGACGGGATTACCGCGGCGTATGGACCGGACGCGGGGCGTGGAGTATCCCGCGCGGCGAGCGGTCGGAACCGCCGAAGGAGCCGCGAATCGCGCTGCTCTTGTCGATGTGTCCCGAGACGCCGGTATGAACGAGCGGACCGTTCGGCTGCTCCAGTTCGCGACGGTACAGGTGGTCGGGATCGTCGCCGTCGTCCACGTCGTCGTCGGGCTGGAGGTGCTGGTCTCGCTCGCGGTGAACGGACTCGTCGGCCAGTATCTCGGGGAGTACGCGACGCGGCGACCGCGGCCCTTGTTGTTCGTCCCCTCCGGTATCGCGATTCTCGCCGGGCTGGTGCTCGCCGGCCGTGGCAGTATCGACCGACGGACGGCCTACCAGCTCGGGATCATCGCGATGGGCGTCTACCTGCTCGGCTGGCTCGGCTGGCACACCGTCCTGAACCACGGCTTCGCGCTCACGACCGAGGCTCCACCGACAGGTAGCCATGACAGCGGTGGGATCATCGCCGTCGTGCTCGCCCACATCATCGACCCTGTTGCCGAGACGTTTCGGAGTGCGACCAGCGGACAGGGGTCGGTTCGGACGCTGTTGGGCGTCGTCGCCGTCGGACTCGAACTACTCGCGGTCGGGCTGCTCGCGCTCCTGTTGCGGTACGATCCCGACGCGCGTGACGGTGGCATCGACTTCGGGCTGACGTTGACGCCACCGGATCGGTAGTTACTCGATTGCGTCGAGAAGACTCCATTCCATAGAGGCGAGATCCTCGGCTGCAGGGCTGTCGCGGTTGATACGGTACATCTGGCTGTTGCCGACAGTGCGTGTCTCGATAACGAGCCCGTACTCGCGAAGATCACCAATATGCTCGTAGAACGTCGTTCGGTCGATATCCGCGAGCCGAGAAATCTCCGTCGCGTTCAGGTCCCGGTCGTTCTCACTCAGTAGCGCGACGAGAATCTTGACTTTCCCGTGTCCACCGAGCACGTCAGTGAGTACGGTGTCGTCGGCTGCTGATTCATCAGGACGTTCCTGCTCTGGAAGTGAACTCATAGTGTGTCGATTTGAAAACGGCTGTGGAACTGATACAATACACAGTCGTAGGTGTTTATTCGTAAGTGTTGTGGTTTTGCAACACTTGGAAGATGGCTGAACCCAACAATTTGTGGTTTCAACCCAACAGTATTTTATATTCCTGTCTAAACTATCGAATAATGACAGCTGACGACGAGCAACTGCGGGTAAAAATTGTACAGAAGCTGGCCCGTAAGAAGGTTGTCGGAAGCCACAAGAAGCAGGTAGATACGGTGAAGAACTGGGTCGCAACGAGCGAACAGGGCCGAGCAGAGGAGTTACTTCGTGAGATGATGACTGATCCAGAAGCGCCGCTTGAGAGGTATGGTGGGAGCCGAGACAACGTCAGGCTGAGCAGCATCGAGGCGGCAAAGCAGTATATCAGAGACCACGGCGGAGAGTTGCCGTGGGGCCTCAAGTGACTACGCCAGCTCCTCGCGCAGCAGCTCGTTGACCGTTCCGGGGTCAGCAGAGCCGCCGGTCTTCCCCATCACCTGTCCGACGAGGAAGTTGATCGCGCCGTCGTCGCCGGCCTCGTAGTCGGCCACGGCGTCGGGGTTCTCCTCGATCGCCTCCCGGACCGCGGCGACGACGGCATCGCCGTCGGTCTTGCCGAGGTCCTCTCGTTCGACGACAGAGTCGGGATCGAGCCCGTCGTCGAGCATCCGTCGGAGGACCGTCTCCTCGGCGTTTTTCGTCGTGATCTCCTCGTCGGCGACCAGAGCGATGAGCCGTTCGAACTCGCCGATACGGTCGCTCACGTCGGCGATCGTCATGTCGCGGTAGTTCAGCTCACCGAGGAGGTTGTCCGCGACCCACGTCGACGCGAGACCGGCATCGAACCGGGCGGCGACATCCTCGAACAGATCAGCGACGGCCTTCTGTGAGGTGAGCTTCGCGGCGGCTTCTGCCGAGAGGTCATACTCGCGCTGGAAGCGGTCGCGGCGCGCGTCCGGCAGCTCCGGAATCGCGATCTCGTCTTTCCAGCCGGCTACCCGCAGCGGCGGCAGGTCGGCCTCGCGGAAGTAGCGGTAATCCTTCTCCTCCTCCTTCGAGCGCATGGAGACGGTGATCCCCCGCGACTCGTCCCAGTGACGCGTCTCCTGTTCGATCTCTCGACCACGGCGAACGGCGTTCTTCTGGCGCGTCTCCTCGTAGGCGAGCGCCTGCTCGGCTCCCTTGTGCGAGGAGAT
This sequence comes from Halobacteriales archaeon QH_7_65_31, assembly GCA_003021785.1. GTDB lineage: Archaea > Halobacteriota > Halobacteria > Halobacteriales > Haloarculaceae > Halosegnis. The sequence goes on along the minus strand of PXQU01000008.1, from coordinate 44,941 downwards.
GTTCTTCACCTCGGTGCGGTTGGCCGCCTCCAGCGTCTCGGTCGGGATGGAGCCGTCGTCGTCGATCCGCTCGCGCTCGACGATAGAGAGGTTCGCGTCGATACGCAGCGAGCCGTCGCGCGTCGAGTCGAAGACGCCGAGATACTCCAGCACCTCCTCCAGCTTCGCGAGGAACGACCGGACCTCCGCCGCGCCCCGGAACTCCGGTGCGGTGACGATCTCCATCAGCGGTGTGCCCGCGCGGTTGTAATCGACGAGCGTGTAGTCGGCGCTGTCGATGGAGCCGCCGGCGTGCTGGAGGCTGCCGGGGTCCTCTTCGAGGTGAGCGCGCTCGATGGTGACGGCGCGCTCCTCGCCGTCGACGCGGAACGGAAGCGTCCCGTCAGCACAGATCGGCGCGTCGTACTGGGTGATCTGGAAATCCTTCGGCAGATCGGGGTAGAAGTAGTTCTTCCGGTGGAAGCGGGTCTCCTCGGGGATGTCGGCGTCGATGGCCTTGCCGATCTTGACGGCGGCCTCGACGGCCCCCTCGTTGAGGACGGGGAGCGCGCCCGGCAGGCCGAGACAGGTCGGACAGGTCCGGCTGTTCGGCTCCTCACCGTCGGCGGCGTCGGTCGAACAGCCACAGAAGATCTTCGTCGCCGTCTCCAGCTGCACGTGGACCTCCAGCCCGATAGCGGCCGAAAGCTCCTGTTGGGCGGTCTGTGCGGTCATTACAACAGGGTTCGGGGCCGGCGAGTAAAGCATAACGGAGCCGTCGCCGCGACGGGGAAGCATTATCTCCGGGGGCACGGATACCCGTGTATGAGCAGTGATGAGGCGACCGTAGCCGACCTCGACACCGTCGTCCACGAGCCGAGCGACGCGTTCGTGGAATCGACGAACGTCTACGAGTTCATGCAGACGTACGGTATCGACGACTACGACGAGCTGATCGAGCGCACGACGACCGACGTGCCAGGTGAGCCAGACAGCGGCGTCGAGTGGTTCTGGGGCGAGCTTCCCGACTATCTCGGCATCGACTGGCAGCGCGAGCCCGACGCGACACGCGACGACAGCGACGGCCCGCAGTTCGCCGACTGGTATCCGGGTGGGGAGCTGAACATCGCCCACAACACGGTCGATCGCCACGCGGCCCGCGACAGCGAACGACGGAACAAAGCCGCCTGTATCTGGGAGGGCGAGGAAGGAGCGACCCGCGAGCTGACGTACCACGAGCTGCACCGGCGCTCGAATCAGGTGGCGAACTATCTCGACGGCGTCGGCGTCGAGCAGGGCGACACCGTCGCGCTCTACATGCCGATGACGCCCGAGGTCATCGCCATTCTCTACGGCTGTTTCAAGCTCGGCGCGGTCGCCGTCCCCATCTTCTCCGGCTTCGGTGTCGACGCGACCGCGACCCGGCTGGAGGACCCCGAGGTGGACGTGCTGTTCACCGCCGACGGATTCTCCCGGCGTGGCTCGCGCATCGAGCTGAAGGACAGCGCCGACGCGGCCATCGAACAGGCCGAAACCGACGTGTCCAGCGTCGTCGTCTACCGCCGCTTCGACGACACGGAGCCGCCGATGACCGGCAACCGTGACCTGTTCTGGACGGAGGCCATCGAGACGCGGGACGACACGTTCGAGACCCGGACACTCGATGCGAGCGCGGAGTCGATGCTGCTCTACTCCTCGGGAACGACCGGCCGGCCGAAGGGGATCGTCCACACGCAGGCGGGCGCACAGCTCCAGTGCGCGAAGGAGCTGTACTTCGGCTTCGATCTGAAGCCGAGCGACCGCTTCTTCTGGGTGAGCGATATCGGCTGGATGATGGGCCCGTGGACGCTCATCGGGACGCACACCTTCGGCGGGACGATGTTCATGTACGAGGGCGCACCGGACTACCCGCAGCCGGATCGCTTCTGGAAGCTGATCGACCGTCACGACATCACCCAGTTCGGCATCTCGCCGACGGCGATCCGGGCGCTCCGCAAGCAGGGCGACGAGTGGCTCGACGGCCACGATCTCTCCTCGCTCCGGCTGCTCGGCTCGACGGGCGAGCCGTGGGACCCCGAGTCCTGGCAGTGGTTCTACGAGAACGTGGGCGGCGGAGACACGCCTATCGTCAACATCTCCGGCGGAACCGAAATCTGTGGCTCGTTCCTGATGCCGCTTCCCATCTCGGACCAGAAGCCGTGCACACTCGGCAAACCCGGGCTGGGAATGGCGATCGACATCGTGGACGCGACGGGCGAGTCCGTCGCAGACGACCACGAGCGCGGCTATCTCGTCGCGACGGATTCGTGTCCCTCGATGACGAAATCGCTGTGGTCGGGCGACGAGCGCTATCTCGACGAGTACTGGTCGCGATTCGGAGATATGTGGGACCACGGCGACTGGGCCCAACAGGATACGGACGGCTTCTGGTTCCTCCACGGGCGGGCGGACGACGTGCTCAACGTCGCCGGGCGAAAGGTCGGTCCCGCCGAGGTCGAGGGCGCGGCCATCGACCACGAGGCCGTCAATCAGGCGGCCGCCGTCGGCGTTCCGGACGACACGACCGGGACGGCGGTTGTCCTTTACGTCATCACGGAGGCGGACATCGAGGAGACGGACGCGCTGCGCGGGGAGATCCGCGCGCTCGTCGGGGCGGAGCTGGGGAAGCCGTTCCGTCCCCGCGAGGTGCTGTTCGTGGACGAGTTCCCGAAGACGCAGTCGGGGAAGATCATCCGTCGGGCGGTACAGGCGACCTACACCGACGAGGACCTCGGCGACATGTCCTCGATCGAGAACCCCGAAGCGCTGGACGGGCTGGAGGACGCCCGGTAGGAGAGACGAACAACGAGTTTCACGTCGGGCACGTCGCCCGATCGAGTCAGTCAGTTCAAGCGAACTCTGACAGCGACAGGACGGCCGGACGTGACGGTCTGGCCGTCGCGCCTCGCCGTCGCGAAGCTACGGCCGCTGTCTCAACCTGTCGACCGATTCAACGGTCGCGTCGTCTGGTCCCGCGCCGATCCCGAGCGTACCGGTAGTCTCGGCAGCGGGAACGGTGAGCGTCGCCCGGGCGACGAGCGGGACGAGCAGCCCGACGACAGCATCGGGATCGGTGAGCGGCGAACGGATCACCACCTCGTCGCCCGGTTCGAGACCGTGCTCGGTCGCGATCGCGACCGCCGAATCGAGTATTTCGGCGTGGCTGTAGGTGGCGTCTCCGGCCCGGAGTAGTGGATCGTCGGGCGCGACCGGATCCGGCGGGAGCGTCGGGTTCTCGCTCCACACGTCGCGTTCCCAGTAGGCGACGGCGGGGTCGTCCGGCTCCGTACCGTATCCGACCAGCCGCGTGCCCGGGGGGGTCTCGAACTCGTTGAGTCGGTCGGTCGGCGCGACGAGTGCCGTCGTCCCCTCGGTGAGCGTGTCCGGTTCGAACTCGACGGTCGCCCCGAGCAGGCCCGCGCCGAGAAACGAGAGAACCGTCTCGGGGATCGAGTCACCCGCGATAGCGACGACCATCCCGCCGCGGACGCCCTCGTTGCGGAAGAACAGCCCAGATTTCCACGCCGTCGTCAGGAGCCGTCGGTAGTCGTAGCTTCGACCGGACGGACCGTGGCGGTGAGCGAGCCGATCGCTGCGACGGTCGCGCGCGAGCACGTCCGCGAGGGTCTGGAACTGCTCGGACATACGCGGAGTTGGACTGGAGCCGGCAAAAGGGGTGTGTTAGCGAGGAGGAGGCGAGTCAAACGAATGGAGAAATCATACGCCGAACGAAGTGAGGGGTTTCACCGTGGCGAGCGAAGCGAGCCACGGCTGCGGCTTTTTGGAGCAGATTTTTGCTGTGAGTGGCTCCCACAGGCGCGGCGAAGCCGCGCCGAGGAAGCCCGAACAGCAAAAAGGTGCGTCAGAAGGATCGCTTGATCTTCTCGAAGAAGCCCTCTTCTACCTCGACCTCCTCGCCGCCGGCCTCGGCAAACTGTTCGAGCGCCTCCCGCTGTTCACTGTCGAGATCAGTCGGTGTCACGACCTGCACGGTGACGTACATGTCGCCGCTGCCGCGCCCGCGCAGTCGCGGCATCCCCTTCCCTTTGAGTCGGAACCGCTCGCCCGACTGCGTGCCGGAGTCGATATCCATCTCGACCGGACCGTCGAGAGTCGGAATCTCGATGCTCGCGCCGAACACCGCCTTCGGGAACGAGACCGCGGCGTCGTAGTGCAGGTCGTCGCCGTCGCGCTCGAAGTCCGGGTGCGAGTCGATGCCGACCTCGATGAGCAGGTCACCTTTACGACCGCCGTTCTCGCCGGGCGCACCCTCGCTGCTCATCCGGAGCGTCTGGCCGTCGCGAATCCCGGCAGGAACATCTACCTGTAGCGTGGCCTCGCGCTGGACGCGACCGTTCCCGCCGCAGGTCGAACACGTCTCGGAGTAGAGCGTGCCGTCGCCCTCACAGCGGGGGCAGGTCTGGCGCTGCTGGACTCGACCGAGCGGCGTCTGCTGGACCCGGGTGGTCTGGCCCTGTCCGTTACACTCCGGGCAGGTCTGCGCGTCGGCGTCGGGCGGGTGACCGTCGCCGTCGCAGTCGGGACACGCCTCCGGGCGGGTGACGGTGAACTCCCGCGTGATACCCTCGTAGGCGGCCTCCAGCGAGATACTCATCCGGGTGCGGAGATCCTGACCCTGTCGCGGCCCGTTCTGCTGGCCACCGCCGCCACCGCCGAAGAACTGGTCGAAGAGGTCGCCCATGCCGCCACCGCCGCCACCGAACGGGTTACCCTGTCCGCCCATGCCACCCATCCCGCCCATGCCACCGCCACTGTCGGTCGCGCCGCGCGCTCGTGGCCCATCTGGTCGTACATCCGGCGCTGCTCCTCGTCGGTGAGCACCTCCTTCGCCTTCTTCGCTTTCTTGAACTTCTCTTCGGCGTTCGGATCGTCCGACACGTCGGGGTGGTACTCGCGGGCCTTCTCGCGGTACGCCTGCTTGATATCGTCCTCGTCGGCGTCGCGTGACACCCCGAGCACGTCGTAGAAGTCCTGACTCATTATCTGTCGTAACTCACCGAGACGTTTGAAAGGAACGGGTCTCTGGGCGCGGGTGCGCCAACTGTCGAGGCTCGTCGTACGTTCGGCTCATACACGAACGTCGAAACCGCGGCAGTTCACCGTTGTGATGGCTCGAAAAGCGGGAGTCAGCCCGGGGTTGGTCGTCAGACTACGTCTGACGGGCTGATGAAACCGACTTACTCGCTGTTCTCGTCGCTTTCGTCGTGTTACTCCTCGTCCTCGTCGTCTACATCTTCGAAGTCGGCGTCAACGAACTCGCCGTCGCCCTCTGGTTCGCCGTCCGGCCCCATGCCGCCGGGACCGGCGCCGCCCATACCGCCCATGCCACCCATGCCGCCAGCGCCGCCGGCAGCCTGCTCACCGGCCTGCTGCTGGTACATCTGCTTGCCGATCTCCTGAAGCTCGTCGCTCAGCTCCTCGGTCGCGTTCTGAAGCTCCTCGGTCGTTGCGTCCTCGTCTTCGAGCACGGCTTCCACGTCCTCGATGGCGTCGCGGATGTCGTCGGTGATGTCGGCGTCGAGCTCCTCCTCGTTCTCTTCGAGCAGGCTCTCGGCGCGCTGGACCGCGCTCTCGGCGTCGTTGCGCGCCTCGATGCGCTCGCGGCGCTGTTCGTCCTCCTCGGCGTGGGCCTCGGCTTCCTCCTGCATCTCCTCGATCTCCTCGTCCGACAGGCCGACGCCGCCCTCGATGGTGATGTCCTCCTTGTTGCCGGAGCCTTTGTCCTCGGCGGCGACGTTGACGAGACCGTTCTCGTCGATGTTGAACGTCACCTCGATCTGGGGCGTGCCGGCCGGGGCCGGCGGGATGCCGGTCAGCTGGAACGCGCCGAGCAGCTCGTTCTCCTCGGCGATTTCACGCTCACCTTGGAAGACGCGAATCTGCACCTGCGTCTGGTTGGCGGCGGCGGTAGTGAAGATCTTCGACTCCTCGGTCGGGATGGTAGTGTTCTTCTCAATGAGCCGCTCGAACAGCCCGCCCTTCACCTCGATCCCGAGCGAGAGCGGCGTCACGTCGAGCAGTACGATATCGTCCACGTCGCCCGAGAGCACACCGCCCTGAATCGCCGCGCCGAGCGCGACCGCCTCGTCGGGGTTGACGTTCTTCTTCGGCGTCTGGCCGATGGTCTCCTCGACCTTCTCCTGAACCTGTGGCATCCGGGTCGAGCCGCCGACGAGGATGACTTCGTCGATGTCGGAGGCGTCGTAGCCAGCATCAGACAGCGCCTGCTGTGTCGGCTCGACGGTTCGGTCGATGAGGTCAGTCGTGAGCGACTCGAACTTCGCGCGGGTGATCGTCTGTTCGAGATCCATCGGTCCCGAGTCGTCAGCCGCGATGAACGGGAGCGTGACCGTGGTCTCCTTCCGGCTGGACAGCTCCACCTTCGCCTCTTCGGCCGCTTCGGTGAGCCGCTGGAGCGCCTGTCTGTCCTCGCGCAGGTCGATCCCGTGCTCGCTCTCGAACTCGTCGGCGAGATGCTCGATGATCGCCTCGTCCCAGTCGTCACCGCCGAGGCTGTTGTCACCGTTCGTGGCGACGACCTCGTAGACGCCGCCGCCGAGATCGAGCACGGACACGTCGAACGTGCCGCCACCGAGATCGTAGACGAGCACCGACTGGTCGGTCTCGTCGTCGAGACCGTACGCCATCGCGGCCGCGGTCGGCTCGTTGACGATACGCTCCACCTCGAAGCCGGCGATCTCGCCGGCGTCTTTCGTCGCCTGACGCTGCTTGTCGTTGAAGTACGCCGGCACGGTGATGACCGCCTTCTCGATGTCGTCGCCGAGATACTCCTCGGCGTCCCGTTTGATCTTCTGGAGGGTCATCGCCGAGATCTGCTCCGGCGTGTACTCCTCGTCGTCGATATCGACGGTGTACTCCTCATCGCCCATGTGGCGCTTGATCGAGGAGATCGTGCGCTCCGGGTTCTGGACGCCCTGATTCTTCGCCGGCTTGCCGACGAGTCGCTCGTCGTCGTCGGTGAACGCGACGACCGACGGCGTCGTACGGTCGCCTTCGCCGTTGACGATGATCTCAGGGTCGCTCCCCTCCATCACCGCGAACGCGGAGTTCGTGGTTCCGAGGTCGATACCGAGGATCTTGTTGCTCGTCATTACCCCTCGTTACCGCGTTAAACCGATTAAAAGTTGCGTGATGAAGCGACACACGGACAGACACGTGGGAGCGTCTGCAGGCGGTTTTCGATCGCCGAACGTAATCGACCGACACGTATAAACAGAACCGCTAATCTACTCCGTGACAGGGCGGGGCGCGCGCTTGGGGACATCTTCCGAACTGGCCGATCACTCGGCAACGGTGACCTGTGCCGGACGCAACACCGTATCGGCCATCTCGTAGCCGGGGCGGTGGAGGTCAGCGACCGTCCCCTCCGGGGCGTCGCTCTCGACGGCCATCAGTACCTCGTGTCGCTGCGGGTCGAGTTCGGCTCCGACCTCGGGTTCGATGGGGGCCACGTTCTCGGCGTCGAGCACCTCGTCGAACTGCCGGAGCGTCGTCTCAACGCCGTCGCGAATCTCGCCCTCCTCGTCGAGCGCGCGGACCAGATTGTCACGCACGCCGACGAGCCGTTCGACGAGGTCCTCCGTCGCGCGCTCGCGGACCTGCTGGGTCCGCTTCTGCTGGCGTTTCTTGAAGTTCTGGAAGTCCGCCTGCTTGCGCGTGAGCTTCGACTCCAGCTCCTCGCGTGCCGTCTGGCTCTCGGCCAGCTCGGACTCCAGCTGTTCGAGGCGTTCGCGCAACGTGGCGATCTCCCGGGCGGTCTGTTCGGGCGACGCCTCGTCGATACGGGCCACGAGATCGGCGTCTGGCTCTGGAATCTCCGTGGTCGCCTGCTCGTCGCTCATACCAGTCGGAGGGGAGCCGCGGGTATAAGGATGTAGAAACAGTGATACGGCACGGCTCACACACGACCGTATGCGCGACATCGAACAGTATCTCAACGTCAGGAGCGCGGTCGCCGCCTCCGTCTCCGCAGACGGAACGCTCGCATTCCTGCTCGACACGACCGGAACCGGCCAGCTATGGACGATGACCGACGCCGGAGGGTGGCCCGTCCAGCGTACCTTCTTCGAGGACAGGGTCACGTTCGCCGAGTTCGAACCCGACGGCGAGACGCTCGCGTTCGGGATGGACGAGGGCGGCAACGAACGCGCCCAGCTCTACCGGCTCGATCCCGACGGGCACGTCACGGAGTGGACCGATATGCCCGAGGCGAAACACCGGTGGGGCGGGTGGAACAGCGACGGCTCGCAGTTCGCCTTCGCCTCGAACCGGCGAGACGAGGCCGTCTTCGACGTGTACGTGCAGAACCGCGACGCGACGGGAGCAGATGCCGATCTCGTCTTCGAGGGGGACGGCTGGCTCTCGCTGGCCGGCTGGTCGCCCGACGACGAGACGCTGCTGTTGCACAAGGCACACTCCTCGTTCGATCACGACGTGTACGCGCTCGATATCGACTCCGGCGAGCGAACCCATCTCACGCCCCACGAGGGCTCGGTGCGCTACACCGGACTCGAATGGGGCCCCGCGGGCGAGATCTATCTCGTCTCCGACGAGGGTCGGGACCGGCTCGCGCTGGCGCGGCTCACGACCGACGGTGAGATGAGCTACGTGCGCAGCGACGACGAGTGGAACATCGACGGGGTCGCCGTCGACGAGGACACCGGTCGCGTCGTCTACTCGCGCAACGCCGACGGCTACACCGATCTCACCGTCGGCGATCTCGACGGCGGTGAGCTCACCGAGCGCGACACCGTCTCCTTCGACGGCGTCGCCGGCGGCGTCTGCTTCTTCGACGGCGCCGACCGGTTCGCCGTCACCGCCACCAGCGATACTGATAACACGAACGTCCGGGTCGCGACCGTCGGCGGCGAGACCGTCCGCTGGACGGACGCCTCGGTTGCCGGCCTGTCCCGCGAGGCGTTCCAGTCGTCGGAGCTGATCCGGTACGAGACGTTCGACGACCGCGAGATCCCCGCCTACGTCACCCTCCCCGACGAGGAGTCGCCCGCGCCGGTGATCGTGGACATCCACGGCGGGCCGGAGAGCCAGCGTCGCCCCTCTTTCTCGGCCGTGAAGCAGTACTTCCTCGCGCAGGGGTACGGCTACTTCGAGCCGAACGTGCGCGGCTCCACCGGCTACGGGAAGGCGTACACCCACCTCGACGATGTCGAAAAGCGCATGAACTCCGTGCGCGATATCCGCGCCGGCGTCGAGTGGCTGGAGGCCACGCCGGCGGTGGACGACGACCGACTCGTCGTGATGGGTGGCTCCTACGGCGGCTTCATGTGTCTCGCCTGTCTCACGGAGTATCCCGAGCTGTGGGCCGCCGGCGTCGATATCGTCGGGATCGCCTCCTTCGTCACGTTCTTAGAGAACACGGGCGAGTGGCGACGAGAGCTTCGTGAGGCCGAGTACGGCTCGCTCGCCGAGGATCGGGAGTTCCTCGAATCCATCTCGCCGCTGAACCGCGCCGACGAGATCCGCGCCCCGCTGATGGTGCTCCACGGCGCGAACGATCCCCGCGTCCCGGTCGGTGAGGCCGAGCAGATCGCTGAGAAGGCGAGCGAACACGTTCCCGTCGAGAAGCTGATCTTCGAGGACGAGGGCCACGGCTTCGCGAAGCGGGAGAACCGCATCGAGGCCTACTCGGGGATCGTGGATTTCCTCGCGGAGCACGTCTGAGCCGACGTGAACAGACAGCGGGTTTTATGAGATCGCCCCGACTTGCGTCTGTATGCCAGAGGCGACTGCGCGCGAGCGGGTGACCGCTCGGCTCGCGCAGCTACGTGGGAGCTACGACGGCTTCGACATCCGGCAGACGACCGTCACCGTCTCGCCCGCGGAGTTCGCCGAGATCGTCGACGACGAGGAGACCGTGCTCGCGGAGATACGCGTCGAAAACGAGACCGGCGACCGGCTCCTCGTCGACGGGCCGGGCGGCTGGCAGCCACCGAGTACGACCGTCTCGACGGGCCAGTCGCTGAGCGAGACGATCCGCGAGACGGTCGCCCGACGAACCGGCGTCGTCCCGGATATCGTGTCGCTCGACGAGGCCGCCATCGTCGCCGTCGGCTGTGCGGCCAGCGGCGACGAGGCGTACCAGCTCCAGTTACGCTTTCTCGCCGCCCCGGAGCGGGGCGAGCCGCGTCCGCCGGCCGCGTGGCGTGAGTCCTAGAGCACGTCCGTCACCGTCGCGGCTTCGATTGCCGCCCCTTCGCTCATCCCGTCGCCCAAGATCGTGTAGCGGTCGCGTATCTCGTGGGCAGACGTGACCGCCTCGATGAACTGCTCGCCGTCGATCCCGAGTTCGGCCGTCGTCACGGGGGCGTCGATGCTCGCGAGCGCGTCGCGAACCTGCGTCCAGTCACCGTCGTCCCCGGAGTGGAGATACTCCGTGACGATGCTCGCGACGCCGACCTGATGCCCGTGAAGCGCCGCGTCGGGCGCGAGCCGGTCGAGCTGGTGGCTGATGAGATGCTCCGCCCCTGAGGCAGGCCGCGAGGAGTCGGCAATCGACATCGCCACGCCCGACGAGACGAGCGCCTTCGTGACGAGCCACGCCGACTCCTCCAGCTCTCGCTTGACGGAGTCAGCGCGCGAGACGAGCATCTCCGCGGTCAGCTGGGAGAGCTCGCCCGCGTACTCGCTGTACTCGACGTTCTTCAGCCGGTTCGCCAGCTGCCAGTCCTTGACCGCGGTGTAGTTGGAGATGATATCCGCACAGCCCGCGGTCGTCAGCCGCCACGGCGCGTTCGCGATGAGTTCGGTGTCGGCGATGACGGCCAAGGGTGGGTCGGCCGCGACCGAGTGGCGCGTATTCCCCTCGGGGACGGAGCCGCGTCCGGAGACGATACCGTCGTGGCTGGCCGTCGTCGGCACGCTGACGAAGCCGGCGCTGAGTTCGTCGGCGGCCATCTTCGCGATGTCGATGGGTTTCCCACCGCCGAGACCGACGAGATACGCCGCCTCCTCCGCGCGGGCCGTCTCGATGACCCGCTCGACCGTCCCGAACGTCGCCTGCTCGACGACGACCACGACAGGCGCGGGACCGATACCGGCCAGTCCGTCGCGGAGTCGCTCACCGGCAATGTCGTTCGGCGTCGGCGACGTGACGACGAGCGGTCGCCCCGTGAGATGGAGATCGGCGACGGCATCGGCCACGCGATCGAGCGTGCCGTGTCCGACGACGACGCTCCGGGGGAGCTTGATCCACGTCGATTTCTCGAACATACCCCCGACTCGCGGCCACTGACCAAAACGGTTGTCCGAACCGGTTCCGGGACCGCGTCGGTCAGAACGTCTCTAACACGGAGAGCACGCGCTCCTCGGCCTCCCGGTCGGGGCCGTTCTCTCTCCCCGTGCGGTCGGAGTCGCGGTGTGCTTCGACCGTCGCGGCGACCGTCTCCTCCAGCGGCGTCGGCTCCCAGCCCAGCTCGCGGATCTTCGACGTGTCGAGCAGATGCGGGTACTCGATGTACAGCGGGAAATCCGTCAGGTCGATGCCGGCCGCGCCGAGCTCTCGCGAGCCGGCGAACACCGGCTCGACCGCCGTGTCGCAGGCGTCGGCGATGCGCTCGACCCACTCGCGCAGGATGGGGGCGTGGCCGTCACCGATGTTGTACGCCTCGCCGGCCTCCCCTTCCTCGGCGACGATCCGGAGCGCGCTCGCCACGTCCTCGACGTAGACGAGATGCCAGAGGTTCGTCCCATCGCCGGGAACGACGATCTCGTCGTGGCGTTCGACCCTGTCGATCCAGTAGTCGAACCGCTCGGTGTAGTCGTGTGGCCCGTAGACGACGGGCGGACGGACGGCCATCGCATTGACCCCCTCGTCTGCGGCAGTGGCGATGGCGCGGTCGCATTCGGCCTTGCGCGGGCCGTAGCTGTCGTGGCTGTCGTCGGTCGCCTGCTCGGTCGTGCAGTCGTGGAGTCTGGTTTCGTCCTCGCGTTTCGGAACCCGGTTCGCGGCGTAGCTCGCCCCCGAAGAAATGTAAACGTACGCGTCCACGTCGGCGAAGATGTCCGTCGCGACCCGCACGTCACGCGGGTAGTAGGCGACGCAGTCGATGACGATGTCCGGATCGGCTCGCTCGGCGGCGAGCCGAAGCTCGCCGTCTTCGGTGCGGTCCCCCTCGACGTGGGTCACGTCCGGGTGGTCGCTGAACGGGTTCTCGTGGTTGCCGCGGTTGAACACCGTCACGTCGTACTCGCTGTCGAGCAGTTCGCTCACCGTGTGGCGGCCGATGAATCGCGTTCCGCCGATGACGAGTGCTGTCGCTGTCATACCCCCTCTGCGTGTGGACGTGTGAAAACAGTTCAGTCTCGGCCGTCACGGTCGCGCTCGGCGAGCACGGTCGGGAGAATAACGCCGACACCGACGAGTATCCCCCACTGAATCGGGGCGCTGTCGGTTAGCTGGCCGGCGACGACCCACAGCCCGGTCGCGGTGAGCGCGAACAGGATCGACCGCCGCGTGTCGCTCGAAACCACGACTGAATCAGTAGCGGCGATCTGATAACTGTTCTGTTCAGTCGTCGCCGGCCGCGAAGCCGGACTCCCCGTCGCTCGCGCGTGTAGCGGCGTCCGGGTGGTCGGGTAGCTCCTCGCGCACGTCGTCGGCCCCGTCTGCGAGCACGCGGGCGTAGGCGTCCGGCATCACCTTCACGATGTGGTCCAGCGCCGACTCCCAGTTGTCGAGGACGAACTGGCCGCGGTCGGAGTCGGTGTACGCGACGTGGTTCTCGACGAGCCGCCGCACTATCGCGCGGTCGGTCTCGTCCAGCTCGCGATCGACGGTGACCATCCCGCGGTTCACCCGCCGTTCGAACTCGCCCTCGCGGTCGAGGACGTACGCGACGCCGCCGCTCATTCCGGCCGCGAAGTTCTTGCCCGTCTCGCCGAGCACGACGACGACGCCGCCGGTCATATACTCACAGCCGTGGTCGCCGACCGACTCGACGACCGTCTTGACGCCGGAGTTGCGGACGGCGAACCGCTCGCCTGCCATCCCGTTGACGTACGCCTCTCCCCGCGTCGCGCCGTAGAGGGCGACGTTGCCGATGATGATGTTCTGCTCCGGCTCGTACGTCGCCACGTCGGGGGTGTTGATGATGAGACGCCCGCCGGAGAGCCCCTTGCCGACGTAGTCGTTACCGGAACCGGTGAGCTGCATCGTCACTCCGGAGGCGAGAAACGCGCCGAAGCTCTGACCGGCAGTGCCGGTGAAGTCGATGCGAATCGTCCCGTCCGCGAGTCCATCGCCGCCGTGGACGGTGGAGATGCGGTTCGAGAGCGTCGCGCCGACGGCGCGGTGGTGGTTCGATATCTCGCGGTCGAGATGGACCGGCTCGCCGTCTTCGATGGCGGCGGTCGCCTCGTCGAGCAGCTCCCAGTCGAGCGCGTCGGCGATCTCGTGGGTCTGTGGCTCCGTCTTGGTGCGCGCCGCGCCCGGCTGGTCGGCGATCACCGCCGAGAGGTCGAGCTTCCGGGCCTTCTCGTGTGTCACGTCCTCGCGCTGGTGGAGATACTCGGCGTGGCCCACCATCTCCTCGACCGTCTCGAAGCCCAGCTCGGCCATCAGCTCGCGCAGCTCCTGTGCGATGAACGTCATGTAGTTGATGACGTGGTCGGGCTGGCCGGGGAACCGATCCCGGAGGACGCCCCGCTGGGTAGCGACGCCGACCGGGCAGGTGTTCTCGTGACACTGCCGGGCCATCACACAGCCGGAGGTGACGAGCGGCGCAGTGCCGAAGACGTACTCCTCCGCGCCGAGCAGCGCCGCGACGGCGACGTCGCGCCCGGTCTTGAGCCCGCCGTCGGTGCTGACGCGGATACGCGAGCGGAGGTCCGTCGCCCGGAGCATCTGGTTCGCCTCCGACAGGCCGAGCTCCCACGGCAGGCCGGCGTTCTTGATGCTCGTGCGCGGGGACGCCCCCGTTCCGCCGGAGTGTCCGGAGATGTGGACCGCGTCCGCGTTCGCCTTTGCGACACCGGCGGCGATGGTCCCGATACCGGCCTCGGCGACGAGCTTCACGTTTACTTTCGCCTCCGGATTCGCGGCCTTCAGGTCGTGAATCAGCTGTTTGAGGTCCTCGATGGAGTAGATATCGTGCAGCGGTGGGGGCGAGATGAGACCGACACCCGGGGTCGAGAACCGGACGTGCGCGATCATCTCGTTCACCTTCTCGCCCGGCAGATGGCCCCCTTCACCGGGTTTAGAGCCTTGTGCCATCTTGATCTGTATCTCGTCGGCGTTGGCGAGATACTCGGAGGTGACGCCGAACCGCCCGGAGGCGACCTGCTTGACTGCGGACTCCTTCTCGGTGTCGAACCGCTCGGGCGGCTCACCACCCTCACCAGTGCCGGATTTGCCGCCGAGCCGGTTCATCGCCATGGCGTTGTTCTCGTGCGCCTCCGGCGAGAGCGAGCCGAGCGACATCGGTGCGGTGGTGAACCGCTCGACGACCGACGCGACCGGCTCCACGTCGTCGATAGCGACGGGCGCACGGTCGGAGTTGAGTTCGAGCAGTCCCCGAAGCGTCTGAAGCTGGTCGCGCTGGTCGTTCATCTGCTCGGCGAACTCCAGATACTGCTCGTAGTCGCCCGACCGAGCCGCCTGTTGGAGCGTCCCGACGGTCGAGGGGTTCCACTCGTGGAACATCCCCGACGAGCGGTGATCGTACTCCCCCTGATGTTCGAGCTCCGGGTCGCCGTCATCGAACGCGATGGCGTGGCGCTCCCGGAGATCACGCTCGACATCGTCGAGACCGATCCCCTCGGTGCGGGCGGGGGTCCCCTCGAAGTACTCGGCGACGAACGCCGAGTCAAGCCCGACCGCCTCGAAGATCTGTGCGCCCTGATAGCTCTCGACGGTCGAGATACCCATCTTCGCCATCGTCTTTCGAATGCCGTCTTCGAGCGCGTGGACGTAGCTCGCGAGCGCCTCGCGCTCGTCGGCTCCGTCCGGGCCGGCGACGATGTCGGTAACGGACTCGTAGGCGAGATACGGGTTCACTGCACCGGCCCCGTAGCCGATACAGGCGGCGACGTGGTGGACCTCGCGCGGATCGCCGGATTCGAGGACGAGCTCGACGCGGTTGCGAAGCCCGTTGCGGACGAGATGATGGTGGACGCCGCCGACGGCGAGCAGCGCCGGGATCGGCAGTCGCTCGTCGCCCGCCGCGCGGTCGGAGATGACGAGCACGTCGTGGTCGGTCGCGGCAATCGTCGCATCCATGCGGAGCTGTCGGACCGCGCCTTCGAGATCGCCGTCGGTGTCGAAGGTGGCATCCAGCGTCGTCGCGGAGAGTCCGTTCACGTCTTCGCTCCCGTCGAGTGACGCGATCGCGTCGAGTTCCCCGTTCGTCAGGACGGGCGATTCGGCGACGAGCTGGTTCGCGTGCGCGGGCGTCTCGGCGAGGAGGTTCCGCTGATTGCCGAGTCGCGTCTCCATCGACGTGACCAGCTCCTCGCGGATGTAATCCAGCGGCGGGTTCGACACCTGCGCGAACAGCTGTTTGAAGTAGGTGAACAGCGGACGGTTGAACTCCGAGAGCACCGACAGCGGCGTGTCGTCGCCCATCGAGCCGACGGGGTCTTTCCCATCGCGGCCCATCGGTTCGAGCATCTCGTCCAGCTGATCGCGGGTGTAGCCGAACAGCGCCTGCCGCGTCCGAAGCTCGTCACCGACGCGCGACTCGTGGGTGTCGTGATCGGCCAGCGCGTCGAGCGGGAGCTGTTGGTCGCTGACCCACGCCTCGTACTTCGGGTCGGTGAGCGAATCGAACACCTCGTCGTCGGGAACGATACGACCCTCCTCGGGATCGACGAGAAACAGCTGTCCGGGCGAGAGCCGGCCTCGCTCGCGGATGTCGGCGGGATCGGTCGCGAGTGCGCCGGCCTCACTCGCCATCACGAGGGTGTCGTCTTTCCGAACGTCGTACCGACACGGACGCAACCCGTTGCGGTCGAGCACGGCCCCGACGCGATCACCGTCGGTGGCACAGACGAGCGCGGGCCCGTCCCACGGCTCGACGAGCGAGGCGTGGTAGTCGTAGAACGCTCGGCGCTCGTCGGAGATCCGGTTCGCCTCGCCGCGCCACGCCTCCGGAATCAGCATTCGGAGCGCGTGCGGGAGATCACGCCCCCCGTGCATCAGTAGTTCGAGCGCGTTATCGACGCTCGCGGTGTCGGACTGCTCGGGATCGTCGATGATCGGCGTGATCGCCTCGACGTCGAGATCGGCGTGTTCGAGATCCGTCTCGCGGGCCCGCATCCAGTTGACGTTCCCTTTGATCGTGTTGAACTCCCCGTTGTGGATGACGTTCCGGTACGGGTGTGCGAGATGCCACGCGCCGAGCGTGTTCGTCGAGAAGCGGGCGTGGACCATCGCGAACGTCGAGGCGACGCGCTCGTCCGCGAGCTCGGGGAAGTAGTCGGGGAGCTGTTCGGCGGTGAGCAGCCCCTTGTAGACGACGGTCTTGCGGTCGAGCGAGCAGACGTAGAATCGCTGACCGCCCGGCGGGCGACGGTCCTCGATACGGCGCTCGACGGCGCGGCGCGCCTGATACAGTCGGCGGTCGAACCGCTCGCCGTCGGGATCGCCGGCGGGGGCGAGAAACACCTGCTCGATGCGCGGCTCCGAGTCGAGGGCAGTCTGGCCAAGTTCCTCGTTGTTCGTCTCGACTGTGCGCCACGTCAGCACGTCGAGGCCGTGCTCGGCAAACACCTCGTCGACCAGCTCACGAAGGTCGCCGGCGGCGGCCTCGTCGGGAGGGAGAAACACAGTGCCGACGGCGTACTCGCGGGCAGGAGGCAGAGAGACATCGAGTTCATCGCGGTAGAACCGGTCGGGGATCTGCAGGAGAATCCCCGCGCCGTCACCGGTGTTCGGATCAGCGCCGGTCGTGCCGCGGTGTTCGAGGTTGCCGAGCAGCTCCAGCCCCTCGGCTATCGGCTGGTGGCTCGGCTCGCCGTCGAGGTCGAAGACGACTCCGACCCCGCAGTTCGAACGCGGCTCGTCGGGGGTAGCGAGGAGCTGCGTCGGCTCTCCGTGTGCGTTGTCAGGCATTACCACTACTAACCGATTGTGCCTTATCCCTGTTCCGCCGACCATGTAAGTGTGCATTGTACCCGTATCATGTCCCTTATACAAACTGACGGGACATCCACGGCGCTACTCACCGATAGGAGCCTGTTTAGACCATTCACTGGAAGCAGCCGAGAAACGGACAGTCAAACGAAAAGAGATGTCGGGATGCGCGTCAAGCGAGTGGACTACCCGGCGGCCTCTGACGCGTCGACCACCGATAGCTGAACGTCGGTCGCTGCCGACGGGACGAGGACGTCGGTGTCGATCTGCGTGCGTCCCTCCGTGGGGAGCTGGCCGACCGGGAGTGAGGTGTCCTGAAGCTTCGACCCGTTAGAGCCGCTGAATCGGGCTATTACCTCGATATCGACCGGTTCTCCGTGGTTGTGGAGCGTCGCGGAGAGCTGTGCTTTCTCCCCCTGCGTCTCGGTGACGGTCCGCTCGTCGCCGTCGCGAGACAGTGTCATCGACGTGACGGCGACGTTGTCGGCCGGTCCCGACTCGATATACGCGAGCAGCTCGTCGCCCATCCGTTCGAGGTCGTCTCGGAGGTCGTCGTCGTCAACGACCGTGATGAGGGGGTTGAGCGCCGATCGAACGCTGCTGGCCTGTGTCTTCCGTCGGTCGGTGCTGGACTTGAGCTGTTCGTACTCGATGAAGAACGACTGTGCGGGCTTGGGCACGTCACCGTCGAAGTAGGACTTCAGTTCGGTCATCTCCTCGCTGAAGTTGATCCGGCTCGGTAACGGCTCGTTCGGTCGGTCGCGAACCCGCTGGTACTCCTCGGACTCCGCGAACGGGATCGGCTCCTCCTCGCGGGTCAGCGACGACTCGTTACCGAAGAAGCCGAGCAGATCCAGCGTCAGCCCGACGACGAAGGTGATGAGCGCGATCGCGATCGTGATGCCGCCGAAGTAGCGACCGATCCGCCCGGGAAAAGCAGTGAGAAACGCCGCGACGAAGATCGCAGTGACCATCCCCGCGACGAGCATGAAACTGGCGAAGTTGCCGAACTCCTCGCCGCCCGCCTGCTCGGTCGCGCTGTCGTCAGCCATCGGTGCTCAGGTTGTTCTGCTCCACGGCCGTGTGGAGCATCGTCAGCAGGTGCGAGAGCCACAGCCCGGCAGAGATACCCAGGAACACCGCTGCGAACAGGACGCTTGCCTCACGGTCGATCGGAGCGAAGCCGGCCCCGATCGCGAGGGCCGCTGCCATCACCATCAGTCCATACTCAATCTTCGTCTCCTGATTCATCGATCCGAGTTGGTTCAACATACGCGTAGTAAGGGGAAACAGTGATATAAGCGTTGCACAGTCCGATTGTCCCCAGAAGGATGGAATCGCTGAGAAAGACAGTCGAGGAGAATCGAACCGATACGTTTCGACGAGAACCGAGCCGCCACCGAATCGTACGCCGCGCGAGCAGCGCGAGCGCGGCGTTTCACCGAGCCGACCGCAGGGAGGCTCGGCTGCGGTTTTTTAGTGCAGGTTTTTGCCACGAGTGGCTCCCACAGCGCGCCGAAGGCGCGCGAGGAAGCCCGAGTTGGCAAAAACGTGCGTGTTAGTAGTTCTTCGCGAAGAAGGCCGTCTCCGCCGCCGGATCGCCACAGACGCCACAGCTGTCGTGGACCGGCTCGGTGTCCGCCTCCAGCGGGAGCATGACGATCTCCGCGGCGATCTGGTCTTTGATCTCGGTCTCACACGCCTCGTCGCCACACCAGCCGGTTTTGACGTAGCCGCCGTGCTGACCGAGCGTGCCGAGGATCTCACTCCGTCCGTGGGCCTCACGGATGTTCGCTTCGAGATTCTCCTCGGCGTCGGCGTACAGCTTCGCGTACACCGTATCGAGGGCGTCCTCGGTCGCATCGACAAGGTCGTCGCGGGCCGCGGTCTCCGTCTCGCCGTCTGGTCGGTGGACGAGGGTGATCTCCTCGTCGCGTACCTCGTTGGGTCCGATCTCGATGCGGAGGGGCGTCCCCTTCAGCTCCCACTCGTTGAACTTGAAGCCCGGATTCCGCTCGTCGCGGTCGTCGAGGACGGTCCGAACGCCGGCGGCGTCGAGCTCCGCGTAGAGCTGTTCACAGTAATCGAGCACCGCCTCGCGGCTCTCCGCCTGCCAGATGGGGACGATGACGACCTGCTCGGGGGCGATCGTCGGGGGTAAGACGAGTCCCTGATCGTCGGAGTGGGTCATGATGAGTCCGCCGAGCGCGCGCCACGACAGCCCCCACGAGGTGGTGTGACACACCTGTTCGTCCTCGTTCTCGTCGCGATACGTCAGGTCGTAGGCGTCGGCGAATCCCGTCCCGAGATAGTGGCTCGTCCCCGCTTGGAGCGATTTCCCGTCGGGCATGAGCGCCTCGACCGTCGTGGTGGTCTCGCCGCCGGGGAACTTGTCGTGGTCGGGTTTACGGCCGAGGGTGGTCGGCATCGCGAGCACGTCCTCGTAGAGGCGGCTGTACTGTTCGAGCCGGGTCATCGTCTCCGCCCACGCCTCCGCCTCGCTCTCGTGGGCGGTGTGGCCCTCCTGCCAGAGGAACTCCTTGGTGCGGAAGAACGGCTTGGTGTCCGTCGCCTCCCAGCGCACGACCGAACACCACTGGTTGAGACGTAACGGCAGATCGCGGTGTGAGCGGGTCCACTCGGCCATATACGGTGTGATGATGGATTCGGAGGTGGGGCGAATCGCGAGCCGCTCTTCCAGCTCCTCGTGGCCGCCGTGGGTGACCCACGCCACCTCGGGATCGAACCCCTCGACGATGTCGGACTCGCGTTCGAGATACGACTCGGGGATCATCATCGGGAAGTAGGCGTTCTCGACGCCCGTCGCGTCAAACCAGCCGTCGAGACGCGCCTGAACCTGCTCCCACAGCGTGTAGCCGCGCGGCTTCACGACGATGAATCCGCCCGTCGGGGCGTAGTCCGCGAGATCGGCCTTCTGGACGACCTCGGCGTACCACTCACCGGTTTCGTACTCCTTCCGTTTCGTGATGCCGAGTGACTGCTCGCTTCCCTCGTCGGCTTCGTCGGCGTCGCTCATACGCTATCGTGGCCGGGCGGTCGCTTAAGCGCGGTCGTTTCCGTCGACCGGCTCAGCGGGTTCCCCAGACGATACGGTCCCAGAGCCGCTCGTAGCCGTAGTAGGTCAGCGTCTTGACGAGGTTCGTCACGAGACCGATTGAGAGGGCGTCGGCCGCGTCACCGACGACGAGATACGCGACGGCGACGGAGACACACACCATGACGAGCCGGTAGCAGGCGGTCTTGACGACGACGCGCCGGCGCGCCTGCAGCGGCGCGCGGAGCCGTGCACGGAGACCCATGCCGGTATCGGGTCACGGGGGCAGAAAGGCGCTCCGCTACACCGCCCCGAGCGCGAGGAGCGTCCCCATCCCGACGACGATGGTGACGAGCACGTCCTCGGTGTAGTAGGCGGCGACGGCCGCGAGTGCACCCGCGAGCACGCGATCGCTCATGAGCAGTGTCTGAACGGCCTCGACCGATGAGAGGCCCGACTGAACGACAGGGGTCCCGTCCACCTGTGCAAGCTCCGGAACGACGAGCGCCGCGAGGACAGCCGCAGGGACGAACCGCAGCGCGTGCTCGACGCTCGCGGGGAGTTCGAGCCGCCCGTACAGCATGATGAACGAGCTACGGATCGCGTACGTACCGACACCGCCGAGCAGGATCGCGAGCCAGATCGTCGCGTTCGGGGCCGTCACGCCGACACCTCCCCGCCGGTGAGAGTGTCGGTCACGACCCCCGCGACCACACCGGCGACGGCCCCGACCGGGAGTGCGAGCTCGTACGGAAGCCCGACGGCGAGGGTCGTGAACGTGCCCCCGACGAGTGCTGCCAGCCCCGTCGCCGGTCCCTCGATGGCCGGCACGAGGAGCGCGAGAAAGACCAGCGGCAGCGCGAAATCGAGCGGGAGCCACGGCGGAACTCGTGCCCCGAGGACGACGCCAAGGACAGTACACAGCTGCCAGACGATCCACAGCGGGGCGGCGGTTCCGAGATAGTAGCCGATGCCGGCGGTGTCGGAGCGACGGAACGTCGCGATCGAGAGGGCGTACGCCTGATCGGTGAGGAGATACGCACCGAGCGCCTTCCAGCGGCGGGCGGCGCGGTCGAGATGCGGTGCGAGCGAGGCGGAGTACATCATCATCCGCAGATTGATCACGAGGACCGTCCCGACGACGACGGCGAGCGGCGCACCGTCGCCGAGCAGGTCGATCGCGGCGAGCTGTGACGCCCCGGCGAAGACGACGACCGAGAGACCGAGCGCCTGCCCCCCGGTGAGACCGGCTTCGACGGCGGCCGCCCCGGCGACCAGTCCGAACGGAATGATACCGAGGACGACGGGCGCGGTGTCGCGCGCGCCCGACCGGAGATCCGCGAGGAACGACATACCGGACTGTGTGAGGGGGACGTTAGAAACCTTCCTGTCGCCGGCGATCCCCGCTTTGGGAAGTCTTTTATGCGGATGGGATCCTACACCGAGATAAGCGGGTTTTCCGGTCCAGTGTCCCGTACTCACCGCGAGTGACTGAGAAACCGTATGACGATTACGTACACAAGCGCGGCGGCGGCCGACGCAGCAGGGACAGCGCCGCTGCGCGCACCGGACCCCATCCACTACCTATGAGCTCAGTAGAGCGGCAACTCGACGACCTACAAGCAGAGATCGAAGACGAGGTCCCCTCCGGTATCAGCATCTCGGACGTGACCTACGAGGGGCCAGAACTCGTCGTGTACACGCGCGACCCGAAGGAGTTCGCCAGCGACGGCGATCTCGTCCGGCGGCTCGCCTCCCAGCTTCGCAAGCGGATCAGCGTCCGACCCGATCCCGACGTGCTCTCGCACCCGCGCGAGGCCGAAGGGACGGTGCGTGATATCATCCCCGACGACGCCGGCGTCACCGATCTGGATTTCCACACCGACACGGGCGAGATATTCATCGAGGCCGAGAAGCCGGGGATGGTCATCGGTCGCCACGGCTCCACCCTGCGCGAGATAACACAGGAGGTCGGCTGGACGCCGGAGGTTGTTCGGACGCCACCCATCGAATCTTCGACCGTCTCGAACGTTCGGAACTTCCTCAAACAGGAGCGCGACGAGCGCCGGGACATCCTCGAACGCGTCGGTCGCCAGATCCACCGCGAGGAGATGTCCGACGACGAGTGGGTCCGGATCACGACGCTCGGCTGCTGTCGCGAGGTCGGTCGCGCGAGCTTCATCATCTCGACCCCGGAGACGCGCATCCTCGTCGACTGCGGTGACAAGCCCGGCGCGGAGGGCGAGGTTCCGTATCTCCAAGTGCCCGAGGCGCTCGGTGCGGGCGCGAACACCATCGACGCGGTCGTCCTCACCCACGCCCACCTCGATCACTCCGCCCTCATTCCGTTACTGTTCAAGTACGGCTACGACGGGCCGATCTACTGCACGGAACCGACGCGCGATCTGATGGGACTGCTCACGCTGGATTATCTCGACGTGGCGTCCAAGGAGGGCCGCTCGCCGCCGTACGAGTCACGGCAGGTTCGCGAGGCGATCAAACACGCCGTTCCCATCGAGTACGGCGACGTAACGGATATCGCACCGGACGTGAAGCTGACGATGCACAACGCCGGCCACATCCTCGGCTCCGCGGTGAGCCACTTCCACATCGGTGACGGGCTCTACAACGTCGCCTTTTCGGGTGACATCCACTACGACGACACCCGGCTGTTCAACGGCGCGGTCAACGAGTTCCCGCGCGTGGAGACGCTCGTCATGGAGTCCACCTACGGGGGAAGAAACGACTACCAGACCGATCAGGAGGACTCCGAGCGCCGACTGAAGAAGGTCATCAACGAGGCGTACGAGCGGGACGGGAAGGTCGTCATTCCGGCGTTCGCGGTCGGTCGCTCACAGGAGATCATGCTCGTCTTGGAGGAGGCGATGCGGGAGGGCGACATTCCGGAGATGCCGGTCCACCTCGACGGGATGATCTGGGAGGCGACGGCCATCCACACCACCTATCCCGAGTATCTGCGCGACGACCTGCGCGACCGCATCTTCCACGACGACGAGAACCCGTTCCTCGCCGAGCAGTTCAACCACATCGACGGCGGCGAGGAGGAGCGTCAGGAGGTCGCCGACGGCGAGCCGTGTATCGTCCTCTCGACCTCGGGGATGGTCACCGGCGGGCCGATCATGTCGTGGCTTCACCACTTCGGTCCCGACCCGGACAACCGGCTCGTGTTCGTCGGCTATCAGGCACAGGGGACCCTCGGTCGCCGCATCCAGAACGGCTGGGACGAGATCCCGATGAACGACAGCCGTCGCTCCGGGAATCTCACCCTGAACATGGACGTGGAGACGGTCGACGGGTTCTCGGGTCACGCCGACCGACAGGGGTTAGAGAACTTCGTCAAGACGATGAATCCGCGCCCGGAACGGGTGTTGTGTGTCCACGGCGACGAGTCGTCCGTGCAGGACTTCTCCAGCGCGCTGTACCACGAGTACAATATGCGCACGTTCGCCCCGAAGAATCTGGAGACGTTCCGGTTCACGTAGAGAGCCGCGCGGGTTTATACAGGAGAACCGTCCGTTTAGCGAACGCGAAACACGCACTCCAGTTCGTCGCCATCGACGAGCGCGGCGACGATATTGGAACCGAACCCGACAGCGGCGGTGTCGGCGTTCACCATCACGGTCCGGTCGTCGACGTACGCGCTGGTGCGTGCGACCAGACTCCGATCGCTCTCGAAGGTGAGATTCGGATGGCCGCTTCCCGTCACGACCTGTTCGTGGCCTCCGGCCCGAAGCGTCGCTTCGACAGTCGCGTCGTGCGACTGACACCGCTCGACGAACCCGGGATCGAACTCGGCAGGCGTCGTGTCGGCCTCGACGGCGAGGATGCAGTCGCCGGCGGGCGTGAGCCAGTCGTCGCTCGTGAGCTCCCAAGTGCTCGCGTGTTCGGCGGTGACGTGTTCGTGCCCGCGTGCGCGAACTGTCTGTGTCGGGGACATACCGCCTGCTGGGGAGCCGGCGACTTCAGCCCGCCGTCTCGGCGGTCGTTTATACCGTCACGGAGCCGTGTGGTATCCTCTCACGCGGTCGTTGGCGGGTGTGTGAGGCCGTTTCAGCCGTCGGCGGGTGGGAAATACTTATATACCAGTGCGAGCAATAGAGCATTACCAGAACGCATCCGGCGTTCAAGCATCGCCAGCCAACCAGCATGACAGGGAATGAACTTGTCCGTGGTTGCTCGTTTTTCAGTAGCTGGCGCTGTACCCGGAGCGGTAATGGCATCGAGTACAACTATGAGTGACAGTATCGAAAGCAGCGACAACGTAGACCTCACAGACGACGAACTGGAGACGAACAACAAGGGACAGCTCATCAAGAAGGCCGGTCAGCTGCGCGATCGGCGCAACGACCTGAATCAGCTCGCGTCCGAGCGCGCCTCCAAGCGCGACGAGCTGAACGCCGAGACCCGCGAGAAGGTCGACGAAGCACAGGAACACCGCGAGCAGCGCGACGACCTCAACGAACAGGTCCAAGAGCACAAAGAGAAGCGCAACGAGCTGAACGCCAAGGCCAACGAGCTGTTCGACAAGGTCGACGACCGGAAGGAGGACCTCGAGCTCTCCGAGGGGAAATCCGTCGACGACCTCGAAAGCGAGATCGAGGATCTGGAGTTCAAACAGCAGACCGAGGTGCTCTCCACCGAGGACGAGCGCGAGCTCATCGAGGAGATCGAAGAGAAGCGCGAACAGCTCGCCGAGCGGAAGGAGAAGCTCGACCAGTCCGGCGATCTCGAAGCGGTCAAGGAGAAAGCCCAAGAGGTCCGCGCCGAGGCGTCCGAACACCACCAGCAGGTGACCGAGCTGGCCGACGACGCACAGGAGCATCACAACCAGATGATCGAGGCCTACCGCGAGGCCGACGAGATCCGCGACGACGCCGACGAGTGGCACGAGAAGTTCGTCGACGCACAGGAGGCCGCAGACCAGCACCACGACGACTTCGTCCGCGTCCAGAAGCGGCTCCGCGAGCTCGACGAGGAGGAGGAAGACGAGAAGCAGGAAGCCCGCGAGGCCAAAGAGGAGGAGGCCCGCGAGGAGGCCGAGGAGATCTACGAGGCCTTCCAGAACGGCGAGACGCTCGACACCGAGGACCTGATGAAGCTACAGAAGACCGGTCTGCTCTGAGATACCGGGGTTCACGCTTTCTTCACGCCCGTTCGGCGTACGCAGTCGGGCAGAAACCCGTCTGCGATGTGCGCGCTTGACGGCGCGAACACTCGTGGAAGCTCTCCCGACAGCGCCACCGGCTTTATCGCCCGCCGTCCCGACCCGGAGATATGAACGACACGACGGAGACCCTCGCTCAGGGGGCACTGCTCGGAGTCGCGCTCGTCGTCGGTGCTGTCGCCGGCTGGGTGCTGTTCGTGCAGTTCCCGCGGACACTCGCGGACCTGCTCGGCGTGCTGCTGCTGCTGGCGACGACGGGGGTCGTGCTCCGGATCGCCACCAACGTCGCCGGGGCGACGTTTACCACCTACAACGTCGCCGAAGTGACGGTCGAGGGACCGATCACGCGCGACGGCGACGGCGGCTCCGTGCCGAGCTCGCCGACGACCCCGGGCGCGGACGAGATCGCCGAGCAGATCGATCGAGCCGACGAGGACGGAGACGTCGAGGCACTGCTCGTGAAGCTGAACACCCCGGGCGGGGCGATCGTGCCGAGCGACGACATCCGGCTGGCCGTCGAGCGGTTCGACGGCCCGACGATCGCCTACGCGACCGACACCTGCGCGTCCGGCGGCTACTGGATCGCGAGCGCCTGTGACGAGCTATGGGCGCGCACGGGGAGCGTCGTCGGCTCGATCGGCGTCCGCGGCTCGCGGTTCACGGCGACGGAGCTGCTCGACACCGTCGGCGTGGAGTACGAGCAGTTCACCGCCGGCGACTACAAGGAGGCCGGTGTCCCCTTCGCGGAGACGACCGACGAGGAGCGCGAGTACCTACAGGGGCTGATCGACAGCAGCTACGACGAGTTCGTCGACGTGGTGGCCGAGGGCCGTGATCTCGATCCGGAGTTCGTTCGATCGACAGAGGCGAAGGTGTATCTCGGCCCGGAGGCGGCAGAGCTGGGGCTGGTGGACGAGATCGGGACGCGCCGAGACGTGAAGCGCCGTCTCGAATCGGAGCTCGGCGAGGTGACGGTCGAGGAGTTCGAGCCGGCACGCGGGCCGCTGGCGGCGGTCCGGGGCGGAGCCTCGGCGATGGCGTACGCGTTCGGTCGAGGTGTGACCGACAGCGTGGACGGAGACGCCGAGTTCCGGTTCCGGCGGTAGGCTGAAGACTTTTCAGGAGCCGTAGCGTCCAACGGAACGTGACTACGCTCGTCGTGTGCGTCGACCGTGCGGGGTTGACCGACGAACCCGTCGTCGGGTGGGAGGCCGTCCGCGCACTCGTCACCGACATCGGTATCGAGGATCCCGGTGACTCGCGAGTGAACTCGACGCTGGAGGCGCTGAAAGTGACCCGTGACCTCCGCGACGAGGACGAAGACGCCGAGGTGGCCGTCATTTCCGGCGGCGGTGACGCGGTGAGCGCCGACCGGGCCGTGGCCGTCGGACTCGACAGCATTATCGAGCGGGTCGATCCCGACTCGGCCGTGGTCGTCGTCGCGAGCGCGGAGGCCGAGCGGCTCGTCCACATCGTGGAGTCACGGCTCCGCGTCGACGCCGTCGACCGCGTCGTCGTGCAACAGAGCCACGACATCGAATCGACCTACTACGTGCTCAAGCAGTTTCTCGCCGACGAGGAGCTCCGGTCGACGGTGCTCGTCCCGCTGGGTGCGACGCTGCTGGCGTTCCCGATACTCCTCCTGCTCGCGGCGTCGCCGACGGTCGCGGTCGCCATCGTCGTCGCCGCGCTCGGTCTGTTCCTCCTCTACAAGGGCTTGGGACTCGACGAGCTGGCGAGTGCGCTACCGGGACAGATCCGCGAAGCGTTCTACTCCGGGCAGGTGTCGCTCGTCACCTACGTCGTGGCGGCGGGGCTGACGCTCATCGGTGCGTTCGTCGGCGTGATCCCCGCTACCGGGATGGACGATCCGTTCCTCGCGGTGATGGAGTTCGTCTACACCGCCGTACCGTGGCTGGCGACGGCGGCGCTCGCAGCGTCGACGGGACGGCTCGCGGACGGACTGCTCGGAGACGAGTCGGTTCGATCCGCGCTGTTGAATCTCCCCTTCGGCGTGGTGGCGGTCGGACTCGTGGTCCGGGGGTTCGCGGGCTACTTCCTCGAACGCGGCGACGTGCTCGGCCCGGCGTCGGTCCCGGCGCTCTCTGCCGGTCCCATCTCCGTCACTGCGTTTCAGCTGGCGACGCTGGAGCGGCTGGCGCTGTTCGTCGCCGCCAGTCTCGCCGTCTCGGTCTGTGGTATCGCCTTCGTCAGCTACATGAACGATCGCGAGACGCTCGGTGAGCTGTCGAGTCCGTGAGTGTGAAGCACCGAGGGCGGTATCTGTTGGTATGAGCGACACACCGTGGGTGAGTCTCTTCTCGGGCGGAAAGGACTCGTCGTGGGCGCTGTACCGTGCCCTCGAAGCCGACCGTCCGGTCGAACGGCTCGTCACCGTCCACCCGGACGGCGACTCGTATATGTACCACACCCCGGCGACGCGGCTCGCGCGACTCGCCGCCGAGTCGATCGGGATCGATCTGCTGGAGGTGGAGCCGGGAGATTTCGAGACAGACAGTGTCGTCGACTC
This sequence comes from Halobacteriales archaeon QH_7_65_31, assembly GCA_003021785.1. Classification (GTDB taxonomy): domain Archaea; phylum Halobacteriota; class Halobacteria; order Halobacteriales; family Haloarculaceae; genus Halosegnis. The sequence goes on along the minus strand of PXQU01000008.1, from coordinate 17,022 downwards.
GGGCGAGCGGGGCGACGCCGAGCTCGAACCCTTAGAGCAGGCGCTCGGGACGCTGGCCGACGAGTGGGACGGAATCGGCGGTGTGACCGCCGGCGCAGTTGAAAGCGAGTACCAGACCACACGCATTCAGGCGATGTGTGACCGGCTCGACGCCGAGCTGTTCGCGCCGCTCTGGCGGGAGGAGCCGCGCGCGCTCGCCGACGCGATGCTCGACGCCGGCTTCGAGATCGTCGTCATTCAGGTGGCGGCGTACGGACTCGACGAATCGTGGCTCGGACGCACCCTCGACCGGGACGCGATCGCCGAGCTCGAAGCACTCAACGAGGAGTACGGCGTCCATCTCCTCGGCGAGGGCGGGGAGTTCGAGACGTTCGTCGTCGACGGGCCGCATATGGACCGACGGGTCGAGCTGGGGTACGAGACCGCGTGGGAAGGCGACAGGGGTCACGTCGAGATTACGGACGCGCAGTTGGAGTGACGTTCCGGGGCGACTACGTGCCGTGTCCCAGCTGCGAGTGCGCGCCGATGAGCGCGCCAGCGAGGTCAATATCCTCTATCTTCGTCTCCTCGTCGATGATGGAGTCGTGGATCTCGCAGTCGAGGACGGTAGCGTTCCCGAAGACGACGGTGTCCGAGAGCGTGGAGTCGACGACGCGTGCGCCGGCCATCACGTGGACGTTCTCGCCGATCTCGGAGTCGATGACGACGGCGTCGTCGCTGACGAGCGAGTCGCCGTCGAGCGCCCACCCGACGGCCGCGAGATACGACTCCGGCGTGCCGATATCGAACCACGCCTCGTCGAACGGGAACGCGTACACCTCGTCGTGTTCGACGAGCCACTGGATGAACCAGCCCGGCTCGTCGGGGTTGTTGCCGTCGGCGAGATACTCCTCGAAGCGGAGGCTCTCCTGCGGGAAAGCGTAGCAGGCGATGGAGACGAGCGAGCTCGGCGGGTCGGTGGGTTTCTCCTCGAAGTCGACGACGCGGTCGTCTTCGATGTCGATGACGCCGTACGCGGTCGCTTTGTCGCGAGCGCCAACATCGTAGGCAGCGAGCGTCGGGCTGTCGTGGGATTCGAACGCGTCGAGGAAATCAGCGACGTCGAAGCCGATGAGATTGTCACCGGCGACGACGACGAGATCGTCGGCGATCTCCTCTCTGTCGACGAGCTGGCCGAGCGCGCCGACGACGCCGAACTTCTCCGACTCACCGGTGGTGTCCTCGACCGAGAGGGTCGGCTTCTCGAAGTCGGCGTCGGCGAGATACGCCTCGAACTCGCCGGCGAACGCCTCGTTCGTGGAGACGAACACCTCGTCGATGCGGTCGTCGGCTTCCAGCTCCGCGAAGACGCGGTCGATGACGGTCGTCTCACCGATGGGGAGGAGCATCTTCGGACGGTGTCTGGTGATGGGCCAGAGGCGAGTCGCGTATCCGCCGGCGAGGACGACTGCTTTCATATCCAGTATGCTCCGCTGGCGACTATCAAGGGCTTTTTCATACGGTGGCGCTCGTATGCCGAGCGTCTGACACGGTTTTTTACGAGTCGGTACGAAACTACCGGTATGACCAGCCTCGCTGACGTGTACGACGGTGGGGCGAGCGGTCCGGGGCGACAGCGGCTCTACGCCGGTCTCGGCCTGTTCGCCGCCGGGGCCGTGTGCACGGTTATCGGGATCGTGCTCGGGACCTCCTCCGGTGGCGGCGGCGTCGCGGGGTTCGACGTGGTGGCGACGCGGACGCTCGCGGGCGTGTTCGCCGGACTCGGACTGCCCGCGATCTTCCTCGGCGCGATGACCGTGCTTCCGAAGGCGACCCGAACGGTGCAGGTCGCCAGCTGGGTCGGCGCGGCGATCGCCGTCGTCGGTGTCGTGATGTTCGTCAGCGTCTACCCCGACAACTGGTTCGGGATGACGCCCGACTACACGCTCCCCGTGACGGCGGTGTACTTCGTCGGCGTCATCACGACGTTCTGGAGCCTTTTCGTCGCGGTCGCGAACTTCAAGGCGCGCAACGATCCCGGCGGGACCGTCCGGCTGGAGGTGACCCGCGAGGGGGAGACGCGCGTCGTCGAGGTGTCCAACGATCGGCTCCGAGAGGGGCTCGGTGGTATCGGTCTGCTCGGTGGGACCCCCGACGGCAACGCCGAGACGCAGACCAACGGCCCCGACGGATCGACGGGTACGTCGAGACCGAACTCCGGCGGCGGGCAGGTCCTCGGCTCCGACGGCGGAGCTACGACCGAGCGGATACGCGAAGTGGGCGGGTCGTCTCCTGATCCGACCGCCGAGGTCGATCGGCTGTCCACATCGGATCGGGAGTCAGGGGTCGGTGACCGCTACTGCGGGAACTGCTCGGAGTTCAAGTACGTCCGGACGGACGACGGACTCCAGCCGTACTGCGGGCTCCACGAGGAGATCATGGACGACATGGACGCCTGCGAGCAGTGGACCCCCGAACGCTAGATCCTCGCGAGTCGGTCTCGCACCGCTGTCCAGTGTGATCCCTTCCAGAAGTGCTGTCCGCACTCTCGACAGCGCCAGATATCGAACGCCTCGGTCGACGGAGCGTAGTCGGGCGTCGGTTCACCCGGTTCGACCGATTCGACGGGACCGTTACAGTCACCACAGTGGTCCGGCTCCGGATCGAGCGAGATCTCCACTCCTTTAGCGGCGAGCTCGCGCAGCTGATCGTCGGTGTCGCGCTCAGTGAGGCAAACGGCGTCGTCGGTGCGGTCGGCCAGTGCCACGTCGCGCGTGACGAGCGTTCGGTTCTCGGTGCAGGAGAGTTCGAGCAGCGCGTCGTCGTCCTGTACGCCCCGGTCGCGGGCGTAAGCGGCGTCGTAGCCACAGAAGCGGAGCATCGTGGCCAGCTTCCCACACATCACGTCGAGCAGGAACGGCCCATCTGTGCGCTCGCTCATACGTCGAGAAAGTCGGCCACTCCGTCGGCGTCACGCGTATTGAGCACGTCGTCGGCTTCCGCCCAGCCGCGACGGGCGGTGTGGACGCCGAACCGGGCAAGATCTAGACTCGACGGTTGATGGGCGTCGGTGTCGATGGCGAGCGTCGCGCCGATTTCGACGGCCTGCTTGACGTAGTCGCCGCGGAGATCGAGCCGGCTCGGGTTCGCGTTAATTTCGAGTGCGGTGTCGTTGGCGACGGCAGTCTCGGCGAGTCGCTCCATGTCGATGTCGAGACCAGAGCGTCGGTTCAACAGTCGCCCGGTCGGGTGGCCGAGGACGTTCACCTCGGGGTGTTCGACGGCGGCGACGAGCCGCTCGGTTCCATCACCATCGAGGGCAGCGTGTGGCGAGGCGACGACGCAGTCCAGCTCGGCGAGCACGTCGTCGTCGACGCTGACGGAGCCGTCCTCGCCGATGTTCGCTTCGACGCCGGTGAACACGCGGAGGTCGGTGTCGCGTGCCGCGTCCCGGACCGTCTCGGCGAGAGCGAGGAGGTCGTCGTCATCGACGCCGACGCCGCCGACCATCCCCGAACCAGTCGCGTGATCGGTGACGGCGAGATACTCGTAGCCGAACGCCTCGGCGGCGGCGATCAGCTCGGCGACGGAGTTCTGTCCGTCGGACGCGTCGGTGTGGAGGTGGAGGTCACCGCGAAGCTCGCCCTCCTCGATGAGCGTCGGGAGATCACCGGCGGCCGCGGCGTCGATCTCGCCGTGGTCCTCGCGAAGCTCCGGGGGGACGTGATCGAGTCCGAGCGACTCGTACATCGAGCGCTCCGTCTCGCCGGCGACCCTGCTTCCGACGCACTGGCCGGCGTCGGGATCGTCGACGTCGGCCACGTCGAAGATACCGTACTCGTTCACCTTCAGCCCCGTGTCGAGCGCGCGATTCCGGACCACGATGTTGTGGTCGCGGCTGCCGGTGAAATACTGAAGCGCACTCCCCCATTCCTCGGTGGCGACGACGCGGAGATCGACGCGCAGTCCGTCGACGCGGAGGCTCGCTTTCGACGTGCCGGCCTCGATGATCTCACCGTCAAGGTCGGTGAACTGCTCGACGACCGTCTCGCTGTCGTCGCTGGCCGCGAGCAGGTCGACGTCGCCAACGGTGGGCCGCCAGCGTCGGAGCGAGCCGGCGGTGTCGGCGGCGTCGACGACGTCGAACTCGCGAAGCGAGCCGAGAAGCCGGTCGGCGAGCGGCCGCGCGTCACCGAGTAGCTCGCGCTGGTGGCTCTCGCGGGCGAAGTCGATGCCGTCGAGGATGTTCTGTTCCGTCGTCGCGCCGAACCCCTTCACCGTCTGGATCTCACCGGCTTCGGCCGCGGCTTCGAGATCGTCCAGATCCTCGATGCCGAGCGCCTCGTAGAGATCGGCGGCGGTCTTCGGGCCGATGCCTGCGACGCGTGTGATCGCCTCGATATCGACCGGAAGCTCCTCGCGGAGCTCTTCTAACTCCTCGATCCGTCCGGTGTCGAGATACTCGATCACCTTCTGTGCGATGGCGTCGCCGACGCGGTCGATCTGTTTGACTCCGTCGACGCCGTCCTCAGCGAGCGTCTCGACGGCGACGGTGTGGCCGCGGATGTTGTCGGCGGCCTGTCGGTAGGCGCGAGGCTTGTACGCGACGTCGGTCGCTTCGAGCCGGTCGGCCATCTCGTCGAGCCGGTCGGCGACGGCAGCGTTCCGGCTCATCGGCCACCCAGCTGTGAGCTGTCCTCGTGTCCGAGCGCCTGCTTCAGGAAGTCGAGCCAGCGTTTCGTGTCGGCGGTCTCCTGTCGGTCGCGTTCCCCCTCGATGTCCGTCGGACGGAGCGACTCCAGTGCCGCGAGCGCGCGATCGATACCGATGATGGCCTCGGCCAGTCGCTCGCCGGTCTCGAAGGTGAGCTGCTCGTCCGTTTCGCCCTCGATACGCTGTTTGCGCTGGAGTCGCTCGCGGCGGAGGTTCTTCTTCGCGCGCTCCACCCGTTCACGCTCGCCGCTCGGTATCGTCTCGCGGCGTTTGATCTCGAAGACGAACGACTGGAGATCGAGCCGTTCACCCTGTACGTCGATCTGATCCGGGATCGACGCGCCGACGGTGGCACTCTCGCGCCCGATCCGTTCGAGCAGTATCTCGCGCTCGTACTCCTTCATTACTCGTGTGGACGCCCTCGGTGAACAAAATACGCCCGGCGTCGGTAGGTATAAACTGTATGCGACGATAGCAAATCGGAGAAACCGACTGAGACCACAGCGAGCTCAGCGGATCTGTACCGCGTATTTTCGGTCGTTTCGGCTCTGGACCGGGCGCGAACCGAGAACCGCTGGAACGGCATCGGTCAGTAGACGGGAGCCGCTGTGGCAGACGTGCTCTCTGATTAATCTGAGGAGTTCGCGATCTTGTTGTGTGACAGTGAGAAGGGCGGCTCCCTCGGTCGGCTCGGCTCTCACATCGCGAAGTAGTACGGTAGCACCTCAACGCGACTGCAATACTGTGTGAGCGTGCGTCGTGTCCGACCGCAGGCGAGGTAACCCAAAGTCACTTTGCTTTTTCGCCCGAACCCGGTGTAATGGCGAAGAACGCGGGTGATTCCGAGGAATCCGGCGTCCTCCGGAGCAAACGGAACGCCACCAGATATCAGATTCTCGTTCAGATCGCGGAACGACAGCCCGCCGTGAACCAACAGGAGATAGCCGACGCGATCGGCGTTACCGCACAGGCCGTCAGCGATTACCTCCAAGACCTGATCGAACACGAGTACGTCAACAAACACGGTCGCGGGCGGTACGAGGTGACGAAGGAAGGCGTCGACTGGCTGATCTCACAGACCGACGAGCTTCGTCAGTTCATCGAGCACGTCTCTGAGGACGTCATCGGACAGGTCGAGATCGAGACCGCGATCGCGACGACGGCGATCGAGGAGGGAGAGACGGTATCGCTGTCGATGCAGGACGGCGTGTTGCGAGCCGTGTCCGGAGCGACCGGAACGGCGACTGCAGTCGCGGTGACGGATGCGAGGAAAGGACAGGACGTCGGAATCACGGACTTCGACGGGGTCCTCAACTACGAGCTGGGTTCGGTGACGGCCGTGTCAGTGCCACAGGTTCAGGACGGCGGAAGTGCAGCGGTGGACTCGCGGCGGGTCGCTGAGATAGCCGAGCGACACGATCTGATCGCGGTGAACGGGGTCGAGGCCATCGCCGTCGCGGAGGCGGCGGAGATCGCGCCCGACATCCGCTTCGGAACCCCGTCGGCCGTCCGGGAGGCGGCAGCGAAGGGACTCGACATACTGCTGGTGTCGTCGACGGACCTGCTCTCGACACACACCGACAAGCTCCGGGAGCAGAACCTCAGCTATGAGGTCGTGGACATCGCCGACACGTAGCGGCTCCATCGGACACCTCGCTCCCTCGGATGCGAACGGAGAGCGGTCTCGAACACCCGCGAGCGCGAAAGGACTCATAGCCGTCCAGCCCGTACCCGCGGCAACCAATGGCTCACGCTCGTGGCACAGCCCTCGTGCTCGCTGGCTTGCTCTTCGTCGCGGCTGCCCCCGGCTTCGCCGGTGGGACGATTCCAGATAACCGAGTGACAATCACCGACGCGACTGTCTCACCGACAGCCCCGGCGGCCGGCGCACCGACGACGATCGACGCGACGGTCCGGCTCTCCGCGGGAAGTAGCTCCGCAGCGACGCTCGAACGCGTCGAGGTCGTCGACGAGAACGGCGACCGGCTCGGGACCGCGACGGACCTCGGCTCGCTCTCGCCCGGTGAGACCCTCTCGGTCCCGGTGACGGTCACGTTCCAAGAGCGCGGGACGCGGGAGGTCACCGTGCGCGCGACCGTCTCCGACGACGACGGCGAGCGAACGACCGTCAGCCGACCGCTGTCGATAGCCGTCGAGTCCGGCGCGCCGCAGATCGAGACCGACGTGGACGGACTCGTGGAAGGGGTGGACTCCGCTGCCGCCGTGACGCTCTCGAACCCGACGACAGCACCGCTTCGGGACATCACCGTCGCGTTCGTCGACGTGGATGGGGAACGAACCCGGCGGACAGTGCCGACGCTGGCCGCGGGAGCGGTCCAGACGCTGAACTTCAGCCTCGATCCGCAGAGCGACGGCGTGCGTGATCTCACGGCCGAAGTCACGTACACGACCGCCGTCGGCTCGCGAGCAACGGAGACGGTGACGCGCTCGGTGTCGGTCGAGCCGCTGCGAGAGGACGTGGGAGTCCGCGTCGGTCGAGCGACGACCGACCAGCAGCCCGCGGGCGGTGACGTCGGTGGAGTCGGCGGGATCGCCGGCGCGCTCGGCGGCGGGAGTACGCTCCAGTCCTCCGACGGTGACGACGCCGGCCAACGGGGCGGTCCGGCGAGCGTGACGGTGACGAACTTCGGCAACGCGGCGATCGAGGACGTGGTGCTCGTCCCGCGTCTGCCGAACGGGAGCGTCGCGACCGACGTCGGCCGGACCGCCGTCGCCGACAGTATCGCGCCCGGCTCGTCGGCGGGCGTGACGGTCGATCTCTCCGCCGTCGACAGTTCCGCGCTCCGGTTCACCGCGACGTACGAGATCGACGGCGAGCGCGGCGAGACCACACAGCGGTACGACCTCGAACGGCCGACGGGCGCGGTGTCGGTCACCGGGCTGAGTCTCAGTATCGAGGACGAGCGGCTCCAGCTCTCCGGAAACCTCGGGAACGTCGGCGACGGCGAGGTCAGCGGGGTCGTCATCGGCGTCGGCGAGGGGAGCTACGCAGCGCCCGCGTACCCCGGTCGAGACCAGTTCCTCGGAACCGTCGGTCCCAGCGAGTTCGCCCCGTTCGAGCTGACCGCGAGGGTCGATACGGCGAACGTCACCAGCGTTCCGATCGAGATACGGTACACGACCGCCGGCGAGCGCCGGACGACGACGGTCGAGGTGGCTGCACCGGTCAGCGACGACGGCAGTGACGGAGGCGTGCTCACCGGAAACGCGGTTACGGCCATCGCCGTCGGCGTGTGGCTGCTGGTCACCGCGCCGCTGGTCGCGTTCAGCTCCGGCCGCTACCGATGAGCGACGACGCTGCCGCCGAAGCGGTCCCGCGTGTCGAGCGAGCCACGAGACCGGTCCCGCCGCTCAGACTCGACGGCGTCACCAAGCAGTACGCCGGAGGCGGTGGGACGGTCACCGCGCTGGACGACGTGGAGTTCACCGTCGAGCGTGGGGAAGTGACGGCCATCATGGGCCCGTCCGGCTCCGGGAAGTCGACCATGCTGAACATGCTCGGCCTGCTCGACGATCCGACGACCGGCCGCGTCGAGCTGCTCGGCTCGCCGGTCGCGGGGCTGTCCGCGAGCGAGCGGACCGACGTGCGGCGCAAGCGCGTCGGCTTCGTGTTTCAGGAGTTCCATCTCATCCCGACGCTCTCGGCGGTGGAGAACGTCCGGCTGCCGACCCGCTTTCTGGAGACCGACTCCACCGATCGCGCGGTCGATCTGCTCGATCGCGTCGGGCTCGGCGACCGGCTCGGACACACGCCCGACGAGCTCTCCGGCGGGCAGAAACAGCGGGTCGCCATCGCTCGCTCGCTGATCAACGAGCCGGACGTGCTGCTCGCCGACGAGCCGACCGGCAACCTCGACCGCGACACCGGCGAGACCGTGCTGGGGGAGATCGCGACGATCGCTGAGGGCGGCGTCGGGGTCGTCGCCGTCACGCACGACGCCCTCGTCGGGGAGTACGCCGACCGGACCGTCAGGCTGGTCGACGGGGTGTTACATGAGTGAGACTGGCGGAACGCCCGTGACGACCGACGAGTCGACGCTGGTCGCCCGGCTGTCCGACCGGTTTCCCGCGGCCTCGCTCGCCGTCCGGAACCTCTCGCGCCAGCGGCTCCGCGCCGGGCTCGCGATGCTCGGTATCGTCATCGGCGTCTTCGCGGTCGTCACGCTCGGGATGCTCGGGACGGCCCTCCAGACTGCCGCATTATCTGAACTCGGCGGGCTGGGGAATCAGGTCATCATCACGCCCGGTGACGGCGGAGAGAACCTCGATCAGCGGGAGATCCAGACGATACGACAGGCCGCTGCCGGCGGCGGGACGGTCATCCCGCTGAAGTCCGGCGGCGCGAGCGTCACCGGTCCCGACGGCCAGTCGTTCGGCCAGCTCTACGGGACGACCCGGCCCGGCTCGCTGTTCAGCGTCGAGGGGGTCCCCGACTCGCTTCGACAGGGGGCCGTCATCGGGGACGACCTCGCCGCGGAGCTGGGCGCTCGGGTCGGCTCGACCGTCGAGATCGAGACGAACCGCTACCGCGTCCTCGCCGTCATCGACTCCGAGGGAACCTTTTCGCCGATTCGACCGGGATCGGCGGTCGTGCTCCCGCCGGGGGAGTTCGTCGACGACGACTACACGCAGGTGGTCGTGCAGGCCGACTCCGCCGACGACGCCCGCGCGATCGCTGCCGGCGTCCGCGAGCGGCTGAACGGCCGCGAGGAGCGGGTCTCCGTGCTCTCGCTGACGAGCGTGCTCTCTCGGATCACCGAGTTCTTCGCGCTGTTGAACGGGTTTCTGCTCGCGATCGCCGGCATTTCGCTGATCGTCGCCGGCGTCTCCATCTTCAACGTCATGCTGATGACGGTCTCCGAGCGCCGCGGTGAGATCGGTGTCCTCCGGGCCGTCGGGATCCACCGCGACGAGGTGCTTCGGACGCTGCTCGTCGAGACGACGCTGCTCGGCGTCGGCGGCGGGGCGCTCGGAGCGCTCTTGGGGACGACCGTCGTCGTCGGGGTCGCGCTGGGGACCAGACTCCCGCTGGCTGCCGTGCTCGTTCCGACGAACGGCGTCGTCGCCGTCGGCGCACTCGGCTTCGGGATACTCATCGCACTCGTCGGCGGACTCTACCCGGCCTACCGCGCGGCGTGGGAGCCGCCGGTCGAATCGCTCCGCGGCTGAGTTCGGAGCACAGGGCGGCCACCAGAGGCGGGCGTCGGAACGGAACACAGTTACTCGCGGCGGCGAAGGTGAGCGTATGCTCGCAGTCGTCGTCTCGCGTGCGGACAGCGCCTCGGAACGGATCGGCGAGCAGCTGCTCGCGCTCGGCTCGTGGACCGAACACGAGGACACGGATCGGCCCGACGGCGCGGGCGGCGGGACGGTGTATCGCAGCGACGGGATCGAACTCCGGACGTTCGACGCGCTCCATATCAACGCGACGGGCCTCGCGTCGGCGTTCGACGATCCAGACCGGCTGTTCGTCGCCAGCCGCCACGCCGGCGACACCGGCCCGCTGTTGACGGCACATCCGACGGGCAACGCCGGGCCGGCCGAACACGGCGGCAGTGACGCCAGCTTTGCCGGCGCTGCTCCCGACTCGCTGGGGGCACTGCTCGACGCCTTTGAGCGACACGCGCCCGATGGGTACGGGACGGCCATCGAGTGTACCCACCACGGGCCGACGGACATCGACTGCCCGTCGCTGTTCGTCGAACTCGGGAGCAGTGAGACGGAGTGGAACGACTCCGCAGGCGCGCGGGCGGTCGCGCGGGCGATCCTCGACTGCCGGGAGCCGCCGGCGTCACAGCGGCCGTTCGTCGGTATCGGTGGGGGTCACTACGTCCCGCGCTTCGAGCGCATCGCGCGGGAGACGGACTGGTCGCCGGGACACATGCTCGTCGACTGGTCGCTCGCCGAGATGGCCCACCCGCGGGAGGCGACCGACGTGATACGGGCGGCCTTCGAGCGGTCGGGAGCACGCCACGCCGTCGTCGAGGGCGAGTACCCGGTGGTGTGTGAGGTCATCGAGTCGCTCGGCTACCGCGTCGTGAGCGAGACGTTCACGCAGACGACCGACGGCGTGCCGCTGGCGACCGTCGAGGCGATCGAATCGGCGATGACGACCGTCGCGGACGGGCTGCGGTTCGGCGCGCCGGCGACGGCGTACGAGGGGGAGTTCGTCGTGCGAGCGCTCCCAGAGACGCTGACAGAGGAGGCGGCGAACATCGACACCGACGCCGCACGCGCGGCCGTCGGCTCACACGCCCTCGCGTACGAGACCGAACAGGGCGGGACGCGTCCGACCGGACAGATGGGACTCACGGACGAGTCGAGGTTCGATCGGGTCGTCGCCGCGCTCGCCGAGGTACTGGAATCGAGCTACGAGACGGTCGAGGTGAAGGAGCGTGCCGTCATCGCACGAGACGAGCAGTTCAGCCCCGAGAAGGCCGCGACCCTCGGTGTCGGCGAGGGACCGGCGTTCGGGGCGCTCGCCGCCGGCGAGTCGGTCGAGGTGGACGGCCGAACCATCGAGCCGGAGGTCGTCCACGAGACCCGAACGGAGCGGTTCCCGATAGAGTAACCGGGGCGCGACTACAGGCCGAAATCCGCCGGCTCGGCGTCCGAGACGGACGGAAGCCGTCGCAACGGACCACGGAGCGCGACGTATGGTGCTGCAAGCCCGAAGCCGAGCGCAGCGAGCGCGAGCGTCACCTCGATCCCGAGCGCGCTTCCGACGGCCCCGCCGACGAGCGAGCCGAGCGGGAGGGTCGCGCCCGACGCGGTCCCCTTCACCGCCGAGACGCGCCCGAGCTGTTCGGTCGGGAACAGCTGCTGACGGAGCGTCGAGGAGAGCACGCCGCTGATCCCGACCGGGATCCACGCCACGCCGAACAGAGCGACCGTGAGGGCTGGCCCGGGAACGAGGACAGACACGAGCCACGCGACGCCGCTGACCGCGTTGCCGACGACGGAGAATCGCCCGTACGGCATCGTCTCGAATCGCGGGCCGAGCACAGAGCCGAGGAGCCGGCCGCTACCGAGCGCGCCGAGCATCGCGCCGTAGAGAATCGCCCCGTCGAGGGCGAACCCGTACAGCTGTGTCCCGTCGAACCCGGCCCCGAACGCCGGGAGAACGGCGAGCGTCACACCGGTCGTGAAGTTCGCCAGCGCGGTCAGGGCGGTCAGTTCGACGAACGCCGTCCCGCGGAGCGCGTCGACGCCGACGCGGAGATCGGCGAGATACGCGCGTAACAGTGGGCGGTTCGGGCTGGTCTCGTCGCTCGATGCCGTTGGAAGCGGCCCGATAGCGACGGTGGCGAACAGGAGGGCCGCGAGAAGGAACGTGCCGGCGTCGAAGACGAACAGCGCCGTCGCCCCGAACAGGGCGATGAACGCCCCGCCGAGCGCGTCGAACACCATGTCCAGTCCGAGGGTGACCGTCGCGAGCGCGGAGTTCGCTTGAGAGAGCCGGTCGTCAGCGACGATACGCGGGAGCAGCGCCGACTCCATCGGTGTCATGACGAGCGACGCGAGCATCAGCAGCGTCGCGACCGCGACGATGACGCCGACGGTGAGCCGGCCAGTCGCGTACGCGAGCGGAAGGACGAGGACGCCCGCGCCCTGTACGAGCTGTGAGCCGACGAGCAGCGGGCGCAACGACAGACGGTCGACGAGCGGTCCCGCGAGCGCCTGCAACAGCCACGGCAACAGGAGGATGGCGTTGACGGCTCCGACGACAGTCGACGAGCCGGTGAGCTGAAGCGTGAGCCACAGCAGTGCGACGGTGTAGAGGCTGTCGCCGGCGTTCGTCGCGAACTGGCCGGCGAGGAAGGCGACGAAGCTCCGATTCCGCCAGACGGAGCCGTCGCTCATCGCGACCCCCGTCGGTGTGTGGGTATCGAGCGATACGAGTGGTCGAGTGACCGCAGATGCGGTCGGTGGTGAAGCGTCATTCGCGTGCGGATAGCCGATAATCGAAAACGAGACGAGTGCTGCGGCTATCCGGCCAGCTGGCTGGCGGGCGGCGCGAGCGGGTCGAACACGATTGCTCGCCAGCTCATACTCGATGCTGTCTGGCCACACAGTTAATCTTGGCGTGCTCGGGCAGCAGTCGGATCGCGAACAGCGATCGTCGGTGATCGGATATTGGTGCGTTTGATATCGCGCTATGTAGTTTATCGCCGGTGATAGCCGAGAGACACCGACGACACAGAACCACCGCTGCTCGAACCGAGGCAGGGAAAGATACAATACCTACATGCCGCAAACAGGCACATAATGGATTCTATCATCGACGACGCCATCGACGAAGCCGAAGAGACGGACGAATCGACCCAGCCGACTCAGCCGACGGATCGGGCGGAGTCGGCGGCGGTCGAGACCGAGGAGTCCCCGAGCGCGTCGGGGACCATGACCGACGACGAGCTGGCGAGTGTCGTCAAGGACTTAGAGACGAAGATCACCGTCGTCGGCTGTGGCGGCGCGGGGGGCAACACCGTCACCCGGATAGCAGAGGAGGGGATCCACGGCGCGAAGCTGGTGGCCGCCAACACGGACGCACAGCATCTCGCGACCGAGGTCGAAGCCGACACGAAGATCCTGATGGGTCGCCAGCGCACGGGCGGACGCGGCGCTGGCTCGGTCCCCCGAATCGGTGAGGAGGCGGCACAGGAGAACATCGAGGACATTCAGGCGTCGATCGACAGCTCGGATATGGTGTTCATCACCGCCGGTCTCGGCGGCGGGACGGGGACCGGCTCCGCGCCGGTCGTCGCACAGGCCGCACAGGAGCAGGACGCGCTCACCATCTCCATCGTGACGGTCCCGTTCACGGCGGAGGGTGAACGCCGGCGCGCGAACGCCGACGCCGGACTGGAGCGGCTGCGCGCCGTCTCGGACACAGTCATCGTCATTCCGAACGATCGACTGCTGGATTTCGCACCGAACCTCCCGCTGCAGGACGCGTTCAAGATCTGCGACCGCGTGCTGATGCGCTCGGTGAAGGGGATGACCGAGCTCATCACGAAGCCCGGGCTGGTCAACGTCGACTTCGCCGACGTGAAGACGATCATGGAGAACGGCGGTGTCGCGATGATCGGGGTGGGCGAGTCCGATTCGGAGAACAAAGCGCAGGACTCGATCCGGTCGGCGCTGCGGTCGCCGCTGCTGGACGTGGAGTTCGACGGCGCGAACTCCGCACTCGTCAACGTCGTCGGCGGTTCCGATATGTCGATCGACGAGGCGGAAGGCGTCGTCGAGGAGATATACGACCGCATCGACCCCGACGCACGCATCATCTGGGGCGCGTCCGTCAACAACGAGTTTGAGGGGAAGATGGAGACGATGATCGTCGTCACCGGCGTCGAGTCACCACAGATCTACGGCAAGACCGAGGCCGAGCGCGAGCAGGCCAGCCAGCGTGATATCGGCGCGGGTGGCCGCCGTGCGGGCGACCGCTCGGCGGCCGAGCAGGCTGGCGAGCGCACGACCAACGACGAGGAGACCGAGTTCATCGACTGATACCCTCGCGCACTGCGGTCGAACGACGGCGGAGACCAACAGGTATAGAAAGCCGGCCACGGAACTGCGCGTATGGACGTACCTTTCGATCTGAACAGCTACGTGCGGGTGTTGAAGCTCGCGAGCACCCCGTCGTGGGAGGAGTTCTCCCGCGTCGCGCTGATCGCGGGAGCCGGCGTCGCACTGGTCGGCCTGCTCGGCTTCGTCATCTTCCTCCTCATGTCGTTCGTTCCGGGGGCGGGTCTCTGATGGGGATCTTCGCCGTCAAGACTACCGCCTCACAGGAGCGGACCGTCGCGGACATGATCATGAGCAAGGAAGAGGAGTCGATCCACGCCGCGCTCGCGCCCGACTCGCTCACCTCCTACGTGATGGTCGAGGCCGACGACAGCTCCGTCTTCGAGCGCATCCTCGACGAGATTCCGCACTCGCGGGGCGTCGTCCCGGGCGAGTCCGGTATCGCCGAGGTGGAGCATTTCCTCTCGCCCAAGCCGGACGTGGAGGGAATCGCCGAGAGCGACATCGTCGAACTCGTCGCCGGCCCGTTCAAGGGCGAGAAGGCACAGGTCCAGCGCATCGACGAGGGGAAAGATCAGGTCACCGTCGAGCTACACGAGGCGACCGTTCCGATCCCGGTGACGGTGCGTGGCGACCAGATTCGCGTGCTCGACTCCGAGGAGCGATAGGCGCTCGTTCGGTCGGTACTGGTTCGTTCTCCGATACGACGCTCTCCGGTGGAGCGGTATCAACGCTGAAATTCCGACGAGTGGCCCAGATCGTCCCGAAGAGCTATTATCGAGTGTGATCGATCCGTGACCGATGAAGCAGATTCGTTGCTGAGTGCAGCTGCGGGCGGGGCCATCGCGGCCAGCACCGACTGCGAGCGACAGCGACAGCGACACGACAGCAACGAATGCACGACGATTCGACAGACACGACAGATGCACCGACGGCCGCACTCACCGACCGTGCGACCGAACTGACGACGACCGATCCGTACGCACCGCTCACAGACACTGAGCCGGTTCTCGATACACTCGCCGACGCGCGCATCGTCGGTCTCGGTGAATCGACGCACGGCACGAGGGAGTTCCACCGGCTCAGACACCGACTGATTCGCGGGCTCGTTGAACGACGGGGGCTCCGAGTGGTCGCGCTCGAAGCGAATCTTCCCGAGACGTTCGCCGTGAACGACTACGTGCTCCGTGGCGAGGGCGACCCGGTCGCACTGCTGGACGCGACGAACTTCTGGATATACACGACCGAGTCGATGGTCGCGCTCCTCGACTGGCTCCGGGAGTTCAACGAGGGGAGACCGATCGACGACCGTGTCCGGTTCCACGGTATCGACGCACAGTACACCCACGGAGCGGTCGCGCGACTCGACGACCTCCTCACCGCGGTCGCACCCGAGTTGCGCGGTGAGCTCGCGTCCGATCTCGCGGCGGCCGACGACGAGGGCGACACCACCGACCAGCATATGAGCGCGCACGATCCGGCTGCGACCGACCGCCTGCTCGACCGGCTCACCCGCGCGTTCGACGCCCGAGCAGACGCGTGGAGAGCGGAGACGAGCGAGCAGCGAGTGACGCGAGTCGGGCGCTGTCTTCGGGTGATAGCACAGGTCCGGCGACGGCGAATCGCTCGTGAGACGGACGGGGTACAGGCATCGATGGTGGTCCGCGACGAGGCGATGGCCGATAACGTCGCGTGGCTGCTGAGACACGAGGACGCCGACCGGGCGGTGCTGTTGGCACACGACAGCCACCTGTGTCGGACGGACAACTGCGGGGCACGGACCGGTCCGGCCCCGGCCCTCGGAAGCTATCTCGACGAGCGGTACGGCGACGACTACCACGCAGTCGGCGTCGATTTCCGCGGCGGCTCGTTCCGCGCCATCGGGCCGGGACTGAGTGACGACAGCCGGCTGGCCACGTGGTCGCTCGACGAGCCGCCTCGTGACTCGATCACGCGCGCGTTCGCTTCGACGGGGGACGACCTACTTCATCTCCCGCTCACCGGACAAGGTGACCTCAGAGCGTGGCTCGCCAGACCGCGATTCAAGCGGAAGCTCGGGGCAGTCTACTACGGGCCGGACGGGCCCGACGACCCGGATACCGACGGCGTCGATGCGCATAACGAGCGCCGTGAGCTTCCGACCGCGTTCGATAGCCTGCTGTTCGTGCGCGAGACGACGCCGACGCGACCAGCCGGCGAGGACGGCTGACCGCGACGTGCATACCGACGGCGGGCGATTATCGACCGCGTCCGCTCGCCGCGCGGACGGTCTCAGGCGCGTGACTCGGTGGGCTGAGCGTCGGCGTCGAGCCGCGAGAGCACCTCTTCGATGTCGGCGCGGGACTCGACTGCCTCGATGACTGACTCACGCTGGCGGATGTCCTTCGAGTTGGCGTCGTACGCCCGCATGAAGTCCGTCCGGCTGTGCTCTTCGAAGGTGTGTTTGATGGCGAAGTAGCCGTCCGGAAGGACCGTCGCACACACCGGACACTGGACGCGCTCGTGGTCTTGTGCCTGATGGACGACGAGGTCTTCGACACGCTCTGTCTCCGTGCCACAGCCGTCGATTGCACACGACCACATACGACGAGTCTCCTCCCGATCGCATTTATACGTTCGGGATACGCCGTCGACGGAAACCGATAAGCCGGGCTCGCTCCACTATCGGCTGTGTTCCGGGTCGATCCCCACGTGAAGATCTTAGACGAGCGCGTCGTGCGTCGGGCGAAACAGCGCGGGCTGGACGCCATCGTCTACGCGCCGCATTTCATCCGGCTCGAC
>PXQU01000007.1:36749-78340 GCA_003021785.1 Halobacteriales archaeon QH_7_65_31 | reverse complement strand
ACTCGGCGACGCTCTCGCCCATGGCGCACCGGTGTACGCCGCCACCGATACGGCGACCATGCTCGAGGATGTCTTCGCCGCCGGGGCGGACCACTACGATCTCTCGAATACAAATCGCGTGCTCGACCAGCTGGAACCGATTGGAGAGTGGACCCAGATCGTGTCCGGTCTCCACGTCCATCCCGTTCCAGCGGGTCATACGCCGGGCGCTGCGGGCTTCCTCTTCGAGGTCACCGACGACGACGAGCGCCGAACGATCCTTGTCACCGGCGATTTCACGTCCCGACGCGCAGCTGGCTATCCCGGCTTCGATAACGACCTCCCCGTGGATGTCGATGTCCTCGTGCTGACCGCTGCGACGAGCGAGCCCTTCGAGGCGACGCTCACCGACGCTGTCGGGACGATCTGTGAACGCGTCT
Organism: Halobacteriales archaeon QH_7_65_31; assembly: GCA_003021785.1. Lineage (GTDB taxonomy): Archaea > Halobacteriota > Halobacteria > Halobacteriales > Haloarculaceae > Halosegnis. Next base: position 77,921 of record PXQU01000007.1, on the reverse strand, counting down.
GGGCCGGCTCGACTGTCCTCGCGACGGCCAGCGGCCTGACCGGACTTCAGGTGGCATACCTCCTCGGGCATCTCGCCGACCAGTGGGACGAGCGTCTGCCCATCACGCTCGCTGGCCACGCAGCGAAGCTCTACGATCGACTCGACTACAGCGTTCCGAACGTCGAGACAGTCGCCGAGTTTACTGACCCGACAACGGTACTGGCGACGGATGGTGTGACCATCGCAGGACCGGAGGTGCCGATCGACGGGAGCGCCGAACGCCTCTTCGAGGCGATTACCGACGATCCCGGCGCGACGCTCGTCCAGCTCATCAACGGCGGGAGTTCCCCGGTGACGAGCGCGGCGTGTACGACTTATGATTTCTCGCTCAGCAACCATCCGGAGCCGGAGACGATAGACGATACCGTCGAGACGCTCTCGCCGGTCCACGTCGTCATCACGCATCAGCAGGGCGCCGCGGCGAATCAGTACAAGGATAAGTACGACAGTTTCGTCTGGGCGACGGACACGACGGACTGCTACACGCTTCTGGACGAGTCAGGCTGGACACCGCCACCGTGGGTGACCGAGTCGACGACACGCCGGGTACAGTCAGGAACCACTAACGTGAACGGGGTCCTCGGCGACGCAATCGCAGACGAGGCGATCCCGCTGCCGTCGGTAACGCGGCTCGGGGATATCGATCTCGATGCCGAGGGACTTGATCTGGCGACGCTTCGCGATCGGCTTTCGGTGGCTGCCACACCGGGGCCACATCAAGCGCCGGCTCCGTCCCGGCAAGAGACAGATGATAGATCGAACACGACAGCGTCGCCCGCGACTGACGACCCGACTGATGACCAGTCGGAGACAGCGGATACTCCGGGAATCGAGACGGTTCTCACGGAGGTCGACGCTCGTCTCGACCGGATCGAAGCGGCCGTCACCAGTCGTGGTATCGACGCTCAGGTGGTCGATGCGGGTGACGGGACGCTTCTCCTCCGTCTCGACGATTCTCCGCCCGATCTTGAACATGGCCAACGGTTGCGCGTCGTCCTCTCGGGCCGAGAGACTGTCTCCACTGAGACGCACGCCGATACGAATTCGTGATCGTTTCGCCGAAGATTCGTGTGGCGTGACGTGTCGGACAGCGCCCACCGGTGCTCGCGACACGGCGACTCCGCCGAACGCTCTGTGACTGAGCCGGATGCAAAACGGTTTGAGCCGTCGCTTCGACATTCCAGTATGACTGAGACACCGACCCCGGAGACGCTCGCCCGGCGCGTTCAGGACGGCGACCTCCGACTGCACCAGCTCGACGACGAGGCCGACGCCGCCACCGCCGCCGCTGCCCGCCGGCGACTCCTCGCCGACGAGACGGATACTGAGCTGGCGACCGTCGCCGACTACAGCTTCGACGCCGAGCGGGCGACCGAGACCGCCGTCGAGAACCTCATCGGCGGCGCACAGGTTCCGATGGGGATGGTCGGGCCGATCCGGATCAACGACGACGATGCCGAGACGGACGGCGGCGCGGTCTCCGGCCAGCGGTATCTCCCGCTCGCGACGACCGAGGGCGCGCTACTCGCGTCGGTCAATCGCGGCTGTGCGGCGATACGACGCGACGGCGGCGCGACGGCTCGCGTCCTCCAGAACGCGATGACGCGCGCGCCGGTGTTCCGGGTCGCCGACGTGGGCGAGGCCGCCGCGGTCGCGGCGTGGGTCCGTGAGCACACCGACGCGCTCGCCGAGACCGCCGAATCGACGACGAGCCACGGCGAACTCACGAGTGCAACCCCGCACGTCGTCGGTGACAGCGTCTTCGTCCGGTTCGCCTACGACACGAAGGACGCGATGGGGATGAACATGGCCACCATCGCCACGCGGGAGGTCGCAGCACGGATCGAGGCGGAGACGCCCGCTGAACTCGTCGCGCTCTCGGGGAATCTCTGCGCCGATAAGAAACCCGCCGCCGTCAACGCCGTCAACGGCCGCGGCCGCACCGTCAGTGCCGACGTGACGCTCTCGCGCGAGACGGTCGCCGACGTGTTGAACACGACGCCCGAAGCGATCGCCGAGGCGAACACACGCAAGAATCTCGTCGGCAGTGCGAAAGCCGGCTCGCTGGGGTTCAACGCTCACGCCGCCAACACCATCGCTGCGGCCTTCCTCGCGACCGGACAGGACATCGCGCAGGTCGTCGAGGGGAGCAACGCCATCACGACCGCCGACGTGCGCGACGACGGCGACACCCTCTACGCCTCCCTCTCTATCGCCTCGCTCGAAGTCGGCACGGTCGGCGGCGGGACGACGCTCCCGACGCAGGCGGAATCGCTCGATGTGATCGGGGTGCGTGGCGGTGGCGACCCCGCCGGCTCAAACGCCGACGCGCTCGCTGAGATCATCGCGACCGCCGCACTCGGCGGGGAGCTCTCGCTGCTCGGCGCGCTCGCCTCCTCGAATCTGGCGAGCGCTCACGAGGAGCTGGGTCGGTAGCGCGAACCTACGACTCGATACGGACTGTGAACACTCATTTGAACATAAACTGCCCTCGCCCGTTGTACATTCTGTACTCGTTGTTAACGATACTCGCCGAGTAGTAGACTGGCCTCTGCATGTGGTGCGTTCCATAGTTTGAACGTCGGTTCAACGGTTCCCAGTCCGTTGAACCGAACAGTTACGCTAGGATCCTTCCGGAGATGGGATTACATATACGGTCGTCTTATCCGACTAAGTGTACCAGCTTGCAGACGTGCTAACTCAGATCGCTGAGCCAGCTGGAAGAAATATTAGACATATTTAATAAAACAAAAGAATAATAATCGTTGTCGAATATCTATAACACGTATCATGCCGGATGATTCACCGAGTGACGATGACTGTCTTCTATCACTAATCCGGTCGCACGAGCTATTGAATCGACGGACGATCCTTACGAGTATCGTCGCTGGAACATCATCAACGGCTGGTTGCTTAGGTCTGGATAGCACATCCGGTTCCAATGCCAACGAGGAGGACGAAGAAGGTCAGTCACCGGATCAGGACCCAGATACTACGAAAGAGTCGGCCGTTGATACCACACTCTCTGTCGATGAAGACAGTTTTGCTACTGGTTCGGTTATTATCGAAGAGTTCGACGCAAACGCCGACGGGAGGCTCGATATCCGGTGGGACGGAGAAACGCACGGATCAGTCCAGATCTCTGCTGACGAGTCACTCACAAACTTCGAATTTACCTTTTCAGAGAACCTCGTTGAAGAGCAGATACTGACAGTTCGGTTTGTTCCGCGTGGAGCTGACGAACCAGCTGAAACTGTTGAGTTCCAAGCTAATCCGGTCGTAGCTGAGTTGACACCGGGAGAAGTGCAACTGATTGACGCACAGCCCGCGGGTGGGTTTGCGGTCCCGTACTTCGTCTACATTCCTGAGCAGAACAGTCGCCGTGATAGTGGCCCGATATTCGTTAGTCCGAACAACACCGAAGAACGAACCGATGCTCTTAGCGATCATATCGGTGCTGCCAGAGACTACATCTCAAGCGAATCCGGCGTCGCTCGATCAACGGCTGCCGAGCTTGGCCTTCCGTTGCTCGTTCCGACGTTTCCTCGTCCTGACGGTAGTCCGGCACGAGACCTTCCGTATACCCATCGACTCGACAGAGAGACGCTTGAGATCGATGGTGAAACGTTCGGCGTCAGTGGGATCAGCGAGGGCGATCTCAATCGGATCGACAAGCAGCTACTGGCGATGATCGATCACTTCCGGGCTTCGCTGGCACAATCACTTGATTACGATTCACCTCCCGAGGTTCACATGGACGGATTCGGTGCTGCCGGGAACTTCACCAACCGGTTTACCGCACTGCATCCAGATCGGGTCGCATGTGCAACCGCCGGCGGCATCAACGGGACTGCGATTCTCCCTGTAAGAGAGTATGACGGTCGAACGCTCCGCTATCAGGTTGGTATCACTGATCTTGAGGATCTCACGGGAAGTACATTTGATCGTAATGCGTGGCAAGAAACGCCGCAGTTCCTCTACCTTGGCGCCGAAGACGAGAGCGATACGATACCGTCCGATACCGCTTGGAACCCGGAGCTCCGTGAGCTTGCACTCGAGGTTTACGGCAGAGATATGCAGAAAGACCGGATGTCTGTCTGCCGTGAGGTGTACGAGCGCGCAGAGGCGAACGCACAGTTACCGGTATATGAACACACCGGACACGAAGTGCCAAACTGGATTAGGCGTGACATCTACCAGTTCCATAATCAACACATAAGATCGGATGAATTTCGCCCGATTCGGGTTCGAAACGGCGATAATATTGGCCTCAAATTCGCTGAACGGCCGGCTGCCGGCGACACTGAAGTCACGGTCAGCATCGATATCTCCGAATACCTTCTCGAACTCGGCCAGCCATTTTCCGACGGCTCACTCTCGATCGTGGCTGACACCGGTGACTCCATAGGTCGACGCGAGCGTGAATTCACACTTTCCGGACCGACATCTATTACTAAGGATGACCTTCCGGCAGAGCAAACCCGGACGTTCGAACTCGATCGCTCGCTCAACGCTGGCGACGAGCTCACGTTTGGGATCGTCGACGGCGAGGTCGTTACTGAGGTAACGACTATTCTTCGAGCAATCGAAAACCGACTCGGGGCCACTCACGTCGGTTCAAAGTACCGATTTCACGCAGATGAGTACGACATCGTAAACGAGGGGGCAGCAGCTCTTGAGAACGTCGGATCTCGTGTATTCAAAGGCTGGTCGTACGGTATTGAGAAACAGTACCCGTTTCACGATTGGCCCGAGTTCGACTCACAGGTTGAGGTATTCAGGTCCGATCCGTTCAGGGAACTTCTGAACCGCGAGTTCAACGCGTATGTGTTCAACTCAACAGCCTACACCAGCGGGGCTGAAAAACACGGGTGGGGGTACTTCGTTAGCCGGTTCAATCAAGATCACGAAACCGAAGTCGTACAGTCGTACGAGCGACTGACGCGATATCTGCTCGAAACCTATGACGGGACTGGAATAGAGATCGTCCTCAGCAACTGGGAGGGTGACTGGCTGCTCGCTGGTGGAGGGGGCAAAGACGGTCCCATCGATCCAGACACGCTTCAACGGGCGAAACGGTGGTGGAGTGCACGGCAACGTGGTATCGAGCGAGCGAGACAAGCAGTTGAAAGCGATGTGGCTGTACTACATGCTGTTGAGATCAATCGGGTACTTGAGGCCCGTGAGGACGGGATTAACTGGATTGTAAACACAATCCTTCCGGATCTACCTGTCGACCTTGTTGCCTACTCCGCATGGGACCTGTGTGCAACTGCTGCCAACATGAGCACATTCGAAACCGATGGCCGTGACCTCGTTTCTAACACACTCAGTTATATCGAGAACCAGTCTCCAAATGCAAACGAATACGTGAAATCTGTCTACGGCGCGAATGCCCGCGTTGTCTTCCCCAGCGAATACGGGCTTCCAATACGTCAGAACGGCATCGACGAATCCATGCGTGCCACTCGGGTGGTAACAGAGGAGGCCCTCGACTGGGGAAGCCCTTACGTCCTGTTTTGGCAGACGTATGATAACGAGGTTATTATCGATGGAGAGGTTGTTAGCCTTGACCCCAGAATTGAACAGCGGCTGGAATCAACATTTGAAAACGGGCCAGGACTTGACGATGTAATGGGGTTTTACCTTATCAGACCGGACGGTGCTCGGGCCTCAACGTGGTACTATTTTGCAGAACAGCTCGAGACCAACGAGGAGGCGTTCACTCGTCTTGAGCTCAGGTACGATTCGCTCAGACTCGAATCGGACATAAATCCGGATATCCCTGAAGAACATGCGCGAAAGCTTGGACTTGCATGTTTCAGAATGGGTCTCGTGACGTCCACTGAGGAGTATCAATTCGATATAGGTGATCTCAGAAACGAACCAGCTTATAAACGAGGCGTGTACGAACCCGGACAGTGGGACACCGAACAATTCCGCTGGTTCGGTGGCATCGAAGACGCAACGACGATCTATATCCCGACGACAGCACTAGATACTGCGGAAGAAATTGAAGCGGTATCTATAACTGGTCAGCCGGTTGAGGGCGGTATCAATGCAGAGGTGTACATCGATGGTAAGTATCGTGATTCGCTGTCTGTAGACGACGGACGCGGCAGATATACAATCGATCTGTAATAATAAATTTTGTTATGGAATCGGTAAGCGGGCAGCAGTAGCGTTTACTCCGATTGACGTCTCATTCGCTACTGAGACTGTGACCCACGCGACCGTCAGAACGATACCCGTCCCGCGACCAGTACGGGCATGAATCCGTTCGAATCGGTCGATACGCGGACGTTGCTGTCGGGCGACGCCGACGCGATCCCGGACGACGCTCACTCGGCGCTCGCCCAGCACCCGCTCGACAGCGTCGAGACCGAGTACCCGCACTGGATCGGTGCGGTCGAATCCGCCGAGGAGACCGTCTCCCCGACGCGCGACCACCCGGTGTTTTACGGCTGTTTTGACTGGCACTCGGCGGTCCACAGCCACTGGACGCTGGTCCGGCTGCTCCGGCTCGTCCCCGACCACCCCGACGCCGCTGAGATACGCCGCGGTCTCGACGATCGACTCACCGACGAAGCGGTCGCGGGCGAACTCGACTATTTTGACGGCAACGAGTCCTTCGAGCAGCCGTACGGCTGGGCGTGGCTCCTCCGGCTGGCCGCCGAGCTTCACCTGTTCGACGACGCTGCCGCCGAGACGTGGCGCGAGACGCTCCGCCCGCTTGAAACGCGGCTCGTCGAGCTCGTCGAAGCCCGGGTGCTGTCCCGCGAGCGACCGATTCGGGTCGGCACGCACGGCAACTCGGCGTTCGCGCTCGCTGCTGTCCTCGACTACGCGACCGTCGTCGGCAACGACGACCTCGCGGCCGCGACCCGCCGGACTGCACGCCGGCTCTATCTCGACGACACCGACGCACCGCTCGCGTACGAACCGCTCGGTTACGACTTCCTCTCGCCCGCGCTCGCGGAGGCGGACCTTCTCCGGCGCGTGTTACGTCCCGAGGCGTTCGCCGAGTGGTTCGACGGCTTCCTGCCGGGGCTGGCGACCAACGGTGACGCGCTCCCGGAGCCGGTCGCGGTCGCGCCCGACGAGTCCGATGGACACGCGCTCCATCTCGTCGGTCTGAACCTCTCGCGGGCGTGGTGTCTCGCCGGCGTCGCGGACACGCTCGACCGTGAGACCGAGTCCCTGAACGCGTCTGCGACCCGTCATCTCGACGCCGGGCTGTCGCGAGCCTTCACCGACGCGTACGGCGGCGCACACTGGCTCTCGTCGTTCGTGCTGTACGCGATAACGCGTACCGCTGGCGGTATCGCGCCCTGACGCTCTACGTCCTCACTCTAACTTCCGCGACTCGGCGGCGAGAAACAGGACGCCGCCGATGACGACGGCCAGCCCGGCCCACAGCAGGAGGAGACTCCCGAAGCCGGCGGCGAAGAAGAGCCCGCCGAACCCGACCGCACCGATAGCGTGAGCGACGCCGCGGACCCGGTAGCCGCGCCGGAGATACGCCGGCGCACCGACCGCGAAGCCGAGCGACAGGACGCCCGACGAGAGCACGAACGTCGGTATCCGCGCTCCGAACAGCTCGATGACCCGGACCGTCGGCTGGAGGAACAAGAGCAGTCCGGCGACCCCAACGATGGTTCCGACGACGACGGAGACCGGGTCGAGATCGGACAGCGAGGGCCACCCGACCGGCTCGCCCCCGCTCCCGGGGTCGTCCCACTCGGGGTCGGGGTCCCAGTCGTCACTCTCGTTCGTTCGCTCGTCGCTCACAGGCTGCGGTACTCACCCCCTGATTCCGTTATCTCCCCGCCTCGCTCCAGCTTGTCGAGCGCTCGCTCCACGTAGTCACGCTCGACACCGTGCTCGGCGGCGAACGCGACGACCGCATCGGCCGTCGGACGGTCCAGCTCGTCGATCGCTGTCTCGACCGCCTCGCGCTTCGAGAGCGACCGACTCGATCCGGTCTCGCCGGCCTCCGCGACGGCCGCGCTGTCGACGCCGACCGCGTCGAGATAGTCGCTCTCGTCGATGCCCGCATCGGCAGCGTCCTCACCCATCACGGCGAAGCTATCGAGATCGGCGTCGTCGCCGGCTCGGCGCTGTTTCATGACCGAGCGGACGTTCTTGGCCGCGTCCGCCGTCTCAGTCTCGGCGAACTTCTTCAGCGTCGAGAACTGCCGGCGCGTGCCACAGCGGCGACACTGAGTGCTGTCGGGCCGGCCCTCGACGATCCACAGCTCGTCGCAGTTCGAACAGCCGACGACCGCGAACATACCGCGTCTGGGGGAGCCGTGGCCTTCACTCGCTCGGTCCGACAGAGCAAGATACCCTCCGCCCGTCCGTCCGGCATGAAGTATCACGTCGACGGTGCGCTGGTCGCGCGCGAGGACGCCACCGTCAGCGTCGAGGACAGGGGGTTCCGCTACGGCGACGCGGCCTTCGAGACCTGTCGCGCGTACGGCGGCACGGTGTTCGCGTGGGACGCCCACCGCGACCGGCTCGACGCGACCTGTGAGACGCTCGGCATGGCCGACGCCGTCCCCGAGGACATCGACGAGCGGGTCACAGAGACGCTCGCCGCGAACGAGCTCGCTGACGCCTACGTCCGGGTATCGGTGACGCGCGGCGTCCAGTCAGGGAAGCTCACGCCGAAGGAAGCGACCGATCCGACGGTCGTCGTCGTGGTGAAGCCGCTCCCCCGCGGTGGCCCGGACGGCGAGCGAACCTGGGACGACCACGCGACCGTCCAGACCGTCACCACGCGCCGCGTGCCGTCGAACGCGGTCCCCGCCGACGCCAAGACGCACAACTATCTGAACGGAATCATGGCACGGCTCGAACTCCGGCGGGCGACGACCGAGGAGCACCGGCCCGACGAGGCCCTCCTCCGCGATCAGTCCGGTCGCGTACAGGAGGGAACGACGAGCAATCTCTTCTTCGTCACGGACGGGACGCTCAAGACGCCGGCACACGGCGAACTCCTCCCCGGTATCACCCGCGAGCACGTCCTCGATATCGCCCGCGACGAGCCGTTTCCCGTCGAGGTCGGCGAGTACGAGCTACGAGACGTGCGCGAGGCCGACGAGGCGTTTCTGACGAACTCGACGTGGGAGCTTCGACCGATCGGGAGCATCGACGGTATCGCCGTCGGGTCCGGCCCGATCACGACGCTGTGCCAGCGGCTCTACGACGAGCGCGTCGCGTCGCGCTGCTACTGAACCGGCGGACGTGGCCGCTACCCGAACGGTTCCGTGTCGGGCGCTCGTCATCGGGGTATGTCCGACCACGACCACTCCGCCCGCGCGATCAGACTGCTCGGGACGGAGCAGTGGCCCGATATCATCGACAGCTACACGCTCGGTGCGTACGGCACGCTCGCCGGTTACGAGGGGTTCGAACGCGCGCTCACCGACGAACGAACGAGTGCCGGCGACGGGCTTCGGTATCTCCTGCTCGCCGGCGTCGCGGCCCGGGTTACTGGTGATGACGCCACTGCACACAACCGCGCGCTTCAGGCCCGACTCGTCGCGACGGACTACCGCCGTCACGCCGACTCGCTCGCGGCGGCCGCCTGCGAGGAGTGGATCGGCCACGCGCAGACGGTCGCCGGCAGCGACGAGAAGGCGAGCGAAGCGTACGACCGCGCACGCGACGCCTACGAGACTGCGTCCGTCGATGACCCCGCCGGCGCGACCACCGAGCCGCTGCTTCAGGCCGGGACCGATCTGCTCACGCAGCTGTCGCGTCCCGACGACGCCTCTTGGGACGACATCCACGGCGACGGCTCGAACGCGCTCGCCCGGCGTGTCCGGTTCGCTCGCGCGCGACTCCCCGCGTATCTCGACGCTCGCGAGAACGAGGCGCACCTCCACGCTCCCCGCGGCTCGACGGAGTACGGCAACGACAGCTACCGGTGTCCAGAGTGTGGCGCGAACGACATCAACCACGTCGTGAGTACCGTCCTCTGTCTGCGCTGTGACGCGATTATTGAGTCCTGATCAGGTCTCGGCGCGCTCGGCCAGCGTCGACAGAGTTCCCGTGTCTCGCAGCGAGTCGATGGTGCAGTACCACGCGCCACGGACACCGTTCTGGTCGTTCTCGACCGGCGAATCGAGGGGAACCAGCTCACCGAGCTCGAAGACGACGACCACCCGCTCGTCGGAGAAGGGATCGATGAGCGTCTCCCAGTCGTCGGCGGACATCGGGCCGGCGCTCCCGCGTGTCTGCTCGATCCGCCGCTCGATCGGTGCGTAGTGAGTAATCGCGGAGACGGGCGCAGTCCGGTAGAAGGCCATGTAGTCGAACTCGCGGCGGGTGCGGGCGTACGAGCGCGGCGACGGGTAGATCCCGTCGCGACAGCGACCGAACGTGTCCTGTTGGGTCGCGACGACACAGCAGCGGGCCCCACCGTCGGCGTCGTCCGCGGGGGTGTCGTCGGCGAACTGGTCTAAGTCCATACGACGCGTACGACCCCGTGGCACAAAACGCCGCGTTCTCTACGGGCGCACGCGGCGGCGTCTCACAGCTCGCGAGCGAGCCGCTCGATCCCGAAGACGAGGACGACCGGGACCGCGAGCGCGAGCGTGGCGACGATGAGCAGCGTCGAGACGACGCTCACCATCGGATCGACGAAGTTCCGGAGCGCGCTCCACTCCAAGACCGGGAGCGTCTGCGTCGATCGCGAGGAGACGAACAGCGCGATGAGGAACTCGTGGAGGCTGAGAATGGCCGCGACGAACGCCGCAGCGGCGACCCCCGACCGTATCTGCGGGACGACCGCCTCGCGGAACGCCTGCCACCGGCTCGCCCCCAGATCGCGGGCCGCCTCTCGCGTCTGCCAGTCCACACGCGCGAGCACCGCACGCGTCATCACGTAGACGAACGGAATCGTCACCAGCGTATGTCCGAGGACGATAGGCAGATACGACTGCGTCAGCCCGATACGCGTGAAGTAGACGGTGAGCGCGAGGGCCAACACGATGAGCGGTGTCGGCAGCGGGATCACGAGCAGTCCGGTCACCAGCCGACGGACCCGACCTTCCGGCAGCTCGCGAACGCCGTAGGCGGCCGTCGTTCCGAGCGCCGTCGCCAGCAGCGCGGTTCCGACGGCGACGATGCCGCTGTTGCGAAAGGCGACCCGCCACTGCCGCTGTGACTCGTCGAGGAAGAACGACTCGTACCACCGCAACGAGACCGACTCCGGCGGGAAGGCGATATCGGGCGTCGGTGACAGCGACGTGGAGACGACGACTACGACCGGCAGGAGGACGAACCCGAACAGCAGCCACGTCGTGACGCGGAAGCCGACCGTTCCGAGCCGGCGACGGAGCCGTTCACCGTTCACAGCAACCCCTCCGTCGCCCCTCGTGGGCCAAACCGCCTGACCAGTCCGACGGCGAGTGCCGTCGCCAGAAGCACGACGAGAATCGCCTCCACGCTCAACGCCGCGGCGCGCGGCCAGTCGTACGTGCCGTTGATGAACCGACCGGCCTCGTTCGCGATAGTACGTTCCGCCGTCGATCCGAGAATCGACGGAGCCGCGTAGGCGACAGTGCTCCACGCGAACGCCGTCACGCCACCGGCCAGCAGTCCGGGCATCGCCTGCGGCACGACGATTTCGAGGACGGATCGGGCCCGAGACGCACCGAGTTCCCGAGCCGCCTCCAGTAGCGTCTCGTCGAGCGTCGCGAGCGTCGCATACACCGGCAACACGACGTACGGAAGCATGGAGTAGACGAGACCGATGACGACGCCGACCTCGTTGTTCAGGAGTTCGACCGGTCCGACACCGCCGAGGAGATCGTTGACCGTGCCGTCGGGCGCGAGCAGCGGCTTCCACGCGTACACCTTGATGACGATGGAGATGAGCAGTTCGACGAGCACCGCGCCGAGCAGGAGGGTTCGCTTGCGCCCGCTCGCCCGCCACGCGGCGTACGCGTAGACGAACCCGAGCAGCAGTGAACACGCCGTCACGATCGCGCCGACTCGGAGGCTGAACAGCAGTCGCTCCTGAAGCAGACCGTTGCTCACCAGCTCGGCGTAGTTCGCGAGCGTCCACGTTCCCGACCGGTAGGCGGCCGTCGTAGCCGACTCGTAGAAGCTGAGCCGGACGAGATACGCGATCGCCCCGCCGAAGGCGAGCAGCTCGAAGACGAGGACGGGAACGACCAGCAGCTGCGGGCGTCGTCCCAGTCCGTCGCGGAGATCGGCGAACGCCCCGGCCATCACCGCACCCGTCTGCCGGTCTCGTCGAAGAAGCGCAACGCGCCCGGCTCCCACGACAGCTCGACGCTCGCACCGACCGTCAGCTCGGGATCGGTGCGGAGACTGTACTCGGTGAACGGCTCGATGTCGGCTCCGACGTCGAGATAGTAGCGCACCGTCGAGCCGCGGTGCAGTACGTCTGCGACCGTTCCGGTGACGTGGCGGTCGCCGGTCGCGGCCGTCTCCGCCGTCGGCGTCACGTCGAGCGCCTCCGGTCGGAGCGAGACGCTCACCGTTCCGGACACCGACAGCTCCGGCGGCACTGGAAGCGCGCCGATCGGCGTCTCCACGACCGACTGGATCGCCGTCGCACCCGGGTCACTCGCCGGCGGCGTCGACGCCACCGCTGTGTCGGTGTCCGTCGCCGTGGCCCTATCGACGGTCGTGACCTCGCCCGTCGTGATCGTCACCTCGCCGAGGAACTCCTCGACGAAGCGCGTCTCGGGGTCGTCGTACACCGCTCGCGGCGTGCCGACCTGCACGAGTTCGCCGTCGCGCATGATACCGATACGGTCGCCCAGCGTGAACGCCTCGTCCTGGTCGTGGGTGACGTGGAGATGTGTCGTCCCAACCTCGTCGTGAATCGCCATCAGCTCCAGCTGCATCTGCTGGCGGAGGCGTTTGTCGAGACTCGACAGCGGCTCGTCCAGCAGGAGCACGCCCGGATCGACGGCGAGCGAGCGAGCCAACGCGATACGCTGCTGTTGGCCTCCCGATAGCTCCGCTGGCAGGTCGTCGGCGTACTCAGCCATATCGACCGTGTCGAGCAGCGAGCGAGCGCGCTCCCGCCGCGTCTCGGTCTCGACGCCGGCCATCTTCGGGCCGAACGCGACGTTCTCCAGTGCGGTCCGGCGCGGAAACAGCGCCCAGTCCTGAAACACCATCGAGGTGTCGCGGTTCGCACTCGCCGTCGCCGTGACGTCCTCGCCACCGATCCGAACCGTCCCGGCCGTCGGCGAGGTCAGCCCCGCGACCATCCGGAGGGTCGTGGTCTTGCCACAGCCGGAGGGACCGAGTAAACAGAACAGCTCGCCCGCCTCGATGCTGAGATCGATCCCGTCGACGGCAGTCGCTCCGCCGTACGTCTTCGAGAGACCGGTGAGCGTGACGGATTTCGAGGGCATCTACGAGCTGATGACCTGCGTGAACCGGTCCGAGAGCGTGCTCTGATTCTCCGCGAGCCGCTCGGAGTTGCCTAACAGGAGGAACGACTCCAGCTCCTCGTTCGTCGTCGGATAGTCGCCGGCGACGCGGTCGGCGTAGCTCCCCGCGACCTCCTGATTGGCCGGCACGTAGTAGCCGGACTGATGCCAGTTCGTCTGAATCTCCGTGTCGAGCATGAAGTCGAGGAACTGTTCGCTCTCCTCGCGCCGGTCGGTGTTGGTGACACAGAAGTTGGTGAAGTAGCCCGGCGACTGCTCGGGGAGGAGCATTCCGTACTCCTTCTCCGGACGGTTATCGATACCGGCCAGCCCGGAAGCGAAGTAGAACCCGCCGTAGTCGATCGTCCCGCCGTCGAGCGCCGACCACACGTCCGCGCCGCCCTGATACCAGCTCGCGACGTTAGCGGCGATCTCTTCGAGCGTCGAGAACATCGGGTCGTACTGGTCCGGATCGTACAGCTCCTCGATACCCGGGGCGGCGTCCGTCAGCAGCGCCGAGACGATGAGCGGGTTCTTCCAGTAGCCGCCGTTCATGCCCGCCGGCGCGTCGGTGGTCGTGAACTCTGCCCAGCTCTCGGCGTGTGGCTTCCCTTCCTTGTACACGATACCGAGCGGGCCGGCCTCACCGGGGACGCCGTACTCGTCGGTGCGGTACTCGCGGAAGAACGGCCACACCTTCTCGGCGTTCGGGACGTTCTCGTACCGAACCGACTGGAGCAGTCCCTCGGTGCGGGCGGACAGGTAGTTGAACCCCGACAGGCCGATCACGTCGAACGGTGGCTCGCCGCCGCCGCTCTGTGCCGATCGGAGCTTCGTGACGCGGTTGCTCCACGCCTTCGCCACCTCGACCGAGATGCCCGTCTCCGCCTCGAACGGGTCGGCGACCTCCTCTTCGAAGACGTTACCGTAGGCTCCACCGTACACCGAGACCGTCAACGAGTCGGCCGATCCGCCACCGGTACAGCCCGCCAGTGCGACCGTGGTTCCGCCGATAGCACCGAGCGCGGCGCGCCGGCTCAGACGCGACCGCTGCCGGCTCGCATCGCTGCCTGTGTCCATACTGCCTACACGTCCGAAAGCGGCATAAAGCCAGTGTTACACGCCGCGCCCTGCCCGAAATCGTCGCCTTCAGCGGTGTCGAACGCCGGCTCAGTAGGTGGTCTCGATAATCGTCTCGTCGAGCTCGTCGAACGTCGCGAGATACGCCCGTCGCTCCCTGCGCAGGTCGGCCAACCGCTCGCTCGCGTCGGCCAGATTCGCGGTCACGTCGTACCGTCGAATATCCATGCCGTCGAGATCGGCGGGGACGGTCAGCCCGGTGTCGCCGTCCTCGCGCCACGACACCGCGCCGCGCGCCACCTCCCGGAGGATCGTGACCGACTCCCGGACGCCGATATCGCGCTCGCCGACGCGACCGGTGTTGAGGAGGTAACACTCCACGTCGAGCGCGTCGATGAGGTGGCGAAAGCGGTTGCCCTCCTCGCCCTCGGAGCCGACGATGAACGGGTTCGTTCCGACGACGCGGATCGCTTCGCCCGCCGCGTCTGGATCGCCCGCCGAGGTCTGGATCGACTCGCCGAGCATGAACGCCGCGGCCGCCCCCGCCGAGTCGAGCTTCGTCACCGGCGGCATCGCGGGATTGCGAGTGATGAAGAACACCTGATCGACGCCGTCGAGATCGATGTCCGCACCTGCGGACGCGAGCCGGTCGCGGAGCACGGCGGCTCGTCCGTTTGCCGTGTGGCGATCGCTGTCGAAATCGACCGCACCGCTCTCGTCCACGTCGACGTTCTCCAACACCGCGGAGTCGTGCGTGACGGCGTCGTACACCGCCGGCTGCTCCGCGCGGTCGAGTCCGATCGTCTTCACGTAGAGCCCGCTGCCCTCGCTGCCGGCGACGGTCCCGTCGGGCAAGAGCGCGCACACGTCGTCCTGAAGCATAGTCGTCGACTCCGCGCCCGAAAGCCCGAGCCCGTGGGCGGTCAACGTCGATTTGCCCGTCGCCGACAGCCCCAAGAACAGCTGCCCGACCTCGCGAGGCCCGTCGTCGGTGTCGAGCGTGACGCGCTTGCACCCGGCGTGGAGACCGAGTCCGCCCGCCGCCTTCGTCCGCTGCATGAACAGCCGGAGAAACGACTTCTTCGCCTCGCCGGTGTAGTCGCTGCCGAGCACGGCCGTGAACCCCTCGTCGACGAGGGTCCGGACGGCCAGCGTGTCGTGATCGGGGAGCTGTACCGTACAGAAATCCGGCTCGTCGAAGCGACGCCGTTCGAACAGCCGAGTGAGCGAGAGGGCGATACGCGCCTGCTCGACCGGGACGAAGTACCGTGCGTCGTAGCTGTGTTCGGGATGGCGACCCACCCGTAGATCGAGACAGACGAACTCGCGGTCGCCGTCACGGACCGCCTCGACCGCCGTCTCGACGTGGCCGTAGTCGTCGGCGGTGAAGTCGCTGTCGACGTCGTTCCGGGTGAACGCCGACTGGCGCGAGCGCTGCTCGCTCACGTAGGCCGGCGAGCCAAACGCCGTCTCCGTTTCGAGATGTGCGGAGAGCGAGCGAAGCGTCGCCGCGCTCGGATTGTAGTGGATACGGGCCGTCGCGTCCGGTGCGGGAAGGGTGAGATTGAGCGATCTGGAGGTCGCTCCACGGTCTGACATCGTACGTTGACTCTCACGAATCGACAGGTAAAAACCTCTTACATCGCCGCGCCCGGCAACGATTGCCGAGAGCCGTGTGGCCGTCGAGTCACCTCTCCGACCACCCTGTCTTCCCACCTTTATTTATCAGTAGTCGCTACGAACATCTAATAAGTAAAGCCGCGTGCTTGCGTACACGGGCGGACGTAGCCACGACGAGCAACAGATAATGGAAGCCACATACGTCGGCGCTATCGATCAAGGAACGACCGGAACGCGTTTCATCGTCTTCGACCGGGACGGAGCGGTCGTTTCGAGCGCGTACGAGACGCACGAACAGATCTACCCCGAACCGGGACGGGTCGAGCACGATCCGATAGAGATCTGGGAGAACACACAGCAGGTCATGAGAGAGGGGCTGTCGATGGCCGATATCGACGCCACACAGCTCGCTGCACTCGGCATCACGAACCAGCGGGAGACGACGGTCGTCTGGGAGACGGACACCGGGACGCCGATACACAACGCGCTCGTCTGGCAGGACCGCCGGACGACGGACCGCGCCGAGGAGCTACAGGGAACCGACGAGGCGGAGCTGATCCGGTCGAAGACCGGACTGAGATGCGACGCGTACTTCTCGGCGACGAAGACCGAGTGGCTGCTGGACAACGCGGAGCCGCTGAAGCTCCAGCAGAGCCGAAGCCGCGACCTCCGGGCACGGGCACGGGGCGGGGAGCTACTGATGGGGACGATCGACGCGTGGCTCGTCTACAAGCTGACGGGAAACCACCGTACCGACGTGACGAACGCCTCGCGGACCATGCTGTACGACATCAGGGAGACGGAGTGGGACGAGGAGCTGCTTGCGGAGTTCGACGTGCCCCGAGAGATGCTCCCGGAGGTGCGACCGTCCTCCGACGAGTCGCTGTACGGCCACACCGACGGAGACGGATTTCTCGGCGCGCAAGTGCCCGTCGCCGGCGTGCTGGGCGACCAACAGGCGGCGCTGTTCGGGCAGACCTGTTTCGACGCCGGCGACGCGAAAAACACCTACGGGACCGGCTCGTTTTATCTGATGAACACCGGTGCGGAGGCCGTCGACTCCGAGCACGGACTGTTGACGACGGTCGGGTTCCAGCGGTCGGGCGAACCGGTCCAGTACGCGCTGGAGGGATCGATCTTCGTCACCGGCGCGGCGATCGAGTGGCTGGAAGACGTCGATCTGATACGCAACGCCGCACAGACTGCCGAACTGGCTCAGTCCGTCGATGACACCGGCGGCGTCTACGTGGTCCCCGCGTTCACCGGGCTGGGCGCACCACACTGGGACGGTCGCGCCCGCGGAACCATCGTCGGGATGACCCGGGGCACGGAGAAATCACACATCGTCCGTGCCACCTTGGAGTCGATCGCCTACCAGACCCGGGATATCGTGGAGACCATGGAGACCGACTCCGGCGTCGAGACGACGAGGGTACGCGTCGACGGCGGGGCCGTGCAGAACGACTTCCTGTGTCAGCTCCAGTCCGATATCCTCCAGACGGAAATCGCCCGCCCGGTCGTCGACGAGACGACGGCGCTGGGTGCGGCATACGCCGCCGGGCTGGCCGTCGGCTACTGGGAGACCCTCGACGAGCTTCGCGAGAACCGGCAGATCGAACGCGAGTTCATCCCGGAGATGCCGGCCGAGACGGCCGATCGCAAGTACGGTCGCTGGGCCACCGCCGTCGAGCGATCACTCGACTGGGCTCGCGAGGAGGAGCCGTAACGCTCGGCGTTAGTCTGTCCTCGTCGAAGCGGTCAGCGACTCAGCCACACGCTCTGTGGCGTGTCCGACGACGCAGTTCCGTCCGAGCGCTTTTTCGCCCAGACGTGGTAGTAACGGCTGGCCGATGACGAGCGACCGGGCCGAGTCGGTGTAGGCAGCCGGCAGTGACGAACCCTATGAGTGCCGAGGCCAGCTTTCTACGCATACATCTGAGAGGAGAGGTGTACGAACGTCAGAGCACCGCGTCTGCTATGTCCTTCGATCAGGGAACGTAATCGGCACGCTACTCCCGCAGGTGGCGCTTCCAGCGAGCTGCTCTCAGATCTCGTGGATCGTCACCTCGACGTCGCTGCCGTGGACCGCGGCGGTCATCATCGTCGCCGCCGCTGCGAGACCGGCAGCGGTCGAGGACCCCGAGTTGAGTACATGGATACCGTCGTGGATCTCGTCCTCGACCTCGTGGCTGTGGCCGGCGACGCCCACCACCGGGTCTCCGCGCGGGTGCTGGCCACGTCTGCGACGACGTCCAGCCGGTCCTCGCGTTACGTAACGATGTCTTCAGACGCGTCTACGACTCGGCCAGTCGCTCGCGAGCGGCCGCGACCAACAGCGGCAGGAACACCGTCGCGTCGCCGACGACGGTCGCGTTTCGGGCCCCTTTCTCCAGCTTTCCCCACGACCGGGCCTCGTCCAGCGTCGCTCCCGACAGCCCGCCCGTGCTGGAGGGATCTGTCGTAACTTGGACGGCGAGGTCGTAGGCGTTCGGCGTGACGAGCATCGTCTGGAGGGTGAAGTTCTTCGGGACGCCGCCGCCGACGAGCAGACAGCCGGCGCGGTCGGCGTCGTACGCCAGATCGGTCAGTGCGGTCATGTCCGAGAGCGCGTCGAGCGAGAACTCGGAGGTCTGGGCGTACATCCACGCCTGTAGCCCGAGCACGGAGTCGGCGACCGCCGGACAGTAGATCGGTACGTCGGACTCGTACGCCGCCGCCGCGACGCCCGGGCCTTCCTCGATCCCCTCGCGCTCGTTCACCGCGGCGTTCGCCTTTCCGAGTTCGCGTGTGAACCGCTCGATGCCGACCGTTCCTTCCGCTTCGAGCGGCGGAAACACCATCTCGCGGAGGTGACGTTCGAACAGCGAGAAATGCTCCTGCGGGAGATAGACGTTGTAGACGCGGTCGACCTCCTCGTCGCGGAGGGTCTCGTCGTGTTCGCGCTCGGTGCGATCGTCGTGTTCGGCGCGGCCGTGGTGGTGTTTCCCCCCGATGGCTTCGATCGCGTCGTGGGTGAGATTCGCGCCCGTCGTGACGAGGGCGTCGACGTGGCCGTCGCGGATCAGGTCCGCGACGACGCGGCGCATCCCGGTCGGAACCATCGCGCCGGCGAGCGACATGAAGACGGTGCAGTCGTCGTCCGAAAGCATCTCCGTGTAGATGTCGGCGGCCTCGTGTACGTCGGCAGCGCCGATACCGGCCTCGCCGTACCCTTCGACGAGATCACCGACGGTCATCTCCTCCCAGACGTGGGTGTGGCCGAGCGGGTCGTGGCTGAACTCCTCGCGGTCGGGTTCCGACCACTCGCTGTCGTCGCTCATGCCGATAGTTCACCGGGGAGTGGTTTCAACGGCGCGGTCTGCTCGGTCCCTCGATCCGAACGGCGAGTCGACACGCAACGCCGATTCGACCCGCGCGGGCGAGCTGTCTCGCTCGACACGCCGCTTCGGCTGTCCGCACGCGTACAGTCCGTTTCTTCAGAGTTTTACCGCCGGGTCGAGAACGCCGGGTATGAGCAATCCACGCGTGCTGTTACTCGGTGCTCCCGGCGCAGGGAAGGGAACCCAGAGCTCACGTATCAGCGATGGATTCGGCGTCGATCACATCACGACCGGTGACGCGCTCCGCGCGAACAAGGGGATGGATATCTCCGAGCTGGGCTTCGAGCACGACACGCCCGGCGAGTTCATGGACAGTGGCGAGCTCGTCCCCGACGAGGTCGTCAACGAGATCGTCGTCACCGCCCTCGATGACACCGACGGGTTCGTCCTCGATGGCTACCCGCGCAACATCGAGCAGGCGGAGTTCCTCGACGCCCGGACGGAGCTGGACGCCGTCATCCGGCTCACAGTCGACGACGCGGAGCTGGTGAACCGGCTCACCGGTCGCCGCGTCTGTCCGGACTGCGGCGAGAACTACCACGTCGAGTTCGATCAGCCCGCGGAATCGGGGATCTGTGACGAGTGCGGCGCCGAGCTGATCCAGCGCGAGGACGACACCGAAGCGACCGTCCGCGAGCGGCTCCGCGTCTTCGCGGAGAACACCGAACCGGTCATCGATCATTACGCCGGGACAGACGCCTACGTCGAGATCGACGGCGAGGAGACGCCGGACGCGGTGTGGGACGCGGTGGAGACGACCATCGAGCAGCGAGTGTAAAACAGTAGACCCTTGCTGTCGTCGCCCCGGCTGTCCGTATGGAGCTGTACGACGATCTCGGCGGACAGGTGGCACTCGTCACCGGTGCGGAAAGCGGTATCGGCGCACAGATCGCCCGGAATCTGGACGGGTTGGGCGCGACCGTCTACGCGAGCGCCCGGTCGATGGACGCCGAGGTCCCGGACGGCTGTGAGAAGGTTTTGCTCGACGTGACACAGGAGGGAGACATCGAGGCCATCGCCGACGGCGTCTTCGCCGAGGTCGGACGACTCGACATCCTCGTCAACAGCGCGGCTGTCGGTGGACCCCGGGACGACACGGTACGCAGTGCAGGAAGCGGGCCGTCCGGACGGACCCCGGGCGGTGATATCGTCGCTGAGCCGGTCAGACGCATCGACAGAACGCTCGCGACGAACCTCCGTGGCCCGATGCTCGTGTGTAAACACCTCGTTCCGCTGCTCGTCCAACGAGACGGCGGTCGGGTGGTGAACGTCTCCTCGGAGATGGGCCGGCTCTCGGGGATGGACGACGGCTCGCCCGCGTACCGCGTCTCGAAGGCCGGCCTGAACGGGTTGACGGCGTATCTCCACGGTGAGTACAACGATCAGGGGCTGTTAGCAAACGCCGCCTGTCCGGAGCCGGGACGGACGAGTTCGAACGGTGAGAACACAGCGCGGTCGATCGAAACGGCGGCAGCGACGCCGACGTGGCTATGTCGGTTCACGCCCGGCGGTCCCTCGGGTGCACTCTGGCGCGAGAACGAGCGAGTAGACTGGTAGCTTAGACGGCGTGCTCGCGGTCCTCAGAGGTCCCAACGAGCAGGGTTCCGACGATGACGAACAGCGCACCGAAGAGACCGAGCACGATCTTCATCGACTCCGTCCCGATCTCTCCGAAGCTCATCACCGCGATGAGTGCGACGCCAAGCGCGACGACGACAGCACCACTGACCAGCTTCTGACGCTCCGAAAGCGCGTTATCGACAGCGGCGAGACGCTCGATCATATCTAACGGTTGGTGGCCATCCACTAAACTCCCTCCGTTCGCCCTGCGGTCCCTCGCTCTTGGAGGCGGAGATCGCTCCTCGGATCTCCGTACCCCCGACAGCTTTGGTCGTTGTCGTGGTAGCAGATATCATGGCGCGGACGAATCCGGCGACAGGAGAACCGCTCAGCTCTATCGCGAGCCACGACGCGGCCGACGTGGACGAGACGCTCGCGACGGCGAGTGAGACGTTCGATAGCTGGCGTGACACCGATCTCCGCGAGCGGCGACGGCTGCTCGAAGCCACCGCCGACGTGCTTCGCGACCGCACCGACGAGTTCGCACGGCTCGCGACCAAGGAGATGGGAAAGCCGATCGAAGGTGCACGTGCAGAGGTGGAGAAGTGCGCCTGGGTGTGTGAGTTTTACGCCGAGCGCGCGCCCGAGTATCTGGCCGACGATCAGGTCGGGACGGAGCCGGACGCGGAGTCGTTCGTCGCCACTGAGCCGCTCGGTCCCGTGCTCGCCGTGATGCCGTGGAACTACCCGTTCTGGCAGGCATTCCGGTTTCTCGCGCCGAACCTCGTCGCCGGCAACGTCGCCGTGCTCAAACACGCGTCCAACGTGCCGGAGTGTGCCCTCGCGATCGAGTCGATACTCCGTCAAGCCGGCTTCCCGGAAGGCGTGTTCCAGACGCTCGTCGTCGAGGCCGACCGGGCCGAGGCGATGATCCACGACGACCGCATCCGTGCAGTGACGCTCACCGGCTCGGAGCCGGCGGGTCGCGCCGTCGGTCAGGCCGCCGGCACGGAGCTGAAGCCGTCGGTGCTCGAACTCGGCGGCTCGGACGCGTTCGTCGTTCTCGACGACGCCGATCTCGATGCAGCGGCGACCGTCGGTGCGCGCGCCCGGACGCTCAACTCCGGGCAGTCATGCATCGCCGCGAAACGGTTCATCGTCCACACCGACGCGTACGACGCGTTCCTCGATCGGTTCGTCGCCGAGATGGACGCGCTGACGGTCGGTGATCCGACGGATCCCGACACCGACATCGGACCACAGGCCCGCGGTGATCTCGTCGAGACGCTCCACGAGCAGGTGACCGCGAGCGTCGAACAGGGCGGGACGCTCCAGACCGGCGGTGAACCCCTCGATCGCGACGGCCATTTCTACCCGCCGACGGTGGTGACCGACGTGCCGTCCGACGCGCCGTTAGCAAGTGAGGAGGTGTTCGGACCTGCCGCTGCCGTCTTCGAAGTCGAGAGTGAAGCCGAGGCAGTCGCGCTCGCCAACGACTCCGATCTCGGTCTCGCGGGCAGTGTCTGGACGGAAGATCTCACTCGCGGGCGAGCAGTCGCGCGCCGCATTGAGTCCGGGGCCGTGTTCGTGAACGAGCTTGCGAAGTCCGACCCGCGGCTCCCCTTCGGCGGCATCAAGAACTCCGGATACGGTCGTGAACTCGCCGAACAAGGATTGAGGGCGTTCTGCAACGAGAAGACGATCTGGGTGCAGGACACGGCGAATCAGCCGTGAGGCCGGGACACTTTTGCTCTGAAGCGGTGAGTCGTGGCTGTGACAGTCAGCTACGACGATCTTTCCGTCGGCTGGACGGAGACGTACGGGCCGGTCGAGATGGACCGGGAGGCGATGATCGCGTTCGCCGAGCAGTTCGACCCACAGCCGATGCATCTCGACCCCGCGGCCGCTCGCGAGAAGGGGTACGACGATGTCTTCGCGAGCGGACTCTACACGGTCGCCACAGCGATGCGACTGCTCGTCGAGCAGTTTCTCAACGACTCGACGAATCTCGGGGGGCTGGGGATGGACGAGCTTCGCTGGCACGCCCCCGTCTATCCGGGTGAGTCACTCTCCGTGACCCACGAGGTGACGGCGATGCGGGTCTCGGAGTCGGACGACTCACGCGGGATCGTCACGCGCGAGATCGAGGTGACCGGCGACGACACGCCCGTCTGCTCGTGGGCCGTGTCGATTCTGATGGGCCGGTGACACCGAATCGGACGGGTTCACACCTCCGTTTCGGGCTTGAATCGGTCGTGGAGTTCTACAGGCGGAACAGGCCGAGTGTCTCGGGGCTTGACTCCGATAGTGAAGGCCGTACGCCCCGTTAAACGTGTTCCGTTCGTTTGATATACTGCTCAATCGTATCGGTCGAAATATCTCCTGCCGTCCCGACGTAGTACGATTCCTCCCAAAACCCGCCATTCCACAGATACTGCTTCAAGAACGGTTCGTGCTATTCTCACATTTCTCGCGCCGTGATGCCCTCAACTGTTCGCACAATCTCGATTGGTGTGTGTTTCGGTAGAATGACAAAAATCGGATTGCGTCAGGATATCATAGAACTCCTGACAAGGTGTTTTATTTCTGAGGGTTATAAGTGAATTAGCTGCCAGAACGGAAGTGCGAATTGACCGATATAATTCTGTTGGCTGTACTCAGGTGCGGTTCTCGGATTCTATAACGCACAGACAGGGGTATCGCTCGTAACAACCAAGTTAGATTCAAGCCTACTCTTCAAGCTTAATCAGGCTTTTTGCCTTTCGGTCGATCACGTCAATCCTCACTGCCTCTTCATCAAACTCTATTCCTATATCTTTAATCAACATTTCCGTATCCGAACTATTGAACCTGTTATGGAAACGGTCGTCATTATAGACGGCCTCGGCAATCTCATCCTCAAGTTCCTCATCGATTTGTTCCTCTCGCTTCTTCTCTTCTTTCTCTTCCTGTAGCCTGTCTTGTAGCCTGAACAACTGCTCCATCGACATGCTCCCAACGTTGTTTTTTACTCGATATTCTCTTGCTCTTGCAATCAGTTCCCCGTAGTTTTCGAGTATTTCGTCTGCAAGTTCTTGTTTTTGTTCCAACTCCTCAACCTGCTCGTTCGTTTCATTTTCCCGTACCTGTGCGAGTTCATCTGCCTCGATATACAAGACATGTGCCAGTCCGTCATAAAAAAAGAAGACGCGCGCCCACTGTGGAGTTCCATCGTCGGCCTCCTCAAGAACTCCATAAAATGCACCTGTATCCAGTGACTTTCCAAGTTCAATAACCTCGTCTATCGAGTAGTCGATAAGCCGTACGTCTGTCTCAGCACCGTTACTTGCTCTGATGAACGTTTCATTGGTTGATTCAAGCGTTTCGACTGCGGATTCGAACTCGTCCCGTAGTTGTGAAGCTGGTAGGGTGCGCACATATGTTAGATGTTCTATGATGATAAAACATGTTACGGTAGCCACTCCCTCACCTTCAGCTCACTTGTTCCTCACCCGTATCTGCAAACACAACGATTAATTAGAAGTATATCCTGAAGTGACTCTAAGATTATCTGCAGTAGACTTTTAAATATAAAGACCTAACGAATAGACGTGACGAAGCAACTCAAGGTATCCGACGCTGTGTACGACGATCTTGACGAACTCAAGGATGAGGAAGGCCACACGAGCTTCGACAGCGTACTCCGCACGCTCCTCTTCCACTATCGTCACGTCCAACCCAACGAGCACGAATGACCACCGAACAGGCTCTCGTCAAGACGCTGGACTTCCAACTCGACATCCAGAGTAACAACGAGAGCCTTCTCCGTGATGCCTGTCTCGAATCACGCTCGGTGTACAACGAAACTATCCGCCTCGCCAAACGGGGCGTGGATTGGGACGCAATTCCCGACCGCGTGGCCACCGACGCCACCCTCGTGAAGAACACGACTCAGCGCGTCGTTGCGAAGGCTCTCGGCGCGATGGAGAACTATTACGAGTACGACGACTTCGGGCAGCCGAGCCACACCAAAGACGGTGCGTACCCGCTTCGTGCGAACTACGAGGAAGGGTACAGCCTATCGCTCACCGACGACGGTGACGTGACGTTCCGCATCAGCGCGAAGCCCTACAAGCACGTCAAGGGAGTACTCAAAGGGAGTGACGGTCACCTCGACATTCTCAAGACCGCGCTCGAAAGCGACGAGTGGAAGATTGGGACAGCAGAAGCCCTGTTCCACAACGAGAACGCCGAGTTGCACGTCAATGTCACTAACACCGACCAGACCGTCCGAGACAAGCAGGACTCGCAGACGGTCGTCGGCGTGGACGTGAACGAGGATAACGTCGCGTTGACCGCGCTGACCGAAGATGGCGTCGAAGATACGTTGGTCATCGACTTCCCCGAAATCAAGTTTGAGCGCCACCGCTACTTCACGATGCGAAAGCGGGTGCAGAACGCGGGGAAAGACAGCATCCACGACACACTCGAAGGAAGCGAAGAACGGTTCGTCCGCGACCGACTCCACAAAGTGTCTCGGCACATCGTGGAGTGGAGCCGTCAGTTCGAGAAGCCGTGCATCGTCTTTGAAGACCTCAAAGGGATGCGCGACAGTATCGACTACGGTACGCGGATGAACCGACGCTTGCACCACCTCCCGTTCCGCGCCCTACAGTTCTATACGTCGTACAAGGCGTCATTCGAGGGGATTCCGACTGTATGGATTAACCCCGAGTACACCAGCCAGCGGTGTCCGATGTGTGGACACACGGAGCGAGCGAACCGCAACAAAAAGCGGTTCAGGTGTGAGTCGTGCGGTCATCAAGACCACAGCGACCGTGGTGCAAGCGTCAATATCGCCGTGAAAGGAATCAAGAAGCATCAGGACTGGAATGTGCCTGCTCTCAACAGCCTTCCCCAAGTGCGGAAGGTGCGACGGCAGGCATCGGGGGCTGTGGACGCCCCGACCGTGACCCATCCGACTGTTCGAGGCTATCAGACCGATGGTCGGATGGGAGTGTCCGATTAATCCACGGGAAGCCTCGGGGTCGTACGGAAATCTCCGATTTCCGTGATGACGAGACGCCTACGGCGTCTCGAACCACTTGACCCCGAGGCGGTTCACCGGACGCTTTGGCCCGGGAGAGACGGAACGCCGTCGTTCCACGTCAGCGCGTCGAGCACCGCTACGAAGTGGCCGAGTCGCCGGTCGAGCACGTTCAGCGGGTGTGTATCGATGAACTCGGCTTCCGCTCGCTGTACGGTCTCACCCCGGTAATCGACTTGGAGGTGACACTCGCCGAGATCCGTATGCGTCTCGTCCTGATGCCAGCCGATCATGAGATCGCGATCCGCCTCGACCCACTGAATCTCGTAGAAGTCGTACGAGTGCGTCTGCGGAAAATCGAACACGATCTGTATCTCCGCTTCATCGACGGGATGAGACGTGCGGAGAAACGCCTCCGGTGTGACCGTCACCCGGACACCGACTTTGTTCCCGGTCGATGTCCGATACCGCACCTGCTCGACCGGGGACTCTTCGTTCGGAACTTGTGTCTGGAACCGATTGTGAATCCGACTCAGGAGCGTCCGCGTGTCGAGGTTCGCGCGATTGGCGAGAAAGAGCACGCTCCGGCCTACTGAGAAAGCGGCGGTGAGGGGTTCGACGAGTCGGTCCGTCCGGGATGGAGCTCCCGAGCATCGTCGTAGAGCTCCAGCGCGTGGTGTAGCAGGCGCTTGTTATCCTCGTAGCGCTCCCACCGCCGTAACACGCGGTTCCGACTCCGAATGGCTCCGCTATCGAGTCCGTCGTCGGTGAGCGTCGACTCCAACTCGTCGCGAGAGTCGACGCTGAACTCGTCTCTCCACTCGTCGATCTCAGTCTGGATGGACGCGATCTCTCCGCGAAGCTCTGCCCGCGTGTGGGTATTGATGAGCTCGGTCAGCTCGTCGAAGTATCGGAGCTGGTAGTTCGGCGCGTACTTGGTGTTCCCGTCGTCGCCCTCGACGGCCTGCACCTGCCCGAACTCGACGAGCATCGATAGCTCGTCTTTCGCGGTCTGCCACGACGACACCCCTGCCTGTTCGCGTACCCACTCGACGGATCGAGGCTCTGTGAGCGTCGTCGCGATCTCTCTGACCTGCTCCCGGGACGAGCGTCCGTCGGTCCACGAGCCGAGTCCACCGTCGGTCATACTCGTCATACGCGTCTCGGTCTATTATGTCTTTGGACGGCTCTCAGATATACGAGAGCAGTACCCGACGGTCGCGCTACTACGGCCGCGTCGTCGCCCAGATACTCAACACGCCGAGCCCGAGCGCCGGAATCAGCGGGAGCACGAGGAACGCGTCCCGGTAGCCGAGTCCCAGCGACTTCGCGAAGCTGCCGGCCTCGGGGATGTAGAGCAGCAGCCCGGGGACGATAATCAGCGACACCACCAGCCAGCCGACGAGAATCCAGCCGCGGAGCCCGAACTCGCGGTCGCGGTTCTCCGGCTTGACGCCGTGGTCGCCCTCCGGCGTGTAGACGTAGCCGTCGTCGGTGTCGTCGCTCATCGCTCGCTGTCGGGGACGATCACGACCTTCCCGAACCCCTCGCGGTTTTCGAGCAGTTCGTGGGCGGTCGCGATCTCGCTCATCGGCAACACGTCGCGGATCTGCGGCTCGAACGTGCCGTCCCAGACGCGATCGAGCACGGCGTCGATATCGGCGTTTGCCCCCATCGTCGACCCGAGGATGTCGTACTGCTGCCAGAACAGGTCGGCGACGTTCACCTCGACGGTCGGTCCGCCGGTCGCCCCGCAGGTGACGAGCCGGCCCGCCTTCGCGAGCGAGTTCATCGACGCGTCCCACGTCGCGCCGCCGATGTGGTCCACGACGACATCGACGCCACGGCCGTCCGTCCGGCTCTCGACGAACTCGTCGAACGGCTCCCGCTCGTAGTTGACGGCGTGGTCTGCGCCTAGCTTGCGGGCGGCGTCCAGCTTCGCTTCCGTCGAGCCGGTGGCGAACACCTCACAGCCGG
Source organism: Halobacteriales archaeon QH_7_65_31 (assembly GCA_003021785.1). Lineage (GTDB taxonomy): Archaea > Halobacteriota > Halobacteria > Halobacteriales > Haloarculaceae > Halosegnis. Next base: position 49,810 of record PXQU01000007.1, on the reverse strand, counting down.
CGTGGTCGGCGATCTGGACGGCGGCGTGGCCGACACCGCCAGACGCCCCGAGCACGAGCACCGATTCGCCGGCCTCGATCTCCGCGCGCGAGTGGAGCATCCGCCACGCGGTCTGGAAGACGAGCGGTGCGGCCGCGGCCGTCTCAAACTCGACGTGCTCGGGGACGGCGACGAGATTCTCCGCCGGAAGCGTCGTCTGCTCGGCGTGAACGCCGGTCGAGTGCTCGCCGATGATGGTGTACTCGACACACTGGGACTGCTCGCCCGCGCGGCAGTGTTCACACTCACCACAGTAGGAGCCGGCGGCGACGGCGACGTGGTCACCCTCGTCGAATCGGGTCACGTCTGCACCGACCGCGGCGACGACACCGGCTGCGTCGGAACCGGGGATATGCGGGAACTCGCCGGGCGAGGGCATCCCCTTTCGCGTCCAGATGTCGAGATGATTCAACGCCCCTGCCTTCACATCGACGAGCACCTCCCCGCGACCGGGTTCGGGGTCGGGGAGGTGGCCGTACTGGAGGACGTCCGTCCCGCCGTGCTCCTCGTAGAAGATACCGTCCATAGCCGGCTGTTGGACCGTGTACACAAAGACGTGCCGAACAGATACAAAAGGCCCTTGCTCGCGCGGTCGAAGCAACTCGTGTGACGCGCCGGACGACACGCTGGACGTATCTCGGTCTCGCGCTGTTCGTCTGTGGACTGGCGCTCGCGGGCAGCGGCGCGGCCGCCCAGCTTGACGCCCGCCAGTGTGCGAACGCCGCCTACACGCAGATCACCGACACCGACCGCGTCGACGGCTCGCTCGACGAGTACGAACGGCTCGCGTTCGCGAACCTCAGCGCGGAGAACCGGACGCTGTTCACGGCCGTTCGTGACGCCGGCGGCAGTGCACTCACCGAAGGGACACTCCCGACAGCCGTCGTCACGCGCGGTGAGGACTCGTATCTCGTCGTCACGGCGACCGATAGTGAGCCGTGTGGCTCGTGGGACCGCGAGCGCGTCGTCGCCCCGCTCGTCGTTGGGACGCTCGTCGCGGCCGTCGGCGTCCCGCTCGTCCGTGGTCGCGAACACGAGACATAACTACCGCGCCTCCCCACGGCAGGTATGGGCAACGGTCACGACACACACGGCGGTCACGAGCCCTCTACCGACCACGACCACCATCACGACGACATCGACGCGCTCGGGGTGAGCGTCGTCACCGTCTCCTCCACGCGGTCGCTGGACGACGACCCCTCCGGTGACGCGATCGCGACCGCTATCACGGAGACCGGTCACGAACTCGTCCAGCGCGAACTCGTCCCCGACGACCACGATACGATACAGAGCATCGTCGGGCGGCTCTCGAAGCGTGAGGACACCGATACCGTCATCACGACGGGCGGGACCGGCGTCTCACCGGACGACGTGACGGTCGAGGCCGTCGAGCCGCTGTTCGCGAAGACACTCCCCGGCTTCGGCGAGCTGTTCCGCCGACGGTCCATCGACGATATCGGCACGCGGGTCGTCGGCACGCGGGCCGTCGCCGGCATCGTCGCCGGTGTTCCCGTCTTCTGTCTCCCCGGCTCCGAACAGGCCGTCGAACTTGGCGTCGAGGAGCTCGTTCTCCCCGAGGCCCCGCATCTTGCCGGACTCGCCCGAGACGATGCGTCGGACGAGCCGAGCGACGCGAGCGAGCCAGACGAAGCCGCGAAGTAACGCGGCGTCGAACGGCGCGTATGACTGACAGTGAGACTATCCTCGTTCCCGGCGCACGCGAGGTCGACGCGACGCTCGATTCACCCGACACCGACGCCTGTGTCGTCGCCTGCCCGCCGCATCCACAGATGGGCGGGAAACGGACCGACACCCGACTCGAAGCCGTGAGCGAGCGGCTCGCGACCGACATCGCCACGCTTCGCTTCGACTACGGGCCGTGGGACGAGGGAGACGGTGAGCTGACCGACGCGCGAAACGCCACAGCGTGGGCGCGAGAGCGGTACGACCGCGTCGGCCTGTTCGGCTACTCCTTCGGCGGCTGTCTCGCCCTGCTCGCGGCTGCTCGCGAGAGCGCCGCCGGAACGCCACCGACGGCAGTCGCCGCGCTCGCACCGGCGTCGCGGCTCTCGGAGGCGCTTGATGCGACGGCGGCACTCGACGAGGTCGACTGTCCGGGCTACGTCCTCTACGGTGAGCGGGATACGACCGCTGAGTGGCAACCAGTCGTCGAGCGGGCCCGTGCGGTCGGCTTTACTGTCGAGGCGATGAGCGCAGACCACCACTTCGTCGGGCAGTCGCAAGCGGTTGCAGCGGCGGTCGGTGGGTTTCTGTGTAACCGGTTGTAGCAGACGATCCGAACGGTCGTTCATTTGGCGGTCGATTATACACTATCTTACTCAGCAAGGAACACAGTTGATGTGGTAACGATACTATATAGAAGTTGACGCGATACAAGACGATATTGCCGTGAAGCATCTCATACACTGAATTAACTCAAATATTAGTATCACCACTGCAAGATAACCTTCAAATGTCACAGTAGCTCTTGAGATCTAATCTCATCCTGCGGCGACTCTTATATGCGTAATCATACGAAAATATTTGACAAAGTACTGATATTCATCCAACAAGGCTGGCTGTAAGCGTTGAATATGCAATTAAATTATAGATTGCGTGTGCAGAGATTGGAACAAGTATATTTTCAGTTCGCTCGTACGCTAAACCGAGCACGATAGACTGAACAAAGACCGATGAGAGTCCGATACCGGCCTGCACAGGAGTTGTTAACGAGTAGTTCCCAATATGTAGTAACATAAACACGAGACTCACTGAAACGATTGCAATCTGTGCTGATATGTTTTTGCTGAGGATTTTCTGTAGAATGTTTCTGAAAAGTAATTCCTCGGCTACTGGGATGAAGAACGCTCCAGACACGATAATGGCAAGTAACAGCATGACAGATTCAACATTCATGTTGGTTCCTAATGCCGTCCCCCCGGATGGAGTAAGCCCTGTTCCTATTAACTGGACGATGAGGATTGCACCGAACGTGGCTAGAGCTACAACTACTTCAGTTCGTGTCGGACGTTCAATGTCTAGAAACTGCACCCCACGCTTGGAAAGGCGAATATAGAGCCCAGCGGCAGTCACATATCCTCCAAACGTTATTAATATCTGTAATAACGGCGATTCAACTATCCCCTGTCCGAATACGGCAATCAGCGGAGCCGCAAACAGGGTCGTCATGCCGAACGCGGCTACCAGAACACTGGAACATATTACTATACTACCGATGCGTCTATCTAAACCGACAGCAGCTATCACATCACTACGTGTGCGTACCCCCCCGCCGGTTCCATCAACGATATCTCGAGATATCTGTTGCACTGCAAGTCGATAGCCTATCCATCCAGCTGCTGCGAAGATAAGTATCGAACCTAGACCCCCTCCGACTCCTGCAATCATCGTCGTGATCTGCATGCTCTCTGAACGAGCTATCAGGAGTACCCCAGTACCGCCTGGAAGCCAACAAACGAATACAGAGATAAAAAGCAAGGTAATCGCCCCTCTGTCCGGAAGTGCGGTACGTGCTGCTTGAATCGTCTCGGTTCGTTCGAAATTCGGAACCAAGGTTCCGATTCCGACCGCTGTAAAGGGTATGCATATCGAAGCCGCGGTCGCCATCCCGAGTAGTATCAGTAGCGACAGGAGACTGTATCCAGCCAGAACTGCAACGATCCCGGAAGAAACGGTGAGAACCGGCAAAGCGACGAGCACCGTTGCTATCGCTTTACCCTTAACATACTCTTCGGGCGTCACAAATGAAGTGAACAGCCATGGTAGCGCGATCTCGTCGTTCCCCAGTGGGTTCAATGGAAAGCTGCTTCCAGCTGCGACGCTACCAAGGAAAACGAACAGCAATGGCAGGCTGTTCGCAGATTCGGGACTAGTGAACGTCGTGTATCCGGCCACTGCCGTAGCTACTATCCCCGGAATAGCAAATATCAACATATAGGGTGAACGAATAGCTTGCCTAATTGTTAATTTGGCAACTGTTATGCTGCGTGACGTATCGGTCTCTTTGAGCGGTGAAATAGCAGTTTCTTCATTATCTGGGTCCGTTGCAGTCGGAGTGTTCGCTTCTGGCCCGTACCAAACCCCATCGGCCAACCATCCGGACGCATACACCGACACTGGAAACAAGACCAGCGGCAATACAGCTATCAGAGACACGCCCGCTGTGTAAACTGTTACATTCGGCATGAGAGACATCAGTACATCTCCGTACAAACTTAGCGGTGTCACCACCAGTAACGGAACGATGCTATCTGATCGGATTATAAGCAGAAAATACGTTAGCATGAATCCCAGGCCAAGCAGTACCGACACCATCTGTCCACCGGGAGCGCGCTTGATCAGATAATCAATAAAGAAGCCGATAGGATACGCTACGACAGGAACAACGAGTACAAACGGGAGTGCTCCCAAGAACAGTGAGACACCGCCGATTACCGAGGCCGAACCAATCCCGAATGCGATCGCTGCAGCCACCGCTGGTACAAGTAAAATTGACCCTAATAGCCCACATTCGGAAAGAATTATACCGGTAATGTGTATTCGTCGAGATACATTTATCGATGCGAACAGCTGTCTCTTATCGAGTTCGCCGACCGTGTTCGCCGCGCGAAATACCATCATCAGTAGAATTAGTACAAAAATACGAACTCCTGTTGTACGGATGGTATTGCTCACCGAATCGACGTCTCCTGCAGCGTACATCGTTCCGTAATGATATGCTCCTTCTCCACCCGGAAGTATCAGTATCCATGATAATACAACCACAATCACCCCCATCAATGCCGCAAGAGGGGCCTTATCCGTGGTCTGTCTGTAATTGTATCGGAGGCGAGCAGATGCGACAGCAATAATTGGCCTGACTGAGTCAGCCATCGTTCACCACGTTTGCTGATTCAGTGATGTTAATGAATGCCTGTTCAAGCGAATTACCATCCTCCGTCATATTCGATTTCAACTCTTCAGGGGTACACTCAGCTACCAGCTGACCATTGTTGAGTACGCCTATTACGTCGGCAATTTTGTTGACTACCGCGAGATCATGTGTAGAGAGAAACACTGTCCCTCCAGCTGCTGCATACTCCCCTAATAACTCCCGAAGCTTACGAACAGACTGTGGATCAAGTCCAGAAGTCGGCTCATCGAGTATCAGTACATCGGGTTCGTGCAACACTGCTTGTATGACTGCCATTTTCCGTTGCATCCCGCTAGAGTACGATTCGATCCGATCACCAGCGGCAGCCATTAAATCAAACCGATCTAACAGTGTTCGTATTCGATCAGTTGCCGTCTGAGCGTCCATATCGCGAAACCGAGCCGCGTACGCGAGCTGTTCGCGCCCCGTCAGCAGTTCATACAATGGGGGATCGGCTGGCGCGTATCCGATTCGCTGTACCAGCTTGTCTCTATCAGAAACCGATATTCCAGCGACTTTCGCGGTCCCTTCTGTGGGTGTGATGAGACCAGTAAGTAGTCGCATTGTCGTCGTCTTCCCTGCCCCGTTCGGCCCAAGAAATCCATAAACCGATCCTGTCGAAACTGTCAGATTAAGATTGTCTACGGCGTGCGTTGACTCGTATGTCTTGGTAAGCCCCGATGTCTGTACCGTATACTTACGCTGATCCTCCTCTGTACTGATGGTCATTTTATCTAAGTTAGGAGGGCCGGATGAGATTTTAATGTGTTTACTGTTCTGTCCGTCTGGAAATATAAATAAATATGCACACAACTGAGCCAGTAGCTAGCTCAACACTTGATACGTGAATCCCGCTGCCGCCACTGCACAGCCGGCGGCAGCGATAGCACCACAAAGCGGAGCTAGTCCCAGCATCAGCTTAGCACCTGATACGCAAAACTGGCCGCTGCGATAGCGACTCCTGCTGCCTCACATGCCCAGAGTGGGTTGAGTTCGATCATCGATTACTTGGAACCCACGCTCGATGCCACGATGAGTGATAACGGTTTTGAGGTGGCCCCGACCACGGTCAGTATGCCAACGGAGCTCACCGAGTACGACTCGACGCTGGGTCGGAAGTTCATCTTCGTCACCGGGGGTGTGATGTCCGGACTGGGGAAGGGGATCACCGCCGCCAGCACCGGTCGCCTGCTCGCGAACGCGGGCTTCGACGTGACCGCCGTCAAGATCGACCCGTATCTCAACGTCGACGCGGGCACGATGAACCCGTACCAGCACGGCGAGGTGTACGTCCTCAAGGACGGCGGCGAGGTCGATCTCGATCTGGGGAACTACGAGCGGTTCCTCGACATCGACATGACCTTCGACCACAACATCACGACGGGCAAGAGCTATCAGCACGTCATCGAGAAGGAGCGCGCCGGCGATTATCTCGGCAAGACCGTCCAGATCATCCCGCACGTCACCGACGACATCAAGCGTCGCATCCGCGAGGCCGCCGAAGGGTCTGACGTCTGTCTCGTCGAGGTCGGCGGGACGGTCGGTGATATCGAGGGGATGCCGTACTTGGAGGCGCTCCGCCAGTTCGCCCACGAGGAGGACGACGAGGACATCCTGTTCACGCACGTCACGCTCGTCCCCTACTCACAGAACGGCGAACAGAAGACGAAGCCGACCCAACACTCGGTGAAGGAGCTTCGCTCGATCGGACTCCAGCCCGATATCCTCGTCGGGCGTGCCGACGACGAGCTCGAACCACACACGAAGGAGAAGATCGCGCTCTTCTGTGACGTGCCGACGGACGCGGTGTTCTCGAACCCGGACGTGCCGGACGTGTATCAGGTCCCGCTCGTCGTCGAGGACGAGGGGTTAGATCAGTACGTGATGGAGCGACTGCATCTCGCCGAGGAGGCGGTCCCCGAGGCGGAACGGGCGAACGGATGGCGCGAGCTCGTCACCCAAGAGACGACCGGCGAGGTGGAGATCGCGCTCGTCGGCAAGTACGATCTCGAAGACGCCTATCTCTCCGTCCACGAGGCGCTGAAACACGCCGGGCTCGATCACGGCGTCGACGTGAACGTCCTGTGGGTCGACGCCGAGGAGATGACCGACGACCACCGCGCCCGGCTCGAACGCGCCGACGGGATGGTCGTTCCCGGCGGCTTCGGAGCGCGAGGCACGGAGGGGAAGATCGACGCGATCCGGTACGCCCGCGAACACAACGTGCCGTTTCTGGGACTGTGTCTCGGCTTCCAGCTGGCCGTCATCGAGTTCGCCCGCAACGTCTGTGGGCTCGACCGCGCCGACTCGACGGAGTTCGAAGCGGAGACGCCCCATCCCGTTATCGCCATCCTCCCCGAACAGTACGAGGTGGAGGACATGGGCGGGACGATGCGACTCGGCGCTCACGAGACGCAGATCCGAGCCGACACGCTCGCCGCCGAGCTGTACGACAGCGACGCCTGTCGCGAGCGCCACCGCCACCGCTACGAGGTGAACCCCGAGTACATCGACCAGCTGGAAACCGCCGGAGTAACCTTCTCGGGGAAAGCAGATAATCGCATGGAGATACTCGAACTCGACGAGCATCCGTACTTCCTCGGCACGCAGTTCCATCCGGAGTTCCGCTCGCGGCCCGGTCGCGCATCACCGCCGTTCGTCGGCCTGCTCGACGCCGTGGTCGGGGGTGAGCGCTGATGGTCGATACCGAGTCGTTCATCCCGGAGGCGAAAGCCGAGATTCGCGAGACCGTCGGCGACGAGGAGGCGATCATCGCGCTCTCCGGCGGCGTGGACTCCTCGGTCGCCGCCGCGCTCACCCACGAGGCGATCGGCGAGCACCTGACGGCGGTGTACGTCGATACCGGGCTGATGCGGAAAGGCGAGACCGAGGAGATTCGCGAGACGTTCGCGTTCATGGACGGACTGCGGGTCGTCGACGCGCGCGACCGCTTCCTCACCGCGCTCGACGGCGTGACCGATCCCGAGGAGAAGCGTCACGTCATCGGTGAGCAGTTCATCCGCGAGTTCGAGCGCGAGGCGACGGCGGCCGACGCCCGCTATCTCGTCCAAGGGACCATCTACCCCGACCGCATCGAGTCCGAGGGGAACATCAAATCCCATCACAATGTCGGTGGACTCCCCGAGGCGGTCGACTTCGATGGGATCGTCGAACCGTGTCGCGATCTCTACAAGGACGAAGTCCGGGAGGTGGCCCGCGAGCTCGACTTAGAGGAGGTTATCTCCGAGCGGATGCCGTTCCCCGGGCCGGGGCTGGCCGTCCGTATCGTCGGCGAGGTCACCGCCGAGAAGGTCGAGGTCGCGCGCGAGTCCTGTCACGTCGTCGAAGAGGAGACCGCGGAACACGAGCCGTGGCAGGCGTTCGCCGCCGTCATCGGGAAGGCGACCGGCGTGAAAGGCGACAACCGCGTCCACGGCTGGGTCGTCGCCGTTCGCTCCGTCGAATCGCGCGACGGGATGACCGCCCGCGCACAGGAGCTCGACTGGCAGACGCTTCAGCGCATTCAGTCCCGGATTACGGGCACGCTCGACAACGTCTCTCGGGTGGTCTACGACGTGACCCACAAGCCGCCTGCAACCATCGAGTACGAGTAATACGACGAGAGCGGCGTAACAACGCTTATACTCGTCAGCGCGAACTACCGGGTATGACACGTGCTGTTATCGCCGGGAGCGACGCAGCGAGGCTCGGTCCCGCCCTCACGACGGAAGGCGTCGATGTGACGACCGCCGCCGGCACTGCGAACCGCGACGCGCTCGAAGCCGCCGGTATCGACGAGGCCGACGTGCTCGTCGTCACCGAGACGACGCTCGCGACCGCGATCCCGGTCGCGAAGGAGCTGAACCCCGACGTTCGGGTCGTCGTCTACGCCGACGGCTCGCTGCCGGACTTCGCCCGCCGGCAGGCCGGCCACATCCTCGATCCGAAGCTGCTGGACCCCGACTTCGTCGCCGAGGAGGTCGCCGCCGCCTGACCCCTGACCGATCGGCTCCCTACTCAATCCGTTTCACCGCCGGCTCACAGCAGTCGACCAGCAGCGCGTCGAGCGTCGTCTCCCCCGATCGCACGCGCCGTTCGTAGCCGGTCATAAACTCCGCGGCCAGTGCCAGCGCCCCCTGCCGATCCGGGACTCCCGTCCGGATCGGCTCTCTCCCTTCGAAGTTGGTCTTTCCGCCGTGAACGACGCCGACGCGCCAGCGCTCCCGCTGGTCGCGGACGTTCTGCGTCTCCGGGAGCACGTGGACGGCGATCGGCTCCTCGCCGTCGCGTTCGAACAGCGTCGGCTCGCGGGGGTTGTACTTCTCGATTATCTCCGGTTGTCGCTCGATCTCCGTCCAGCCGGCGGGGGCAGGGTGACTCCGGCTCACGCCTGTACGTAGGGCCGGCGACTGCAAAAGCATGCGGACGAACTGAACCGCAGAGACTCAGTGACGGGCGATCTGCTCGCCCAGCTCGGCGAGTCGAACCGCACCCTCGCTGTTGAACGGGACACCGTGACCCATCGCTATCACCTCTACTGGAGGCTCGGCGTCGGCCAGATACTCGATGGAGTCGCGGACGCGCTCGATGTCGTAGCTGATCGGCTTCGGCGACGGGGCCAGCGAGCCGTCGCGCTCGCGGACGAGATCGCCGACGAACGCGACCGACAGCGACTCGCTCACGTACGCGACGTGACCGGGCGTGTGTCCCGGGGTGTGGTAGACGGTGGACGAGCCGACGGTGTCACCGTCCGCGACGCCGGTCACCTCACCCGCTGGTGGGGTGAAAAACGCCCCTGTGACGCGCTGGAACGCCCCCTTCGTGTTACCGAGCGGCGGCTTCTCGTCCCCGATGACGAAGCCGCGATCCCCCGCACCGATGTAGATCTCCGCGTCGAGATCGAGCGCGGCGAGCGCGCCGACGTGATCGATGTCGTAGTGCGTGATGAGCACGCGCTCGATGTCGGCGAGCGCGTACCCCACGTCAGCCACTGCGGCTCGGATCGTCGGTTCGTCACGGGGCGTTCCGGCGTCGACGAGCGTCACCGTCCCGTCGTCGTCGGCCAGATACGCGTTGACGCTCCCGCACTCTATCTCCCAGACCCCCTCGCGAAGCATCTTCACCATACCGGGGCTACGTAGCGTGGGAAGTTAACTCACCCCGGCAGTCGCCCTCGGACGAGCCCCGCGAGCGCCCGGCGTCGCGACGGCTGACGGACCCGCTCTATCTCCGCGTCCGTGAGCTCGAAGTCGAACACGTCGATGTTCGCCGCGATATGCTCGCGGCTCGTCGCCTTCGGCACGGTCGCGACCCCCTGCTGGAGGAGCCAGCGAATCGCCACCTGTACCGCCGACTTGTCGTACCGCTCCCCGATCTCGGCGAGCACTGGGTCGTCCAACACGGCCCCGTGACCCAGCGGTGAGTACGCCGTCAGCAGAATGTCGTGGATCGCACAGTAGTCGCGCATCTCCGTCTGCGTCCAGTAGGGGTTGTACTGCACCTGATTCGTGAGGATCGGCACGTCGGCGTGCCGGCGCGCGCGATCGAGTCGGTCGATACCGAAGTTGGAGACGCCGATATGTCGGACCGTCCCGTCTGCCACGAGATCGGCCATCCCGTCGAGCGTCTCCTCGATCGGCGTTCGCTGGACGGGGTTGTGGATGAGAAGCAGATCGAGCACCGACAGATCGAGCCGGGCGAGCGACTCCTCCGTGGTGCGGAGCACGTCCTCGTACCCGCGGTTCCCGACGTTGAGCTTCGTCGTGACGAACACGTCCTCTCGCGCTACGTCGCTGTCAGCGAGCGCCGCGCCGACCTGTCGCTCGTTCCCGTACGCCTGTGCGGTGTCGATATGCCGGTAGCCCACGTCCAAGGCGTCGCTAACAGCCTCGTAGCAGTTCTCGCCGGTGAGCCGCCACGTTCCGAAGCCGAGCGCCGGCACTTCGGTCCCGCCGATGGTACACGTCAGCTGATCCATGCTTCCAGTTAGAGAGCGAGCAGGATACATCTGTGGGCCCGCGACTTCCGTGCGAGCGTATATCCTGCGATCGGAGCCGACCGCGAGGACGACGTGGCCCTGCTCACTGCCGGTCGCTTCTCCGGGGCGACTCGGGGACCGGTGATCGGGCACGTCGCCCCCGACGCAAAACGGTAGCGTGCGTTACTCGCGGCGCGCGAGGAGGGCCGCGCCGGCGAGCCCGGCGAGCGCGACGGCGACACCGAAGCCGGGCGTGCTCCCCGAGGTCTCGGTCCCCGTCGATTGGTCGATGTTCAGATACTCGTACGTCTCCTCGATCTCCACGGACGGGAACGAGCGGTCGTACTCGCCCGCGAGGAACACCTCGGTGTCCTCACCGACCGGTGCGAGCGCGCGCACGTCGCTCTCGGCTGCATCCGACTCGACCGCACCGGAGAGCCGCATATACACGGTCTCGCCCGAGTCGGTCTGCTCACCGACGACGCTCGACGGGAACGACTCCGTCCCCGACAGCTCCTGATACACGCTCGCGAGCTGCTGCATGTTGCGGAACGACGCGCCCGCTTCCATCTGGACCTGCCCGTCACTGACGGAGATGTCCGTCCGTGCGCGCTGGAACCCGGCGTCCTCGAACGCCCGTGCGAGCCGGCCCACGTCGGAGTCGCCGGTCGCGTTCGTGACGGAGCCGACCATGTCCGAGAGCAGTTCGTCCTGCTCGACCGTCAGCGACCCGTCGGCGGTGATCTCGTCGCCGTCGAGTCCGGCCTGTAGCTCCATCTCGGTGGTCGAAGGCTCAATCCCACGGTTCGCGAGCGCCTGTCTGTGCGCCGCCCAGTTCTCGGTCTCGTAGCGTCCGTCGAGCGTCAGCTCGGTTCCGCTCTCGATCTGCGAGACGGAGCCGTCGAGCGTGAACGTCTGGACCAGACCGGACTCCTGTTGTGCGTCGAGCGTCTGCTGGACGCGCTCGAAGCTGGCGTTGTACGAGACCGGTGGCGGTGCGTCTCCGGCCGTGCCCGTCGGCATGGAGACGGACTGAAGCGCGGTGTAGTACGCCTTCAGCGCCTGCTGGTACTGCTCGATATCGACGGCGTAGCTGTACTCAGACGCTCCAGACCCGGTGGCCGTGGAGACGCTGATCTCGTTCATCTGTACGTCCGCGACCTGCTCGCCGATCTCCTCGGCTTCCGACTGCGTGAGCTCGTACTGCTGTGAGGAGGCGAGCGTCGTCGCGATCTGCTGGGAGAGCCCCTCGTCGATGCCGGTGTACTCGACGGTGAACTCGACGTCGACGACTCCGTCCGCGATGGAGTCGGTCGCGTTCGTGTACGAGTAGGAGTCGAGCGTCACGGACGCCTCGCCGCCGAGCTGGGTCGCCAGCGCCGCGTACTGGCGGTCGATCGTCTCCTCGGCCGCGGCTCGCGTGCTCCAGCGGTCGGTCGAATACGTGGAGACAGGCCGGGTCTGTGACCCGTCGAGCGTGTAGCCGCTCTCGTCTTCGGTCACGGTGAACGACTGGCTCCGTTCGCTACCGGCACTGAAGCCGGTCTCGAACGAGAGCCGTCCGTCGGCGGTGAGTCGGTCGGGCCCGGCCCGAATCTCGTTGCTGAGATCGGCCGATTCGACCAGTCCCGAGAGCCCGGCGCTCTCGTCGACGCCGGCCGTGACCGAGACGTCAGCGTTCGACTCCGTGTCGCTCTGGACGAGGTTCGCATCGAGCGAGAACGACGACAGCGCCTCGGGCGACGTGGCCGCGAGCGATCCGTTCATCGCGATGCGATCCGGTTCGAGCACCGCCGTCATGGTCCCGGTCGTGTTGTTCGGGGTCGTGGTGTTCTGGACGAACAGCGCGTGGGCGACGCCCTCGCTCACGTCGAGTCCGAACTCCGCGCTTTCGACGGTCCCGCTGGCCGGCGATTCGGTGTCAGGTTCGTACGCGAGGACGACATCGCCGTCGTCGGTCACGTACGCGCTATCGGCCTCGGGCAGTGTCGGCAGGTCGGACTCGTCTTCCTGTGCGCCGGCGACGCCGGCCATCGGCGTCGCGACCAGCAGGACGGCGAACACGACCGCGAGGAGCCGGCTACGCACGGCTCGCCACCTCACACTGAGTTG
>PXQU01000007.1:0-36559 GCA_003021785.1 Halobacteriales archaeon QH_7_65_31 | reverse complement strand
ATGGGACCGCCGAGAATTGAACTCGGGTCCAACGGACCCCATCCGCAGAGGATACCACTACCCCACGGTCCCAAGCATCTAATCGAAGCGCCGGTCTGACGTTAAGCGTGTCGTTTCACACTCTGTGCGCGCAGGCGATGCGGAACGACCAGCGGAAGCTCACACGTCTCTGCGGCGTTCGGGGTCCGTGCAGATGGTCGAACGGCGGTGTAAACGACCGCCTGATCAGAGCAGGACGCGTTCTAACTCGACGACCGTCCCGCTCGTCGCCGCCGGATCACCGACCAGCGTGCCGATACAGACGGCCGAACCGTTCGGGGCGTCGCAGGCGACGAGCGTCCCTTGCTCGCTCGTCTCGCTCGCGAGGACGCCGGGTGCGTACACCGGTGCGCCCTCGGCGATCTCGGGGACTGCACTCTCCGCGACCATGACGCGTGGAACGCCGCGTAACACGCGCTCTGCCGGCTGCACCACCTCGCGAAGCCACGTCTCGTCGCCGTGTTCGCGCCACTCGGTGACGGCGTCGTGGAACTCGTGTATCGTCGCCAGCGTCGTGTCGTCGAACGTCGCCGTCGCCGTCCGTCGGAGATCGCCCATATGCGCGCCCGTCCCGACCGCGAGCCCGATATCGTGACAGAGCTTCCGGATATACGTCCCGGACGCACACCGAACGCGGAGGAGTGCGCGCCGTTCGTCCGTCTCCACAACGTCGAGTTCGTGGATCTCACGGACGCGAAGTCGGCGCGAGACGGCGCTTTTGCGCGGCGGCTTCTGGTAGATCTCGCCCTCGAACTCCGCGATCACCGATTCGAGATCCGCGGGCGTGCGACCGTGGAGTTCGAGGACGGCGACGTACTCCTTGACGGCGTCGTCGAACAGCTGTGCGAGTCGGACGCCCGTCCCGAGCAGCGTCGGCAGACAGCCCGTCACCTTCGGATCGAGGGTTCCCGAGTGCGCGGCCCGGTCCTGCTCGGCGTGATCGCGCAGCCAGCCGGCGACCTGATGGGCCGACGGTCCCGGCGGCTTGTCCAGATTGACGACGCCGAAGGAGAGCAGCTCCTCGGGCGTGCGTCGGTCGGGACTCGACCGCATTTTCAGAACTCGTAGTCGACGGCGACGGGCGTCTTCCCCTCGTCACCCTCGGGATTGTAGGCGTCGATGACGGCGACGATCGGCTCGATCATCCCCTTCTCGCCCAGTCGCGCCGTGTTGAGCACGAGATCGTAGATGGAGAGGTCCTCGATATCGATGTCGTAGTAGTCGGCGTAGCGTTTCGCCTCGCTGTCTGCCCGCGCCTCGGTCTCCGTGCGGGCCAGCTCGGGATCTTTGTCCTCGCGGTCGGCGACGCGAGTCGCGCGCACGTCGAGGGGCGCGTCGAGCCAGATACGGAACTCCGCGTGTCCACCGGCCATCCAGCCGGCGAGCCGGGATTCGAGGACGAGATTCTCACGCTCGGCGGCCAGATCCCGTAGCCGCCGGTCGAGATCGCGGTCGATGGCGTCGTCCTCCTCCGCGAGCTTGTTCAGTTCCAGCGGCGTCAGCCCCTTCTCCGCGGCCAGCTCGCGGAAGATGTCACCACCGGAGACGTGGTCGTACCCGAGTTCGTCGGCGAGTGCGGCCGCGGCGGTGGACTTCCCACTGCCGGCCGGGCCAGAGATAGTGATCAGCATGTCTCGTCTCCGGGAGTCGCGGCAAAAGAGATTGTCCTTGGTCGGCGGTGTGTGACCCGCCTACGATGTGTCGGGCGTCGTCTGCAGATTCAGCGACTTCCGGATGAGCTGGTTGAAGCTAAACGAACAGAGGAAGTACCAGACGATCCACGTCCGCATCGGTCCGACCGCACCGCTGTTCCACTGCCGTTCGCCCAGTATCGGGAGCGTCATGCCGTTCGTCGGAATCTGGCTGTTCCGGACCATCCAGTAGATCCACAGGAACGCTGGGATCGTGACGAGCAGGGTCCACACCATCGGACGGAACTGCTCTTTGAACATGCCGATGTTGTCGCCCATCGCCTCCATCTGCTCTTCCTGGATGCGTTCGAGCTCCTCGTCGTCGCCGCGCTCCTTGGCGTCTTTCCGACGGTCCTGCATCGACTGCATCTGCTCTTGATACTTGGCCATCACTTCCGTGTTCATCAGATTCGCCTGCAGCAGCGAGGTTGTGAGACCGGTAAGCACTGCTAACACGAGAATCACGCCGTAGAACGGTAACATCGACTGAACCGGTCCGAGCAGGATGTCGAATGTGCCTCCGACGGCGTTTCCGATCGGTGTGACAGCGTAGCCGGCCATCATCCCCAGTGCCGCCAGCCCTGCCAGCTTGTCGTACCGTGACCACGAGGAGTCATGGTCGACGTCGTCTCCGTCGTCCGTCTCCTCGGACAGGCCCGCCTCGACCTCCTCGGGGTCAGCGAGCTCGAAGCCCGCATCGGCGTCGGTCAGAATTCCCTTCTCGATGAACCGGCCCCACTCGCCGCTCGACAGCTCCCCGGACGCTTCGTTCCACGTGATCGGGCCGTCGTGGTCGAGGAGGAACTCCAGTGACGCACGCATCGAGGGGTCCTGCTGAAGCAGCTCGTCGACCTTCCGCTCGATTCGTCCCATTACCTCCACTTGCGAGTGCGAGGATTTGACTCCTGCGGTCGTGTCGGCTCAGACGACACCGTCGAACGACCCCGTCACCACGACTGTCTCGTCGTGCTCGCGCGTGAACGTCGCCTCCACAGCCACTTCTGTTCGGCCGTCCTCGCGTGCTTCGACGGTCGTGAACTCGACCACACACCGTATCGTCTCGCCGGCGTAGACGGGCCGGTGGAACTGGTAGGTCATCCGGCGCGCGAGCACGGTGAAGCGACCGCCGATCTCGGTCGCGAGCGTCGCCGTCAACAGTCCGTGGACGAGCAGTCGCCCGTCTTCATCTCGTTCGAGATGGTGGTCACCGCGGTCGCGACTCAGCTCGGCGAACGCCCGCACGTCAGACTCGGTGAACGTCCGCTCCGTGGTTTCGACGTGGCCCGGCTCGATATCCATACCCGTGGCTCGCGAACAGCGTCAAAGAAACTGTGGTCGCTCAGTGCTGATGACCGGTCATCTCCCCGAACGTCTGGCCGAACCGCTCCTCGAACTGACTCATCAGGAGCGACTCGACGGCCCGTAGCTCCTCGGACGGCTCGCCCTCGCCGTGGGCCGTCGCCGCGTGAATCTGTTGGGTCGCGTTGATCATCGCGAGATCGCCGACGACCTCGGCGGTCGACTCCTCCCCCTCGGCGAACATATCGACGAGTGCTGCCGGCAGTGTCAGCTCGTCGTCGCCGTCCGGTCCCGATAGCGTCAGTTCGACCGTGTTGTCGGACATACGTCTCTCCTCACGTGCGCGACTCTTGACCTTGTGGGTTCACAGCGACCAACGCCCGCGAGTGACAGTCGATGATCCGCCGCTCAGTCGTCGTCAGCGGCCGCCTCGATCTCGCCACCGGCTGTCGCCCGCGCCTCGGCTTCCAGATACTCGTCGGCGTCGATAGCCGCCTTCACACCCATTCCGCCGGCGGTGGCGGCCTGCTGATAGTGGAAATCGACCACGTCACCAGCACCGAAGATCCCCGGCACGTCGGTCGCCGTCTGTCCGCCGTCGCGACCGCCTTCCGTGAGGATATACCCCGCCTCGTCGGTTCGAACGTCGGTTCCGTCGAGATACGCCGTGTTCGGGGTGTGACCGATGGCGTAGAACACCGCCTCCACGTCGAACTCGTAGGTCCGTGTCTCCTCATCGTCCAGCTTCTCGGAGGGGTGGCCCTCCGGATGCTCCGCGAGCGTGACGTGATCGACGCCGTCCTCGCGCGAGCCGTGGAGTTCGAGCAGCTCAGTGTTGCGATGAATCTCGATCTCGCCGGCCTCGACCTGCTCGTTCACGCGATCGATCCAGTAGTCCTCGGCGCGGAACGCCTCGCGTCGGTGGACGATGTGGACCGTCGAGGCGAACTTGGTGAGAAAGCTGGCCTCCTCCATCGCCGCGTCGCCCCCGCCGACGACGAGCATCTCCTCGTCGCGGAAGAACGCGCCGTCACAGGTGGCACACGTCGAGAGCCCGTAGCCCATCAGCTCCTCCTCGCCGGGGACCCCGAGGGTCCGCGCGCTCGCACCGGAGGCGGCGATGAACGCGTCGCAGGTGTAGCGAGTGCCGTCGCGCAGCTCGACCTCGAACGGGCGCGTCTCGTCGTCGACATCGACGACGACGCCGTGGTCGATCTCCGCCCCGAACTGGCTCGCCTGCTCTTTCATGTTGTTCACGAGGTCCGGGCCGGCGATCCCGTCGGGAAACCCCGGGTAGTTGGCCACGTCGGTCGTGAGGGTGAGCTGGCCGCCCGGTTCGACCCCTTCGAGGACGAGCGGGTCGTTGTTGGAACGGGCGGCGTAGATGGCGGCGCTCAGGCCGGCGATACCGGTTCCGGCGACGATGAGCCGTCGGTGTTCGGGTGGGTCAGACATAACTATGCTAACCGACGGAGTCACAATTAGCTTGCGCCGGCGGAGTACGAACGGTCAAACGGACACGGGCCGAACGCCCGGTATGCCAGCCGATCTGGAGGAGAAGACGGACCGCTACGGAGCACTGCTCACGGAGGCACTGGAGACTGCGACTATCGCCGCCCGCGCCGACTCTCCGCTGTTCGAGGCCGCACGGGACTGTCTGGAGATGGCCGAGTCGTATCTCGACGACGGGCGGCATTTCCGCGCGAACGACGACCCCGTCAACGCGCTCGCGGCCTTCTCGTACGGCCACGCGTGGCTCGACGCCGGTGCGCGAATCGGACTGTTCGACGTTCCGACCGACGGCCACCTGTTCACAACTTAACAGCTCGAACCCCTCAGCGTAACCATCGGTAGCAGAACGGCCAAGTTCTATACAGATCGTAATAGGAAAAAATGCGCAGTCACGGATCAGCAGTAGATTTATGAATGCTGAATTAGCACAGGCGAACGACTATGCCAGACAACGACATAGACGTGGTTCCTGACGATGTCGACGACGAATGGTCGCTGAGTCGCCGGAAGGCGGTATCGGCCGCCGGGGCGATGGGTGCAGCCGCCCTCGCCGGCTGTAGTGACAGCACGGACGACGGGTCAGAAGCGTCTGATCCGCTCGCGGATCGCGATACCCTTCGCGTCGGCGTGCTCGCGCCGCTTCCGTCGAACAATCCGATCGGTGCGTCTATCGCGAACGGTGCGAAGCTGGCGGCCGATCAGATAAACGCCAACGACGGACTCGACGGAACGGAACTGGAGGTCATCGTCAAAGACACCGAAGAGGCCCCACAGACCGGCCGCACTCGCTACGGTGAACTCATCCGTGACGAAAACGTGGACGTGACGGTAGGCGTCTTCACGAGCGAGGTACTGCTCGCTATCATGGACGACATCGCCGGCTCGAAGGTCCCGCACATCACGACCGGTGCGGCGACGCCGGAAGCGAGCGCGAAAGTGAACGAAGAGTACGACACGTACAAGTACCATTTCCGCGCCGGTCCGATCAACGCGCACCATCTCGGTGAGAACCTCGTCGACTTCCTCGACGCCAAGATCGACGAGATCGGCTGGGACTCCGTGGCAGTGCTCGTCGAGGACTACGCGTGGACCGAACCCGTCTCCGAGGTCCTCAACGACCAGCTCGCCGACACCGGCGTTGAGGTCGCGATGACCCAGCGGTATCCGGCGGGGACGGAGGATTTCAACCCGATCTACAACGAAGTCGAAAACTCCGGTGCAGACGCCGCGTATCTGGCGATGGCTCACACCGGTACGCCTGCGGTCATCCAGTGGGCACAACAGCAGCGACCGTTCGAGTTCGCCGGTATCCACGTTCCGATGCAGCTGCCGTCCTACTACGATGCGGTCAATGGCGCCTGCGCGTACGGCGTCACGCAGAACTCGGCGACGCCGCAGGCGGCGGTGACCGACACGACGGTGCCGTTCGCCGACGACTACAACGAGGCGTACGGCAGCTATCCGGTCTACACCGGATACATCTCCTACGACGCCGTCAATCAGTACGCCGATGTCGTCAGCGAATCGGGCGACGTCGGCGGTAACGCCGTCGTCTCGGGGCTGGAAGACAGCTCGTACACCGGAACGGTCGGTACGCTCGAATACTACGGACGGGACGACGAGTTCGCGCACGACGTGAAGTACGACGAAGAGCTCGTCTGGCCGGTCTTCCAGCAGTGGCAGCCGGACGGCGAGGGAAGCGGAACGCAGGAAGTTATCTTCCCCGACGACCTCGCAACTGCCGACTACCAGACGCCGCCGTGGATTTAACCTAACACGGGTCACTTAATGGCAAATATATTACAGTTTTTCGTACAGTCGACGATCCGAAGCGGCCTGTACGCGCTGGTCGCTATCGGCTTCACGCTCATCTTCGGTGTCGGCGGCGTGTTGAATCTCGCGCACGGCGCGAGCATACTCGTCGGCGCATACGGCGTCTACTTCAGCGTCAGCGTCCTCGGACTCCCGACTGCAGTCGGCTTTCTCGCCGGTGTGGCGGCGGCAGGCGTCTTCGGTGCGATACTGTATCTGGGACTGATCGAACAGTTCACCACCGAGCCGATCATGGTGATGATCCTCACGCTCGTCACCTCTATCGCCGTCGAGCTACTGGTGTTGAACACCGCCGGCGCACAGCCGGTGGCGATCCCACAGTTCGCGTCGGGGAACTTCTCGCTGGCCGGTACGAACGTACAGTTCAATCAGCTCGCCATCTTCGTCATCTCGTGGGTGATCATCGGCGCGCTGTTCGCGTTCATCAACTACACGCGAACCGGGAAAGCGATCCTCGCGGTCAGCATGTCGGAGAAAGGCGCATCGCTGGTCGGGATCGACAGCCACCGGATCAACCTCATCACGTGGGTTATCGCCGGTGCGCTGGCCGGTGTCGCCGGTATCGCCCTCGGCTCACAGCTCGCCGCGAGCCCGGTACTCGGCCGAACGCCGCTGGTGTTGTCGTTCTCTATCGTGGTGCTGGGCGGTATCGGCTCGATCCGGGGGAGCGTCGTCGGGGCGTACCTCATCGGCTTTCTCGAGGTGTTCGTGATTCAGTTCGTCAGTAGCGATCTCTCCGGCATCGCCCCGCTCGTGGTGCTCGTGCTCGCACTGCTCGTCAAGCCGGAAGGGCTATTCGGCCGTGAACTCGCAGAGTGACTATGAGTAATGATAACACAACCGGGGGAGGCGGGCTTGCACGCCGGCTGAACCCCCTTCGACTTCCGTTGCGGCATCGACTCGGACTGCTTGGACTCGCCGGGATGGCCGTCCTTCCGCGGCTCGTTAGCACCTCGTTCGTGGTGACGCTCTCGTTAGCGTATTTCTGGGGCGTCTACGCGATGAGCTGGGACGTCGTCTCCGGCTACACCGGCCAGATCAGCTTCGGCCACGGCGTGTTCTTCGCCGTCGGCGGCTACACGTCCGCGCTACTGAATCTCGGCTACGGTATCGACCCCGTGCTCTCGATCCCCGTCGGGGTAGTGCTCGCGGCCGCTGCCGGCCTGATTATCGGCGTTCCCGCGCTTCGACTGCGTGGCCCGTATCTCTCGCTGGTGACGCTCGTCGCCCCCCTCATCCTGACACAGGTGTTCATCTTCCGATCGGACGTGTTCAACGGCGAACAGGGGCTGTCGGGTGTCAGCCCGCTCTTCGGGCTTCAGACCTTCGGCGGCGAGGTCGCGTTCTACTACGTCGCGTTCGGTCTGTTCGTGTTCGTGCTCGCCGTGTTGTTACTGGTCACCCGGACGGACGCGGGTGCGGTGTTGACCGCGATCCGCGAGGACCCGGATACGGTCGCCGCGTCCGGACTGAACCCGTCGAAGTTCAAGATCATGGCGTTCGTCCTCTCGGCGGCGATCGGTGGACTCGCCGGCGCGGTCATCGTCCACACACCGAGTGGAAACGCCAGCCCCACCACCTTGATGACGATTACGGTCAACGTCGAGGTCATCATTGCCGCCATCCTCGGCGGCATGGGCACGATCGTCGGCGCAGGTGTCGGCGGTATCCTGCTGATCCTGTTGCGCGAACAGCTCGCCGGGATCGCGTGGACCGTCCCCGTCATCGGGCAACCGGTCTCCGATATCAACTTCCTCGTGTTCGCCCTTATCACGCTCGTGCTGCTGTTCGTGATGCCCGGCGGTATCGTCCGCACGGCGATCATCGCCGGCAGACGAGTCCTCGACCGGGGTAGCGGCGAGGATACAGTCGCGACCGACGGGGGTACAGCGCCCGCACGGCGTGTGTACGAGCGCTACACCGACCGGCTTCGAGCCGCCTTCGGCGGTGATGACAGATGAGCGCGGACACACACGACCTGACCGATACGACGACAGAGGAGTACGGTCCCGACGACGGACTGCTCGTGCTCGATCACGTAACCAAGCGCTTCGGCGGTCTCACCGCCGTCGACGAGCTTTCGTTCGCCGTCGACGAGGGCGAGATACTCGGCTTCATCGGTCCGAACGGGGCCGGGAAATCGACGACGTTCAACTGCGTCGTCGGACGGTTCCCGCCCACGTCGGGGACGGTCTACTACGACGGCGAGGACGTGACCGGAACGACGGCTCACAGGATGGTCAAGCGCGGGCTTGCCCGGACGTTTCAGGAGTTCCGTCCGCTTGAGGACCGAACCGTCCGCGCGAACGTCGCACTCGCGTTGACGCCTGATAAGCTGTTCTCGATGCAGGGGCTCTCCGGGGCGACGAGACAGCGAGCGAACGAGCTGTGCGAGCGGGTCGGACTGGGCGATCGTACGGAGCTGTCCCCGAACGAGTTACCCCACGCCGGGTTGCTTCGCTTGGAGCTCGCGCGTGCGCTCGCGACCGATCCGAAGCTACTGCTCGTCGATGAACCGTTCGCTGGACTCTCAAACCCGGAAGTCGAGCGCATCTCGGAGCTTCTGCTGGAACTGCGGGAGGAGGGGCTTACCCTCGTCGTCGTCGATCACAATATGCGCGGTCTGTTGTCGCTCATCGACCGAGCGATCGTCATCCAGTTCGGCTCGATGATCGCCGCGGGCTCTCCAGAAGCGATCCGTACCGATGCGGCCGTTCGAGAGGCGTATCTCGGAGGTGACGAGCTGTGAGCACCGACCCACAGAGCAGTTCGACAGCGACGCGCGACACCGTGCTCTCGGTCTCGGACGTGAACGTCTCCTACGGCAAGGTGCAGGCGCTCCGTGACGTCTCACTCTCGGTCGGCGAAGGCGAAGTCACCTCCGTCATCGGCCCGAACGGAGCGGGGAAATCCACGCTCGCTAACGCGATCTCGGGGTTCAAGTCCTTCGACGGCGTTATCGAATACCGCGGCAGCTCAGTGCACGGCCGGCCGCCCGAGTCGATCGTCGAGTCGGGGCTGATTCACTGCACGGAGTCTCGAAACCTCTTCGGATTCATGACCGTGGACGACAACCTTGAGCTCGGCTCGTACCAGCGCGGTGACGTCGCCGAACGCAAGTCGCTCGTCTACGAGCTGTTTCCGCGGCTGGACGAGCGACGGAACCAGCGCGCGAACACGATGTCCGGCGGCGAACAGCAGATGCTCGCGATCGCTCGCGCGCTGATGAGCGACCCCGACCTACTGATCCTCGACGAGCCGACGCTCGGACTCGCGCCGATCATCCTCGAAGACATCAGCGACGGTATCGACGCCATCCAGTCGGAGGGTGTCACCGTCCTGCTGTGTGAACAGAACGTGACCTTCGCGATGGACCACGCTGACGAGATACATCTGCTGGAGAACGGTGAGATCGTTCGTTCCGGATCGCCGGCGATGCTCCGCGACGACGACTACATCCGTGAGTCGTATCTCGGCGGCTAACTGACGCGCTCGCGTTCGTCACACCGTCACACATCGGCACGCGGAAATCCGAACGACTTTATCCTGTGGCCGTCCTCGACATCGACAGTCTCGTGCAGTGCTCACGCGATGTCGGGCTGAGTCCGCTGTATCTCACGGTTCGGAGCATCTGCCAGCACAACATTTAAATGCTTGTCTAACTTACATACGGTTAGCAAGCGGGCACTGGCCATCCGGCCTCTTCCCCTCTCTCGCCCGCTGAGTCTTCAAACCTTCATCATGAGTAACTCACAAATCAGCACGTACCGAGGCACTGAGACGGAGACGACCGAGGAGAACCACCAGAGTGCAGACGAAGACGAGCTGACGTGTCCGGAGTGTGGCGGCCGTCTGGAGAGCGACGTGGAACACGGCGAGACCATCTGTGCCGAGTGCGGGCTCGTCGTCGACGAGGACAGCATCGACCGCGGGCCGGAGTGGCGCGCGTTCGACTCCGCGGAGCGCGATCAGAAGTCCCGCGTCGGTGCACCGACGACGAACATGATGCACGACAAGGGCCTGTCGACGAACATCGGCTGGCAGGATAAGGACGCCTACGGTAACTCTCTATCGAACCGACAGCGCCAGAAGATGCAGCGGCTCCGCACGTGGAACGAACGGTTCCGAACGAGAGATTCGAAAGAGCGCAACCTGAAGCAGGCGCTCGGCGAGATCGACCGGATGGCCAGCGCGCTCGGACTGCCTGAGAACGTCCGCGAGACCGCCTCCGTCATCTATCGGCGTGCGCTCAACGAGGACCTGCTGCCCGGCCGCTCCATCGAGGGCGTCGCCACCTCCAGTCTCTACGCCGCCGCACGACAGGCCGGTGTTCCCCGGAGTCTCGACGAGGTACACGCGGTCTCCCGGATCGACAAGATGGAGCTGACTCGCACCTACCGGTATGTCGTGCGCGAGCTCGGGCTGGAGGTCGCGCCTGCCGATCCGAAGAGCTACGTCCCACGGTTCGCCTCCGATCTCGATCTCTCCGACGAGTCCGAGATCCGTGCGCGCGAGCTGATCGACGCGGCCCGCGAGGACGGGATGCTCTCGGGGAAGTCCCCGGTCGGACTGGCCGCGGCCGCGGTGTACGCCGCCGCCCTGCTCACGAACGAGAAGGTGACCCAGTCCGACGTGAGCGAGATCGCCAACATCTCCGAGGTCACGATCCGCAACCGCTACAAGGAGCTGCTCGAAGCCGAGGGCGTCGCGGCGACCTGACCGTTCCAAAGATTTTCACCGGCGGCGGCGTTTCGCTGCGTATGGTCGAAACATACGTTCGGCTGCTGTGTCCCGACTGCGAGAAGAGCTGGGAGGAGTCACCGAACGAGCTGCCCGAGCCGTCGGAGACGTTCTACTGTCCGGACTGTACCGCCGAGAACCGGCTCTCCGAGTTCGCCCGCACCGAGCGCGATCTCGAAACGATGCAGGCGCTCTAATTTCCTGCGCGCGTCCGCTCACCGCACGCCTCACACTGTCTGTACGTCGTCCCGCTCTCCTCGACGAGCTTCGTGTCCGGCAGCCCGCAGTCCGGGCAGATGACGAACTCCTCGGCGTACGACTCCAGCGCCTCACGCACTCGCGACTGCTTGAACGAGCCGGTGAGACGGAGCCGCCCGTCGTCGAGACTGGCCGCGGTCCCGAGCTCCGTCTGGAGATACTTCACGACGTGGTCGGCCTCGCGGTTGCACCGCGTCACGATCTCGTTCAGATTCTCCAACAGCGTGAAACTGCCGTCGGCACGCAGCGACGGATCGGGCAGGGAGAAGCGGCTCGCACTGCTGCTCGAATCCGTCTCCGTCAGCGCCCGGTCGAGGTGGTCGTCGTAGCTCATACCTGAACGTGTAGCCGCCGGCGCAAAAGCCGTTCGTCATCACCATTTCGCGAGATCGCTCGGTGTGGTCATCGCGGTTTCGCGAAATCGTTCCGGACGATCACCGCCGCTTTGCGAGATCGCTCGGTGTGGTCATCGCCGTCTCGCGAGATCGCTTAGTGCGATCATCACCGTCTCGCGAGATCACTTGGTGTGATCATCACCTGTCCCGAAACACGGTCAAAGTTGCCGCTACTTCCTCGTATACACGAATGTGTGGTACTCGTTCTCGGGATAATAATATAACCCTCCGAACGTAAGCGGTGGTTGTCTATGAAAAAACAAGAGCTGATTCACCTTCACGGGCTTCTCGCGGAGGTACGAACTCACTACGAAGAGCTTTCCGACACCACCATCGAACACGACGACTACGCTTCTCTCGGCGTGCGGCCGACATCTATCCACAAGTCGAAGACCGACCACAAGCAGGCGGTGTTCGCACTCGCCGACGAGCTTACTGACGGAATGGAAGACGAACAGACCCAGCAGCCGACCCCTGCGGCCGCCGACTAACTCCTCGGAGACGCGGGTCCACAGGCCACCACGTCCGACAGCGGCCGCTATCGAAATCACAAAGCACGCGGCCCGCCCATCTCGGCTGTGTACGACGGAACGATCCCGATCCCCGATCTCGCCGGCGGCTTCGATATGCAGGCGACCGTCGAGTCCGGACAGACCTACCTCTGGGACCGGGCCGACGGTCGCATGTTCGAGGACGACCGCGCTTGGGGGAGTGACGCGTGGTACTACACGACGCTACCGGCAACGTTCACCGAAACCGACGAGCCACAGGTGATTCGCGCGCGCCAACGCGACGACCGGATCGAGTGGGAGTCGTCTACTCCCGACGCGCCCGCGCTCCTCACCCGCCTGCTCCGACTCGACGACCCCGCCGTTCCCGTGTCTCGTCTCGTTCATCTGCTCGGCCCAGATGCGCGTCGAGCGCATCCACGGTATGTGCACCCGGCTCGCAGAACAGTACGGAGACAGCGTCACGTTCGACGGCGACACGTACTTCGCGTTTCCGACGCCAGACCAGCTCGCCGCCGCTACCGAGGCCGACCTCCGTGACCTCTCGCTCGGCTACCGTGCCCCGTACGTCCAGCGCACGGCCGAGATGGTCGCCGACGGTGAGGCCACTCCCGCCGCCGCACGCGACCACGAGTACGAGGACGCACGCGAGTATCTCACCCAGTTCGTCGGCGTCGGCGATAAGGTGGCCGACTGTATCCTCCTCTTCTCGCTCGATTTCCTCGAAGCGGTTCCGCTCGACACGTGGATTCAGACGGCCATCGAGGACTACTACCCGGACTGTGACGGCTCCGACTACGCCGAGACCTCCCGACGGATTCGCCGACAGTTCGGCGACCGCTACGCCGGCTACGCCCAGACCTACGTGTTCTTCTACCTCCGAACCGGCGGGGAGTAGTCCGAACCGCGGTTTCGGCTCGCGTGATGCGTTCAGCTATGGGCGACGGCAGGGCCCACACACGGGTTTCCAGCTTCGAGGGGTTCGAGATCCGGCACTGCCGCCTGCTTTTTACCCGCCGGGCGTCGAACGGACGGTATGCTCACGAGCGACGAGATGGCCGTCGTGGACGCGAACAGCGAGGCGCTGGGTGTCCCACGCAAACAGCTGATGGAGTCGTCGGGCAACGCCGTCGCCCGTGCGGTGCGTGAACGGACGGCGGCGGGCGACGCCGTCGCGCTCGTCTGCGGGCGCGGCAACAACGGCGGTGACGCGCTCGTCGCGGCCCGCTTCCTCCGCGAGCGCGAGGTGACCGTCCACCTGCTCGGTCGCCCCGAGACCATCACGACCGAGATCGCGCGAGAGAACTGGACGGCCCTCACGCGAACAGAGATCGACACGCGTATCGTCACCGACTCCCGCGGCTTCGAGCTTGGAACCCCCGCGCTCGCCGTCGATGCGATGCTCGGGACGGGTATCACGGGTGTGCTCCGCGAGCCGGAGGCCACTGTCGCTCATACCCTCAACGACGCCGACTGCCCGGTGCTCTCCGTAGATTCCCCCTCCGGTGTCGATGCGGACACGGGTACGGCCGCCGGTCCCGCCGTCGATGCCGACGCGGTCGTCACCTTTCACGACGCGAAGCCCGGACTCGCCGACCTCGCTGCGGACGTCACCGTCGCCGATATTGGAATTCCGGCCGCCGCCGAGACGTTCGTCGCCAGCGGTGACCTGCTCCGGCTCTCTCGGTCCCCGGACTCGCACAAAGGAGACCACGGGGAAGTGCTCGTCGTGGGGGGTGGTCCCTACACCGGTGCACCGGCGCTCGCCGCACAGGCTGCCCTCCGGGCGGGGGCCGATCTCGCTCGCGTCGCCTGTCCGAGCCGGATCGCGAGCGAGGTACAAGGGTACGCCGAGGACCTCATCGTGCACGACTGCGACGGTGACCGACTCGCTCCCGCCCACGTCGAGGAGCTGCTCTCTCGTGCGGCTGCCACCGATACCGTCGTCCTCGGGCCGGGGCTCGGTTCGCACGACGAGACGCTCGCGGCCGTCGAGTCCTTCCTCGCCGACTACGACGGAACGGCGGTCGTGGACGCCGACGCGCTCCGCGTCGTCCCGGATGTCGAGACGGACGCGACGCTCGTCTGTACGCCACATCAGGGAGAGCTGCGCGCCATGAGCGGTGCGACGGCAGACGATCCAGCGGAACTGGCCGATCTCGTCGAGTCCTTCGCCGCCGAACTGGATCACACCCTCCTCGTCACGGGGCGCGAGGACGTGATCTCGGACGGCGATCGCACCCGCCGGAACCGGGCCGGGAACGCCGGGATGACCGTCGGTGGCACTGGCGACGTGCTCGCGGGGACGGTCGGGGCGCTCGCCTGTCGGCTCCGCCCACGCGAGGCCGCGTCCGTCGCCGCGTACGCTACCGGGCGCGCGGGCGAGCTCGTCTCCGAGACGCACGGACCCGGACTCACGGCGGGTGATCTCGTCGCCGCGCTCCCTCGGGCGCTCGACGGCGAGTAGCGCGGCAATTTTTGACACGATCCGAGCGAAGTAACATGGCTTAAATAAGACGGTCGCCAGGGGCGCGTATGGCAGAGGACGCACTGGGGAATATGCTCGCCCAGATGGAGAACGCCGAGCCGTACGCCGACATCGACGCCGGCGTGTTCGAGCGACTCAAACATCCCGAACGCACCCTGAAGGTGACGCTCCCGATCGAGCGCGACGACGGCAGCGTCGAGGTGTACGAGGGGTATCGCTGCCAGTTCGACTCCGCTCGCGGCCCGTTCAAAGGCGGCGTCCGCTACCACCCCAGCGTCTCACAGGACGAAGTGACGGCCCTCGCCGGCTGGATGACTTGGAAGACCGCCCTCGTCGATCTCCCCTACGGCGGCGCGAAAGGGGGCGTCGTCGTCGATCCGACCGACATGTCCGACAGCGAGGTGGAGAACCTCACTCGCCGCTACACGGAGGGCATCCGTCGGATGATCGGCCCGGATATGGACGTGCCTGCGCCGGACATCAACACCGGCGGTCGGGAGATGGCGTGGATGATGGACACCTACTCGATGTACGGCGGCTACGTCATCCCCGACGTGGTGACGGGCAAGCCGATCGAGATCGGCGGCACGGCGGGCCGCGTCGAGGCGACCGGTCGCGGCGTCGCCGTCACCACCCGCCGCGCGTTCGACTTCTTCGATCGCCGGCTCGAAGACGCGACGATCGCCGTCCAGGGGTTCGGCAACGTCGGCTCGGTCACGGCTCGACTGCTCTCGTCGATGGGGGCGAACATCGTCGCCGTCTCCGATGTCTCCGGTGCGCTCCACGATCCGGACGGGCTCGACGTGATGGCGATCGAGCAGTATATCTCGGAGAACGGGCTTATGACTGGCTACGAGGACGGAGACGACGGCTACGACGACGCCGACCAGATCACCAACGGCGATCTGCTCCGGCTCGACGTGGACGCGCTCATCCCTGCCGCGATCGAGAACGTCATCACCGAGGACGTAGCCGAGGATATCCGTGCCGACGCCGTCGTCGAGGCGGCCAACGGCCCGACGACGTTCGAGGCCGACATGATCCTCCGCGAGCGGGATATCCCCGTCGTCCCCGATATCCTCGCGAACGCCGGCGGCGTCATCGTCTCGTATCTGGAGTGGGTGCAGAACTCACAGCAGTACTCGTGGGACCTCAAGCAGGTGAACGACGACCTCGAAACCCGGCTCGCGCGCGGCTTCGACGAGATGCTCGACGCCTACACGGCCCGTGACGCGCCGGATCTCCGCACCGCTGCGTACATCGTCGCTCTCGAACGGGTCGGGAGCGCACACGAGATGCGCGGGCTGTTCCCGTGACGCGGTAACTGAAATACGCCCGCCGCCAATATACGGCGATGCTGTTCGTCACCCATCTCGTCGTCGCGTGGCTGCTCGCGCGGCTCCGTGGACTTCCCGTAGCCGCTGCCGTCGCCGGTGCGGCGCTCCCCGATCTCGTCGACAAGCCGCTCGCCTCGGTCGGGATCGTCGAGCTGTACCACACGGTCGGCCACACGGCGCTCCTCGCGCCCCTCGCCGCCGTAGCTGCGGTTCGCGGCGGTCGCGCGCTGGCCGTCACAGTTGGGTGGGCCTCGCATCTCGCCACCGACGCGCTCCACGTCGTCGTCAACGGTCGCCCGACGGACGCGCTCTTTCTCGCGTGGCCGCTGGTCGAGCCGCCGACGCCGCTCGCACTCCCGCCCGGCGCGTTCGTCTGGCACTACCTGTGGAGCCGTTCGTTCTTCGTCGAGATCGGGATCTGGCTGTTCGCCCTCTGGGTCCTCGTCCGGGCGAGACGCACACGGGGTACTGGCAGTGACACCCCCCACCGGTAGGACTTACCCGATCCGCCCCGGTACGTCCGATGATGGACGATGCGCTCAGCGTGCTTCTCGACTGGCTGTTCGCGCTCGACACGCAGACGGCACTGTTCGTCTCCGAGATCCGCACGCCGCTGGTTACGAAGCTCTTCACTTCCGTCACCGGACTCGGCTCCGCGACCGCCGCGCTCGTCTTCCTCGGACTGTTCTGGACGGCCGGCTGGCGCGAGACGACGAAACGAGCCGGCGTCGCGCTCGCGATCACGGGCGTCGTCGTCGCGACTCTGATGGCGACGGTCACGCGCCCGTTCCCGCCGCGGCCGGTGTGTCAGACGACCGGCGAGGCCGTCGCCCGCTCGCGCTCGCCGTCGCCGTCTCCCGCGTCTATCTCGGCACGCACTACCTGAGCGATACGGTCGCCGGTATCGCCATCGGGATCGGCGCTGTCGCGATCACGGGCGCGCTCCTGCCGCGCTGGGAGCCGCCGTCGTCCCGATAGCTACGGCGCAGGCCGCCACAGCACGTCGTAGTTGTGTGCCATGTAGGTGAGCCGACCGTCCGCGAGCTGTGTCCGTCGCGTCGTGAGCCAGCCATCCGTGGTCGCCCGCTCGCCGACCGTCTCGGCGACGATATCGAGGATCGACGCCAAGAAGTAGCGTTCGTCACCGCGGTAGCCGTCGGGACGCGGTCGGACCACCCAGTCGGAGCTACCCACTCCGAGCAGGGTGGCGTCGCGGTCACCGAGCGATTCGACGAGCGCGGTCGCCGCCCGGCTCTGTCCCCCGGTCGCGTCGATGCTGTCGTGGAACGCCCCGAGCACCGTCTCGTCGGCGGGATGGCGAGGGAGCAGCGTCGTCCGTCCGTCGAACGTGAGCGGCGCGTAGGCGACGCCGCCCGGCTTCACGGCCCGACGGACGGCGTCGAGCGCTCGCTCGACGGCGACGAGATCGAAGAACGACTGCGCGTACAGCAGGTCACACGGTCGGGTCTCGGTGTCGAGCGCGTCACCGACGGCGAACCGGCGCTCGCCGGACTGCTCGTCCCCGCGTCGGGCCAGTAGCCGCGGGAGCAGGTGACGGGCGAACGCCACGAGCGCCGGATCGGCGTCGACCCCGAGATACGAGCTTACCCGCGTCCAGTCGTACAGGGTCGGGACCGAGAGCCCGACGCCCGGCCCCCACTCGGTGACGCGCGCGGTCGCCGGCAGCTCGGCGACGAGTCGGCGACGGACGCGCTCGTTGCGCGCCCGCTCGTCCACGCCGCGTTTCGCCGTCAGATAGCGCCGTCGCCCGTGATCGTGGCCGTCGGTCGTCATCGGAGCTGGCGCTCGTGGCTCGCCCACGCCAGATCGTCCTCCCACAGCCGGATCGTGAGCCGGGTCGGCGTCGGATCTTCGAGCGCCGTCGCGAGTCGGTCGCCGAACGCCTCGGCGAACCGCTCGACGCTCGGGTTCTGCCCGTCGAATTCGGGGAGGTCGTTGAGAAGCGTGTCGCGGTAGCGCGCTTCGAGCGCGTCGAGTCGCGTCTCGACCGCGTCGATGTCGACGAGATAGCCGTACTCGTCCAGCGCCGGGCCGGCGAAGGTCACCTCGGCCGTGAAGACGTGGCTGTGCGGTGATCCCTCCGTCGGTCCGGGGTCGGGGACGGTGAGGAAATGCTGCGCGACGAACTCGCGACGGACGGTGAGCGCGTACGGTTCGGTTGGCTCTGTCGTGTCGGGCGCTGTCATTGATACGAGAGGGTGACGTGTGGACTCGCCGTCGACCCGCTGTCGAGCGTTCGGTAGGCGTCGGCCGCCGCGTCGAACGCGAACGTCTCGCCGCACAGTCGGTCGGTGTCGAGCGTCTGGAGCTGGTCGAACGCCACGTCGAAGCGGCGCTCGCGGTCCCAGCGTCCCCGCAAGGCGGGATCGATGGTGCTCACCTGACTGGATTCGAGCGTGACCCGATCGCGATGGAACGAGCCGCCGAGATCCAGCGGCGCGCGCTTGCGACCGTACCACGAGCCGACGACGACGCGACCGTCGTAGCCGACCGCCTCGATGGCGCTGTCGAGCGTCGCGGGCCGTCCGGACAGCTCGTACACCAGATCCGCGTCGGTCGACCCGTCGCCGTCCTCGATCGTCTCGGGGGTGACGGTTCGATCCGCGCCGAACTGCTCGGCCAGCGTCCTACGCTCGGCCACCGGTTCGACGACGGTCAGCTCGGCCACCGGGAACTGCGAGAGGACGTGGACCGTACACAGGCCGACGACCCCCGCCCCGAAGACGACGACGCGCTCGCCGACACGTGGTTGCCCGTCGAGCGCGAGGTTCGTCGCCGTCTCCACGGACGGCAGCAGGGTCGCCTCGGTCGGCGCGATACCCTCTCGGAGCGGAACGAGCGACTCCGCCGCCGTCGCGAACCGGTCGGCGTGCGGCTCGAACGCGAAGACGGTGCGACCGAGCCACTCGTCGGACACGTCCCTCCCGAGATCGACTACCGTCCCGACCGCGGCGTAGCCGTACGGAAGCGGATACTCGAAGCTCCCCGAGAGCGAATCGATGGTCGCGTCGACCGGCGTCTCCTCCGGGAACTCCCCTCGGTAGACGAGCAGCTCCGAGCCCGGGCTGATCCCGGACTCGACCGTCTCGACGACGACGTCCTCCGGCTCCGGCTCCTCCAGCGTGACGCGTCTGATGTCGATCTCGCAGGGACTCGTGAAGTAGAGCCGACGCGCCTCGCTCATCGTTCGACGAGACCGAACGCCGCGTGGATGCGCTCGCCCGTCGCTCGGCAGTGCTCCAGCGCGTGTTTCGCGTCGTCGCCGGCCGCGTGGGCGGTCGGGCCGCGACCGAGTCCGACCTGTAGCTCGACGCCGGTCGACTCGCGGACGTGGTCGTTGATCTCGCCGAGCGTCGACGGCGTCAGCGACGGACAGACGGCGATCACGTTGTCGCCGCCGACGAACTGCGTGACGGCGTCGTACCGCTCCCACAGCTGCTCGCGGAGATCGAGCGCCGCACGACGGATCGTGTGGCCCGCCTCTGCGGACGAGACCTGATCCGTCAGCGTCCCCGTCGCGTCGACCACGTCGAAATGCGCGACCGTCACGGCCCCCGGAACCGCATCCCCGACGGTGCGGTGATCGAGCACCGCCGTCCGGTCGGCGTCCTGTGCGCTCCCCGCCCGCTGGAGCACGCTGTTGGCCGCTTCGAGCGCCCGCCGCGGCGTCTCCGCAGTGCCGACGCCGACGCTCACGGTCACGGGGTACTGATTCTCGATCTGCGTCTGGAGCCGCTCGAAGGCGGTCGGATCGGATTCGTTCGCGACGCCGATCATGTTGTCGTAGCGGTCGGCGAACGCGTAGCCGTCGAACTGGGTGAAGAAGTCCGCGACGGTCGCGAACAGCCGCGACTGGAGCGCCTGCAGGTCCGTCTCACGTCGCGGCTCCGGCGTAGTCGTCCACGGTCCGTAATCGTCGATCTGGAGCGCAACCATTCGGACGCCGTCGTGTGACACGTCACTCATCCATCCCGGTTACGGGCGTACGCTCCTTAGAGTTTTCTCGGCCCTGTCGCCCGGTGACCGATTGGTAATCGCGGAGAAACACCAAGAGCGTCGGAACCATCGCGACGGTGGCGAGCGGCCACGAGACGCTCGCCGGGACGACCGGAACGAGCGCGACCGCGATCGCGAGCATCTGGAGCGCCGCCAGCGGTCGCCGGACGCGGCTGTCGGGAAGCTCGCCTACTGGCAACCCCCTGCGCTCGCGGAGCCAACAGCCGAGCTTGAACAGATACCGAGCCGCCGAGACCGACAGATACCAGACCGGGAGCGCCCCCCAGACGACACCGATGACCGGGGCGAGCAGAAACCCCATCGTATCGAACGCGAGATCGAGCCGCTCGCCCAGCCGGGTCGGTCGGCGCACGGCCCGCGCGATCGCGCCGTCCACCCAGTCGAGTCCGATCCCGGCCCCGTACGCGACGGCGGGAACCCATCGCCACGCGCTCCCAGCCGGTGGGACGACGAGCAGGAACCCCCCGAGTCCGGCGTACAGTCCTCCTCGGAGGAGGGTGATACCGTTCGCGACGCCGAGCGCCGGATAGACGCCCGACTCCGACGCGTCCGCCGGCGGTCGGTTGTCGCTCAGCGAGCGCCGGAGCGTCCACGCGAGAAAGCCAAGCGGGAGCGCCGTTCCGGCGAGCCAGCGTCCGGCCACTGCCGGCGCGAATCGGCGTGCGAGCGCGAGGACGACCAGCCCGGCCGCGATACTCACCGCCGCGACGACGCCCCACCAGCGGCGACGCAGCGCCGACGGAACTGTCGTCACTGGCCCAACCCGCTGAGCTGTTCCATCGCCGCCTCGTCGAGCCGGTGACGGGCGGCGGCGAGGTTCTCGACGACGTGCTCGCGATCGGTCGTCGTCGGGATCGGAACGACACCGCGCTGGACCTGCCACGCGAGCAGCACCGCCGTC
This sequence comes from Halobacteriales archaeon QH_7_65_31, assembly GCA_003021785.1. Classification (GTDB taxonomy): domain Archaea; phylum Halobacteriota; class Halobacteria; order Halobacteriales; family Haloarculaceae; genus Halosegnis. The sequence continues at coordinate 15,519 of PXQU01000007.1, read as the reverse complement.
GGAGTGAGGTCGTGACGCCGCGCGATCGAGCCGACGACGGGATCATCGCGGAGCGCGCCCGGTAGCGGCGAGTGGGCGACGACCCGGATCCCGCGGTCGTGACACCACCGAACCAGCGCCGTTCGCGGCTCGCCCGGATGCGACTCGACCTGCACGAGCGCCGGGGGGATCCGCGCCCGATCGACCAGCGAGGCCAGCTGCGGCAGTGTCACGTTACAGACGCCGAGCGTCCGGGTGAGACCCGCATCGACGAGCGCCTCCATGCGTCGCCACGTCTCCACCAGCGTGTGCTCCGCTTGGGTCGGCTCCCCGCTCTCGTCCGTCGGGAACGTCAGCCGCTCCTGCTCGGTGACGGGCCGTTCGGAGAGCCGACGGAGCCGGCTCGTGTGCTCCCACGCGCCGGGCCAGTGCAGCGCGTAGCAGTCGAACGCCTCGATACCCAGCTCGGTGAGTGAGCCGCGACACGCCCGTTCGAGACGACCCGGACCGTGGTTCGTGCGCCACGGCTTCCCGAGCAGAAAGACGGTCTCGCGGTCGGGACCGCCGGACCCAGCGAGCAGGTCGCCGAGTCGCCACTCGTTGCCGTACAGCTCTGCGGTGTCGAACAGCCGGTAGCCGGCGTCGATCGCCGCCCCGAGCGCCGGCGTGACGTAGTCGCCGTCCCGGTAGCGCGAACAGCCGAATCCGATCGGCGGGAGATGGAGCGTCGCGCCGTTCCGCTCCGAGTCCGGTCGCCAGTCCCGCCTCGGACGGGTCCCCGTCGGCGCGTCGCTCGCGACCGCGACCGATCCCCCCGATTCGGCGGCCTGCTCGATCGCGGCACAGACGGCGACGACGTGTGCTCCGCGCCGGGCGGTCGTCCGATCCGGCGCGTCCCGGCGGATCGCGTCGGCGAGCCGCTCGACCGCTTCGAGCCGGGACTGCTCGCGGGACGGAACCGGGTGCGGGGCAGTCGTCGGCTCGCGATCGCCACCCCTGACGGTGACGGCAGATTCAGTCGCCGCGAGCGCCCCGGTGTCGTCCAGATACAGCGTGCCGTCGTCGCCGTGACACTCCAGCCCGTAGAACTCGCGGCTCCGGTGGTCGACGTAGAAGCTGGTCCGGAGCGCGACCGCCGGCCCGTCGACGAACGCCAGCGTCGCCTCGACGTGTGGCGCGTCGGTGTGCTCGTCGCTGTGGTCGGTCTCGGCGGGCCACAGCGAGAGGCGATCCGCCCGCCGGACGCGCTCGACGCGCCCGAACCACGCGACGAGCAGCGTCAGCGGATACACCGCGCCGTCGTACAGCGGGCCGACGCGGAGAAACGACGCCGGGCGATTGTGCCACTCGTCGACGCGACCGACGTTCGCGGTCGCGGTGACGAACTGCACGTCACCGAGTCGCCCGTCGGCGAGCAGTCGTCGCGCGTGTCGCTGTGCGTCGCCGGTCGGGTTCGCGGGCGCACAGCCGAGCGCGAGCCCGCGGCGTTCCGCGAGCGCGACGAGCTCGTCGGCCGTCTCGGGATTCATCGCCAGCGGCTTCTCCGAGAAGACGTGGCGATCGGCCGAGAGACAGGCGCGCGTCACCGCCGCGTGCGCCTCGTGTCCCGTGAGATTGAGAACGAGCGGTGCGGACTCCGCGGCGAGCAGCTCGTCGAGTGCGGTGTACGCCGTCGCGTCGTGGTCGGTCGCCAGCTCCCTCGCCCGCTCGCGGTCGAGATCACAGACGCCGGTGATACAGAGCCTCGACGAACCGACCCCGGCAGCGTACTCCCTCGCGACGCTGCCGGCCCCCACCACCAAGCAGTTCACTGCCTCGGCGTACGGGCGTGTTCACTAATACGTTATCGCCGCCGGCAGGGTTCAAGCCGGTCCCGTCCCCACGGCGAGTATGGCCAAGATCGCGGTGTTTCACAACACCCTCGACTTCGAGGGCGGCGCAGACATGGTGTGTCTCCGTGTCTGTGCCGCACTCAGCGGTAGCCACGAGGTGACGCTCGTGACGCTGTCGGAGACGGCTCCCGAGCGCGTGGCTGCGAAGTTCGATATTCCCTTCGACGCCTCGGTCGCGACACCGCCGGCGAACCGCCCGCTCGCGGCCGGGCTGAACCTGATCGCGCCGTACGTCGGTCCACAGCTTCCCGCGCGGTCGGTCGCGCTGCGGGCGTATCTCCGCCGGCGGCTCGACGAGTTCGACGCCGTCGTCAGCACGGCGAACGAGATCGCCCTCCCGGGCCCGTCGGTGCAGTACGTCCACTTCCCGCAGTTCCACGGCCATCGAACCGAGACCACGGACGCCGGTCGGCTCGACGGGGTCTGGTCGCGACTCGCCGCGCCGACCCGGAGCCAGCTCCGCGATCGGACGCGACTGCTGGCGAACTCGGCGTGGACCGCAGACGTGACCGCGGATCTCTACGGGGTTCGCCCGACGGTGTGTCACCCACCGGTCGACCCCATCGACGGTCGGGCGTGGGCCGATCGCGAGCCGGTCGTCCTCGTGCTCGGACGCATCGCGCCCGACAAACGCGTTCTCGATGCGATCGACGTAATCGACCGGCTCAACGAGCGCGGCCACGCGCTCCGCTGTCACGTCGTCGGCTCCGCTCCCGCCGCGTACCGCGAGTACGTCCGACAGGTCGAGACGGCGGCCGCACAGCGTGACACCGTCCGTCTCGAAACCGACGCCTCCCGCGAGCGCGTCGAGACGCTGCTCGGCCGCTACCGATACGGGCTCAACATGAAGCCGACCGAGCATTTCGGCATGGCCGTCGCCGAGTACGTCGCCGCCGGGATGGTCCCGTTCGCGCCCAACGAGGGCGGACAGGTCGACGTGCTCGACGGCGACGACCGACTCCTGTTCCACGGTGTCACCGGAGCCGTCGACGCGATCGCGACTGCACTCGACACCGACCTCCGACCGTTCCTCGCGCGCGATCGGTTCACTACCGACCGGTTCGCGACGGCCGTTCGGCGACACGTCTCGGCCATCATCAGGTAGAAGTCGTGCCACCTCCATGCATGGTGTATGGGAACACGACAGACGACCGGACCCACCGCTTCGACGTCGCTGAGTTCGCTCCACTGGCTCGGTATCGCGCTCGCGCTCGCGACCGGGGTGTTGCATCTGTATCTGGGCGCGCTGTTCGTGCCGTCCGGACTCGGAATCAGCTTCGTCGTCGCCGCGATCGGCTTCGTCGGCGGGGCCGGCGTGCTCGCGCTCGATATCGACGTGTCGCGTCGCCCGCTGTACGCGCTCGGCGCGCTGTGGACGCTCGGGCAGATCGTGGCGTGGTACGTCGTCAACGCCCCGGACTTCTCGACGCTCGGCTACGTCGATAAGGCGATACAGGTTGGTCTGATCGCCGTGCTGGTCGTACTGATTCGACGAGACGGAGCCTGACCGGTCGCTACTCCAGATCGAACCGGTCTGCCGTCATGACGCCGTGCCACGCGTCGATGAAGTCCTCGACGAACCGCTTCTCCGCGTTGTCAGCGCCGTACACCTCGGCGATGGCACGGAGCCGGGAGTTCGATCCGAAGACGAGATCGACGCGCGTCCCCGTCCGGACGACCTCGCCCGTGTCGCGGTCGCGAGCCTCGTAGACGCCGTCCTCGTCCGTCTCCTCCCACTCGGCGTCCATCCCGAGCAGCGACTGGAAGAAGTCGTTCGTCAGCGTTCCCGGCTCGTCAGTGAAGACGCCGTGCTCGGAGTCGTCGTAGTTGGCGTCGAGCACGCGCATCCCGCCGACGAGCACGGTCATCTCGTCGGGCGTCAGTCCCAGCAGATCCGCCTTGTCGATGAGCGCCTCCTCGGCCGGTCGGTCGTCGCGCTCGGCTTGGAAGTTACGGAACCCGTCTGCACGCGGGTTCAGCGCCTCGAACGACTCGGCGTCGGTCCGCTCGGCGCTCGCGTCGACGCGGCCCGGCTCGAACGGGACCTCGACGTCGTGGCCGGCGTCGGCGGCCGCCTGCTCGATCGCCGCGTTCCCGCCCAGCACGATGAGATCAGCGAGCGAAACGCGCGTGTCGCCGCCCGACTCGTCGAACGCCGACTTGATCTCGCGGTAGCTGTCGAGCACCTGCGAGAGCTGTTCGGGCTTGTTGACCGCCCAGTCGCGCTGGGGGCGCAGTCGAACGCGTGCGCCGTTCGCGCCGCCGCGCATATCGCTGTCGCGGAACGTCGACGCGGCGGCCCACGCCGTCTCGACCAGCTCGGAGACGGAGTGGTCGGTGTCGAGGATGGTCGCCTTCAGCTCCGCGATGTCCTCGCTGTCGACGGTGTCGTACGCCGCGTCCGGCAGCGGGTCCTGCCAGAGCATCTCGTCGTCGGGCACTTCCGGACCGAGGAACCGGGTCGGTGGTCCCATGTCTCGGTGGGTGAGCTTGTACCACGCCTTCGCGAACGAGATGCCGAACTTCATCGGGTTGTCCTGGAACTCCTCGACGACCTCGCGGTAGTCGTCGTCCCGCTTGAGCGCCACGTCGGTGGTGAGCATCATCGGCGTCACGTCGCCCTCGCCGTGGGCCGACTCCGCGCTCCCTTCGAGCGACTCGTCGGTCGGTCGCCACTGCCACGCGCCGCCGGGTCCCTTGTGCGGCTCCCACTCGTAGTCGAGCAGGTTGTCGAGATAGCTCATGTCCCAGTCGGTCGGCGACTGCGTCCACGGCCCCTCGATACCGCTGGTGGTCATCTCACTGCCCTTGATCGGACCGTCGGCGTCCTCAGGCTCCCAGCCGAACCCCTGTGACTCCATCGGTGCGGCCTCCGGCTCCGGGCCGAGCGTCTCGGGATCGTCCGCGCCGTGGACCTTCCCGAACGTGTGGCCGCCGGCGATGAGCGCGGCCGTCTCCTCGTCGTTCATGGCCATCCGGCTGAACGTCTGTCGGATTCGCTCTGCGGACCACTCCGGCTCCGGCTGGGCCTCCGGTCCCTCGGGATTGACGTAGATGAGCCCCATCACCGACGCGCCCAGCGGCTCCTGCAGGAAATCGTCGTCCTCGAAGCGGTCCCACGTCTCCAGCTCCTCCTCGGGCCCCCAGTCGACGGCCTCGTCCGGCGCGAAGGCGTCCTCGCGACCGCCCGCGAAGCCGAACGTCTTGAACCCCATCGACTCCAGCGCGACGTTCCCCGTCAACACCATCAGATCGGCCCACGACAACTTCTGGCCGTACTTCTGTTTGATCGGCCACAGCAGTCGCCGCGCCTTGTCCAGATTCGCGTTGTCCGGCCAGCTGTTGAGCGGCGGGAACCGCTGTCGACCGCCGCCCGCGCCGCCGCGACCGTCCACCGTCCGATACGTTCCGGCGCTGTGCCACGCCATCCGAATCATCAGCGGGCCGTAGTGGCCGTAGTCGGCGGGCCACCACTCCTGTGAGTCGGTCAGTCGCGCCTCGATATCCGACTTGACGCTATCGAGATCGAGACTCTCGAACGCCTCGGCGTAGTCGAACTCCTCGCCCATCGGACTCGAATTGCGCGCGTTCTGATCGAGCACGTCGAGCTGCAGCTGGTTCGGCCACCAGTCTCTCTTTTGCTTGCTCATACCTACCTGTTCCGTCCCGCCGACGGTTAACAGTTCGTCTGTTGGACGGCTTTGCTCCCATCCCGACGGACGGCGTATCCCCGTCTCTCCGCCGGGTTTATCCCACGGCGTGACTGCCAACTGTTACCAGTCTGGGGACCGAACGACCGGTCGATGAACGACACACAGCGACGGTACGACATCGTCGTCTGGGGCGCGACCGGCGTCGCCGGACGGCTCGTCGCCGAGTATCTCACCGATCGGTACTCGCCGGCGGAGCTGTCGCTCGCGCTCGGCGGTCGAAGCCGCGAGCGACTCGATACGGTCGAATCCGAACTCGTGGGGCAGAGCGACGACTGGAGCGAGCTTCCCGCGGTGATCGCCGACGCGACGGAGCCGGAGACGCTCCGAGCGATGACGCGACAGACGCGCGTGATCTGTACGACCGTCGGGCCGTACACGACGTACGGGACACCGCTTGTCGAGGCCTGTCTCGACACCGAGACCGACTACTGTGACCTGACGGGCGAGGTGAACTGGATCCGAGAGAGCATCGACAGATTCCACGAGCGAGCCGTCGAGCGCGACACGCGTATCGTCCACAGCTGCGGGTTCGACTCCGTGCCCGCGGACATCGGGACGCTGCTCGTCCAGTCGTTCGCGACAGAGGAGTTCGACGCCCCCTGCGAGACGGTTCGCATCTACCTCGAATCCAGCAGCGGCGGCGTCAGCGGCGGCACGCTGGCCAGCTTCGGTGAGCTGTTCGCCGCGGTGTCGAACGATCCGGTCGCCAGACGAACACTGGAGAACCCGTACTCGCTGGCCCCGCCCGGTGAACGGACCGGCATCGACCCGGGTGCACAGTCCCGGCCACGGCGGGACGCGTTGCGATCGAGCTGGACGAGTCCGTCCCCGATGGCCCCGGTGAACGAACGTATTGTCCGACGGAGCAACGCCCTGCTCGAATACCCGTGGGGCCGCGAGTTCCGCTGTACGGAGCGCATCCCGACCGGACGGGGTCTCGGCGGCGGCGTTCGCGCGACAGCGATCGCCGGCGGCCTCCGGCTGTTCACGGCAGCGATGTCGGTCGATTCGATCCGCGACGGACTCCGCCGGTTCGCGTTTCCCGATCCCGGATCGGGACCGAGCGATGCACAGCTCGCGAACGGGCATTTCACCGTTCGTCTCCTTGGACGCGGGCTGTCGACCGACGGGCCGTTCACCGTCGAGGCCGAGTTCGGCGCGGATCGGGACCCGGGCTACGGCGCGACCGCGCGGATGCTCGGTGAGGCGGGCATCTGTCTCCTGCGCGGCGAGATCGATTCGCCGCTCGCTGGCGGTGTCCTGACACCGGCCTCGGGAATCGGACTCCCGCTCGCCGAGCGGCTCCGATCCATCGGATTCACCGCGACCGTCGGGCGGTCGACGGCGTAGGCGACACGATCCGTTGGCGGTGACTGCACCGTCGACGCCGGGCGACAGTACATCGCGCTCCGGAAATCCCCGGGCGACTTCGTCGGCACGACCTCGCTCGTGGAGTACATCGACGACCCGCCGTACGTCCGCGTCCAGCACCCGCCACAGACGCGCGAGAACCCGTACGCCGAGGCGAATCCGTACGCCGCCGAGACCGACGACGCGTAGCCTCCGTTCGGTACGATTGGCTCGCCGGGGCGTCGAAACGCCCTTACCACGACCACCAGTACCTACAACCGATGAATCTCCAGACGTATCTGGTGACCGACGATCGACTCTCCACGCACGGCACGGTCGAGACCGTCACGGCGGCCATCGAGGGCGGCGTGGATATCGTTCAGCTCCGCGAGAAGTCCATGACTGCACGCGATCGGTACGAGCTCGGTCGGCGGCTCCGGGAGCTGACGCGCGAGGCCGGCGTCCCGCTCGTCGTCAACGACCGAATCGACCTCGCGGCCGCGATCGACGCCGACGGCGTCCATCTCGGCGACGACGATCTCCCCGTCGCCGTCGCCCGCGAGCAGTTAGGCGAGGGGTGTCTCGTCGGTCGATCCGTCTCGACCGTCGAAGCCGCACGGGAGGCGGCCGACGCGGGCGCGGATTATCTCGGCGTCGGCGCGGTGTTCGCCACCGGATCGAAGGAGACGGATCCGGCGTCGTCGTCGATCGGACTCGACCGAATCCGCGCGATCGACGACGCCGTGGACCTGCCGTTCGTCGGGATCGGCGGTATCGACGCCACGAACGCTGACGCGGTGACCGCAGCCGGTGCGGACGGCGTCGCGGTCATCACGGCGATCACCGACAGCGACGACCCCGAGGCCGCGACGCGAGACCTCCGTCGAGCCGCCGCAGGCGTGGAGGGGAGCGCATGAACGTCGATCTCGCCACCGCCTTCGACGCGATCGCCGAGACCGACCCGCTCGTCAACGCGATCACGAACGCCGTCACGGTCAACGACGTGGCGAACGCGACGCTGTTCTGGGGTGGACTCCCCGTCATGTCCGACGACGAGAACGACGTGGTGGATATGGTCGCCGGCGCGGACGGGCTCCTGTTGAACATGGGGACGACCGACGAGACGGGCGTGGCGACGATGCTCGCTGCCGGTCGCTCTGCGATCGAGCACGACGTGCCAATCGTCCTCGATCCGGTCGGCGTGGGTGCGACCCCCGCTCGCGACGAGACGGCCCGGCGGCTCACGTCGGAGCTCGATGTCGCCGTCATCAACGGAAACTACGGCGAGATAACCGCGCTCGCGGGCCAGACAGCAGACGTCCGGGGCGTCGAGTCGGTCGGCGACTATTCCGACATCGCCCGCGACGCGACCGCCGTCGCGGCCGACACCGGGGCCGTCGTCGTCGCCTCCGGGCCGACCGACGTGGTCGCGACCGCCGACCGCGCCTTCGAGATCGAGACCGGCCACGAGCTGATGGGGCAGTTCGTCGGGACCGGCTGTATGCAGGGGGTGACGCAGGCCGTCTTCGCCGCGGCGGTCGATACTCCTCTCGATGCCGTGCTCGCAGGGACCCTCGCCTACGGCCGCGCCGGTGAGCGAGCGGCCGCCGGCGCGTACGGCGAGTTCGACGGCCCGGCCAGCTATCGCACCTCGTTCCTCGATGCGATCGCCGGGCTGGACGCCGCGGAAGCCGCGCCGGACGAGCCGCGTGTCACGGAGCTACGCTGATGACCGAGGTCGTCCTCGTGACTGGTGCGAGCTCGGGAATCGGGGCCGCGACCGCCCGAGAACTGGCGAACACGGGACGACAGGTCGTCCTCGCGGCCCGGACTGCGGAGCCGCTCGACCGACTCGCCACTGACCTCCCGACGGAGGCGCTCGCGGTCCCGACCGACGTGACGGACCCCGACGCAGTCGAGGCGCTCGTCGATGCGACGCTCGAACGGTTCGGTCGGCTGGACGGTGTCGTCGTCAACGCCGGCACGGGCGAACGGCCCGACGTCCCGCTCCCGGAGCTTCCCCTCCATCAGTTCGAGCAGGTGACGCGGGTGAACGTCGACGGTGCGTTTCACACCGTCCGGGCCGCACTGCCGGCGGTTCGCGACCGATCGGGCGCGATCGTCTTCACCGGGAGCTACAAGGGGAAGTATCCGAGCCCCTCGACGCCGGTGTACGCCGCGTCGAAGTGGTGGCTCCGCGGCTTCGCTGCGAGTCTCGCTGGACGGGTCGGTCCCGACGGCGTTCAGGTCGGCGTCGTCAACCCGTCCGGCGTGCCGACGGCGTTCGGCGAGGCGTTTCGCGACGAGCCGAACAGCGACCGACTCGATCCCGACGCGGAGCTGTCGACGGCCGACGTCGCCGACGCGATCTCGTACGTCCTCTCGCAGTCGTCGCCCGGGGCGGTCACCGAGCTCGATCTGTTCCGCGAGGACATCTACGAGCGGTTCTGAGCCGAACCAGTTCGGGTGTACAGCTACCCGGCTACCACAGTAACACACGGTATGGCGACCCTCGAAAGCTGGCTGGATCACGAGCGCGAACGCTTCGCCGACCGAACCGACGACTTGGCGCGCAGCGAGCTGGACGACGTCGGCTCCTCCCGCGCGACGACGGCCGCGATCGGGGAGAAAGTCGCCGCCGGACTGGTCGGCATTCGCGGCGACGCCGACGGTGCACGCCAGCAGTTCGACGTCGCGAGTAGCCTCCACGCCGGTGCGGCCGACGCCGGCGAGAACGCCCTCGACGAGCGCTACTTCGCGCTCCGCGCAGCGACGCTCGCCGGGGCGAAACAGGCCATCCCCGGCTTGGCGGCCCAGCTCGCGCGGACGGTCGATCAGACGACGCCTGTCGATCGCGACGGACGAGGCTCGCTCGACAGCGACTACTACCGCGCGCTCGCCGCCGGGGCCGACGGTGACGCCGAGACGATGACCGATGCCACTGCTCGTCTCGCGACCGAGACGACCCGTCTCGGAACCAACGGCTTCTTCGAGACGACCGGCCACGAGGAGCAGCGGCTCTACGGCGGCCGCGTCGAGTTCCTCGAAGGTATCATCAGCGAGAGTCCGGCCGCCGTCGCACGCGGCATCGAGGGCGTGCTCGCTCACCACGACGGGAGCGTCACCGGCGCGCGGACAGAGCTGCCGTGCCGGGAGGCGACGTTCCTCGCGATCGTCGCGACCGCCGCCGGGCTCGCGGACGAGCTACCGGAGACGGACGATATCATGACGCCGTTGGTCGATGCGACCGCGCTCCCCGACGGGCTGTAGCCGACCCAACCGCTTTACGGCTGGCTGTGCTTCTCCGCGTGATGGCTCCCACTGATCGGCTCGTCGTCTCGATCGTCAGCCTGCTCGTCGGCGGTGTCGGGATCCACGTCGGTTCGATCCTCTTCGCGTCGGCCCGCGATTACCGTCACGCCGTCGTGACGGCCGGCTTCGGCGCACTCGTCTGGGGGATCGTCGGCTGGCTCCTCGGCGGGATCCCGGTCATCGGCCCGGTCGCGACGCTGCTCGCGTATCTCCTCGTCGTCCGCGACCGCTACGGCGTCGGGTGGACGACCGCCGCCGGTATCGCGCTCGTCGCGTGGGTCGCCTCGATGGCCGTGCTCTCTGCGCTCGCGACCGTCGACGTGACCTCTGCCTCGGCCGTCGGCGTGCCGTTCGCCTGACTACAGCTCCTCGCGAACCAACGTCGAGGCGTTCGTTATCGCGCCGATTGATGAGAGATGCGCCGCGCCGATCCCCGCCTTCGCTGCGCGGGCCGCCTGTCCGCGGAGCACGGTCGGCCCGACCTGTGCGACCGCGTCGTCACCGACGCTCACGACCCAGCCCGGTGAGTCGAAGCCGTACCGATCCAGCGACGGCTCGAAACTGCTACCGCCCGTCAGCTCGTGCTCGACGAGCGCGGCGATGTTGTCGGCGGCGACGTTCGCCTCCCGGAGCGCGGTCTGTGCGCTGGCGGGGACGGCCGCGCCGGTCGCGTCCGTGACGCGTGCGCTGTCGCCGACGTAGAAGGTCCCGTTCTCGCCGCGCAGTGTCTCTCTGGTCGCGACTCGCTCACCGGCCAGCGCGTCCGGGCCGCGAATCCCCCCGGTCCAGACAAGCGTCTCCGACGGGAGCGACTCGCCCGTGTCGAGTTCGACACGGTTCTCGGACGCTCCCGTCACGCCGACGCCGGTTCGTACGTCGATCCCGTGCTCGTCCAGCGTCTCGCGGATCGCCCGCTGGAAGGCCGGCTCGAATCCCGGGGCCACCGAGTCGTTTCGCTCGACGAGCCTGACGGTCGCGTCGTACCCCTCCTCGCTGGCGAGTGCGGCGATCTCACCGGCGACCTGAACGCCCGAGAGGCCGCCGCCACCGACGACGATATCGCTCCCCTCGGCGGCGCGGACGGCGGCTCGGATCCGCTCGGCGTGTTCGAGTCGCTTCAGCGGGATCGCGTGCTCCCGCACGCCGTCGAGTCCGTGGAAGTCGGTCTCAGCACCGAGACAGACAGCGGCGTAGTCGTATTCGATGGTCCCGTTGGTGAGCGTCGCGGTCCCGCTCACCGGGTCGATGGACTCGACACGCTCGATACGACGGGTGGCACGGCTCGTCAGGTTCTCCAGCGGGACACAGATCGTCTCGGTCACGTCCGGTCGGCGGATCACGCGGTGAAGCTCGTGCTGGACGAGATGGTACGGCTCGTCGGTGACGAGCGTCAGCTCCACGCTGTCGGGCAGTGCGCGTTCGAGCCGGCGAACGGCGGTCAGTCCGGCGTAGCCAGCGCCGAAGACGGCGACGTGCATACGAGCCGTTGGTCCGCCGGCCGCTTGAACCCCGTGTCCCGCGGCTCGCTCACTCGTCAGAACAGCGCCTCGGATGTGTCGAGTATCTCTGCCGGCCCACCGACCTCCCAGACGCGCGTCGGGACGAGTTCGGCGATCTCGCGCTCAACGCGGTCAACGTACTCTGCGGTCGTGTTCACGTACACCGACGCGCCGGTGTCCGTCGAGTAGTAGACCGGGACCCCCTCGCCGCGCAGCTCGCGCACGGTCTCGAAGATCTCCAGCGTCTCGGGCTGCCAGTAGACCCACGCGGCCGGTCCCGTCATCGTCGTCGCGGCCAGCGAGAGCGAGTCGTGCTCCGCGAGTTCGAACGTCTCCTCGAAGTCACCGCGACGGAGCGCCTCGCGCATATCCGACAGCTGCTGGTGAACGTGGGCGAGTCGCGCCTCGAACATATGAGAGGCTTCGGCCTCGTCGTGGGCGGTCTCGGTGTGTTTGAACGCCGGAACCTCTGCGGCGACGATGCGAAGCTCGTCTTCGAGCTCGGTCTCGATGCGGTGGGAGCGACAGTCAGCGTCGTTCATCCCCGCGTCGAGCTGTGAGAACGCCCCCGTCACGGCCCGCGCCGCCGAGGAGGAGCCGCGGCGCGCGACCGTCGAAACTTCGGGTCGCGTCATGTCCAGTCCGGCCGCCTCGACGAGCGCCATCGCCGCCGCCGCGAAGCCGGACGAGGAGGAGCCGAAGCCGATGTTCGTCGGAAAATTGTTCCGCGAGTGGAACCGGACGGGCGCGTCGAGATCGGCCAGCTCGCGCACGTGCTCGATGACCCGCTCGACGCGTTCGCGACCGCGCCCCTCGACCGGCTCGCCGTCGATGACAATCTCGTCGCTATCGAGCGACTCGTCGAACGCGACGGTCGTCTTCGAGTGTGAGGGGGCCGTACAGACGCTGATGGAGTCGTGGTATGGGAACCGACGCTCGGCGTCGCGCATCCCGTGGTATTTCACGAGCCCCTGAATCGGGTGGGCCTTCGCGGTGGCTTTCATGTCTGCAGGGGGCGGCGTGGCGGGCTTAAAATAACCGCTCGGTCGGTCGCGCGCCGTCACTCCAGCGCCCGCAGCGCGTAGTAGAACCGCTGGAGTGCAGTCAGATGCCCGACGACGGCGAAGAAGACGAGTAGCAACCCAACTACCGAGAGCCCCTGATACGAGACGGTCGTGAACGCCGCGACGCCGGTGACGATACCGATGATAGCGAGCCTGTCGGCGCGCCCGACGAGACCACCGTACACGCGGTCTAAGCCGACGGCCTGCGCCTGCGTCCCGAGATATGAGGTCATCAGCACGCCCGTGACGGCGGCCAGTCCGAGCGCGAACTCACCGGTTCCGCCAGCCAGCCCGACGAGCAGGAGGATGTCTGCGTAGCGGTCGAGCACGTGGTCGATGAGATCACCGCCGAGGGAGTCGGTCTCGGTCTGCCGGGCGACCATCCCGTCGAGCAGATCGAGCAGCCCATTCGCGAGCACGAGCACCGCACCCAGCAGATACAGCAGCGAGCCGGGGACGGCGAGCCAGTAGACCGCACCCGCCGCGCCCGCGGTCACGATAGCGATGACAGAGATTACGTTCGGAGTGATACCGAACCGAACCGCCACGCGGACGACCGGCGCGAGCAGCCGGTCCGAGACGCGGCGATACTGATCGAGCGTCATAGCCACTCGATGAACTCGACCGTGCCGGCCGACGGCTCGCGCTCGCCGGCGACGACGCGCTCGATCTCCGTCGCCACCTCCTCGGGCGTCCGGTCGGTCGTATCGATCTCGTACACAGACTCCCGACCGTGGGTCGCGACGGTCTCCGAGAGGACGATATCGAGCGCCTCCGCCTCCGCGTTCTCATGAGCCTTGCGCGCGAGCGGCTGCGGTGGCTCCGACGACGCTGTGTCCTCGCGGGCCGTCTCGCTGCGTTCACCACGCTCGGTGAGTCGCGTCTCCAGCTCGTCGGGGTGACACCGGAGGACGACGGCGCGGTCGGCGGGGAACCGATGGGCGAGATGCGACTCGACGATCCCCGTACGACCGTCGAGCCACTCGCCGAGCGCGTCCGTATCGGCAACGAGCGAGCCGCGCTGGTCGTCCCGGCCCGTCTCGAACCCCTCCCGCTCGATGACGTCGTTCAGGTGGATCACGTCGAGATCCGTCTCGACACGCTCGACGGCGGTGGTCTTCCCCGTCCCCGGCGTACCGGTGACGGCGATCCTCATAGCGCCTCGTTGATGACATCGACGGCGCGTTCGGTCATCGCGGGCGTTCCCGCGGTGATACGAACGCAGTCGGGGAGACCGAAGGAGGTGGTGTCACGAATGATAACGCCCTCCCGCTTCGCTGCCTCGAAGACGCGCGTGCCGTCGCCTACCTCCGCGAGGACGAAGTTCCCCTGTGACTCCCAAGTCGGGCAGTCGAGGCGGTCGTACATATACTCCCGCGACTCGCGAACGCCGTCGACGGTCTGTTCGATGTGCTCCGTGTCCTTCAGCGCCGCCAGTCCCGCACGGCAGGCGAGCTCGCTCGCGGCGAAGGGGGTGTTGACACGGGTGTAGCTCTCGGCCCAGTCCTCGGGGACGACGGCGTAGCCGAGCCGACAGCCGGCGAGCCCGAACACCTTCGAGAACGTCCGCAGGACTGCGATATCGTCGCGTTCGCGGGTGAGTTCGATCGCGGACGGCGTCTCGGAGAACTCACCGTACGCTTCGTCGACGACGACGAGCGTCTCCTCGTCGGTCGCGTCCGCCAGCGTCTCCACCTCGTCGAGCGGCATCTCCGTCCCGGCGGGGTTGTGCGGCGAGGTGACGTAGACGATGCGCTCGCCGTCGTAGCTATCGAGGACGGTGTCTGCACTTTGCTCGAAGTCGTTCTCCTTTCGGATCGGATACTGGTTCACCTGTCCGTGGTGGAAGCGGGCGGACATGGCGTAGTAGGCGAAGCCGGGCTCGGAGACGAGCACCTCGTCGCCGGGCGCGAGCAGCGCACGGGCGAGATAATCGAGCGCACCGTCACCGCCGTTAGCGAGCCACACCTGCTCGTCGGCGACCGCGAACCGATCGGCGAGCGCAGCGGTCAGATCGGTGTGCGAGGACTTCGGGTAGGTGTGGACCGTCGTGGCTGACTCGCGGAGCGCGACGACCGCCTTCGGCGACGGTCCCCACGCGTTCTCGTTCGAGGAGAGCTTCACCAGCTCACCGGGGTCCATCCCGATCTCGCGGGCGGTCTCCTCGATACCGCGCCCCGCCTCGTACGGGACGTGCGTCGAGAGGTCTCGTGGTTCCATACCGAGAGCAAGCGGCGGCGCGTTCTTAAGCGTGCTCACACAGTCTGTCGCCGGCTGCCGCCGCGGTCTCGCCGCCGACCGGTCGTCTCCGAACGGTGGATTCAGGATGCCGGCCGTCTCCCTGTGCGTATGGTCGTCAACGCCGTCTCCTACGTGCTGCATATGACCTTCGCCGCACTGCTCACCGGAAGCGTGCTCTACGTCGCGCTCGCGGTGAATCCGACCGCCGTCGCGGGCGACATTCGCCCGGAGGCGTTCGAACAGATCACCGGTCGACTCACCACGATCACGCGAGCGTCGGCGGTCGTCCTGTTCCTGACGGGCGGCCACCAAGCGGGAAACTTCTACACGTTCGAGTCGCTCACCGGGACGTTCCGCGGGCATCTCGTCCTCGCGATGCTCGTTCTCTGGCTCGCGCTCACCGCACTGGTCGAGATCGCCGGCGCACGGCTTCGCGACGGACTCGACGCCGACAAGCTCCGCGAGTCAG
>PXQU01000006.1 GCA_003021785.1 Halobacteriales archaeon QH_7_65_31 | reverse complement strand
GCTACTCGGCGGCGAATAGCCAACGGGTTCTAAGACCCTCGAACACAACCGGTTCGGTATGTCAGGCTCGGAGCTTGCCGCGCAGGTGCGTGAGATACTGGAGACCGACGCCGAGACATTCGCGGCGCGCGTCGATACGGAGATCGACGAGCTGAAACGGGAGCTTCGGGAGGGGACGTTCAACAATCCACAGGGCGTCATCGGCTTCGAGTACGAGTTCTACGCCGTCGACGACTCCGGTGCGCTGGCGCGCGTGCCGCGGCGACTGCTGGAGTACGTCGGCTTCGAGAAGGAGCTGGGGTTACACAACGCCGAGATGACGACCTCGCCACAGCCGCTGTCGGGGTACGGCCTGCGGGCACAGGAGGCAGAGGTGCAGGCGCAGCTCGCGGCCACACAGGAGGTAGCGACGACCGAGGGGTTACGATTAGTCTCCGACGGGCTGTGGACCCAGCCGCCGATCGGGGAGACCGCGGGCTCGTATCTCGCCAACTCGATCGAGGAGGACGGGATCAGGCTCGCGACGAACATGAGCAACGCCGTTCGCTATCACGCGATGGCGAACACGGCGTTCAGCGCCGAGATGCTGCTCGACGCGCCGGGCGTCGAGCTCGACGCTCGGACGGTGATGCCCGAGAGCCTCATCACGTCGATCCAGCCGCATTATCAGGTTCCACAGGCGACGGAGCTACCGTCGTACTTCCGGTACGCGCTCCGTATCGCCGGGCCGCTGCTCGCACTCGGAGTGAACTCGCCGTTTTTCCCGCCGGATCTCTACACCGACGAGCCGGCGGTGGTCATCGAGGAGTCGCCCGACAGCGGTCGCGTCCACGTCTTCGAATCGGTGCTCAATCCCGACGACGATCCGAAGGTGAAGTTCCCGCGTGACGTCGATAGCATCGAGCAGGCGGTCGATCGAGTCGCGGCCGACACGACGGTCGTTCCGGAGCTGCAGTCGCCCAGCGGTCGGTTCGACGATCGGTTCGCACACTACCGGCACAAACACGGCTCCTACTGGCGGTGGATCCGTCCGGTCATCGAGGGGAGCTCACGGACGAACGCCAACGCACGCATCGAGTTCCGTCCGATCGGGGGCCAGCCGACGCTGCGGGATTCGATCGCGTTTCTGGCGGCGTTCGCCGGGCTGATCAGATCGCTGCACCGGCTCGAACACCCCGTGCGAGACCAGCCATGGGAGACGGCACGCGAGAACTTCTACGCGGCCGCCGACGACGGACTCGACGCCGAGCTCGAATGGGTGACCGCGGACGGTGAGGTGACGACGAGCACGGAGACGCTGTACGCGGAGCTGTTCGAGTTCGCACGGACCGGGCTGGAGAGCAGCGGCGTCAGTCCCGAGGAGGCGAACCGCTATCTCCGGCCGCTGCGCGAGCGGGTGGACCGCGGCGTGACGCCCGCCTCGTGGAAGCGCGAGCGCGTCCGCGAGCGGTTCGAGCGCGGCGAGCCGTTCACCGAGGCGCTGTGGGGGATGCAGGCCGAGTATCTCGACAACCAGTCGGACACCCTCATCGAGGGGACGTTCCCCGAGTGGCTCTGAGTCAGTAGGTCGTCGATATCCCGCCGTCGTGGGTCATGTCGTCGCCGTTGAGATGGCTGGCGTGGTGCGAGAAGCCGTGAACGAACAGGTTACCGACCTCGTACGGCTCCATCATCCGGTCCACCTCGCTCGCACCGAGGATGACCTGTTCGACGGTCTCGGGGACGGAGAGCCCGCGAGACTCCGCGGAGTCGGGGAGCTGTTCGGCGACCAGCGGCGTCTTCACGAACCCCGTCGAGACGGAGAAGCCCCGAATATCACCGTTCCCCTCGGCGGCGATAGATTGGGTCAGCCCGCGGAGCGCGAACTTCACCGTGTTGTACGCGACCTTGTCCTCGGTGACGATGTGGCCGTGGACCGAACACATATTGCCGATGACGCCGCCCGAGGCTTCGAGATGTGGCCACGCGGCCTTGCTCAACAGGAGCGGCGCGCGCTGCATCACGTCGTGCATCAGATCGTACCGCTCGATCGGGAACTCCGCGATGGGGGCAATGGTCTGTAATCCGGCGACGTTGGCGAGATATTGGAGATCACCCAGCTCGGCCGCGCGTTCGACGGCCGACTCGATGGCCGTCTCGTCGGTGAGATCGGTCTCGACCGGTTCGACCGTCCCCGGGAGTCCGAGCGTCGCCGCGCGGGCTGCCGTCTCTGCCAGTCCGTCGGTATCGACATCGAGACCGGCGACGGTCAGCCCGTTGCCGGCGAGACAGATCGCGATGGCGCGACCGATACCACTCGCCGCTCCCGTGACGAGAGCGACGGTCTCCTCGGTGAAGTTCGGGTCCTCGACCGTCAGAATCCGATCGGTCGTGATCTCGCTGGGACCGTACCGTTCCATCGCCTCCGTGACGCTCATCACCATACCCGGGAACTGGACGACGGTGACGTATAAATACACCCGGGAGGAGATTAGGCTGCCCGAAAGATCGACGGGTTTAGCCACCCGAAACGAGAATGCGACGACGCGCATTTCTGAGCGGGACGATGGCCGCCGGCGCACTGCTCGTCGCTGTCGACACCGGCGCACGGCTGTTTCTGCCTGTCGTCACCGAGCGGCTGCTCGCGGACGTGTTCGGCGTCGATGCGACGGTGCGTGACGGCCCGGAAATCGTTCCACACCGGCCGCTGTGACGGGGCGAAAACGAGAGAGAACAGCAGAGATTACCGGGCGGCAGCCGCGACGCGCTCTTTCTCTTCTTTCTGATTGACCGCGTACGTCTGGACGTCGTAGTTGGCCGCGCCGGTGAGCTGCGAGGCGAGCGCCTCTGCGGCCGGCGTCGGCGTCTTGAACGACGACCCCTGAACGCCCTCGGCGAGGAACTTCAGCGCCTGATCGACGCGACGCTGTGGAGCCACATCGACGGCCTGCGGAACGGAGATCCCACCGTACTTCAGTCGGACGGTCTCCTCGCGCGGGCCGGCGTTCTCGACGGCCGTCACGAGCACCTGCACCGGGTTCTCGTCGGTGCGCTCGTGGACGATATCGAAGGCGTCACGAACGATGCGGGTCGCCTGCTGTTTCTTCCCCGTGTTCTCCTCCGTCTGCATCAGCCGGTTGATGAGCCGCTCGACGATCGAGAGCTCGGACTTCTTGAACTGCTTGTCCGAGTGTCGCCCCTGCGTGTGGGCGATCGGAGTGACGTTGATGTAGCGGCGGGTGGACTCGTCGTCGTAGCTGATGTCGTCGACGCCCCAGACGCCGAACAGCTGCGCGGAGACGCGCTCGTCGTCCGTCGAGGCCGGCGCGTCCGGCTCCGGCGCTTCGTTCTCGTCGCTCATCGGACTGGCTTCTCCTGGTTTCCGCGCACGAGCTCGAGCATCGCGACGCCGTTCACCTTCTCGACCTTGTAGTTGACACCCGAGAGATCGCCCATCGCACGACCCTTCGCCCCGCCGATACCGGCGATGGTGACCTCGTCGTGCTCGTCGATGAAGGAGATCGCACCGTCACCGGGACAGAAGGCGGTGACCTGCTTGCCGTTCTTGATGAGCTGGACTCGGACGCACTTCCGGATGGCCGAGTTGGGCTGTTTCGCTTCGATACCGACCTTCTCCAGTACGATGCCGCGCCCCTGCGGCGCGCCCTCGAGCGGGTCGGATTTCTCTCCGAGCCCGCGGGCGCGTCGCGCGTAATCAGAGTCGGACCATCGCCGCTGTTGACGGTCCTTCTTGAGCTTGCGCGCGGCGTACTTACCGTTCGCCATAGTACTGTGAAATTCCTTACCCAACCACTTAAGCATCGTCTTTCGGTCGCTCGCGACCGCTCGCGGGC
>PXQU01000005.1 GCA_003021785.1 Halobacteriales archaeon QH_7_65_31 | reverse complement strand
TCGAACGCACCGTCGACATCCATCGCCAATCGACGCCCCGTGATGTCCTCCTTGAACGCTTGCGCGAGCACGACGAGCCGCTCGTCTCGCGCGTCGAACAGCGCGTCCGCGGGTTCGACTCCCGTCGTCTCGGTAACGGCGTCGAGCAGCGACTCCGGCTCCGGCGCGAGCTCGATCCCGTCGATATCGAAGTGGCGGTCGGCGAGCTCCGTCGCCGTCTGGATATTCTGCCCGTTGCGACCGATCGCCGCCCCGAAATCGGCGGTGTTCACCTCCGCGTACGCGACGGTGTCGTTCTCGCGATCACGGACGGTCACGTCGTACACCGCCGCCGGACGGAGCGCGTTCGCGACGAAGATATCGGGGTCGTCGGCGTCCTCGACGAGTTCGACCCGCTTGTTGACGCGCTCCTCGATGCGCGCGACGGTCTTCCCCTGTGGACCGATGGCGTCGGCCATCTCCCCCGGGGCGACGACGAACACGACGCGCTCGTCGCCGACGAGACAGTCCCGGACGGTCGCCCCGGACTCGGTCTCGATGAAGCCGATGAGCTGGCGCGCCTCGTCGGAGAGCCGTATCACAGTCACAGTTGACGCGCACGGGTCAAAACGATGTCGCGAGAAATCGATGGGAGATCAGCAGGACGCCGGCTTAATCGTCGGCGCTGCTCGGGCTACTGCCGCCCATCCGCAGATCGACGTCGCCAGTGCCGAGCTTGATCGGCTTCCCGACGATGACGTTCTCCGTGACGCCGTCGAGATCGTCGATCTCGCCGTGGATGGCCGCGTCCAGCAGGTGATTGACCGTCACCTCGAACGCCGCGCGCGCGAGCACGGAGTCCTTGTTTCCGGAGATGCCGTGGCGACCGATGGACTCGATCTCGCCGTTGTTCGTCATGATGTCCGCGACGAGCATGAGATGCCGGATGTTCACGTTGTCCAGCCCCTGCTCTTCGAGCGTGTCACGCGTCTCGTTGATGATCGCCTCGCGGGCGGCCTCGATGCCGAGATTCCGATGAATCTCGTGGATGTTGTTACACGTCGTTCGGGTGTGATCGACACCGTCGATCTGCAACACCGTGCCGAAGGCCGACCCCTCGGTGTGGAGGATGAACTCCTCGTCGCCGGACTCGACCTCCTCCTTCCGGATGACGACGCGTGACACGTCGTCGATCCCCTTGAAGACGATATCGCGCAGCTCCTCGACCAGCTGGAGGAGTTCGCGATAGGACGGCTCGTCGGGACCGAACTCGATTGTCGTCGCCTCCGGACGGGTCGTCTCGACGCCCAGATTCGATTCGATCGTGCCCGCGACCTCGTGGACGATCCGGTCGAGCGAGTCGTAGGTCGGCCACCGCTCGCGGAGCGTCTCCTCGTTCAGATCGACGCTGACGAGCATATCCGCGACGTTCGTGGAGACGTCACCGAGCGCGAGAATCCGCGTCGCCTCGATGTTCCAGACGACCTCGTGGGCCTTCTCGCGGTCGCTCGCGTGCTCCTCGTCGAGATACACGTGCATCACCGGCGTGTCCGGTGTCTTACGGGCGTCCACCAGCTCGATGAGCCGCGGCAGCCCGGAGGTCACGTCGATCTCCGCGACACCGGCGTAGTGGAAGGTGTTCATCGTGTTGTGAGTGACGACACCCTCGGCGGTCGTGAACGTCTCCAGTCCGGCGACAGAGAGATCGTACACGTAGTCGTGGTCGCTCTCGACGGTCTCGACCGACTCGATACGGTCCCAGACCACGTCGCTCTCGACGGCTTGTTCGAGCGCGGCGAGCGCCTCGGAATCGACACCGGCTGTCTCGGCCTCGTCGACGAGCCGTTCGAGCCGGTTGCGACCGATTCGCTGTCGGTCGGACGCCGAGTTCATCACCCGGCTCGCCACGCCGGCGTCGGCGGCGACGGAGTCGACCGCGTCGCCGAAGTTCGGTATCTGGTCCGTCGCGTCCGGGCCGTCGGTGTCGACCGACGCCGCGAGGGTAGCGAGCTCCGTCCCGCGCTCCCCGACCATGCCGACGCGGTCGTCGAACCGTTCGACGTGTTTTGCCGGGATTCGAAGCGTTCGAGAGCCGTCGGTCTCCCCGAGGGTCGCGTGAATCCCCACGCGAGCGAGCAGGAGCGCGATGCCGCCGGTCAGGCGGTCGCTGACGGAGCTCGACCGGACGGCGTTCGCCGCGACGTTACCGTCACCGCTGAAGTAGCCGCGAAGCAGCGCGCGAACGAACGCGTCCGGCGCACCGACGGCGAATCCGGGAAGGACCTTCTCGCCCGCGTCCGTGCAGGTCGCACGGAGGAACGCCGCGAGGACGGTCCCGTTGAGACGGAGATCGTAGCCGTCGGCGAAGCCGCTCGTGTTCTCGTACTCGTTGACCGAGAGATCGAACCGCTCGGCGAACGCTCGGACCCGCTCTTGGAACGTCTCGTCGACGTTCGAGATCGAGACGTAGTGGTCGGTCGCGTTTCCTTCGGCCAGGAACGCGCCGATGAAGAAGCCGGTCGTCTCGTCGAGCGGGAGCTGTTCGGGAAGTCCGACGGTTCCTCCGACGGGATAGACGTAGCCGGCTTCGATGTCGTCGGCGTCGAGCGCGGCTCGCTTGTTCGCGACCTGCGCTTCGCCCGCCGGATACGTCGCCGTTCCGCCGTCGGTCAGCGTCGACGTGAACCAGAACTCCTCGGCGGGGAGTCGTGGGCGGAGGTCGACCGTCTCGGACGCGTCCGTCGCGTCGAGATCGGCGACGACCGGGAGCCAGTCACCTGCGTCGAGTTCCTCGCCGGCGACCGGGACGATCTCGTTGTCGCGGCGGGTGACGAAGGAGTGTGCCTTCGTCGCGCGGATCGAGCGGCCCGACTCCAGCTCGAACTCGAGCAGCTCATCGGGCGTCTCGTGGCGGCTCACCTCCTCGACGCTGTTCCACTCGACGCGCTCGTCGTCGCCGAGACTCGGTACGGACACCCCGTCGGGCGCGAGGGCGACCTCGTGATCGCCTGCCGTTCTGGTCTCCCGAGAGCGCATGAGCGAGTCCACGAACGAACCAATCTCCGTCACCTCGGTCTCACCGTCGCGGCGGACGACGACACGCTCGTCTGCCGGGACGCTCATCTGCGTCCCCGGCTCCCCGATCGACTGTGCCGAGACCGTACCGACGGGATCGAGCGGATCGAGCCGGGTCGCGAGATAGCGTGACTCGACCGCCGTCGCGATGTCTTCGGCCTCGTCGGCGCTCGCGTTGTGCTCCGCGACGGCGTCGTACACCTCCTCGCGGAGTCGCTTCGGCAGCTCCGTTGCCTCGACGACCGCCTCGATCTCGGAGTCAGTCATCCGACTCCACCTCCGGGACGGCTCCGCCAGTGCGCCACGTGTCCTGATGCTCCGAGAGGTTCGTCTGGAGCGTGTCGCCCTTGAGGAACGACTCGCGTTCCGCCTCGTCGGCGAACTCGGCGTTCATCACGCGGGCCGCGATGTCCTCGACCTCGATCGGGTTCTCCTCGTCGTGCGCGACCTGCGTGGTCGAGGTTCCGTCCTCGCCGAACTCGAACTGAACGACCGTGTCCGAGGTGTCCCGGACCGTGCCGTCGTACTGGGACTCCAGCTCCGAGAGCGCGTTGATGAGCCGGCGCTGGAGATAGCCGGACTTCGAGGTCCGAACCGCCGTATCGACGAGCCCCTCGCGGCCACCCATCGCGTGGAAGAAGAACTCCTGTGGGTTGAGCCCCTGTCGGTACGACGACTCCACGAAGCCGTGTGCGTCGGCGGAGAGATCGTTCTTCTTGTAGTGGCTGAGCGTGCGGTCCTCGTAGCCGCGGTTGATCCGCTCGCCGCGGACGGCCTGCTGGCCGACACAGGCCGACATCTGCGTGAGATTCAGCATCGAGGCACGCGCGCCCGAGCGAGCCATCACGACCGCCGGGTTGTCCTCGTCGAGTCGCTCGTCGGCGATGTCACCCGCCGAGTCGCGCGCGCGACCGAGCGTCTGCATGACCTTCATCTCCAGCGTCTCGTCGGTCGTTCGACCGGGCAGCGACTCCAGCTCGCCCGTCTCGTACGTCTCGATGAGTTCTTGCACCCGCTCGTAGGCGCTGTCGATGGCCTCCTGAATGCGGTCTTCGGCCTCGCTGTCGACCGACTCGTCGTCGATGCCGACCGAAATGCCGAAATGCATGATCGAACGCATCGCGAGCGTGGCAACCTCGTTGATGAACACGCGCGAGCGGGTGTTGCCGTACACCTTGGTGACGGTGTCGACGATCTCGCCGCCGAACTCGCCGACCTCGTCCTCGGCGATGGTCCCTTCCACGAGCTGGCCGTCCTCGATGACGACCGGCTCGCCGAGGGTCCCCTCGAACTCCATGTTGAGATCGTCCGGCAGCAGCTCCGAGAAGACGGAGCGACCGGTCCAGTAGTCGATGCCGTCGTCGTCGGTCCCGTCCGGCTCCGGAAGCCCCTCGACGCTCGTCGCACGCAGCAGATCGAGCGCCTGCGTCTCGTTGAACTGCGGGTTGTCGTGGGTGAGTAGATACATCCCCGAGATGTGGTCCTGAATGGCCCCGATGATGTTCTCACCGAAGCGCGGGGAGAGGATCTGTTCCTGAACGCGCATGAGGACGCGCGCCTCGGCGCGGGCCTCCTCGTTCTGCAGCGCGTGCATATTCATCTCGTCGCCGTCGAAGTCAGCGTTGTACGGCGGACAGACGACGGTGTTGAGCCGGAACGTCTTGTACGGCATCACCACGACCTCGTGAGCCATGATCGACATCCGGTGGAGCGACGGCTGCCGGTTGAAGATGACGACGTCGCCGTCGATGAGGTGACGCGACACCTCCCAGCCGGGATCGACCTTCTCGGCCAGCTCCTCGCAGTTCTTCTCGGTTACCTTCAGCCGGCGACCGTCCGGACGGCGAACGTAGTTCGCACCCGGGTGCGTCTCCGGCCCGTTGGCGACGTAGCGGCGCGCGTCCTGCAGGTTCCGCGCGTTCACGTTCATCGTCTGTGTCATCTCGCTGGCGACCCGGTCGGGGACGCCGACCTCGTTGAGCGAGAGCGTCGGGTCCGGGCTGATGACCGTCCGGGCGGAGAAGTTGACGCGCTTGCCGGACAGCGAGCCGCGGAACCGACCCTCTTTGCCCTTCAGTCGCTGCGAGAGCGTCTTGAGCGGGCGACCCGACCGGTGGCGTGCCGGCGGCGTCCCCGAGATCTCGTTGTCCATGAACGTCGTGACGTGGTACTGGAGCAGCTCCCACAGGTCCTCGATGATGAGCTGGGGCGCACCGGCCTCGCGGTTCTCCATGAACCGCTGATTGATGCGGATGATGTCCACCAGCTTGTGGGTGAGATCGTCCTCGGAGCGCTGGCCGTTATCGAGCGTGATCGACGGTCGCGCCGTCACCGGCGGAACCGGCAGAACGGTCAGGATGATCCACTCCGGTCGGGACTTGTCGGCGTCGATGCCGAGCGTCTCGATGTCGCGATCCGGGATGTCCTCGAACCAGTCGCGGATGTCGGAGGCCATCAGCTTGTTCATGTCCTCCTCGGTGAGATCGACGTCGAGCGCCTGTTCGAGGGATTCGCGGTCCTCCTCGGTCGGACGGAACTCGCTGGAGAGGATCTCCTGAATCCGGGAGCTGTCGATGCCGGTCTCCTCGGCGAGCTCCATCGGTCCCATCGGCTCGCGGTCGACCTCGCCCTCCTCCTCGTCGCCGACCGGACGGCCCTCCATCGCGGCGGCGATCCGCTCGGAGTACTCCGCCGAGAGCACGTCCTGCACCTCGTAGTAGGTCGTCGGCTTCTCGTGTTGGATGTCGTACTGCGTCTCGCCGCAGTGCGGGCAGTTCGACGCCTTTCGCGCGCGGCGGATGGCCGCTTTCGTCACGTCACCGAGGTCCTCGCCCAGACTGCGGGTCTTGTCGAGCCGGTCGCGGAACTCGTCGGCCTCCTCCTCGGTGAGCAGGAGTCGCGAACACTCACGACAGGTTCCGCGGAGCAGCCGACGGATGAGCTTCTGGAACCCGACGTGGATGACCGGCGCGGCCAGCTCGATGTGGCCGAAGTGGCCGTTACACGAGCCGGAGTGTTTCCCGCAGGTCTTGCATTCGAGCCCGGGATCGATGACGCCCAGTCGCGGGTCCATCAGCCCCATGTCGATGGGGAAGCCGTCGTCGTCGTAGGTGTCGGCCGTGATGACCTTCGTGGCCGACATCTCGCGGTACTCCTCGGGGTCCATCAGCCCGAAGCTGAGTGACCCGATCTGCTTCGGTGTTTGTCCTGTGCTCATGTTATACAGCCTCCGTGAGTTCGATCCGCGGTGCGATACCCAGCGCCTTCATCTCGTCGAGCAGGAGCTTGAACGCGTAGCTCATCTCGACCTCGTGAACGTCGGTCTCCTCGTCGCAGTTCGGACAGTAGACGCGGCGTTGCTCGACGTTCTCGACCGCGCTCATCCCGCAGTTGCCGCAGACGTGGATGAACTCGCGGTCGGACTCATCGAGCAGGCGCTCCTTGAGCGCCATCGCCGCGCCGTGTCCGATGAGCACGTCCCGTTCCATCTCGCCGACGCGGAGTCCGCCCTCGCGAGCGCGCCCCTCCGTCGGCTGGCGCGTGAGCACCTGCACCGGCCCACGCGAACGGGCGTGAATCTTGTTCGAGACCATGTGGTAGAGCTTCTGGTAGAAGATGACGCCGACGAAAATCTCGGCCTCGATCTTCTCGCCCGTCACGCCCGAGTACATGACCTCCTTCCCGTTGGACTTGAACCCGTCCTCGACGAGCGTGTCGCGGAGGTCCTCCTCGTCCTCGCCGGTGAAGGCGGTCCCGTCGACGCGGCGACCCTCTAGCGAGCCGACCTTGCCGCCGAGCATCTCCAGGATGTGACCGACGGTCATCCGCGACGGCAGTGCGTGCGGGTTCACGATGAGGTCCGGAACGACGCCGTCCTGCGTGAACGGCATGTCCTCCTGTGGCGCGATGTGGCCGACGACGCCCTTCTGGCCGTGGCGAGACGCGAACTTGTCCCCGAGTTCGGGGATCCGTTCGTCGCGCACGCTGACCTTCGAGAGCTTCGAACCGTCTTCTCCCTCCATCAGCGTCACGGTGTCCACGACGCCCGACTCGCCCGAGCGCATGGTAACTGAGGTCTCGCGGCGCTTCTGCGGTGAGAGGCCGCCCATATCGTCCGGCTCTTCGAGGAAGCGCGGCGGCGAGGTCTTCCCGAGTAGCACGTCGTTCTCTCCGACCTGCGTCTCCGGGTTGACGAGCCCGTCGTCGTCGAGATGCGTGTAGGCGTCCTCGCCGCGCGCGCCGCGTACGTCCTCGTCGGGGCGCTCGAAGCGGTCCTCCTGACCGCCGGGATACCGGCGCTCTTCGCCCTCGTAGGTGCGAAAGAAATGCGACCGGGCGAGCGCGCGGTCGACGGAGCCGCCGTTGAGAACGAGCGCGTCCTCGATGTTGAACCCCTCGTAGGACATGACGGCGACGACGAAGTTCTGGGCGGCGGGGCGGTCGTCGTAGCCGATCTGCTCGGTCGTCTGCGTCTTGACGAGCGACAGCTGCGGGTAATGCAGCAGATGTTGGCGGGTGTCCGGTCGGATGCGGTAGTTCGCCGACGGAAGCCCGAGCGACTGCTTGATCATCCCCGATCCCATCGTGATCCGGGGCGAGGCGTTGTGCTCGGGGTACGGAATCATTCCCGCACCGATACCGAAGATGAGCTGCGGAT
Organism: Halobacteriales archaeon QH_7_65_31; assembly: GCA_003021785.1. Classification (GTDB taxonomy): domain Archaea; phylum Halobacteriota; class Halobacteria; order Halobacteriales; family Haloarculaceae; genus Halosegnis. The sequence goes on along the minus strand of PXQU01000005.1, from coordinate 69,041 downwards.
CGACTTCGAGATGCGTGTGGTCGTCGGTGACCTCGTCGCTCTCGACGGCGACGAGGATGTCCTCCTCTTCCTCGGCGTCGATGTACTCGATGTAGCCGCGGTCGACGAGATCGTCGAAGTCGAGCTCGCCCGCCTCGACGGCCTCCAGCTCCTCGTCGGAGACGAGCGGCTCGCCGTTCTCGATGACGAACAGCGGGCGGCGCGCGCGCCCGGCGTCGGCGTTGATGATGATCTCGTTGGTCTCCTCCTTGACGGAGACGTTGACCATCTCGGAGACCTCGCCGCGGCGGCGGGCCTCTCTGACGTTGTTCGCGAGCTCGTGCGGCTGTGGGTGGGTCCCGATGAGCGACCCGTTGACGTACACTTTGGATTCTCGTTGGCTACTCATATCAGTCGTCTGCGGGGGCCTCCACGGTCTCGATGCCGGGGATGCCGTTTACGCCCATGGAGGCGAGTTCTCGCTTCAGTTCCCGTTCGTCCTCGACGTTCTGTGACAGCTCCATCGCCTGCGCGAAGTTCTTCACCAGCCCACAGTTTGGCCCTTCGGGCGTCTCCGAGGGACAGATGCGACCCCACTGGGTCGCGTGGAGATCACGCGCCTCGAAGTGGGGCTGTGAGCGCGACAGCGGCGACCGGAGCCGGCGCAGATGCGAGAGCACGCCCATGTAGTCGGTCCGATCGACCAGCTGGCTCACGCCCGAGCGACCGCCGACCCAGTTACCGGTCGCGATGGGGTGTTCGAGCCGTTCGGTCAGCACGTCCGAGCGGACGACCGTCGAGACAGACAGCTGCCGGTTCCGCATGTTCGCGCGTTCGAGCTGGTACTTCACGTCGCGTGCCAGCTTGTTGAGCGCCGTACGGAACAGGTCCTTCATCAGATCGCCGGAGACCTTCAGCCGCTTGTTGGCGTAGTGGTCCTTGTCGTCGGACTCGCGGCGACCGAGCGCGAGTTCGAAACACGCCTCGGCCATCCGACAGAGGTAGACGGCCTTGTTCATCCGGACCTCCTCGTCCTCGATCCCCTCCTCGTGGAGATGCGGGAGGAGATACCGATCGATGACGTAGTTGGCGCGTTTGAGCTGGTAGTTCTTCCCCTGACCGGAGGCGACGCGCTGGCCGAGCGTCTCGATCGCCTCGTTGGTGGAGCCGACCTCGGCGGCCTCCAGATTCTCCAGCATGAACTTCACGATCTCAGGGTCGTCGCTCACGCGGTGGACGATCTCCTCGTCGGATTCGAGCCCGAGCGCGCGAACCAGCGTGACGAACTCGATCGAGCCGGACACCGACGGGAACGACACTTCGAGCAGTCCCTCGCGGTTGCGCTCACAGAGGACGAGCGCCCGATACCCGCGCCGCTGTGAGAACGTCTTCGCGACCTGAATCTCGTCACCGTACTTCGTATCGTACTCGGCGAGGATCTTGTTCGGGGCGAGGTCCTCACTCGTCATCAGGACGCGCTCGGAGCCGTTGACGATGAAGTAGCCGCCGGGGTCGGCAGGGTCCTCGCCGATCTCGATCAGCTCCTCGTCGGAGAAGCCGGCGATGTTGCATTTCTCCGAGCCGACCATGATCGGCATACGGCCGATCTTTGTCTCTGCGGTGTCGACCACCTGCTCTGGTTCCTCGTCGCCGCCGCGCACGATATCCATCTCCATGAACACCGGCGCGGAGTAGGTGATGTTGCGGAGCCGCGCCTCCTGCGGGTAGAGCAGCTCCTCGGAACCGTCTGCCTCGCGGACGCGCGGCGTCTCGACGCGCACGTCGGCGAGATCGACGCGAACCGGCTCCTGTCCCTCCTTGTCACCGATGTCCGTCTCGATTGACTCCTTCTCGTCGACGACGCGCTGCATCCCCCGTCCGAGGAAGGCGTTGAACGAGCGGAAATGGTGTTCGGCGAGTCGGTCGCGGGAGAAGTACTCTCTGGAGACGTTTCGACGTTGCTGTTGGTCCATATTACTGAATCACCAGTCGGTAGACGACGGCCCGATCCGTCGTCCGGGAGTCGCGCACGATTTCGAGCACGTCGCCGACTTCGGCGTCGTCGGGCACGGCGGCGTCGGTGCGTTTGATCTTCGGTAAGTCTGTGCGTTCGATGTCGTACTCGTCGAGCACGTCGTCGAGCTCCGAGTCGGAGACGACGCTGTGCTCTGGAACGAGCTCGTGTTGGCTTACATCTACCATGTGTGGCTGAGACCCGCTGAGAGAAGTTCTGAGATACTACAGAAACCTACTACCCAGCAGCACAAAGCATTTTCGGAAGGCGCACGAGACGGCTACCGCTCGCCGACCGAGCGATCACACTGATCGAAGGCGCGTGACGGTCAATACTCTTGTGCCCGTGTGGCGCGTGACCGCGCAGACGGCTGCGTCGTCGGTTGGAAAGTCTTATACATACAACCGGGTTACGGGAGAATGCGTCGGCCCGGGTGGTGTAGTGGCCCATCATACGACCCTGTCACGGTCGTGACGCGGGTTCAAATCCCGCCTCGGGCGCTTTCTCGGATGCAACCTTCGAGCGACCGCTGTAGGCGTGTCGCGATGACTCGAATCCGAGTAACGGACACTCTGGATTCGAATCAGGGAGCGGGAGGTGAGTGATCATTCGTTCGTCGCGTCCGAACCCTGACCGTGAACTATCAGTATCATACACAGTAGTGATCACGTGCCCAAAACCTCATGAGTCCCCGGGCGTGACGTGTCAGTGTGAATCGGAGCTGCAACTGGGGGAGTCGCTGTGAGTGAGGAGCCATCGACGGTGTTAATCGTCGACGACGAACCTGATCTTGCAGATCTGTACGCCGCGTGGCTCGCCGACAGCTACGACGTTCGGACGGCGTACGGCGGGACCGACGGGATCGACGCCGCCGACGAGACCGTCGATGTCGCCCTCGTCGACCGGCTGATGCCCGACACGTCCGGTGACGAGGTGCTCAGTGCCATCCGAGCGGCCGAGTACAGCTGTCGCGTCGCGATGGTGACCGCCGTCGAGCCGGACTTCGACATCATCGAGATGGGGTTCGACGACTACCTCGTGAAGCCGGTTCGCCGCGACGAGCTTCACGACGCCGTCGAGCAGCTGCTCTCCCGGTCGGAGTACGACGTCAAGCTGCGCGAGTACTACGCGCTCGTCTCGAAGCGGGCGGCACTGGAGACGCAGAAGAGCGAACGCGAGCTCGACGAGAGCGACGCGTACGCGACGCTGTGTGCGGAGCTGGAGGAGCTGAGCGAGCAGATCGACAAGACGACAGCGGAGTTCACGAGCGATGATTTCCAGCAGGCGCTACAGGAGCTGGACGACGGCTGAGCCGGCCCACCCGCCGGCGACGACGCCGACAACGGCGAGCGCGAACGTTCCGACGGCGTTCACCGCTGCGGCCCGACCGAACCCGTCTTCTGCGAGCCGCACCGTCTCGAACGCGAACGACGAGAACGTCGTGAACGCGCCACAGAACCCGGTCCCGAGGAGCGTGACGACCGATCCGTCGAGCGGCGCGGCGAGAACGAACCCGAGCAGGAAGCTCCCGACGACGTTCACGACGAGGGTATCCAGACGGGTGCGTTCCACGCGTTCACCGACGAGATAGCGACTGGTTGCACCGACTGCACCGCCGAGTCCGACGTACAGCGGCGCGAGGCTCACGAGAACCACCTCGCGACGTGTCGACCCGCGAGCACGGCGAGAAAGCCGAGCGCGTAGTTGCCGGCGAGGTTCAGCCCCGCGAGCGCCGGCGTGAGAGCGACCGTCTCGGTGGCGAACGTCGAGTAGGTCGTGAACGACGAGAGGAAGCCGGTCCCGGCGACGAGCCGGGTTCGTGAGGACAGCGCGTTCCGGAGTCGTCGCTCGTACAGCAGGACACCGAGCAGGAAGCTCCCGGCGACGTTGACGGTGAGCGTTCCGACCGGGAACGTCGCCCCGGCGAGTGCGACGCCGACGCCCCACCGACAGACTGCCCCGGCCGCACCGCCGACAGCGACTAACGGGAGCGTCGGGTCCGTGTCCATACGCGAGCCGCGGCGCCCGGCTACTCGTATCCGTCGGTTCCGACGGTCGGCGTCGTCCCGCCGTGCGGGGTCGTCCGCTCGTCGATCCGGACGCTGTGGGCGCGCTCGGTCGCGTCGTCGAAGAGCAGAAGCTCGCCGACACCGCTCGGGATTCGACGCTCGACGGGACCGTCCACGTAGTCGCCGCGCGCACCGGCGACGGTTGCCGTGTCCGCACGCCCGGTGAGCCGGTGGGTCGCGAGCAGGTCGGCCTGTGAGATGGCGGTCTCCGGCAGTGCATCGGGTCGTTGGGTCGCGAGCACGAGCGAGACGCCGGGTGCACGCCCGCGGGTGAGCACCATATCGAGCGCCGAGGCGGCGACGCCGTCCAGAAAGAGATGCGCCTCGTCCACGAGGAGCCACGGGAGCGGTCCCTCGTCGGCGAGGCGTCGCTCGTACAGCCCCGTCGCGACCGCGCGGACGACGGCGTTCGCGGCACGCTCCGAGCACCCGGAGAGGTCGAGGACGGTCGGCTCCGTCGGCGCACGAAGCCCGTCGGGCGCGAAGACGTCCCACGCGTCCGCCCGTGCGAGATGGTTCGCCGCCACTCGTCTCGCCGCTCCGGGTTGCTCGTCGGCGACGTGTGCTTGCATCGCGGCGACGGTCGAACACGCCGTCGCGGCCGTCCAGACGAGTGCGCCTGCACCCGTCGTCGGATCGAGACCGACGAGCCGCGGCCACTCCCGCGGCGGGATCGCGGTCGGGGAGACGCGCGGCTCCCGGACGGTGGCTCCGACCGTATCGAGACCGGTGAACGCGCCCATCGGATCGACGACGACCGGGACGACCCCGTCCACGGGGAGCAACCCCTCCGCGAGCAGGGCGAGCGTGTTCGACTTCCCGCTACCACGCTTCCCGACCAGACACGCGGCGTGGGGCCGCGAGCAGTCGAGCGCCACGTCACCGCCGCTGCTCCCGTCGCGGGCGAGATACCGCCCCAGCGGGAGCCGCGGGCCACCCCCGTCCGTGCGACCGATCGTCTCCATACCGTCGGTCGCTCGGAATCGTGTTTCAACGTCGGGGCGAGCACTTATCCCGGAAGCCGGGACCACTTCCCGCTGTGTTCGATACACTCGACGACGAGCGGGCCATCGAGGGGTTACCGATTCGGTTAGTTATCGCGCTGGTGGTCGGCGTGGCGTCGCTGTCCGTCATGATGAACATGGTGTCCGGGATCTCCGCGATCGGCGTGAGCGAACTCGACGTCCAGCCGGAGCCGGAGGTCGTGACTCACGGGGAGATCGACGAGGTGTCGGTCACGGTCGTCGGCCCGGACGGGGACCGCATCGCCGGCGCGACCGTCGTCGCGAGAGGTGACTCCGCGATGCTCAACGGCGTCGCGACGGCGACGACCGACGCCGACGGAGTTGCGACGCTCGATATCGATCCGTCGCTGGGACAGAATCAGGCGGACGGGACGGTCTCGTTCGAGGTGAAGCCGCCGGCGAACTCCGAGTACGTGGATCGCCGTGAGAACACCGTCCTGCTGGTCACCCGATCGTGACGGTGCGGTAGCGGTCGGCGAGGGTTCCGACGAGCTGTCGTTCGGCCGGCGCGAAGCCGAGCCACAGCAGGACGGCCGCGTAGACGACGAGACCGACGACCGTTGCCGCGAGCGCGCCGGCCAGCCCGGGAACGAGCCGGTGGCCGACGACCGTGACCACGCCGAGCGGGACGGCGGCGGCGACGGGTTTGAGATGCGCGAGCGTGAGAGGCTGGAGATCTTCGAGCCGCCATAACACGACGACTTCGAGCGTGTTGTTGAGCGAGAGCATGAGCAGATAGACGGCGACGACGCCGCTGAGCCCGTACCGGCGGGTGAGCGGGATCGAGACGACGAGCGCCGACGTGATCGCCGCGTTGACGAGAAACATCGCGCGCTGGTGGTCGGTCATCATCAGGAGGATGCCGACGCTCCCGGCGGCACAGGCGATCCACTGCGCGAGGACGAACGCCGGCAGCAGATGCGCGTACTCGACGAACGTCGGCCCGAACAGCGCCATCACCGCTCGCCGGAAGACGACGACCGGGACCGCGAGCCCGGTGACGCCGACGAGGACGAGCCGGCTGGTCGCGTGATACAGCCTCGCGAGTGCCTCGTGGTGTTCATCGCCGTACAGCGTCGCGGCCACCGGCGGCATCAGCTGATTGATACCGAACAGCGGGAGTCGCACGAGCACGCCGATGAGCTCACCGACGGCGAACACCGCACCGGCGGTGCTGGTGAGGAAGACGGCGATGAGCGGATAGAAGCCGAGCCGCTGGACCGTCGTCGCGATCGAGCTGGCGAAAAGCGGGGCCGTGTAGCGGAGATACCGCCGTCGCAGCGAGCTGGCCGTCGGTCCCCGATACCGGGGGCGAAGCCCGCGTTCGCGGGCGAGCCACGCGAGTGCGACGGTTCCACCGACCGCGGAGACGACGAGGACGCCGACCGCGACCGCGAGCAGACTCCCCAGCCAGAGTCCGACGCCAGCGGCGACCAGCTGAAACGCCGGGAAGCCGATTCGGAGGGTGAGATTCATCGGCGTGATCTCCTCCAGACTCTGGAGCAGGCTGCCGGCGAAGGTGAGCCACACCGCCGCCGGCAGTCCGAGCGCGAAGACGCGCAGATACAGCTCGAACTGCACTCCCTTGCCGGTGAGCCGACCGATTTCGGGAACAGCGAGATAGAGCGCGATGCCGAACACCGTCGCGGCCCCGACGGCGAGCGTGAGCGCAAACGTCGCGATGACGTCGCGGTCGGTGTCGGTGTCGGTGTTCGGGACGTATCGGCTCAATCCGGTGGTGAAACTGCGGGTGAGCGAGCGGAGGAACCGCTGGATTCGACGCGCGAGCACGAACAGCCCGTACGCGCCGGCGGAGAAGCCGTTCGTCAGGAGCGCGGTGAACGCGAGGGTGAGTAGCCGCTGGGTGAGCGTGCTGGGGATCGAGACGACCGCCCCGTGCGCGACGCGTTCGAGGGCGTCGGCGAGTCGCTCGTCGGGGTCGTCGTCGGGCATATCTCTTCCGGGTACGGTGGGAGAGAAAAGCACAGCGGTGCAGTGTGACGGTCACACGGAGCCGTCGGCGATACGGTCGAAGGCGGCGGGATTAGCCCAGAGCTCACGCAGCGTCGCGGCGGCGAGAAACCGGGTCGGCGCGGCGACCCACTCGGTGGTCGCGTCGGCGTCGGGAGCGGGGGAGTCGGCCGCCTCGAACCACCACGCCAGATAGCCGCCGTCGGTGAGTTCGGCCGTCGGATACAGCTCGCCGTCGACGGCCACGTCGAGCCGTGAGTCGCCGACGACGGACGGGCGAGGCTCGCCGGGATCTGCGACCGTCACCTCGATCGTCGTGTCGGTCACGCGAACGCCACCATACGCCCCCGGTCACGCTCGACGTATAAAAAGCCGCGTCGGACGGCTCAGCGTCGGTCCCAGTCGATCCACTCCTGCTCCCAGCCGTTCGCCCGGCTCTCCGCCCGGCGACTCCGCTCGTGTTCCTCGCGCACGGTGCGGTTGCGGTCGAGCGTGGTCGCCTGCTCGCCCTCGACGAGCATCGGGGCGAACGCGACCGTCCCGAGCCGCTCGCGGGGGTCGCCGTCAGATCCGACGACGGTGAGCGTCTGATTGCCGCTACCGAGCGGGAGGACCAGCCGCCCCGTCTCGGAGAGCTGCGCGAGGAGGCGCTCGGGAGGTCGTATCGCGGCCGCCTCGACCAGAATATGATCGTACGGCGCGTACGACGGGAGTCCGTCAGCGCCGTCCGCACAGTCGACGAACACCTTCTCGTAGCCCGCGTTTCGGAGATTCGACCGCGCCTCGTAAACGAGCCGTCGGTCGATGTCGATGGCGTGGACGTAGCGGCTGCCAGCGAGCTCGGCGAGGACGGCCGCCGTGTAGCCGACACCGACGCCGACGACGAGAACGGACTCGCCCGGGTCGGGCGCGACGGCCTCGAACAGACGGGCCGCGTCCGAGGGAGCGAGCACGCGCGTGCCGAGCCGTTCGGCCGCGCGGTCGGCGTACGGCATCGCGTCGTCGGGGACGAACGGCTCGCGGGGAACCGTCCGCATCGCGCTCGCGACGGCGTCGCTGGCGACGACGGCCTTCGCCTCGTGTTCGAGGCTGTCGACCATATCCCTCCGCAGCAGCTCCGCGTCCATACGCGAAATCGGGGGGCGACGCTATTGAACCCGACGCCCGACGAGCGCGAACAGGTCCGTACCGGGGACCGGCTCGACGGTGCAGTCGAGGTCCGCAGCGGCGAACAGCGACCGCAGTTCGGCCTCGGTACGGACGCGACCGCCGTCGCGAAGCCGTCGTTCCACGTCGGCGAGTGAGCCGTCCGGTGACCGGTCGCGCAGGCGCTCGATACAGACGACCGTCGGGGCGGCAGCGGCGGCCGCAGCGAGCCCCCTGTCGGCGCTCGGTTCGTCCGAGCGGGCGAGCAACCCGCGCGCGAAGACGAGATCCGTCTGCGGAACGGTCTCCGCCCCGCCCGTTTCGAGTCGAACGTCGGTAGCTGCGAGCAGCGGCGCGATCCGGTCGGCTCGGTCGGGGGATTCGAGCACCGTCGTCTCCCAGCCTCGCACGGCGAACTCCCGAGCGTGACGCCCGGGGCCGTCACGGAGACAGAGGACCCGTCCTGCGTCGGGCACGGCACGGACGGCTGCGGTCACGGCCGCACGGACTGACTGCTCGTCATAGGCCCACTGCTCGCCGAGCCGGTTCGCGACCGCGTGGTCCCCGTCGCCCGCGTCGGTCCACGCATCGAGCGCGTCGAGCGTCGCCGGGAGCGAGCCGATCGAGCGCACGTCCGTCTTCGTGAGGAAGCCGAGCAGCCGGTTCGTCGGCTCGTACTCGTCGCCGACCCGTTCGAGAAAGCCGCGGTCGGCGAGCGCAGTCGTGACTGCCTCTGCGAGCGCCGGGTCGGTCTCCGTCGCCGCGGCGACAGCAGTAGGCGTGCCGGCGTCCGTCGTCAGGGCGTCGAGCATCCCCGTGCGGCGGGCGAGCGCGAGCAGGAGCAGTTCACGCGTTCGCGCATCGAGCAGCACTACTCCGGCTTGATCCCCTCGTTCTCGACGCGCATCACCGACTCACCGTCGGCGAGGTTCGGGGCGTCGACCAGCTTGACGATGCGTTTGTTCCCCTTCGACTTCTTCAGATACATCCGGAACGTGGACTTGTGCCCGAGGATGTTCCCGCCGATGGGTTTCGTCGGATCACCGAAGAAGGCGTCCGGATTCGACTGCACCTGATTCGTTACGAGGACGGAGGCGTTGTAGAGGTTGCCGACGCGGTCGAGGCTGTGGAGGTGTTTGTTGAGCTTCTGCTGTCGGTTGGCGAGCTCGCCACGGCCGACGTACTCGGCGCGGAAATGCGCCGTGAGCGAGTCCACACACAGCAGTCGGACGGGGTACTCGTCGTCTTCGTGTTCCTTCGCGATTTCGAGGGACTTCTCCGCGAGGAGGATCTGGTGGTTGGAGTTGAACGCCTTCGCGACGTGGATCTTCGCGAGGAAGTCGTCGACGAGCGCCTCCATCGTCTCCTCGTCGCCGAGCTCGCCCTCGATGTCGCGGTAGTCGATCTCGGATTCGAGTATCTCGTCGTCGAGCCCGCGCACCATCTCGTCGATACGTTCCGGGCGGAACGTGTCCTCGGTGTCGATGAAGATACAGCGGCCGTGGAGACCGCCCTCCGTGCCCTGGAGCTGGACGTTCACCGCGAGCTGGTGGGTGATCTGGGACTTGCCGGAGCCGAACTCGCCGTACACCTCGGTGATCGACTGGGTCTCGACGCCGCCGGCGAGCATCTCGTCGATTTCGGGGATGAGCCACTGGAGCTTACCGATCTCCTCGCGGCGTTCGAGCACGCTCGTCCCGGTCTCGAAGCCACCGATGTCGGCGGCATCGCGCGCGGCGTTGATGATATCGGAGGCGGAGGACTCTCCTACGTCGGCCTGATTCGAGAGCTCGCTCGGGGAGGCGACGGCGATGGACTGATACGAGTCGTAGCCGTTGTCCTGAAGCTTGTCGGCGGTCGCCGGGCCGACGCCCGGGAGATCTTCGAGGTCCTGTGTCGCGGACATACTATCTGCTTGTGCGTCCGGGGATATAAAGCTACGTTAACAGCGTACTGAAAGTGAAATCGGGCGACCGGAGCCGGTCGATGGAGACGAGAACGGAACGTTTACTCGGGAAGGTTACTCGACCGGGGCGAGCGAGCGACCCCACGGGCGGGCGTCGCCGTCGGGCCACAGCGGATACCAGTAGGACTTGTCCTCCTCGATGGTGAGCTCTGCCCCGAGCACGGACTCCAGTTTGAACTCGGTGTCGGAGTCGTGGCTTCGGTTTCCGGTCGGAACGAACGGGTAGTAGCTCCCGCGACGGAAGGAGTAGAGCCAGTAGGCGACGGTTCCGTCGCGCTCGAACGGGAACGCGGCCGCGAGCAGCCGCGAGCCGAAGCCGGACTCCTGCATCGCATCCGCGGCGAAGTGGACGCTGGTCACGAGATCCTCGAACTGCTCGTCGGCGAGCACCACCCAGTCGTAGCCGTGGGCGTCGGTTCGGAACTCGAAGACCGTGCCGGTCTCCGACGCGCCGGCGTCGAGGACCGCCGCGACCTCGTCGCGCGCGTCGGTGAACGCCGTCGAATCGACGCCCGAAAAGCAGAGCGCAGCCTCGCTGTCGGGGGCGAAATCGAGCTGCGCCTCCATCGTGACGGTCGCCGTCGAGAGATCGAACAGCGCCTCCGGGTCACCGGCGCGGGTCGCGTCGGTCTCGGCGGCGATACCGAGCGCCTGCCTGACGGAGTCGAACAGCCCCATTATCGGGTTTCCATCTCGCGTTCCAGCTCGCGCAGCCGATCGACGCGCTTCTCGGTCGAGGGGTGTGTCGAGAACAGCCGCCCGATCGTGCCCGCCTTGATCGGGATGATGAAGAACGCGTTCATCTCCGACTGCTCGCGGAGATCGTCGTCGGGGATGTTGTCCATGCCCCCGCTGATCTTCAACAGCGCCGACGCGAGCGCCGACGGCTTGCCGGTGATGGCGGCCCCGCCGCGGTCGGCGGCGAACTCGCGATAGCGCGAGAGCGCCCGAATCAACAGGAACGAGAACACCCAGACGACGAGCGACGCAATGATCGCGACGAACACCGGGGCCTGTCCGCCCTCGCGGTCGCCGCCCGCGAACAGCCACCCCCATCGCACGACGAGGAACGCGATCGTCGAGAGGAACGACGCGATGGTCATCACCATCACGTCGCGGTTCTTGACGTGGGCGAGCTCGTGTGCGATGACGCCTTCGAGCTCCTCCTCGGAGAGCGTGTTCATGATCCCCGTCGTGACACAGACCGCGCTGTTCGACTGTGACCGACCCGTCGCGAACGCGTTCGGAACGCGTGAGTCGGCGACGGCGACCTTCGGCTTCGGCAGGTCGGCCTGCTGTGCGAGCCGACCGATGGTCGCGTGTAGCTGCGGGTACTCGTCGTCGGACACCTCGCGTGCGCCCATCGAGTAGAGCGCCAGCTTATCAGAGAAGAGGAACTGTGCGCCCATGAACAGCACCATCAGCCCCAAGAAGAGCTGTGCGCTCTCGGCGAACTGCGTCGTGATGACGACTGCGAACACCAGATACAGCGCGAACAGGAGGAACATCGTGAACCCCATTCGCGCCCGCAGTCCCCAGTCCGTATTCCACTCCATACCACCACTTGGCGCGGAGATGTATAGGCCTTCGTCGCGCGGCTCAGTCGTCGGAGGGCGTCGGCTGTGGAGCCGACTGGGCGGACTCGTTGAGCAGACACTGCGACTGGTGGCCGTCGCCGTGATCCGTCATCACCGGTTCGGACTGTTCACAGGGAGTGGTGAACGCCGTCGAGAGCTGTTCGGCGGCGGTCTCGTCGTCGCCGTCGAGCAGCGAGTCGAGCGCGTCCGCGAGCGTCTCGTCGACGCTCGCGTCGGCGAACGACTCCGGCAGATCGAACTCCGTGCGAAGCTCGCTTTTGATGTCGGCGTCGTCTCCCTCGCCTGCTGCCGTCGAGGCGATCTCGCGGGCGCTCTCCACGTCGACCTGTCCGGCGAGCACCTCGTCGCGGAAGTTCAACAGCGACCGCCAGTTCTCCTGATCGATATCGATACCGTCCGGCTGGATGACACGGTGACAGCGGGTGTGGAACCGACAGCCGCTCGGCGGGTTCGTCGGGGTGGGGACGGTCCCCCGGAGTTCGATGTTCGCCTGCTCGGCCCGCGGATCCGCGGTCGGAATCGCCGAGAGCAGTGCCTCCGTGTACGGATGCTGTGGATCCGTGAACACCTCCTCTGCGTCCCCGATCTCGACGATCTCGCCGAGATACATGACCGCGACGCGGTCACACACCTCGCGGATGACGGACATATCGTGGCTGATGAACAGCATCGACAGGCCGTACTCGTCTTGGAGATCGCTGATGAGCGAGAGGATCTCCGCTCGAATCGAAACGTCGAGCGCGGAGACCGGCTCGTCGGCGACGATAAGCTCCGGGTTCAGGACGAGCGCCCGTGCCAGAGCGATACGCTGTTTCTGCCCGCCGGAGAACTCGTGTGGATACCGGTCGTAATCTTTCGCCGCCAGCCCGACCTGTTCGAGGAGATCCTCGACGATCGCACGCCGTCTGCCCTGATCCGTCATCCCGTGGACCTGCAGCGGCTCGGCGACCGACGAGCCGATCGACATCCGCGGATCGAAGCTCGACGACGGGTCCTGAAAGATCATCTGCGCGTCACGGCGGAACGCGAACAGCTCGTCGTCGGCGAAGGCCGTCACGTCGTTCGGGTGGCTGCCGTCCTCGTTGCGCTGGCGGTTCCAGCGGCCGCCGCCGTTGAACAGCACCTCACCGCCGGTCGGGGTCTCCAGATTGATGATCGAGGTAGCGGCGGTCGATTTCCCGCAGCCGGACTCACCGACGAGTCCGAGCGTCTCGCCCGGCCTGAGATCGAAGCTGATCCCGTCGACCGCACGAGCCGCCCCGACCTCGCGGGAGAGATACCCCTGCGTGATCGGGTAGTGTTTCTCCAGATCCCGGACGGATAACAGCGGCTCGTCGCCGACGCGCTCAGTCATTCGTCACACCTCCGGTGGCGTTCGCCTGCGCGTCCGTCTCCGGGCCGTGGATCACCGTCGCGTCGTAGCCGGGCTTGTAGTAGATACACGCGGCCAGATGGTCCCCCGACACCGGAGACTCCTCGGGGTGGTCGTCGGTGCGACACTCCGGAACGGCGTGCTCACACCGTGGCGCGAACCGACAGCCTTCGGGTGGATCGACCGGGTCCGGAAGCGTACCGGGGATCCCGTCGATCGACCGTTCACCGCCGGGGAGACATTCGATGAGCGCTCGGGTGTACGGATGGGACGGCTGTTCGAAGATATCGAGGACCGAGCCGCGTTCCATCACCTTTCCCGCGTACATGACGACGACGCTGTCTGCGATCTGGGCGACGACCCCCAGATCGTGGGTGACGAACAGGATCCCCATCCCGTACTCGTCCTGCAGTCGGTCGAGCAGCTTGAGGATCTGTGCCTGAACCGTCACGTCCAGCGCCGTCGTCGGCTCGTCGGCGATGAGCAGCTCCGGGTTCGTGACGAGCGCCATCGCGATCATCACGCGCTGTTTCTGCCCGCCGGAGAACTCGTGTGGGTAATCGTCGAGCCGGGCCGCGGCGTTCGCGATCCCGACCTCGGTGAGGAGTTCGACCGCGCGCTCGCGGGCGGCCTCTCTGCCCGTGTTCGGCTCGTGGGACTGGACGGCCTCGACGATCTGCCAGCCGACGGTGTAGCAGTGGTTGAGCGCGTCCTGCGGGTTCTGGAAGATGTGGGCGACGTCACCGCCGCGGATCTCCCGCAGCTCCGTGTCGTCCATCTCTCCGATGTCGCGGCCGCGGAACTCGACCGTTCCTTGGACCTCACCGGGCGGCGATTGGACGAGGCGGGTGATTGACTCGCTGGCGACGGTCTTGCCGGAGCCGGACTCGCCGACCAGACACATCGTCTCGCCCTCCTCGATCTCGAAGCTGATTCCATCGACCGCGGTGAGCGTACCCGCGTCCGTCGTGAACGTCGTGTGGAGATTCTCGACTGAGAGTAGTGGTTCTGTGGTCATTGGTTACTCGGATTCGGCCTGCGCCTCCGGATTCAGTGCATCGAGGACCGCGTCCCCGAGGAAGTTGAACGCGAGGATCGTCAGGAAGATTAAGAATCCCGGCATGAGGGTGATCCACGGCGCGTACGGGAGCGCGTCCCGTCCGGTCGAGAGGAGCTGTCCCCACGACGGCGCGGTCGGATCACCCAGCCCGAGGAACGCGAGCTGTGCCTCTGCGAGGATGAATCCGGGAACGAGCAGCGTGAGGATCGTGATGATACTGCTCGCGGTGTTGGGGATCAGGTGACGGGTGATGATATGGTACGTGCTCGCACCGGTCAGTTCGGCCGACTTCATGAACTCGTCTTCGGACTTGGTCAACGCGTTACTCCGGACGTACCGGGCGGTCCCCTCCCACGCGAACGTCCCGAACAGGACGATGAACAAGAACAGCCCCCCGCCGTACGCGTACAGGATGAGCAGGTACGCGATGAACGTCGGGAACGACTGCTGTACGTCGACGTAGCGCATCAGCACTTCGTCGATCATGCCGCCGGAGTAGGCCGCGACCGTGCCGACGGCCGTCCCGATCGTGATGACGATGAGCGAGGTGATGAACGCGATCTTCACCGTGACCTGCATCCCGTAGATGAGCATCACGAGGATGTCACGCCCCCGGGAGTCGGTCCCGAGCGGGTGTGCGAGCGAGCCATGACAGAGCTGGCCGCTCGCCCCGCTCGTCACCTCACCGAGACACTGGACCGGATACGTGTTCTGGACGCTCATACCGATCGGCGGCTGGTACTGCGTGACCAGATCGATCTCGGGCTGTGAGATGAAGATCGGGCCGAGCAGGCCGACGACGAAGACGAACGTCAAAAACGCCAAGCTAACGACCGCCGGGCGGTTCCGCTTGAACTCACGCCAGTAGTAGCGAGTGATCCGCGGGTTCTGATACAGCGGCAGTAGCGCGTAGAACACGAACAGGATGAGACTGAGCGCGAACAGCCAGTCGAGCTGCGTCACGTCGTAGCCGATGCCGACGAACGCGAACGTATCTTCGTACTGACCGAGCGCGACGAAATCGTACACGAGCAGCGCGATCAGGGGAACGACACACAGCAGTGTCCCGAGGAGGTTCGTGGAGAGCGCGCGGCCGCTGTCGGCGGTGACTGCCTCCCAATCGACGTTGTCGAACCGTGATGATTTATCAGTCGCCATTATCGATCACTGAAGCTGATACGCGGGTCGAGCACCGTGTACACCAGATCCTGAATCAGATTGCCGATCGTCGCGATGAACACGAAGAACAGCGAGGTCCCCAACACAATGCTCGTGTCCTGCGCGAGTATCGACCGGAACAGGAGCCGCCCCAAGCCGGGGATCGAGAAGACGACCTCGACCAGCAGCGACGCACCGGTGAACAGCGCGAGCAGCTGTCCGACGACGGTCGTCGAGAGCGGAACCATCGTCGGGCGCATGATGTGTCGCGCGTAGATACGGAACGGTGAGACGCCTTTCGCCAGTGCCGTCTTCACGAAGTCGGCGTTGATGAACTCCGCGGACTCGTTTCGGGCGACGCGCATCGTGCCCCCGATCGAGCCGGTGACGAGGACGAAGATCGGGATCGCGAGCTGTCTCGCGTTGGCGAGGCTGAACACCCCGACGTCCGTGTTGTAGGTGATCGGTATCCACCCCAGTTGGAGCCCGAATATCAACAGCAGGATGATACCGAAGAAGAAGTTCGGTATCGCGTACCCGAAGAAGGCGAACCCGGTCGCTGCGTGGTCCTTCCACGAGTACTGGTTCGCTGCCGAGTAGATGCCGATGAGCGGCGATATCAGGATGACGAGTATCGTCCACGGAATGGAGTACTGGACGGTGTAGTACAGCCCATTCATGACCGCCTCCGTCACCGGCTGGCTCCGCGTCTGTGACCACCCCCAGTTGAGCGTGTAGACGCTGACCATGTAATCGACGTACCGCTTGGTGAGCGGCTCGTCGAGACCCAGCCGCTTCTTCTGTATTTCACGTGCTTCTGCGGGGTCGTCGCCGTTCATCGCTGCGGATCTGACCGCGTTCGACACCTGCGGGTTCGGCGATGCAGCGAGCAGTCCCCACGTTACGGAGATGATGATGAAAGTTACGACGAATGCCCAGGCTACCCGCCGGGCGATGTACCATTCGAGTCCCATTTAGTTGATCAGACTGAGATAGTTAGTTGCGCTGTTCAGTTCTCTCCGCGGTACCACGCCGAGAAGTCCCAGCCGCTGAAGAAGTTCGGGACCGGCCCCTGAATGTCGGCCGCGTAGCCGGGCGTGTCGACGCCGAACAGGAACATCCCCATCGGCTGTGCCGTGGCCACGTTCTCGAAGATCTCCTTGGTGACCGATTTCAGCTCGTCGAGGGTCTCCGCGTTCGACGCGTCGCTGAACAGCCCCGCGGCGTCCCAGTCCGGCTGATAGCCGTAGTAGTTGATACTGCCGTCCTTAATGAAGAAGGTCTCCGCCGTCGCCGGGTTGAGCGGATACGTGTTGAGCCCGTAGTTGACCGAGAGGTCCCACGTGTTGTCGCTCGTCTGCTCCCAGCCGCCGCGGTTGTACGCGCCCGCCGACCACTCTGTCTCGTCGTCGGTCTCGGGCTGTTTGAGGTAGTTCGTGTCGAACTGCGCCGTCTGGATCGGCTCGACGTTGACGACGATACCGGCGTTCTCCTCAAACTCGCGCGCGATGAACTGCGCGAACGTCTGGTTCGTCTGGCCGTTGGCACTACAGTAGATCGTCAGCTCACACTGCTGGCCGCTCGGGTTCAGCAGTCGCCCGTCACCGTCGTAGCCGTAGTCCGTATCGGAGATGCCTTCCTTGATTCGGCTCTGGGTCGGCTCCGGCCCGTAGAGATCACCGCTTCCGTACTTCGGGATGCCGCTGTCGTCCTCCGGGTAGAACTGCGACCACTCCGGCTGCCACGTGTACTCGGGGGTTCCGTAGCCGCGGTACACGCCCTCGATGAGGTCGGCCTTGTTGACCGCGCAGGCGAGCCCCTGTCGGACCTTCTGCTTGCGGAAGAGGTTCCCCGGTCCCGCAGACCAGCCGTTGTTACGGAAGTTGTACGTACAGACGCTGTTGTACGGCGTCGGCTGCTGGACGACTTTGGTCTCTTCGAGGTTCTGGAACTTCTGGACCTGCTCCGGTGGAACGCCGACCGCGTCGATCTCGCCTTTTTCGAAGGCCGCGAGTCGAGACGACTGCTCGGGGATGACCTTCGACTCGATCTGCTCGAAGTACGGCGCACCCTGGAAGATCCGGTCGATGCCCTCGA
The DNA here is from genome assembly GCA_003021785.1 of Halobacteriales archaeon QH_7_65_31. Taxonomy (GTDB): domain Archaea; phylum Halobacteriota; class Halobacteria; order Halobacteriales; family Haloarculaceae; genus Halosegnis. Next base: position 51,586 of record PXQU01000005.1, on the reverse strand, counting down.
CGTCCTTGAGGTAGTAGTCCTCGTTTCGGGTGAGGATGATGCGGTTCGACCGCTCCCACGTGTCGAGGGTGTACGGGCCGAGGTTGCCGGTGTACTCGAGGTTGTTCAGTACCTCGTCCTGTCGCATCCCCTCGTCGTCCTCGTCCTCGACGTACGGCTGGATCAGGTCCTTCGGAGCCGGGTTGATGAGCGGGTCGTACGTCTCCGGATACAGCGGCGAGACCTCCGGCAGCTCGATCTGGAACTCCATCTCGCTGTTCTGCGTGACGTTCACGTCGGAGCCGAAGTTCGAACTATCCGACGTCGAGAAGGTTTTGGGCTGGTGGACCTCGCTGATGAGATAGACGTAGTCCTCTGCCGTCAGCGAGCCGTACGGGTCGCTGAACTCCAGTCCGTCGCGCACCGTCGCGACCCACACCTCGTTGTCGTCGGACTGGAGATCGAGCGCCAGCGGGAACACCTCCGTGCCCGGCGCGAACGTGAACGTCGAGTCCATCGTGTAGTCGATGATCCCGCCCGCCGTGTTCTCGGTGTTGTACAGCGGGTTGAGCGTCGTGACCTCACTGCCACGTGCCGGACGGTAGGTTCCGCTGACCGGCGGCAGCTCGTCACGCGGCGTATCGGTCGGCGTATCGCCGCCGTAATTGCCGCGTTCGGTCGTCTGTGTTTCCGTACCGTCGTTTCCGGTCCCGTTGCCGTTCGAACAGCCGGCGAGGGCGGCAGTGCCAGTCACGCCGAGCGCGGCGAGCCACTGGCGGCGGCTGAGGAATCTGTCTGGGCTACCATCTTGCGGTTGTAGTTCATCGCGAGCCATGCGAACTATCTACACATCTGAGTGCAGGTACAAGAGTCTATCGGTAGATCATGATCGATAAGGACTGTATCGTCGCTACCGACCCGACGCGTTCCCGTCTTTCCGCGGCTCCGTCGCGCCCGAGAGCACACCCTCTTTATTACGGCGGGCGAACTGCGCGCCCCCGAACTGAATCGGCGGCAACACGTCGAGATCGTGTCCCCGACGCATGAGCCCGTGCTGTTCGTCCGTCGGATACCGCGCCTCGACGGCGAGTCGACCGTCCTCGCGGTAGCGCCAGCGCGGTCGGTCGAGCGCCTGCTGTGGCGTCAACCCCTCGTCGACGAGGTTCGCGATCACCTGAAGATGCCCCTGTGGCTGCATGAACCCGCCCATCACGCCGAAGGCGGCCCAGTCGTCCCCCTCGTCGTCGGGCGCGAAGTCGATGAGTCCCGGAATCAGGGTGTGGAACGGTCGCTTCCCCGGTTCGAGCCGGTTCGGGTGGTCGTCGTCGAGCGAGAACGACGCACCGCGGTTCTGGAGTGCGATACCCGTGTCGCCGGCGACCAGCCCGGACCCGAACCCGGCGAACCGGGAGTTGATGTACGAGACCACGTTCCCCTCGGCGTCGGCGACACACAGCAGGACGGTGTCGGCGTCCTCGCCCGTCTGCTGCATGAACTCCACGTCGCCGGCGGTCTCGTCGATCCCGGCGGCCCGCTCTGTTGCCCACTCGGGGCCGTTGAGCGGCGGTAGCTCCTCGTACTCGGGATCGGTGATGTAGCGGTGGCCGTCGTGGAACGCCCGCTTCAGCGACTCCACGAACAGATGGGTGCGCTCGGTTCCCGTCGCCTCGTTCGCCCCGACTGCTTGGGCGATGTTGAGCGCCTCTAACACGATGAGTCCCTGATTGTTCGGCGGGAGCTCGTACACCTCGGTCCCGTTGTAGCGGGTCGAGACGGGGTCGGGAAACTCCGGTTCGAAGGCGGCGAGATCATCCATCGTCATGAAACCGCCCGCCTCCCGTATCTCGGCGACGATCTGCTCGCCGATCTCCCCCTCGTAGACGGCGTCTGTTCCCTCCTCCGCGATGGTTTCGAGCGTCGCGCCGAGCGCGTCCAGCGTGATATGCTCGCCGGCCTCCGGCGCGCGCTCCCCGTCCACGAGGTAGGCGTCGCGAGCGTTCTCGTCGTCGAACAGCCGGTCGGCGTGTCGCCACGCGTCGGCGATGACCGGCGACACCGGATACCCCTCCGTCGCGTACCGGATCGCGTGCTGGAGGTTCTCACCGAGGGTCCGCTCGCCGAACCGGTCGGTCGTCGCCTCCCAGCCGCGGGCCGTCCCCGGCACGGTCACGGTCTGTGGGCCGGTCATCGGCATCTCGACCTCGCTCGGCCGCTCGTCGTCATCGGCCAGTGCGCGACGGACGTTCTCGCGGGTCGCGTTCTCGGGCGCACCGCCGCACGACCGCATCGCGCCCACCTCCCCGTCTGCCGTCCGGTAGAGCGCGAACACGTCACCTCCCAGCCCGGTCGAGGTCGGCTCGACGACGTTGAGCGCGGCGGCCGTCGCGACCGCCGCGTCGAAGGCGTTACCGCCGTGCTCCATCGTCTCCAGTCCGGCGGTCGCCGCAAGGGGTTGACTCGTCGCGACCATCCCCTCGCTCCCGTACACGGTCGAGCGGCGCGAGCCGAACCCGTCCACTGCGTCGTTATCCATGCGCCGCGGTAGAGTCCCCCGTGGTAAAGAGACTCCGCCATCCGTCGAGCGGCCCACGTCGGTACGGCGTTCGGACTACCCCAGTCGGATCGGGTCGTCCGTCTCGTCGAGCGTTACCCGGACCGACTCGCCGACGGAGAAGTCGTGGCCCTCGTGGAAGACGACCTTCGCGCCGAACGGGACCCGTGCGGCGAACAGCGATAGCCCGGTAGCGCGTCGCCCGTCGACCGTGACGGCCACGTCGTCCCACGCGAGCCCCGTCTCGGTCGGGGTAGCGACGGTCGTCCCGAGCAGCGAGAGCCGGTCGGAAGCGTGGCCGAAGGTTCCGACGCCGTCGTAGTGGGCGAGTCCGCCGTCGAGAGGAATCCCCTCGTCGCTGGCGAGGGCGGCGAACCCGTCGCACTCGGTCGAGACCGGCGCGTCGAGTCGGATGTGGCTCGCCCCGGTCTCGACTATCGTCCCCGTGCCGTCCCACGCGAGGGGAGCGACCTCGCAGTCGATCTCGACGGGGAGCGATCCCGATGCACGGTACGGGTTCGCGTCGAGCGAGCGAAAGCCGAGGTGGAGGTGGTCGTCGACCCAGCGACCGAAGAAGCCCGAGCGCACGAGTCGCCCGAGCGAGTCACCGACGGCCACCTCGTCGCCAGCGTCGACAGCCGGATCGACGTGGAGGATGCGGGCGAGGCGGTCGTCGGTCTCGACGACGATGAGGTGGTCCTCCTCGACGGCGTACGGCCGTGACGGACACCGAACCGTTCGGGTGTCACGGACCGTGCCGGCGACCGGGGAGGGCGCTGGTCCCCCGTTCTCACCGGGGTAGAGATCGACGGCACAGCCGCGGTCGTGAGCGGGATACGGTGAGTTGTACAGCGAGAACCGCTCGTAGCGCGCCGCCACCGACGCCGGAAGCCGGACCATACCCGAGGGAGGGAGGGGAGACCTTTAGCCGTCGCGCTCGTCGAGCGGGTATGCGAATCGTCCGAGGGGAGGGAGCCGACATCGACGCCGACCGCGCCGTCACGGCCGCGCTCCGGGAAGACGTAGCGAGCGACGGCGAGGGGGCGGTCAGGGCGTGGCGACCCCACCGACAGCTGGCGTTCGGGCGGCGCGACACGAGAGCGGACGGCTACGGTCGGGCACGCGAGATCGCCCGCGAGCACGGCTACCCGTCACACGAGCGCGACGTGGGAGGTCGTGCGGTCGCGTACACGGGGAACACGGTCGCGTTCCTCCGACTCGAACCGATCGAAGACCTCCGGAGCGGGATGGACGCCCGCTACGATGAGGCCGTCGAGGACGTGCGTCGTGCACTCGAAACGGTGGGGGTGACGGCCGAGCGCGGGGAGCCGCCCGACGCGTTCTGTCCCGGCCAGCACTCCCTCTCGGCGGCGGGGAAGCTCGTCGGACTCGCACAGCGCGTCTCGAAGGGTGTCGCACAGACGGCCGGTATCGCTGTCGTCCGGGACCACGAGGAAATCGCCGCCGTCCTCAATGGCGTGTACGACGCGCTCGGCGTCGCGTTCGACCCCGACAGCGTCGGGAGCGTCGCACGCGCAGGCGGCGACGGCGACCCCGACCGGGTGGCCCGAGCGCTGGAGACGGCGCTCGTCGGTGGTCGCGACGCGACGGTCGAGCGGCTGCGGTAGCCTCACTTTTATCCTCGGCGGGCGGAGCCGGCGTATGCTCTTTCAGGACGCGATACTCGCCGACGATCGGGTTCGGGACGTGCGAGTGACCGGCGAGCGTGTCGCCGCCGTCGGGGCGCTCGATCCGGTCGACGGCGAGCGGGTCATCGACGCGACCGGCAAGCGCCTGCTCCCGGGGATGATCGACACGCACGTCCATTTCCGCGAGCCGGGGTTCCCGCACAAGGAGACGTGGACGAGCGGCTCGCGCTCGGCGGCGGCGGGCGGTGTCACCACCGTCGTCGATCAGCCGAACACCGAGCCGCCGACGATCGACGGGGAGGCGTTCGACCGGAAGGCCGCTCTCGCCGAGTGCTCGTACGTCGATTACGGCATCAACGGCGGTGTCACCGAGTCGTGGGACGCCGACTCGCTGCTCGAACGTCCGCTGTTCGCGCTCGGTGAGGTGTTTCTCGCCGACTCGACGGGCGAGATGGGTATCGACGCCGAGCTGTTCGAGACGGCGCTCGGGGCTGCGACCGAGACCGACACGCCGGTGACGGTCCACGCCGAGGACGCGACCCTGTTCGACGAGACCGCCCGCGAACGTACCGACGCCGACGCGTGGAGCGCCTTCCGCACCGCCGACGCGGAGATCGAAGCGATCGAACGCGCCTGTGCCGTCGCCGGCGAGCACGACGCCGAGATTCACGTCGCACACGCCTCGACGCCGGAGGGGATCGACGCCGCTACGGCGTCGGGGATGAGCTGTGAGGTGACGCCGCATCACCTGTTCCTGTCGCGAGCCGATCTGCCGGAGCTGGGGACGCACGGCCGGATGAACCCCCCGCTCCGGAGCGAACGACGCCGTGCGGCCGTCTTCGAGCGGGTCGCCGACGGGACGGTCGATATGATCGCGACCGACCACGCGCCCCACACCCGCGCGGAGAAGGACACCGATGTCTGGTCGGCTCCCTCGGGGGTTCCCGGGGTCGAGACGGCGCTGCCGCTCCTGCTCGCGGCCGCCGAGCGCGGCGAACTGAGCCACGAGCGCGTGCGCGACCTGACGGCGGCGAACCCCGCAGAGCGGTTCGGACTCGACGACAAGGGCCGACTCGTCGAGGGGAACGACGCCGATCTCGTCCTCGTCGACGGGACCCCGGAGCCGATCCGCGGTGACGCGCTCCACACGAACTGCGAGTGGACGCCGTTCGAGGGGATGGAGGGTGTGTTCCCGTCGCTGACGCTGGTGCGTGGCAGCGTGGTCTACGAAGACGGCGAGTTCGGGGAGCGAGCGGGTGAGAACGTCCGGCTATCGTAGTCGCGCACCCATCTCCAGCTCGAAGTTACCGGTGTCTGACGGCTCGAAGCCGACCTTCTCGTACAGCTCGACGGCGGCGTGGTTCCACCGCTCGACGGTGAGCCAGACCCGGTCGATCCCCGCCTCGCGGCCTGCCCCGAGCAGCGCGGTGATGAGCTGTGACCCGATCCCCGACTCCTGATACGCCGCGACGACGAAGATGGCGAGCTCGAACTCGTCGAGCGTCGTCTCCTCGTTGTCGAAGTCCGGGACGAGCGTGGCGTGGCCGACAATATCACCGCCGTGCCACGCGACGACGTTGACGCCCCCGTCGGAGACGACGGTGTCGAGCCAGTCGCGTATCTCATCTTCCGTCGTCGGGGGGATTCCCTGTGCCCGGTCCTCGGGGTCGAAGGCGAGATACATCTCTACGAGCGCCTCCGTGTCCTCGAAGCGACGGATCGAGATCTCGCGGTCGGCCTTATCCGTGAACGCGTGCGGCGGCGGGTCGTACGGGCCGGCGACCTCGTCGGGGTAGATCCGGCTCATCTGACGAGGGTGACAGAGACGGTGGCGTTCAACAGGACGAACTCCGCGATCGAACCGAGCTGCACCTTGCCCAGCGGGCTGGTCTCACCGCCGCCGAGGACGATGAGCTCGTACCCTTCGCTTTCTGCGAAGTCGACGAGCTGGCTCCCCGCGTGGCCGTCGAGGGTACGGACATCTGGATCGAGTCCCGCCTCGGCGAGGGCGGTGCGTGCGCGCTCGACCAGCTCCTCGGGGTTCGGCTCGGAGTCGGGATTTTCGAGGATGGCGACGGTGAGCGTGTCGCCGGCCTCCTGTGCTCGCGTGATCGTCTTCTCCAGAGCGCGAAAGGAGTCCCCGCTCCCGCCGATGCCCAGCAGTACGTTCATGCGGGTGGTGACGCTTGGCCGTTATAAAAGAGTCCCGACGGCGGTCGCGGGCTTTTTCTCCCGAGCCGAGGAGCCACTGGTATGGGAGTCCTCTCGAACGCTCGCGAGAACATCGGCGGCGTGACCACCTTCCTGATCCTCGGGGCCGGCATGATCGCGCTGATCCCGGGCATCCCGTGGTTCTGGGCCATCTGGGTCCTCGGGTTCGCCGTGCTGCTCTCGCTCGTCGGGTTTCTCACCGACGACGAGGACGAGACAGACGAGTCCGAATCCGATCCCGAGGACCCGATCGAACGGCTCAAACGCCGGTACGCCGACGGGGAACTCGGCGACGAGGAGTTCGAACGCCGGCTCGAACGGCTGGTCCGGGCCGACGACGAGGAGCCCGGAGCGTCTATCGAGCGGGAGATCGAACGCGAGCGCGACGCGAGATAGCCGAAGCGGGCGACACGCTTTTTCACCGCCGTGCTGGAGTTTCGCCCATGACAGAGACGCCCGACTCGGAGCCGACGCCGGCGGTCGAACGTGTCGCGGACGAGGAGCCCGAGCAGTCGGTCGATGACACCGAGGCTGTGCCCGACGACGTAGCGGCGTACACCCGCTTCTCGAAGATCGACGGCGCGACGTACGACCGCGCCAACGAGTTCCTGCGTGACCGCACCTACATCACGGCCCGCGAGTGGGCCATCGCGCGGCTGTGTGCGGACTTCCGGACGGAGACGGGCGTGGAGATGACGAAGATCGGCGAGAATCTGCCCGAACTCGTTCCGTTCATGACCGACACCTACTCGCCGCAGGCGGTGAATCAGGCGCGGGCCTCCTTCGAGGAGAAGGTGCAGACGGCGGGCGCGACGTTCCTCTACGGCGCGATGTCGGAGTTCTTCACCGCCGAGGAGCTGGACGACCTGATGTACGAGGTGACGGAGGTGGCGAAGTTCCTCCTCGAAGTCGAGGGCGTCGAGCTGACGGTAGCAGAGGAGCTGGACGCCGAAGATAGAATCTCGGAGGTGATGCGAGAGGTGCGCGACAGCTCGGTCGGGCTTCGCCACGACGAGGTGACCTGCCCGGAGTGTGGTCACGTCCACGAGGCCGACGGCGGCTAACTCTCGGCGTCGAACCGCGTCTCGGGAAAGAGCGCTTCGGGGGAGTCGATCGCGACCGACACCGGCTCCAGCGCGGTGAGGCTCCGGAGCCGGATCGGTAGCTCACCGTCGTGGTCGCGGAGCACACCTTCCTCGTCGGCGGTTCGCTCGTAGTAGAGTGGAAGCACGACGGCGGTTTCTGCCGTTTCGAGCGTGAGCAACAGGAGCACGAGCCCGTCGCTCTCCGCGCGGGCGATGGCCCCCGGATCGAGCCGTTCGGGATCGAGGTCGTTCAGCCGCCGGAAGCTCTCGTCGCCCACGACCGCCGTCAGCCCGAACTGGTCGGTCGCCGGGACGACAGTCACGTCGCTCGGCTCACAGACGACGGTCTCGCGATCGAACTCGGCCGCGACGTCGCCGGCGGTCGCGACGAGGGACTCCCAGTTCGCCGTGATCCCGTCGACGATACCCTCACCGACGACCGTCTCGATGCTCTCGGCGGTCGAATCGTCCATGTCAGAGCGACGAGCGGGCGGCGAAAAAGCGTTCGCCTACGCCGATACGCCGGGTCGGGAGACGTACGCGGTGACGCGCTCGGTGCGGTCTCACGCCTCCTGCCAGCGTTCGACCTGAAACCGGCTGTACGCGCCGTGGACGACTTCGAGCGAGCCGAGCCACCAGTTCCAGCGGTCGGCCGGGCCGCCGTCGGGGGCGTCCGCGAGCTGCTCCACGACGACCGCCGCGGTGAGCTGATACCCCTCGTCGCGCTCGAAGACGCCCGAATCCGCGAGATCACGCGCCTGTCTGGCAACGGCGCGCCGCTCGGAGACACTGCCGTCGAAGCGGTCGAGACGCTGTTTCAGGGCGGCCGTGTCCATACCCGTCGTTCGCTTGGCGACCACTTGAGTGGTTCTCAAAGCACAACCTCTAATCGGAAGCGTTTCACAGACGACACAATGACAGCGGAGAGCGTCTTCGACCGCTACCGCGCGGACGTAGACCGGCCGATGCGCCGGCTCTTCGCCGCGTACGGTAAGCCGCGGTACGGCTGGTTCGCAGTCGGCGTCCTCGCCAATCTGCTCGCACAGTTCGCCTCGCTCGCGCCGCCGCTCGTGCTCGGTGCGGCCGTGAACAAGCTCAGCGGGCAGACGTACTCCCTGCCGCTCGTTCCGGAGTCGCTGCTGCCGACCGGCGCTGAGCCGCTGTTCTGGCTCTCGGTCGTGTTCATCGGCGGCGCGTTCCTCCTCACGGGGCTGTTCACCTACGTCTACGGCGTCGCCGCGAACGAGTTCGCCCACGGCGTGATGCACGCCGTCCGGGTGGACTGTTTCGAGACGATGAGCCGGCTCGATATGTCCTTCTTCGACGACAAACAGACCGGCGAGACGATGTCCATCCTCTCGTCCGATACGGAGAATCTGGAGATGTTTCTGGACAACGCGTTGACCGGCGCGGTCCGGCTCGGCGCGATGTTGCTCGGTATCGGGGTCGTCCTCTTCATCGCGAACGCCTATCTCGCCGTCATCACGCTGCTCGTCGCACCGGTGATGACGCTTTTCACCTACTGGTTCATGAAGCGAGCCGAGCCGCTGTACGCCGCCCGCCGCTCCTCGATGGGGAAGCTCAACACCCGACTGGAGAACTCGATCGCCGGTATCGAGCTGACGAAGACGACGGCGAGCGAGGCGTACGAGACCGACCGCGTGCGCGGCTCCTCCAAGCAGCTGTTCGACGACACGATGGCGATGCTCCGGCTCTCGTACTTCTATCGGCCGGGGATGGAGCTGCTCGCCGGCGTGTCGTTCACGCTCACCTTCCTCGTGGGAGGCTACTGGCTGTTCGTCGGCGTTCCGCCGGGCGCGAGCGGCCAGCTACAGGTCGGGACGTTCGTCTCGTTCCTCTTTCTCTCCCAGCGGTTCGCCACGCCGCTCGCGGAGGTGTCGAACATCATCGACCAGTACGAGAACGCGAAGGCCTCCTCCGAGCGCGTCTTCGGCCTGATGGATATCCCCGTCGAGGTCGATGACCCCGCGGACGGAGCCGAGCTGACCGACGTCGAGGGGAGAGTCGTCTACGACGACGTGCGCTTCGCGTACGACGACTCCGAGACCGTCATCGACGGCGTGAGCTTCGAGGCGAAGCCGGGTGAGACGGTCGCGCTCGTCGGGCCGACCGGCGCGGGCAAATCGACGATGCTCAAGCTCCTGCTCCGGATGTACGACGTCTCCAACGCGGCGGAGACAGACGGTGGGATCCGCGTCGACGGCCGCGATATCCGGGACGTGACGCTCGAATCGCTCCGGGACCACATCGGCTACGTCGGACAGGAGACGTTCCTGTTCGGAGTGAAGCTCTCCGGCGGCCAGCGCCAGCGGATCGCCATCGCGCGTGTCGTGCTGCAGGACCCCGAGCTGCTCGTCCTCGACGAGGCGACCAGCGCGGTCGACACCGAGACGGAGTATCTCATCCAGAAGTCACTCGACTCGCTCTCGGCGAATCGGACGACGTTCGCCATCGCTCACCGGCTCTCGACGGTGAAAGACGCCGACGAGATTCTCGTCATGGAAGCGGGCCGAGTGACCGAGCGAGGCGACCACGAGACCCTGCTCGCCGAGGGAGGTCTGTACGCCGACCTCTGGAGCGTGCAGGCCGGGGATTTGGAGTCACTCCCCGAGGAGTTCGAGGCCCGGGTCATCGACGAGAGCGACTGACGGGGGTTCAGTTTCACCCCGCGACGCGAACGCTTATTCACGAGAGCGACCAAACATCGGCAATGGCGGCTGCAGACGCCGACGTGGAGTATCTCGACCGGCCACTGGTGAGTCAGGGCTTTCTCGAAGACAGAGCCTACCAGACCCAGCTGGCCGACGCCGCGTCGGAGACGCACACGCTGGTCTGTCTCCCGACCGGACTCGGGAAGACGACCGTCTCCTGTCTCGTGACGGCCCATCGGCTCGCGGAGCACGGCGGAACCTCGCTGATGCTCGCGCCGACGAAGCCGTTAGTCCAGCAGCACGCGGAGTTCTATCGCGAGGCACTGGACGTCGCCGGCGACGAGATCGTCGTCTTCACCGGCGATGTGCGCCCGGCCGACCGCGCGGAGCTGTGGGAGTCGGCCCGTATCGTGATGGCGACGCCGCAGGTCATCGAGAACGACCTCGTCGGCAACCGCATTTCGCTGGCCGACGTGACGCATCTCACCTTCGACGAGTGTCACCGCGCGACCGGCGAGTACGCGTACAACTACATCGCCGAGCGGTATCACGCCGACGCGGAGCGACCACTCGCCACCGGGATGTCGGCCAGCCCCGGCGGCGACGAGGAGGAGATTCTGACGGTGTGTGAGAATCTCGGGCTCGCGGAGGTGGAGGTGATGACCGAAAGCGACGCCGACGTGGAGCGACACACCTACCGGACGGAGGTGGACTGGCAGCACATCGATCTGCCCGAGGACGTGCTCGCGGTCCGCGACGCGCTCAACGAGGTCATTACGGACCGGCTCTCGCAGCTGAAGGAGCTGGGCGTGGTGAACTCGACGGACCCGAACATGAGCCAGCGCGATCTGAACCGGGCGCGCGCACAGCTCCAGCGGCTCATCAACGACGACGACTCGGCCGGCTACGAGGGGATGTCCGCCCACGCCGAGGTGATGAAGCTCCGGCGCGCGACGGAGCTGGTGGAGACCCAGTCGGTCGAGTCGCTCCGGCGGTATTTCGAGCGCCAGCGCGAGCAGGCCCGGTCGTCGGGCGCATCGAAGGCGAGCCAGCGGTTCGTCTCCGAGCCGAATGTGAAGAAGGCGATGCGACTCGCCGAGGAGTTCGAGGGACTCCACCCCAAGTTCAGGAAGACGCGCATCCTGCTCGCGGAGACCTTCGGACTCGACGGCGGCTCGCGCGCTATCGTCTTCACGGAGAGCCGGGACACAGCAGAGACCCTGACCGAGTTCCTGAACGAGTCGTTCGACGCGCGGCGGTTCGTCGGTCAGGGCGACAAGCAGGGGTCAGACGGGATGACGCAAAAGGAGCAGACGGAGACGCTCGACGCGTTCCGCGCCGGCGAGTTCGAGGTGCTCGTCTCAACCAGCGTCGCAGAGGAGGGACTGGACGTGCCGGACGTCGATCTCGTGCTGTTCTACGAGCCGGTTCCGAAGGGCGTTCGGTCCATCCAGCGGAAGGGCCGGACCGGTCGCGCATCGACGGGGAAGGTCGTCGTCCTCATCGCGAACGACACCCGCGACGAGGCGTTCTTCTGGATGGCACAGAACGAGGAGAAGCAGATGGAGGAGGAGCTTCGCTCGCTGAAAGGGATGGCCAGCGAGCTCGAATCCGAGCTGAGTCAAGAGTCGCTCGGGAGTTTCGAGGGCGAGTCGACCATGCCGGAGGGGCCGGACGCGGAGCCGACGGCGACCGGTGAGGGGAGCGGCGACGGCGACGGAGCCGACAGCGATACCGGTGACGACGAGACCGACGGACAGCCCAGTCTGGACACCTTCGCGGGGGAGGAGGCGGCGACCGATGGCGAGAGGGAAACGGACGACTCCGAGAGCGACGACACCGGCGATACCGGTGACGCCGACGAGGCGGTTGCAGCCGTCGCCGGGACCGACGAATCAGGCGTCGAGATCGTCGCCGACCAGCGCGAGCTCGACGCGACGATCGCGCGGGACCTCTCGAAGCGCGACGGGATCGAGACCCGGCTGGAGACGCTCGCGGTCGGTGATTACGTCCTCTCGAACCGCGTCGTCGTCGAGCGAAAGAGCGTGGCCGACTTCCTCGACACCTTACTCGGTGAGGACCGCTCGATGTTCGAGCAGGTGGGCGATGCCGTCCGCAGCTACGCGCGCCCGGTCGTCATCGTCGAGGGGGAGAACCTCTACGGGGAGCGCAACGTCCATCCGAACGCGATTCGCGGGGCGCTCGCCTCGCTCGCCGTCGATTTCGGCGCGAGCGTCCTCTTCACCGAGGACGAACAGGGGACGACGGAGCTGTTGGAGGTGGTCGCGCGACGCGAACAGGAGGAGAGCGACCGCGAGCTACGTGTCCACGGCGAGAAGTCGAACAAGACGCTAGACGAACAGCAGGAGTACGTCGTTAGTTCGGTCGCCGAGGTCGGGCCGGTCACCGCCCGCGCGCTGCTGTCGGCGCTCGGGAGCGTCGAAGCGGTGATGACAGCGGGCGAGGCGGAGCTCCGCGAGATCGAGGGCGTCGGCCCGGTCACCGCAGAGCGGATTCGCGAGGTCGTCGGCAGCGAGTACGCCGGTTAACGGACCTGTTCTGCGGCGTCGAGCGCCTCGGCGGCGTCTCTCGCCCCGTCCAGATACCGCCGCGTCTCCGCGAGGGTGTCGGCCTGTTCGGCCTGCTGTGCGAGCGTCGCGAGCGTGCGTTCGAGCGAGGCGCGCGCGGTCGCGAGGTCGCCGTCGGCTGCTACGGAGGGCTGCCCGGTCGCGTCGGGCGTCTCGGCCGGCTGTCTGGGCGTCGGCTGGCGCGGCTGTCGGTCGGGTTGGACGGCGGGCTGTGAGTCTGTCGGCCGCTCGGTGTCGGGCTCTACCTCGACTGCCGATTCGCCCGTCGGTGCGGGCGAGCTCGGCTCCGCCGTTTCTGTGGGCTCTGATTCGCCCGTCGTCTCCTCGCCGGGCTGTTGGCAGGTGGGACAGAACTCCTGTCCGTCCCACCGGAAGACGGGGTCGCCGCACGTCTCGCAGTGTCTGTCGGTCATGGTCGCGCCCTTCAGGAGTAGCTCCGAGAGCCGTTCGGACTGCTCGCGCTTCTGTTTGTCCCGTTCGTACTTCTCGCGGAGCTTCTCGCGCTCTTTCTCCCGGTCGAAATCGCTCATACACGGACAGAGACCGTCGGCAGGAAAAAGCGCTGTCCCTACAGTCCGATGACGAGCGTCATCGCGAGGGCGGCGGCTGGGGGGATGGTGAGGTTGTCGTCGATGACGTAGCCGGCGACGGTCGGCGTCGCGCCGTCGGCGGCAGTGGCGGCGACGGCCCCGGCGACAGCGGCGGCGCTCGCGACGAACGGGAGCGCGAGCAGCGTACAGACGCCGAACATCACGAGCAGGACGAACGACTGCTTCACGCGGCGGCGCTCGTCGGAGCCGAGCAGTCCAGAGATCGGGTCCCCGAAGGTGAGCATCAGCGCCGCCGGGACGGCGATTTCGGGCGCGAACAGCCAGCAGACGGCGGCAATAGAGACGACGTACAACGCGTACCCCGCGGGGTTCTCCTGTTCGTACTCGCGGGTGAGACGGTCGAACAGCCGCCAGTCGGCGACCCCGGAGAGACGGAGCGTTTCGAGGAGCACGACGGCGAGCACACCGACGGTGAACGCGTTACGGAGGAAGCGGTACGAGTAGAGCTCGGCGACGTAGCCGAGCGGCAGTACACCGCCGGTGGCGTGAACCAGCCGGCGCTGTATCTCGTTCGTCATTTACACGGGCGTGACGGCGTCGCGGTCGAGCAGGTCACTGAAGCTCGTTCCGGCACGGAGCGCGAGCAGACAGTCACGGAGTTCTGTGACCGGGACACGCGCCTGTGCGGTGGTGTCGCGGTCGCGGACGGTGACGCTCGTCGGCTCCTCCTCGATGCTCTCGTGATCGACGGTGACACAGACGGGCGTTCCGATCTCGTCCTGGCGGCGATAGCGGCGACCGATAGCCCCTGACTCGTCGTACGCGACTTCGAGACCGGCATCACGGAGCTGGTCGCGTATCTGCTCGGCCTGTTCGACCAGTGCCGGCTCGTTGGAAACGAGCGGGACGACACACGCGAACGTGGGGGCGAGCTCGGCGGGGACAGAGAGATAGGTGCGCTCCTCACCGTCCACCTCGTCGGTCTCGTAGCTGTGGACGAGCACGGAGTAGAACAGCCGACCGATACCGAAGGACGGCTCGACGACGTGTGGCGTGATATGCTCGCCGGTCTCGGTGACCGTCTCCACGGCAAAGTTCGCGACGTCGGTCGCGACCGTGGCCGAGTCGCCGCCGATCTCGACGGTGACGGTGTCACCGGTGAACGCGTCGGGCTCACTGGCAGCGAGCGAGGCGAGCGCGTCGGCGACGGCGCTCGCGTCGCCACCGAACTCCGGGCCGAGCGTTGACATATCGGGATCGACGCCGGGCCGTTCGACCGTCTTCGGCTCGTCGTACTGTTTGAACACGGTGAAGCCGTCACCGGTCGCCGCGGCATGGTTGGTAAGATCGTAGTCGCTCCGGTAGGCGAAGCCGGTCACCTCGACCCACTCGCCGTCGAGTTCGGTCTCGGCGTCCCAGCAGTCGGCGGCGTAGTGGGCGCGTTCGCCCGCCTTGTGCTGGCGGTAGCGGAAACGGTCCATGTCGATGCCGATCGCCTCGTACCAGTCACGTGCCAGCCCGAGATAGTAGGCGATCCACGCCGATTCGATGACGCCCTCCTCGACGGCCTTGCGGACGGTGTACGTCTCTTGGCCCCCCTCGTCCGCCTGTGCCGGTGCGGTGTAGAGTGGAAGCTCCACGTCGGCGACGGCTTCGATAGCCGGCTCGTCCTCCTCGGGGTCGATGAACTGCTCCAGCTCCGCCTGCGTGAACGCGCGAACGCGGATGAGCCCGCGACGCGGGGCGATCTCGTTGCGGTAGGCGTCACCGATCTGTGCGACGCCGAAGGGGAGCTTGCCGCGGGCGTACTCCTTCAGCCGCGGGAATTCGGTGAAGATACCCTGTGCCGTCTCCGGGCGGAGATACCCCGGTTGGGAGGAACCCGGTCCGATGTCCGTGCCGAACATGAGGTTGAACTCGTCGACGGACTCGCCGGCGAGCGCCGTCCCGCAGTCGGGACAGGCGATCTCCAGCTCGCCGATGAGTTCGCCTATCTGCTCGATACCGAGCGCCTCGGCGTCCTCGTGCTCGGAGCTGTCCTCGACGAGGTGGTCAGCGCGGTGGGCGGTCTCGCACTCGGGACACTCGACGATCATGTCGTCGAAGCCGTCGAGATGCCCCGAGGCCTCGAAGACGGGTTCGGGCATCACGTCCGGCGCCGACAGCTCCATGTTGCCGGCGCGGGTGACGAACCGGTCGCGCCATCTGTCCTCGATGTTGCGCTTGAGCGCCGACCCCTGTGGCCCGTACGTGACGAGACCACCGACGCCGCCGTACGACTCCGCCGTCTGGAAGAAGAAGCCGCGGCGCTTGGCAAGCTCGGCGACCGTCGCCAGCTCCGACGTGCCGCCGTCCGTCAGCAGCGTCGGGTCGCTCGGTCGTTCGGCGGACGCTTGCCGGTCGTCCTCTCGGCTCACGCGAGCGCCTCCAGCAGATCGGTGTCACGGAGGATCCCGACGAGCGTATCGCCGGAGACGACGGGGACCTGCTCGATATCCTCGGTGATGAGCAGCTGTGCGGTATCGGTCGCGGACTTCGACTGTCCGACGGTGATGAGCGAGTCGGTCATGAACATCTCGACCGGTTCGGCCGGGATCTGGACGTTTCGGGTGGGGAGATACCGCGAGCCGATGGCCTTGATCGCCTCCCACTTCCAATCGTCGTCGTCGTCGGCGATTGAGTCGCCCGTAGACTCCTCGCCCTCGACGATGCGAGCCACGTCGAGCACGTCCACCTCGGTCAACATGCCGGTCGGACTCCCAGCCTCGTCGAGGACGACGCCGTACGGCTCGTCGGCGAAGGCGAGTTCGCGCTCGGCGACGGTGAGCGGGGTCGCCTGATGGACTGCGTTCACGCCCGTCTGCATCAACTGGTCGGCGGTCGCGTCGGCGGCGACCTCGCTGTTCGCGATCGCGTGGACGATATCGGTGATCGTGACGAGTCCGAGCAGTTCGTCACCCTCGACGATTGGGAGCCGGCGCTGATCGCCGTCTCGGAAGCGACGGGCGACCGCCTCCAGCTCGGCGTCGGGACCGACTGTCGGCACGTCCTCGACGAGCATCGCGAGCTGATCCTCGTCGGGGTTGGCGATGAGCTGTTCACGGGAGACGAGACCGCGGAACGCCCCGGTCTCGTCGTTCACGATTGGGATCGACGAGAACTCGTCGTCCTGAAGTCGGTCGAGCACGTCCGTTCGCGAGCCGGGGACGACCGAGGTCACCAGTGAATCGCGCGGCGTCATGGCGTCTGCGACGTTCATACCCCGAAACGGGTGGGCACGGTACTAAGACCTTACACTTCCCGTGGCGGCGTCACGCCTCCTCGTTACCGTCACCGACCGTATCGACGAACTCCGTCGGCTCGTAGGAGTAGTAGGCGTCCGGGTCGGGGAAGAACGCCTCGGCGTCCTCGTGGCGGATACTGCCGGCCACCTCGCCGTTCAGCTTGCGTACGTGGCTGTACATCTCCCCGCGGTCGAGCGCCGCCCGGACCAGCTCGACGGCGTGTTCCATCCGGAACACGCCCGCGAGAAACACCACCAGCTCGGCGTCGTGATCGAGACACTCCGTGACGAGGAACGTGTTCCCCTCCTGTGAGGCCTGATAGACGCCGGTCTCGTCGAACTCGGCCCGCGCACGAGCGTCGCGAAACGCCTCGCGGTCGCTGCCGGAGACCAGATACGTCAGCCCCCAGTGGTCGCGATCCGACGCGGGCGCGACCGGCGAGGTGTCGTCGGATACCAGCACGACGGTCTCGTAGCCGTGCTCCTCGCGGTCGGCCGCCATCGCCCGGGTGTCCTCGATCGTGCGCTGCCACCCGTTTCGGGCCGCGTCGGAGCTACTCGCCAGCCGATCGACGTCGCCCGGCGTCTCGCCCGCGTCTTGTCTCACCATACCGGTCGGCGGGTGTCCTGACCGATAAACCCCACGCGTCGGTTCAGACGCCGACGACGAACTCCAGCGCCGCCGAGACCGCGAGGACGAGGAGACTCGTGACGAACAGCTTCGCGTCCCGGCCCACTCGGTCGTCGAAGGGGAGCCGTCCCCGCATCGGCGGAAGCTCCGCCAGCCGCGCCTCCACGCCGAACTCGTCGGTCCCTTCCGTGGAGAACTGCCGCGGGCGCGGGATACGGGTGGTCGCTCCCCGGTCGCTCGGGGACTGCTCCGGGCGAAGCTGTGCCGGTGACTCCGGCTGGATAGCGAAGCTCCCGAGTCCGAACAGCAACACGCCGACGACGAACAGGACGTACTTCAGCGTCAGCAGTCCGCTACCGAACAGAAACGACGGTACGGCGGTAGTAGCGACGACGGCGGCCGTCGCGCCGGCGGTCCAGACGGCGAACTCGGCGAGACGCAGCCAGCGGTTATGCACCGTCGACGTAGTTCGCGAGCACCGTCGTGGTGTCCTCGTACTCGTCGAGATGCCGGTGACAGTAGCTCTCGCGACCGGCCGCGCTCACCTGATGGTGACCGGGTCGAGTCGTGTCACAGACGCCGCCGAACTCCTCGCGGAGATACGTCTGTGCCGCCTTCGGCTCGCCGTCTTTCACCAGCTCGACCGCGTGCCGGACGTGATCCTCGACGGACTGAGGGACGGAAAGCTCCCCGAAGAGGTCCGTGACCGTCTCCTCGATGTCGTCGAACCGCGAAAACCGGTCGAGACGCTTGCGGAGCTGATCGGTCGTCGACAGCGACATCCGCGACCGCTCGCGGACGACCTCGCGGAGCTGCTCGACCGCGTGCCATATCTCGTCGTCGGTATCGGCGTACGCCTCCGGTCGGATCTTCGCCGGACAGCGCGTCGAGAACTGACAGCCCTGTGGCGGGTCCCGTGGACTCGGCGGCGTCCCCGGGAGGGTGATCCGGTCGATCGTGACCGACGGATCCGGTCGCGGAATCGCCGACAGGAGCGCCTGCGTGTACGGGTTCTGCGGGTTCTCGTACAGCTCCTCGGTGTCGCCGATCTCCATTATCTTCCCGAGATACATGACGGCGACCCGGTCGCAAATATGCCGGACGACGGAGAGATCGTGCGCGATGAACAGGTAGGTCAGGTCGAACTCCGCTTGGAGATCTTCGAGGAGCGTGATTATCTTGGCCTGCACGCTCACGTCGAGCGCCGACACCGGCTCGTCGAGGACGACGAACTCCGGTTCGAGTGCGAGCGCGCGAGCGATCCCGACGCGTTGACGCTGGCCGCCCGAGAACTGGTGTGGATACCGGAAGTAATGCTCCTCACGGAGTCCGACCTCCGAGAGCAGCTCCGTGACGCGCTCGCGGCGGTCTGCCTTCGTCTTCCAGTCGTGTGCGTCCAGCGGCTCGCGGATGATCTCGCCGACCGTCATCCGGTCGTTGAGACTCGACTCGGGGTCCTGAAACACCATCTGGGCGTTGCGACGCCACTGTTTCAGCTCCGGCCCGGACAGCTCGGTGATGTCGGTCCCGTCGAAGCTGACGCTCCCCTCCGTCGCCTGTTCGAGCTGAACGAGCGTCCGGCCCAGCGTGCTCTTCCCGCAGCCGGACTCACCGACCAGCCCGAACGTCTCACCGCGCTGGATCTCGAAATCGACGGTGTCGACCGCCTTGACCGGCGGCGACGCGAAGAAGCCGTCGCCGCCGTAGTACGTCTTCAGCTCCTGTACGTCGACCAGCGTCTCCCCGCTGGCTGCCGTCTGCTCGCGCTCGATTGCGTTACTCATTGGTCTCACCTGTGTCGTCGCGTGGCGTACCGAGTGACTGATGATGGCTGACGCGCGTCTCCTCCGTCTCCCCGTCCGGGTACAACAGACACGCGGCAGTGTGTTCCGCGTCCCCGCCGACATCGACGTGTGCGGGCGCGACGGCGTTACACGCGTCGAACGCGTCGGGACACCGAGGTGCGAACCGGCAGTACGTCGCCTCCTCGTTCGGCGTCGGCACGTCGCCCTCGATCGTCCGGAGCGGCTCGCCGTCTGCCTGCTGGCCGGGGATCGCTCCCAGCAGTCCCCTCGTGTACGGGTGTTTCGGATTCGCGAACAGCGCATCGACGGGCGCGGACTCGATGATCTGACCGGCGTACATCACGTTCACCCGGTCTGCGATCTCCGCGATGACGCCCATGTCGTGGGTGATGAACAGGATCGAGAGATCCCGCTCCGCCTGTAGCTCGTCGAGTAGCTCCAGAATCTGTGCTTGAATCGTCACGTCGAGCGCGGTCGTCGGCTCGTCGCAGATGAGGAACTCCGGATCACACGCGAGCATCATCGCGATGACGGCCCGCTGGCGCATCCCGCCGGAGAACTCGTGTGGATACTCGTCAAGCCGGCGGGCCGCGTCGGGGATGGCGACGGATTCGAGCAGTGAGATCGCCTCCTCGCGGGCCGCTTCGCCGCGAAGCCCCTGATTGACGCGCAGCGCCTCTCGGATCTGGTTGCCGATGGTGTACACCGGATTCAGCGACTGCTGTGGGTCCTGAAACACCATCCCGATGCCGCTGCCGCGGATCTCGTTGTACTCGGTGTCGGACAGCTCCGTCAGCTCCTGCCCGTTGAACCGGATGGACGAGTCGGAGCGGACCTCACCCGGGCTCTCGACGAGCCCCATGATGGAGCGGGCGGTGACGGATTTGCCGGAGCCGGACTCGCCGACGATACCGACCGTCTCACCGGGCCGGATCTCGAACGAGATGCCGTCGACCGCACGGATCGTCTCTCTGTCGGTGTGGAACACCGTCTGGAGATCCTCGACCGCGAGCACCGGCTCCGTCTCTTCGTCTGGTTCGACCGACTGCATCACGCACCACCTCCGGCGGCGAGTTCGTCGCCGTCGTCGCTTCCCTTCGTCTCGGGATCGATAGCATCACGCAGTCCGTCGCCGAAGGCGTTCAGCCCCATGACGAGGATGACGATCATCAGCCCCGGGATGAGGGCGATATGCCACGAGGGACCGGCGACGTACGACTGTCCGAGCGAGACGGCCCGCCCCCACGCGGGCGTCGGAGCGGTGATTCCCAGTCCGTTACCGATGAACGACAGCGCCGAGAGGCTCACCACGATGCCGCCGGCCGACATCGAGGCGTACACCAGCAGATACCCCATCACGTACGGGAACATGTGTTTCCACATGATGAGCGTCGGGCGCTGACCGAAGCTCTCTGCGGCGTCGACCCACTCCTCCTGTGCCACCTGAAGCGCGGGACCACGGACGGCCCGCCACAGCAGCGGCCAGCCGGTGAAGCCGAAGATGAGCGCCAACAGGAACCCGCCGTCCAACACGCTCCCCAGCCAGTGGTTGGCGAACACGGCGCTCAGCATGACGAGCAACAGCAGCCGCGGGACGGAGGTGATACCGTCGGCGGTCGTCAACACCGCGAGATCAGTCGTCCCGCCGTAGAAGGCCGAGATCAGCCCGAGCGCGCCGGCGATGAACGAGGCCAACCCGATCGCCAGCCCGGTCACGATCAGCGAGATGCGCGCGCCGCCCATCATGAACGTGAACAGATCGCGACCGTTCGGCAGCGTTCCGAACGGATGGAACCGACCGTAGTCGTCGTACGTCATCGGGCCGACGTTCTGATTCGGTCCCTTCGACTTCGAGTCGAAGTTCGCCTTTCCGGCGAAGACGGTCTCGACTGAGCCCGTATCGTCGCTGAAGTACTCGATCTGGGACTCTTCGGCGTACGGGGATTTGATGTTCTGCTGGACGGTCGTCGGGCCGAGCGCCGGACCGAACAGCGCCAGCGTGAGAAACACCACGAGAACGGCGATCCCGAACTGGCCCCAGCGGTGGTCGCGGAGCCGGTTGATGATATCGTCGGTCGGTGTCCAGTCGGCCTGCCGGTAGTGGTTCCGGAAGACGAGCCAACCGCGGAACAGCCAGTAGGCGGTCACGAACGCGTACACGAGCACGAGTACGACGCGGATCCCCCACGCGTACGCCGGCTCCAGCCCGAGGAACGTCCCCGTCCACGGGCCGTTTGGACCGACCATGTGCCCCTGATTCGAGATCGTCTCGCGGCTCAACAGCGTCGGGATCGACTGTGCCGCGTCGCGTACCCCGGAGATCGACGCGAGAGCGTCCGTCTGGAACCCGAAGGCCGCCTCGCCGAGTCCGGACGAAACGGCGCCCAGAGACACCTCCAGCAGCGCGGTCACGCCCAACACGGCCGCGTGAAACAGCGTGAGCACGCCACCGAGGAACGCCCCCAGTTCGAGCAGCAGGAGCACGGCCGCGACGCCGGCCCACCGAAGGGCAGGCTCCGGGTTCGCGGCGATCCGCTCGGTCAGCGTGGAGCTGTCGTGCCGGAACGATTCGTTCGTCGTATCAGCAGTTGAACGTGCCATGTTATCTCTCCGTTGCCTCCAGTGAGATGCGCGGATCGACGACGGTGTACAGCAGGTCCTGAACGATGTTGAACGCGACCGTGATGATGACGAAGATGAACGCCAGCGCCATCACCATCGGCACGTCCGCACCGATCGTCGCCCGGAGGAACATACTCCCCAGCCCGTTGATGGCGAACACCAGCTCGACGAGCAGCGCGCCGCCGATGAGCAGATAGAACTCACCCATGATGACGGGCAACAGCGGGATGAGCGCGTTTCGACCGACGTGCTTGAGGATGATCCGGCGCGAGGCCAGTCCCTTCGCCTTCGCCGTCTCGACGTATTTCGAGTTCTTGCTCTCCATCACCGCCGTCCGACCGATACGGATCTCGTTCCCCATCGACGCCGAGCCGAGCACGAGCGCGGCCGGAAGGATCCACTTGAACGCGGTGAGGATGTTGCCGAGGTTGGGATCGGGGATCACCCCGAGTACGGGGATGCCGGCGAACGGCGACGGACCGAGCATCGCTCCGAGCGCATCCGACGTCCCGATGACGTCCGTGCTCGGGCCGAAGTCGCGATACCACGAGAACGCGCCGCCGGCGGTGAGGCTGCCGGCGATCATCACGGCGAGCCAGAAGTTCGGCATCGCACGCCAGAGGATACCGCCGCCCGAGGTGAGGTAGTCGCTCATCGTGTTCGAGCGCAGCCCGGCGAACAGTCCGGCCGGAATCCCGATCACGAGCGCGATGACGACCGACCACCAGCCGAGCCACAGCGTCGCCGGCATCCGCGCAGCGATGAGACTCACCACCGACGTGTTCCGCTGGATGACCCACGAGTTACCGAAGTTGAACGTGAACAGATCACGCATCGTCATGAGATACTGATCCCACAGCGGGACCGGGTCGCCGTTCGGGTAGATGTAGCCGAGCGCGATCCGGAGCTGGCGGACATCCTCCGGCGTGGCGTCCCGGCCGAGGATGGTGTTGACCGGGTCGAGCGGTCCGAGATACAGGATGAGAAACGTCATCGTGACGCCGAACAGCACGACGGGGAGCCCCAACAGGAGTCGTTTGACGAGATACACCAGTCGGTTCATGCGCCGACACCTCCGTCTGGTGAGAGAACGACTGTGAGCGCGTCGGTGACGACTCGGCGGTCCCGGAGCGGTTCGTCGCTGGTCATACTGATAGAGCGTGTCTCATGGTGCGGTTGATGGCAACGCTTGCGGTATCTTCAGAAACGCGGCGTGTTGAGTATGTCGGTACAGACGAGAGACGAAACGGGAGGAGTCGGTTACTCCTGCCAGTGGTCTCGGTACGCCTCACTGCCGCCCGGGAACGCCTGTGGCGGCGTGAGCTGGTATGCGGGCGCGCCACGGCCCTTGAACACGTCGGCCACGAACTGCTCGCGGTTGATGACGTACGCCATGGCCTCGCGGACCGGGGTCGGAACCTTCTCCAAGTTGAACCCGATGTAGTAGGTGTCGATGGTCGGCGTTTGGGCCATGTTGACGCTCATGCCGTTCTTCAGTGGCCCGTACGTACCGGTTGCCTGTGCGCCGTCGCGATCGGTGATCTCCACCTTCGACGGGTCGTACTTCGAGGTCGGGATACCGGCCACGTCGGCGTTCTGGTTCAGGAAGGTGTTGTACTGGGGGCTCGGGTCGGAGATGATCGCCGACTGGATATCGAACGACGGGACCTCGCCGTGGTAGTCCTCGAACGCGGTCGCGGCGAACTCGCCACCGTTCCCGGGCTCCCACGTGTCGAAGCGGAACGGACCAGCGCCCACGGGGTTGGACGTGGAGAACTCCTGATACTCCATGTCGCCGTCGTACCCTTCGATATCGCCGACGATGCCCTCCGGAACGACGGAGAACGCGCTGTACGCCAGCACGGAGAGCGTGTAGCCGAACGCGTTGTTGAGCGTGACGGTGAACTCGTACTCGCCGGTGGCCTCGACGCCCGTCGAGCCGGGAACGACGTTGCCCTCGTCGTCCGTCTCTCGCTCGATGTCGAGCACGCTCTTCGGGAAGTTCGTATTCGTGGAGTTTGGCGACTCCACCAGTCGGCGGATGGAGTAGACGACGTCGTCGGCCGTCAGCTCACCGTAGCCGTCCTGGAACTGGATACCCTCCTTGAGCGTGAACGTGTACTCGGTGAGATCGTCGTTGACCTCGTACTCCTCGACGAGGAGGTTTTCGACCTCGGTCGTCCCGTTGGCGTAGTTCAGCGGCGCGTCGAACATGTCCATGATCTTGCCGCCGCTTGCGGTGTTGCCCGAGGCGACGGGATCGAGGGAGTTGAACGTCCCCGAGATGGTGTGGAGCGTCTCCTCGCCCTCGAGCTCGTTGACCGACGTGCTCGCCTTCGCGCGGGAGCCACCCATGCCGCCCGGCGGGTTGTAGTCGACGCGGTCGTACCAGAACGTCTCGGCGACGTTGTGATACACCGGCAGGAGAGCGGCCGATTCCCACAGCGCCTCCTCCATATTGAGCGTGGCATCGGCACGCGCCTCCGTCTCGGCGTCGGTGTTGCCGGGGTTGTCTCCGATGACGTCGAACTGGTCGGTCATGTACTGCGTGAGGCCCGGATCTACCTCGGCGTCCGACGACCAGAACAGCCGAGCACCGTTCGGGGTCGTTCCCTCGGCGTCGTACACCGTGTTCTCGGGATCGATGAGCTGGAGGAAGTTCTGTGGAGCCGGGTAGTCCGCGACCCAGCCAAACGTGAACGCCTCCATGTCACCCTTCTCCGTCCGGTTGAGCAGGGTTCCGAAGTCGCCCTTGCTGATGTTCATCTCGATGTGGGCGGACTCCAGACGCGCGCGGATGGTGTTCGCCATCTCCTCCCACGCGTCGCTCGTGTACTGGAGCCAGTCCAGCTCGAACTTGTTGTCCGGACCGTAGCCGGCCTCCTCCATGACCTGCTTCGCGCTGGCCACGTCCGTCTCGTTGGCGGAGTACGGGTACGCGTCGAGACCACCGAACGCTTCGGGCGTGTCGGTTTCGTCTTCACCGCCGCTGTCGGTCGACGTGGACGCTCCGTCGTCGTTTGAACAGCCGGCAACGCTCGCAGTCAGGGCAGCAGCGCCGGTCGCCTGAAGGAACCGACGGCGCTTGTATTCGCTGTCTTGAGCCATCTCACACAGTTGTACCTATTGAATGGTGTTAAAGTTACTGCAATACAGCGGGTACGTCAGACAGCGTTTAGCTGCTGGTACAGACGGTTTCAGGCTCCCTCGGGACGGTGTAGAGATACGCGCCCCGGAATAGACGTTTTGTCACGTCAAAGCGGAGATCGCCCGCCGTTCGTTTAGATATTCGAGGAGTGGCCGTCAGATCTGTCTGTTTGCTCCGAAGGGCCGCCGAAGTAGACAGAACAGCGAGAGCGATCGATGCCCCGCGTTTCGCCAAGTTTATATATCTCGTGGTAACTATTCACACACATGGTTCCGGACTCAGCGGTTGCCGGGAGTGCAGACGCAGATGAGGAAGTGATGGCTGCTGTCGACGACGACACGTACCTCATTTCCGACATTTCTCGGGACGGCGCGTGGCTCTCGATGCCGGCGGAGAAAGCTCCTCTGCTCGCCGACTACTGCTGAGTCGGGTCGTCGGTGAACGTCTCGTCGAACCGTTCTTCGCGCGTGACCTCCGTTGTGAGCGCCTCACGCGCCTCGGCCGGCGAGGCAAACTCGCTGTACTCGTCGGCCAGTCGGTCGAACGCGTCCCCGAGCGTCTCGGTCTCGTTGCCGAGATCGATCGCCGCCGCGCGGTACTCCGCGGCAAGCTCGTCGCTGCTCGCCGGATACGTCTGGGCGTCCGTCTCCGCCGCGTCGAGAATCGCCTCGACGTGTTCGGCGCGCTCGTGCTGGCGCTCCTCTGGTCCGTCCGACGACTCACCCATTCACACTCACCGGGCGAACGTTCGCCGCCTAGACGATT
This sequence comes from Halobacteriales archaeon QH_7_65_31, assembly GCA_003021785.1. Lineage (GTDB taxonomy): Archaea > Halobacteriota > Halobacteria > Halobacteriales > Haloarculaceae > Halosegnis. Next base: position 26,046 of record PXQU01000005.1, on the reverse strand, counting down.
AAACGACCGGGGCTACCGCTCGACGACGAGCAGCGCGACCCGCTCGACGACGAGATCCGCCAGCGACGCGTCGGTGGCCGCCAGCTCCCGGTCGCTGACACCGAAGAACGACCGAACGCGTGCCTCGTCGGAGTCGCCGAGCGTCGGCCGTTCGGCGAGTAGCTCCGTGACAGCCGCACGAGCGCCCGATTCGTCGCCGGCTCCGTCGGCCGTGACGAGGACGACAGTCGGCGTCTCGCCCTCGCTCACCCCGAGTTCGAGCGCGCGGCGAATCTGTCGACGACCGGCCGCGTAGAGGAGGATCTCGACGCTCCGGTCGCGGGCGATGGCGTTGTCGCGCGCTCGCTCGCGATCCGCCAGCGTCACCGCGCGTTCGAGATGGCGGCGACCGACGACGTAGCGGGCGTCGAACGCTTGTATCGTCACGCCGTACTGATCGCCCAGCTCGGTGAGGCGAGCGACGAACGCGTCCGTGTCCGGAAACCGATCACCGCCGATCGTGAGGATACCCTCCGCCAGCTCCATCAGAAGTCACCGAGACTCGACTGGTCCTCTGTGCCTGACTCCTCGGTCTCGCCGCTCACCACGACCGGCTCGGCGTCGGGATCGGGCGTCACGCCGTCCATCTCGGGGTCGGGGTGGCCGGCGTGTTCGAGCACCGTCTCGGCGGTGCGTTCACGCCCGCGGAGCGCGGCGAGCACGACTGACTTGTCCGCGTTCCGGAGCTGGTCGCGGCTCTCGATACCCGTCTCGTAGAGTCGTCGGGCGCGCTTGCGTCCGACGTTTCGCACGCCTGCGAGGTCGATGAGCTCCTCGCGGACGCCGTACTGGACGCGCTTTTTCGCCTCGCGGATCGCCTGTACGTTACCGAACCCGCGCTCGCCGGCGAGTGATTCGGCCGCCCCGAGCAGCCACTCCGCGGTGTCCACCTTCCCGCGGATGTCCCCGGGACCGACGCCGTAGCGTTCGGTGATGCGGTCCTCGTCGGTCTCGCCCGCCCAGTCGTCCAACAGCTTGGCCGTCTTCAGCGCCGAGAGCCAGTCCTCGAAGCGGGACTCCTCGAACTCCGACGGCTGTGCGCCCAGCAGCTCCGACTCGTGATCGTACGCGAGCTGCGTGTACTGTTCGCGCTCCCCGGAGCGGAGATACAGCTGGTACATGTCCGGCGTGCGCGAGACGAGCTGGTAGAGACCGAGCGCGGTCGGGTCGTCGGCGTCGGCGATCCCGTCGATGATGGTGGCGGCGCTCATCGGATCGAGATAGAGCCGAGAGACGGTGTGACCGAGGTTCGTCGCCGTCAGCCGCTCGGTGTCACCCCTATCGGTCCGTTCGATGAACCCGTTCCGTTCGAGATACGCGAGCATCTCGTCCATCACGCGTTCGAGCCGCTCCTCCTCGCCGGTCTGTGCGGCATAGAGCGTCCCGTCGAGAAACGATAACAGCGTCTCCCGCGAATCGGCGAATCCGGACGCAATCGTCGCGAGCAGATGGGACCGCATCGCCGGCTCCGCAGCCAGCTTCGACCGGACGGGGTCGGGGTCGGCCCAGACGTACCGCTCGAACAGCTCGTCGAGCTCGTCGTGGCTGCTCGCGAGCAGCAGCGCCTCGCCGTACGGGTCCATGCCCGGACGGCCCGCCCGCCCCATCATCTGGTGGACTTCGAGCACGGACAGCGGCTGCATCCCACCGGCGTCACCGGAGTAGCGCCGCCAGTCCCGCACGACGACGCGCCGGGACGGCGTGTTGACGCCCGCGGCGAGCGTCGGCGTCGCACAGACGCATTTGACGAGCCGGTCGCGGAACGCCTCCTCCACGAGTTCGCGGTGGCCGGGGGACAGCCCGGCGTGGTGGAACGCCGCGCCCTGCTCGACCGCATCGGCGAGATCGTCGCTCGTCTCGGTGTCGCTCACGTCGCGAATCTCGTCGGCGACCGTCGCGAGCGCGGCCAGCTCGTCGCCGTCCAGCTCGGTCCCGACGACGGTCGCGAGTCGCCCGGCGGCGGCCTCGGCGTTCCGCCGGGAGTTGACGAAGACGAGCGTCGAGCCGCCCTCCTCGATCGTGTCGCCGTCCTCGACGGTGTCACGGAGCGTGTCGCGGACGACCGCGGCGGTCGGCTTCTCGCTCCCCTGCACGCTGAGCTGTTCCTGACTGCCGTCGTCGAAGTGGAGCGCCTGTCCGAAGTGGACTCCCTTCCGGAGATCGATCGGTCGCCACGAGGAGTCCACAAGCTCGGCGTCGAGCCAGCCGGCCAGCTCGTCGGCGTTGCCGATCGTCGCCGAGAGCGCGACGATCTGGAGTCCGGGGTTGCGCGAACGGAGCTTCGCGAGCGTCACCTCCAGCGTCGGGCCGCGGGTCGCGTCGTCGACGAGATGTACCTCGTCGGCGACGACGCAGTCGAGCTGTGAGAGCCACCCCGCCCCGTTGCGGACGAGCGAGTCCACCTTCTCGGAGGTGGCGACGATGATATCCTTCTCGGCGAGCCACTCGCCGTCGGAGTCGTAGTTCCCCGTCGAGACGCCGATATTGACGCCGTACTGCTCGAACTGCTCGAACTCGGCTCTCTTCTCCGAGGCGAGGGCACGCAGCGGGACGATGTAGAGCGCCTTCCCGCCGCGCTCGACGGCCGACAGCATGGCGAGGGTCGCGATAAGCGTCTTTCCCGAGGCGGTCGGAATCGAGGCGACCAGCGACGAACCCTCCGTGACCCCGGCATCGACCGCCTCCGCCTGTGGCGGGTACAGCGACTCCACGCCGTCGGATTCGAGATGGCCCGGGAGCCAGTCGGGGACCGCAGGCACGTCAGAAGCTTCCATTACGTCCGTTAGCGCGGCTTCGGTTTTAAATTCAGTCCACTGCGTCGTCGCTACGCTCTTTGTGCTCACGCGTGCAGTGACGGTATGCGAATCGAGTACGACCGCGACACCTGTATCGGGATGTTCCAGTGCACCGTCGAGTGGGACGGGCTCGCCGAGGACAACGACGCCGGCAAGGCCGTGTTGACGGACGGAGCGGCGAGCGACCGCGACTGGGGGAGCGACGTTCGGGTCCGAGAGCTGCCGAGTGACGCCGAATTAGACGCGAAGTTCGCTGCTCGCTCCTGTCCGGTGGACGCCATCAGAGTCTACGACGGCGACGAGCGGGTCGTGTAACCCCCACAACCATTATATACGATGCTGTGAGATGTGTGGGTATGCCTCAGTCAGAAGAGCGCGATCGACGCGTCGAGGAGTGGGCCGGCTTCGTCGGTGCGAGCGTCGACGAGGACGACCGCGACGAGTGAGCCGCACTCGCTCGGACGGTAGCCGCCGTGGACAGCGTTAGGCGATCTGCTCGTACTGCTCGGAGAGCTTCGCGGCCGTCTCGTCCATCAGCTCGCGTTCGTACTCGTCGAGCTCCCACTCGACGACTTCTTCGATGCCGTTCGCACCGAGCTTGACCGGGACGCCGAAGGCGGTGTCCTCGTAGCCGTACTCGCCGTCGAGCACGAGCGATCCCGGTAACACCGCGCCGGTGTCGTTCACGACGGCCTCGACCATGTGGGCGACACCCGTCGCCGGTCCCCACTGGGTCGCGCCCTTCCGGGAGATCACGTCCATCGCCGACTCCTGTAGGTCCGCGAGAATCTCCTCTTTTTCGCCCTCGAAGTCGGGGTGACGACCGTCCACGCGCACCTTCGAGAACGCCGGGACCTGCGCGTCGCCGTGCTCGCCCAAGATCGTGGCCTCGACGTTCCGGACGGGAACGTCGAAGCGGTCGGCCAGCACGTAGCGGAAGCGGGCGGAGTCGAGCCGCCCTCCGAAGCCGATGACCTGATGGCGATCGCGCTCGCCCGCCTCGTACAGGTGGCGGTTGAGCAGATCGACCGGGTTCGAGGTCGTGATGGAGACGAACTCGTCGTTGTACTCGGCGATCGACGCGCCGATGTCCTCCATGATCGGGGCGTTGTCGCCCGCGAGATCGATGCGGGTCTGCCCCTCTTTGCGCGGGATGCCGGCCGTGATGACGACCACGTCCGAGCCTTCGGTCGCCGCGTACCCACCCTGCCGGACTACGGTGTTGGAGTCGTACGCGATCCCGTGGTTGGTGTCGGCCGCCTGCCCGACCGTCTTCTCCTCCATGTCGGGGATGTCGACGAAGACGAGCTCGTCGGCGATGTCACGCAGTGCGATGTTGTAGCCGGCGGCGGCGCCGACCGTGCCGGCAGCACCGATGATACTGACCTTGGTCATGTTCGCGTACAACGACTGGCGGTTCGCGATTAAACGCTTCGACAACGGGGAGCAGAAGACACTTGTCAGTCCGCGGAACTGAATGAGTATGCCGAACAGACGCCAGCTCGCAGGCGTCGCGATACTGCTCGTCGCTGCCGTCGGCGTCGGGCTGGTCGCCTCCGATCGACAGCGGTGTGGACAGTACGGCACGTTCGTGGACGAGGAGTTCGACGGGGACGAGGACGCACCGACGCGGGCGTATGCGAATCTGAGCGAGACGCGACAGACGACGTTCACCGACGCGCTCGGCTCGGACGCCGAGTACGTCTGGAGCGAGACGCCGGTGTTCGACCGACCGACGAAGGTCGGCTACGAGGGTCGGACGTATCTCGTCGGGACCGTCTCGAACGACTGCTGACCGCGCCCCGATCTACCGAACCCGCTCGCCGCCTTTGTAGACGCGCTCGACGTCGTACACGGCCTCGATAGCTGTCGCCGGGTCCGAGCCGAGCGTGATGAAATCCGCGTGGTTGCCGGTTGCCAGCCCGCCCACGTCGTCGGGGACGGTGCGGCCCGCGGTCGTGGTGGCCGCGGCGATCGCCTCCGCCGGGGTGAAGTCGGCCTCCGTCACGAGCAGTTCGAGTTCGAGCGCGTTCTCGCCGTGCGGAATGAGCTCCGGGCCGATGAAGTCCGTCCCGGCGGCGATCTCGACGCCGGCGGCCTTCGCCCGCTTGACTGATTCGTAGTGTGCCTCGCTCGCGGCACGGGCCTTCCGGAGTCCGTGCTCCGGGACGCCGTGGCTCTCACCCTCGGCGAGGATGCGGTGCATGATAGCGAGCGTCGGGACGAACGTCGCGTCGGTCTCCAGCATGAGGTCCACGGTCTCGTCGTCGACGTGGAACCCGTGCTCGATGGTGTCGACGCCGTTTTCGAGGGCGCGTTTGATCCCCTCGCTCCCCTGTGCGTGGCTCGCGACCGGCATTCCGACGCGGTGGGCCTCCTCGACGAGCGCGGTCACCTCCTCGTCGGTGAACTGCGGCTCGTTCGGGTCGTCCTTCTCGGAGAGGACGCCGCCGGTTGTCATGATCTTGAGGAGATCGGCTCCGTCGCGGTGTCGCTCGCGGGCGACCCGGCGACACTCGTCGGCTCCGTCGGCGAGCGTGGAGATGCCCGCGCCGTCCGTCACCCACTCGCGAGGGAACATATGCATATCGCCGTGGCCGCCCGTCTGTGAGATCGACCGCCCAGAGGTGAACACGCGCGGTCCCGCGATCTCGCCGCCGTCGATAGCGTTTCGCACGCCGATGGCCACGTCCGAGCCGACGTCGCGGACGGTCGTGAAGCCGGCGTCGAGGAGCGAGTCGGCGTCGGCGACCGCGCGAGCGGCGTCCTCGCTCACTGTCCCCGTGACCCACGCCATCGGGTCCATCGACCGAGCGCCCTTCAGGTGGAGGTGGGCGTCGATGAACCCCGGAGCGACGATCTCGGTCGAGAGATCGAGTCGTTCCCCCTCGCCCGCGACCGATTCCTGTGTTCCGACCGTCTCGACGCGTCCATCGGAGACGGTAAATCGCCCGTCGTCGACGACCGACGCGCCCGTGTACAGCGTTCCGCAGTCGACGTACATACCCGTAGCTGTGTGCAGTCTCGTAAATAGCTCCGGGTCGCCGTCAGTTCAGTCCACGCGCGCGTCCACGACGACGTGGTCGATACCGGGCGCGTAGCTCTTGACGACTCGGCGGTCGAGAACCTCAAGAAGTCGGTCACCGGTCGCCGACTCGAGCGCCGTAACCGGTTCCGTCCACGGGTCGTCCGTCGGCACGGTGGCGTGGAGATGTATCGTCCCCGAATCGAGCGCATCGAGGGCCGTATCGAGGTAGTCGACGGCGTCGTAGTGGCCCATGACGACGCGGTCGACGGACGACGCGTCCACGTCACGGCAGTCGGCTCGGAACGCGGAGAGGCGGTCTTCGATGCCGTTGAGGACGGCATTCTCGACGAGATAGCGGTAGGCCTCGGGGTTGATCTCCGCGGTGGTCACCGTCGCGCCGGCCCGCGCCATCGGGAGCGTGAAGTAGCCGATGCCAGCGAACATATCGAAGACGTGTTCGTCGGGCGAGACCGCCGCACCCATCCGCGCGCGCTCGGTCTGATTGCCCGGCGAGAACATCACCGTCGCGAGATCGAGCGCGTACTTCGTCCCGTGTTCCGCGTGGACGACCTCGGTGTCCCCGGTTCCGGCGATGACCTCCACGTCGGGGGTACGCTGGCTCCCCTCGATCCCGTGCGAGACGAGCACGGTATCGGCCTCGCCGTGGAGATCGAGTAACGCCTCGCCGACGACCGGCGGGTTCGGGAAGTCGTCATCCTGAATGAGGAGACAGGACCCGACGATGGCCCACGAGGTCGGGAGGCGGTCGAGTTTCGACTCATCCCAGCCGCGCTCGGCGAGCGCGTCGCGGAGATCGCGGTTGCGCGCCGGCAGCTCTACCGGCACGGCGTCGTATCCAGCTGGCGCGTCGGTGACCGGGATCGCGACCCCCTCGCCGTGTGGCTGTATCGACCGGGAGTCGTCGTAGTGGCCCGTGCTGGCGAGTGAATCGAGCGTCGCCTCCGTCGCCTCGCGGGGGACGACGACCGCCAGCTCAGACATCCTGCTCCTCCGCGGGAAGCACGTGCAGTCCGGCGCGCGAGCGCAGAACCGGCACTTCGTCGGCGTCGGGGTCCATGTAGTCGGGTCGGGGAACGGTCTTCGATTCGAACGTTTCGGGGTCGAGCAGCTGGACGGCGTGCTCGTCTTCCACCGCGACGACGGTCGTCCGGTCGCTGTCGGCGCTGTCGCCGAGCTTCCGTCCGTCAGGGGCGATTCCCTCCTCGTAGCTGGCCTCGTAGCGGTCGCCCGTCTCGACGCGAACGCCCTTCAGATTGCCGTGGGCGCTCGTCACCAGCACCGGCCCGTCGCCGTCGTCGAACTCGACCACGTCACCGGGGGTGAACTCGGGGAGGCGGGCGACGAACGTGACCCGGTAGAGTTCGTTTCCGTCGCCGTCCTCGGTCGCGAGCGTCTCCGCGGCCGACACGCCGCCGCCGAGCTCGCGGACGATGCGGTGGGCGATCGCCTCGCCCATCTGATTGGCCGAGATCTTCAGATTCAGCCCGCTGTCGCCCCGCTTCGCGCTCGTGATGAAGGCGTTGCGGTCACCCGTCGCCTCGCGCTCGGCGATGTACTCGCGAGCGATGGTCTCGGCGCGGTCCATCTCCGCGGTCGTCGGGGTCCGGTTCGTCCCGCGCACTTGGACGAGCGCGTTCCAGTAGTCGCCGGCGATACGGCCACAGCGGTCACAGGTCCCGCGAGCGATGTAGACCGGAACCGTCAGCTCCTCCTGAAGCGGCGTCTCGCGGATGAAGCCGGTGAACGTGGCGTGCATCCGGATGGTGTTCTGGTCCACCTGTTCGGGTTCGACGCCCCACGTCACCTCGCGGGCGTCGACGTGGACGCCCAGCGCCTCGGCGGTCTCGTCGACGGCGACATCGGTGTAGTCGTCCGCGTCCACGTCGATCCAGCGGTTGCCGCGCTGGACCGCACCGCACTGCGAACAGACCTGTACCTCGATGCGGTCGGGGGCGTCGACCAGCTCGAACTCAGCGAAGTAGCAGTCGTCACAGAGGACGGCGTCGGGGTCGCGGGCACTGCCCGGGAGATCGGCGTCGTCGGGGCGTGCCACCGGGTCCCCGCACTGGGGACAGAACTGGCGAGCGTCGCTCATACCCGAACTGGACCGTTCTCGCGTTTAAATTCCGCGTCCGACGGAGCCGACACATCTATTCGGCTGGCTGCGTCCTCGTCTGTATGGACAGAACCCAGATCATCGCCGTCCTCATGGTGCTGTTGATGGGCGTCTCGTCGGTCGCGGCCGCCGCCGTCTCGGTCTTCTAATCGGTCTCCCACACGTCACCGAGCGGATGGTCAGACAGCGACGGCGACCGATCACCGCCGTTGCTCGTTCCGCCAGAGTCGTAGCCTCGTGTCGATGTCTCGCCCGCGTTCGCCGCGCTAGGGTCGAACGCCGGGAGATCGGGCCGTTCCATCGCGTCTACCTGCTCGCGGAACCACGCCGGCGTGTCCGCGCGAGCGCGGTCGAACACGTCGAGCAGCGAGCTGTCGGCCAGATACGTCGCGCCGTAGTCGTCGGGCGATCGCACGACCCGACCGGCGGCCTGTATCACCGTCCGGAGCGCCGTCCGGAAATACCAGGCCCACTGGTCGTCTTCGAGCCGGCGAGCGACCCGCGAGTCACGCGTGTTCGGATACGGGGCCTTGCAGACGACCTGCCATCGGCACAGGTCGTCGTGTAGATCGAGGGCTTCCTCCATCTTCACCGAGACGAAGACGGCGTTGGACGACTCGCGCTTCCAGCCGCGGAGCGCGTCGTCTCGGTCGTCGGCGTCGTGACCGCGGAGACGGTTTCCGACGCCCAGCTCGCCGAGACGCGTGCGCAGCTCGTCGGCGATCGCGTAGCTGTGGGCGTGGATCAGCCCCTTCTCGTCGGGGTGGCGTTGCATCAGCCGGACGACGGTGCGGGCAACCGCCGGCAGCGTCTCCTCGCGGCGGTCGTAGGTCATCTTCCCGCAGGTCACGTCGTACAGCGGGCGACGGTCCAGCGGGAAGGTGTGCGGAACGTCGACGAGCGCGACGGTAGCAGGGTCGAGTCCCGCGCTCGCGCAGAACGCCTCCTTGTTGAGGATGGTCGCCGACAGGAGCGCGAACTTGTTAGCTCGGTCCCAGACGGTGTGGTGGAGATACCGGGCCGGGTCCATCGGCTTCGCCGTGATAGCGGAGCCGGCTCCGTCGGGCTGGTCGATGACCCACGTCGTCGGGGAGTCGGGATCGCCGGCGTCGTCGAGAAACCACTGGAGCTCGCGGACGAGCTCCGACAGACGGTCGCGTTCGGCTACCTCGGGGCGGGAGAGCTCCGTCTCCGCGCGAAGCTCCTCCTGTCGGCGCGAGCAGACGCGGAGCAGTCGCTCGGCGTACCCCTCCACGTCCGATAGCCCGTCCACTGCCGGCGGCTCACAGCTGTCCCAGACTGGAACGCGATGAGGTGAGAGATCGATCGTCGCGTACATCTCTGCCCACTCCGCCAGTCCGTGGGCCTCGTCGATGACGACCACGTCGCGCTTTCCGAACACGTCGGAGCCGGCCGTCTGCATGAAGTACGCCAGCGTCATCGCGGCGGTGTTCCGGTTGGACGCGATCGCCCGATCGGAGAAGTACGGACACCGGTGTTTGACCGGGCAGTCGAAGCCCGTCTCGCGGGCGCAGGGCGCTTCGGTGACCGGGGTGTCGGTCTCGCCCGGCAGGATACAGTCGTAGTTCCCCTTCCCGCGGATGATAGAGAAGTCATCGAGCAGCGCGTCGCCGGCCACGTCGTCGAGCTGAGAGACCTGCGGAGTAGTGTAGTAGGCCCCGTAGGATTCGACGTGATCGGTCTCACCGGGCGTCCGTGCACAGCCGGCGATCGCGCGAGCGAGTAACGACTTGCCCGAGCCGGTGGGGGCGCGAACGAGAACGACGTCGTTGCCGGCCTCGAAGGCGTCGCGAATGTCGTCGAGCGCCTGCGCCTGTGCGCCGCGGAACTCGGGGGCAGGGAACTCGGAGCGCATCCGCGCGGGGTTCACGACAGGTGGTTCGTTCCGCAGGTGGTAAACCACTCGGTCGGGGACAGAGCCGCCGCTGGGTCGCGTGACGGTCCCGAGGAGAGAGCCGGCTCACTCTGATTGTATCTGCTCGAACTGGTCGAGGAGTGCCTCGGTCGACTCGCCGGAGTCGTAGCTCACGCTCCCGCGATACTGCGTTCGGGTGTCGTCGCTCGTCGCATCGACGCTGGAGTGTTTGGCCTCGCGACGCTCATGTTCGGTCTCGTCGAAGTTTCCCATTCCCATGGATGAACTACAGTTTCGACCACTGATAGTAAAGTGTATGGGTACTGTTCACACGAGACTCGGGACAACGGTAAACCCGCTGAGACCGAGCGGCGAATGTGGCAGGTCCGCTTCGCTTCCGCGTGTCGAACGAGTCGTGGACAGACCAGCGGGTGCGCGAGCGCCTGCTCGCCCCGCTGGACGAGACGTTCGGCGCACGACTGGAGCCGTCCTGGTTCGATCCGCCCGCCAACTACGAGACGCGTCGGTTGGAGATGGATAACGGGGATTTCGCGCTGTTCTGCTGGAACGACCGCGGCTACTGGCTGGGGAACACGACGACGCCGGAGGCGTTGTGGCGCACGAACAAACAGGAGTTCAGCGAAGCTCCGTACCCCGTCACACGGTGGGCACAGCGGGAGCTACTCGCCCGGTTCGAGCTGGTCGATCCGACGCTGGCGAGCTACGATCACGTCGCGTGGTTCTTCCTCCCCGTCTTCCTCTCGAAGGACGGACGGGAGACGACACGCCGGTTCTTCACTGACCACGCCGGCGGGTTTCCGGACGCGACCGCCGAGGAGGCGCTCGCCTTCTTCGAGCGGCTCCTCTCGACCGGCGTGCTCGACGAGAATCGGTACACGATGGCGTCGAAGCTCGGGACGAGCGAGGGACTCGACGTCGGTCGGATGGCCGCGACGATGGGGGAGTTCATCGTCGCGAAGCTGTTGGCCGACGCCGGGCTCGACTTCGAGCCTGAGATCGGACTCGACAGCGGTCACGCGCTGGATTTTCTCGTCGGGAGCGAGCATCTCGTCGAGGTGACGCGTCCGCGACCGCCGACCCGGCGCGACCGCGCTGATACCGCCGTCGCGGCGGTTCGTGAGACGGCCGACGCCAAGACGCGCGATCAGCTCGCGGCGCACCCGTCGGCGACGCTGTTCGTCGACTGTTCGTCGTTCCGAGACGACGAGTGGGCGGCCGTCGCCGGTGAGCAGCCGACGACGGCTCACGAACCGACGGTCGTGTTCCGGGCGCGACCGGATGGACGCGCCGAGGGGTATCGCGTCGGCACACCGCCGGTCGAGATAGACGCGGCTATCGACTGGATTAGCTGACAGACGGCCCGAGCGATCGGCGACAGGTGGGCCGTGCTCCCGCCGTGGCCCGTCGCCGCGACTGCTACGTCACGGCGGGGTTGTGGCGGGATCATATATAAACGAGGGCGTGGCTACCGGCGTCGAAACGACAGCGAAGACGGTACGTGTTTAGAGGCTGAGCGGCGGCGGACTCGTCCCGCCGACAGTGGGTGCATCGCGGTCGGAGTAGCCCTTTCGCCCGATCGCGTCCTCGGAGACGGCAGATAACACAGCGGTTCTGGCGGCGTTGGCGTCCTCGTACGTCGTCTCGCCGAGCCGGCTCAGCGCCTCGCGGACGGTCTCGGTTCCGTTCTGAAGCTCGAGCTCCGTCTCGCCGTACGCCTCGATGAGCTCACTCGTGGTTGCCGGGTAGCTGTGTGCGTCCAAGTTCGCGTCCATGTCGGCTATGCATCGCATACCACATGAACGACCGAGAACGTTCATGAACGTTACGTATAGTTTTCCCCTCATACTGCTAGGTGATTAAGGTCATCTAAGGCCGAACTGGTATAGTGGTGGTGGACGTAGCTATCGTATGCCCGACGAGCCGCTCATCGCAGACCTACACACTCATACGACGAACTCCGACGGGGAGATGACCATCGATGACGTGCTGACCGCCGCGAAATCGGCTAATCTCAACGCCGTCGCCGTCACCGATCACGACCGGCTCCATCCCGGTCTGGACACCCCGTGGGAGTACCGCAAGGGCGTTCGACTGATTCACGGGATCGAACTCCGCGTTGAGACACCGACACAGCGAGTCGATCTACTCGGCTACGGCGTCGAGCCGACGATGGAGCTGGAACGAGAGACCGAGCGACTGCAGGCCGACCGGATCCAGCGCGGTCGCGAGATCATCGACAACCTCGAACGCGAGCTCGGGGTCGAGCTCGATATCGACGCCGAGGCCGGTCTCGGTCGCCCGAATATCGCACGCGCTGTCGCCGACGTGACCGATCTCTCCGTGAACGACGTGTTCGACCAGTATATCGGCGACGGTGGCCCGTGTTTCGTCGCCCGAGACGTGCCAAGCTTCGAGACCGGTCGCCGACTCCTCGACGACGCCTGTGCGGTCGTCGGGTTGGCCCACCCGTTCCGCTACGACGACCCCCACGCCGCGCTCGAACTGTGTGAGCAGCTGGACGCCGTGGAACGGTGGTATCCCTACGGTGAAGGGGCCGATGTCGACACGGAGCGGCTTGAGACGGCGATCACCGAGTTCGATCTGCTCCCGACGGGTGGGAGTGACGCCCATGACCACACACTCGGCGTGGCGGGAATGACCCCGGCCGCCTACGACCGCTTTCTCGCGGCGACGGAGCTGTCTCACCCGTAGCCGTTTTGACCACCGACCGCCTACGTCCGGTATGCAGTGTCATTACTGCGATGCGGACGCCGCCGTCGCGGTCGAGAAGGACCGGCTCAAAGTCGGTCTCTGTGAGTCGCATTTCCGCGACCGACTGGAGCAGCTCAACGACGAGGGATGGCTCGAAGAGCTGCAGGAGGAGCTGGATATCGATCGCTCCTAACGCACTTTTTTGCTGTTCGGGTGCGCGGAGCGCACCGCTCACAGCAAAAACCTGCACTAAAAAAACCGCAGCCGAGCCTCCCTTCCGTCGGCTCGGTGAAACGCCGCGCTCGCTCCGCTCGCGCGACGTACGCTGGTGATCGTTTCCGCTTTCGCTACGCTTCGGTTTTGCTCTTCCCGCTGCGCTTCAGTTTTGCTCGTCCCGCTACGCTTCCGGTTCGATCCCGTTCTCTGTGAGTAGCTCCCGGAACTGCGCCTCGTCGAGGACGGGTACGTCGTTGCTTTCGGCGTCGTCCGTCTTGTTCTGTCCGGGACTGTCTCCCGCGACGAGATAGTCGGTGTTGCTCGACACCGACGAGGTGGCGTTGGCCCCATGCTGTTCGACCAGTTCCTGTGCGTCACCGCGGGTCATCCCCGACAGCGATCCCGTGAACACGAACGTCAGCCCGGCGAGTGCATCCCCGGTCTCTACGTCCACCTCCTGCGGATCGACGTGATCGAGGAGCCCGTCGATGACGCGCTCGTTCTGTGCGGAGTTGAAGAACTCCCTGATCTCCGTCGCGACCACCTCACCGATACCGTCGACCGACTCCAGCTCTGCCCGGCTGGCCGTCCGCACAGCGTCGAAGCTACCGAACGCGCGGGCCAAGTCGCGGGCGACGGTCGGCCCGACCTCCGGGACCCCGATCGCGACGAGGAACCCGCCGAGCTCCGGATCGCGGCTCGCCTCGATTGCCGAGACGAGATTGTCGGCGCTCGTCTCTCCCCAGCCTGCGAGTTCGGCGACAGCGTCGCGGTCGAGCGTGTAGAGGTCCGGCAGCGAGCCGACGAGTCCGGCCTCCATCAGCTGCTCGACTGACTTCTCGCCGAGCCCCTCGATATCGAGCGCGTCGCGGCTGGCGTAATGCTCGATCGCGCGCTGGAGCTGTGCGCCACACGCCACGCCGCCGGTACAGAAGGCGAGGGGGCCGTCGCGCTCGACCGCCGAGTCACAGACCGGACAGTGGTCGGGAAACGCGTAGTGGCCGTCATCGTCGGTCTCGACCACGGCATCGACGTACGGAATCACGTCGCCCGCGCGTTCGAGTTCGACCGCGTCACCGACGCCGACGCCCAGCTCGGCGATCTGACCGGGGTTGTGGAGCGAGGCGCGCGACACCATCACACCGCCGACTTCGATGGGGTCCAACAGCGCGACGGGCGTGAGTCGACCGGTACGACCGACCTGAACCGCGATGTCGCGAACCGTCGTCTCCTCCGAGCGCGCGGGGAACTTGTAGGCGTACGCCCACCGCGGGGCGCGAGCCGTCGCGCCGAGCTGTTCACAGGCGGCCCGATCGTCCACCTTGATCACCGTTCCGTCGGTCTCGTAGTCGAGATCGTCGCGCCGTTCCACCAGCTCGTCCCGGTAGTCGATCGCACCGTCGATACCCTCGACGCGTCGCACCTCGTCGTTGACGGGAAGCCCCCACTCGGGGAGCGTGGTATGACGCTCCCACGCGGTGTCGAACGCCGCGCCTGCCAGCGTCTCGAAGAAGAAGCAGTCGAGCGGTCGCTCCGCGACGACCGCGGGGTCCTGCTGGCGAATCGTGCCGGCGGTCGCGTTGCGCGGGTTCGCGAACGCGTCGTCGCCCCGCTCCGTCCGCTCGCGGTTGTACGCCGTGAACGCCTCGCGTGGCATGTACAGCTCCCCGCGCACGGCGAGAAAGTCCGGATAGTCGCCGCGCAGTCGCTCCGGAATCGACGCCACCGTGCGCACGTTCCGGGTCACGTCGTCGCCCTCCTCGCCGTCGCCGCGGGTGACCGCCCGCTCGTAGACGCCGTCCTCGTAGACGACCTCGATAGAGATACCGTCGAACTTCGGCTCACAGACGAACCGCTGAGAGCCGACCTCGCGCGCGATCCGGTCGGCGAACTCTCGCACGTCGTCCGCCTCTCCGGAGGAGTCGATAGAGAGCATGGGCGCGACGTGTTCGACGGTGTCGAAGGAGTCGACCGGTTCGCCGCCGACGCGCCGGGTCGGGGAGTCGCTCGCGTCGAGGCCGAACTCGGCTTCGAGCGCCTGTAGCCGGTCGAAGAGGGCGTCGTAGACGCGGTCACCGACGACGGGATCGGCCGCCACGTAGTAGCGGTGGTCGTGATAGCGGATCGCCTCCCGCAGCGCGTCGGCCTGCTCGCGGGCCGTCTCCTCGGTGAACTCCTCGACGGGCGCGAACGTCAGTTCGTCGGGCGCGATGTACGGATTCTCGGGCGCGTCCTCGGGGACAGCGGTGTCGGCCGGCGCGTCGTGTGAGTCGTTCGGCCCGTCCCCGAAGGTGGAGAAATCCGTCTGCTCGGTCATGGACGACGTTCAGGTCGCGGGCGGCAAAAATCGGTCGCGTCGTGTGCGTCAGTCGGGGGCTGTGGCACGAGCCGGGCGTCCCAGTTCTGTTCCCGGCCACTCGTATTCGTAGCGTACTACCTGCGCGTTTCGACCGTAATATCGCCGGTCTCGGTGACAGTGATTCGCAGCGTCTCGTCTATCGCAACTAAAATTCGTGTCCGGGTCGCGGCTTCCGTCTCCAACATCACGAGGACAGTTCTCGGAATTGGTGACGTATCGCCGACACGAACTGCCTCGCTCACCTCGCGTGTCTCGCCCGGCTCAACGTACCGTGCATCGCTGGACTCGACATCGAAGGAATCGTTCGGATCGGACGGAGTCGAGACGATGCTGAACGACAACACGTGTGTTACGTCGTGTTCGTTCCGCAGTGAGAGCGGGATGTACTGGTCAGGCCCACCGAAGGCGAGAGAGCTACAGCCGGCGAGACCAGCCGTGAGACCAGTGCCGAGCAGTCCGAGAGCGGTTCGACGGGATTCGGTCATGCTACGATTCGTCTGACCAGCATGATATGTTTTCTGTCGCTTCAGAGACCGGCCACGTCCTCGATCGCGTCGGTCAGCTCCCGTATCGTCTCCGGCGTGTGTTCGCCCATGTGGCCGATACGGAACGTCTCCTCGCTGATCTCCCCGTAGCCGTTCGAGAAGACGAAGTCGTACGCCTCGCTCACCTGCTCGATGGTGGCGGCCACGTCGATCCCCCGCGTGTTCTCGATACAGGTGACCGTCTGTGACTCGTACCCCGTTTCCGCGAAGGTGTCGAAGTGCTCGTTCGCCCACTCGCGGGTGTACTCGGCCATCTCGCGGTGGCGGGCGTCGCGGGCAGCGTGTCCCTCCGCGAGCATATGCTGCATCTGCTTGCGGTAGGCGAGCATGAGGGGGATTGCGGGCGTCGAGTGGGTCTGTCCCTTCCGGTCGTAGTAGTCGAGACAGCGCTGGAAGCCGCCGTACCACGAGGCCGACGCCGAATCGACCTCGTGTTCGTAGGCCGCCTCGCTGACGGTACACACCGCGAGTCCGGGCGGCATCCCGAACGCCTTCTGCGTCGAGGTGAAGATGGCGTCGATCCCGTGGCCCTCGATATCGACGAAGTCGCCGCCGAGACAGGAGATCGCGTCCACGACGAAGAACGTGTCCGGATGCTCTTGCACCACGTCACCGATCTCCTCGATCGGGTTACGGACGCCCGTCGAGGTCTCGTTCATGACAGCGAGGACCGCATCGTATCCCGTCTCGTCCGTCTCCAGTCGTTCGCGCACCTCGTCGGGTTTGACGGCCTCGCCCCACTCGTGTTCGAGCCGGTCGACGTCCTTGCCGAGTCGCTCGGCGACGTTCGCCTGCCGCTCGCTGAAGCTGCCGCAGGTGAGCGCGAGCGCGCGGTCGTCGACGAGATTCAGCGTCGTCGCCTCCCAGAACTCCGTGCCCGAGGCCGAGAGCACGATTACGTCGTCGTCGGTGTCGAGAAACGTCTTGGTGTCCTCGACGATACTCGTGTAGAGATCGGTCATCCGCTCCGTCCGGTGGCCGAACATCGGCTGGGCCATCTCCGCGAGCACGTCCTCGCGCACCTCGGTCGGCCCGGGGAGATAGAGCCGCTTGTCCGGGTAGTCGTGCGTGCGCGCCTGTCCGTTCGTCATACGGTATCGTTCAGCTCCGAGCGGCAAGGTCGTTGGGATCCCGACGATTCCTTCGGTCACTCGCCGGTGAACGTCGCCGTCCCCCGGTTTCGAGTCGAAGTGAGAACGGGAGCAGAACGAGTGCGAGCAGTATCTCCGCGCCGCCGGCCACTCGAAACGCGACCGTGTAGTCGAACTGCGTGGCGAGTCCACCGCCGGCGGCGCTACCCGCGAGCGCGCGCCAGTCACTGCGTCTGGTCACGGTACTGCTCGAACCGGGCCGGGGTTAGCTCCACTGCTGGCGCTCGCTGCGGGTGAAAACACGGAGGAGCGGAGTTCAGAACGGAGCCTGTGGCCCTTCGTCGCTGTCGGACGAACTGCTCTCGCCGGGGAACGACGGAGAGACGTTCCCGCCACCCATGCCGTCACCAGCACCCGATGCCGCGCCCGTATCGGCGTGAACCGTCGAGATCTCGGGGATCTCCTTCGTCATTCGCGACTTGATGGCCTGAATCGTCATCGGGGAGATGCCACAGCCGGAACACGCGCCCCCGAGCTGGATGGTGACGGAACCGGCCTCGCGGTCGATATTCTGGATGGCCGCGCTTCCGCCGTGCATCTGGATCTGCGGGAAGTTGCGGCGCAGGAAGTTCGTAATGCGGTCGTTCAGGTCGTCTCCGTCGGCGGATTCTGTGCTCATACGTTTATTTGCGCGCGACCATGCTTAGGCCTTGTCCCTGTGCGCTGGCGGTGGTCTCCGCGCGTGTCACGGCGGTTCGACGTCGAAGAGCCGACCCAGCTCGGTCTCGATGGCGTCGGTGTACGCGTCGAGCAGCTCACCCAGCCGTTCCTCCTCGATCTCGATGACGCCATCGAGACGCGATGCCGGATCGTCGGGGAGCTCGACGCGAAACTCCCCGTCTTCGAGCACCGGCTCGGACTCGTTGAGGACGGCCTGATCGATGCCGTGGACGTACGTGGAGTCGTACGCCTCGCTCATCTCGTTGAACGCGCGCTTGTACGCCTGCTGGAGCTTCGGAAAGAGGTCGGCGTACTTCTGCTCCTCGAAGGTGGCCGCGTCGAGACTCATCTGTTCATAGTTGCTCGCTCGCCACAAAAACGACCGGATTGAACGGCGACAGCGGCGGTGTATCGGGAGCGACACACGCCGCATCCGCCTCGACCGGAACGCAGGGGCCGCAGTGTCACGCACACACGGCGTCTGTCTGCCGGCCAGCGGTCGCGCTACGCGTCGGGACCGACCCCTCCGTTTCGCATCGAATCCCGCTTCCGTCCTTCCATTGTCCTCGAATCGAACCAGTTTCACTCCGCTATCCCAGCTGCTCGCCGACGAGCTCGTTCGCGTGTTCGATGAACGCCTCCTCCTCGCCGACGGGGATGGTCGCGCCGGCAGCGACGTCGTGACCGCCACCGCCCCCGCCGACGGCCTCGCTCGCTTCCCCCATCACGACCGACAGATCGAGTCCCCGCCGGACGAGTGAGCCGGTCCCGCGCGAGGAGACCTTCGTCTCCGTGTCGCTCTCGCGAGCGAAGGCGACGACCGGCTTCGAGCGGTCCACGCCGTCGGTCCCCATCGACATGCCGGCGACGATCCCGACGATGGTGGCGCGGATCTCCTCGGCGGCGTCGAACCACTGGACGTGGCCGGCGTCCGTGACGCCCTGCTCTTTCACCCACGTCAGCCCGTCCGAGAGGTTCCGACGGTGGGTGCGGAGGAGCTCGCGGGCGGTCTCCAGCGCGCCGGTCCGGTCGCCGAGACAGACGGCCAGCCCGACGTCGGCGCGACCGTACCGCGCCGTCGCGTTCAACAGCGTGGAGAACTCCGAGGCGTCCCGGAGCTCAGTCCCCGTCGGCTCGTCGGTGAGAGTGTAGGTGGTCGCGACGAGTCGCTCGATCTTCTCCGCCGGCACGCCGCGGCCGACGGCGTGCTGGACGAGCGCGCTCGCGACGGTCTGACGCTCTTCGTCGGTTAGATCGACCCATCGCTTCCACTCCTCGTCGGCGGCCCGACAGTCGACGGCGAGTTCGTCGAGGAACTCGACTGCGCCCGCGTAGGAGTTTGAGATGCCCGGAATGTAGGTGTCGGTGGCGTACTCGAGGAGCTTCGGGAGCGGGCGCGTCTGCTTCCCGTAGACGGCCAGATCCTTCGCCTCCGAGAGCGCCCCGGCCGCGACTCCCTCCGCGACGAGGGCGGCGTTCGCGCCGTGAAGCTCGCCGTCGGAGTCCTGCATGTCTCCGATCGCACCCACGACCGCCGTGGCCGCGAGGTCGCGGTTGTCGACGCCGTCGCGTTCGAGCGCGCGAGCGAGCACGTACGCCGCACCCGCCCCCGAGAGCTCCCGTGCGCCGTTTAGCCCGACGAGTAGGGGGTTGATGTGGTACTCGGTCGCTGCCTCCGCGGGCTGGTGGTGGTCGGCGACGATCGGGGTGAACGCACCTCGGTCCTCGTGAGCGACGATGTCGTCAAGCTGGCCGGAGCCGAAGTCGGTGAACAGGACGGTCTCGTAGTCGGTCGCGGCGAGTCGGTCGATGGCTTCGGTGTCGAGCTGCTCGAAGAACAGCTGCTCGTGTTCGATCCCGGCGCGTTCGAGGGCGGTGTCCGCGACGGCGGCGCTCGTCAGCCCGTCGGCGTCGATGTGTGAGGCGACCAGCACGCGGTCGGCGGCGTGGAGTCGGTCGGCACAGGCCGTCGCGGTCTCGGCGAGTTCGGGAACCGGCGCGGTACTCATCTATCGGGAGTTGTTCGGCTTCGGAATTAAACTCCCGGCTCGACGGGAGACGCGGGCCGAACGGGAACGAGCAGCATCGAAGGTGCTGCGAGTCACGCTGGGTTCTGTGAATCCAGCGGTGTTTGAATCCGATTCGGAGATGCGGGCCGAATGGGATTTGAACCCATGGCCGTCTGGTTAAAAGCCAGACGCTCTGCCGGGCTGAGCTATCGGCCCTACAGCCGTGTAGTGGAATCTCGGGCTAAACAGTTTCGATGGACCTACTCGAAGTACGCCGTCAGCGCCTCCTCGACCACGTCGTCGGGAGCGCGGTCAGCGAGGGCGGCCGTCCGGCGGAGCTGTCGGTACAGCGCCGGCGACAGCGACAGCTCGATCTGTCCGAGCTCGACGTCCAGCTCAGCGAGCGCGGCGGCGACGCTCGACCCGTCGTTCACCGCCGAGGCCGCGGTGCGGACCTCTCGGACCGTCAGCCCGTTGTCGAGGACGGCCCACGCGAGCAGGAACCGGGCCTCACCGGAGAGGCGGGCGATATGCTTCGCCGCGGTCGGAACGATCTCGCCGAGCGCGACGTACTGACGCACCGACCGCGGCAGGTCGTGGACCCGCGCCCACTTGCGGATAAAGGAGACGGTCGCCTCGCCGCCGGCTCGCTCGGCGGCTGCCTTGTAGGATCCTTCGCCCCGGACGAGTGCGGCACACGCGGCCGCACCGCGGAGCATGTAGACGTTGTCAGTGCCGCCGGCGGTGTTCTCGGCGAAGCGACCGACCACGTCGGCGGCCTCGGCGAGGCTCTCGGCGTCGGCCGGATCGAACCGCGCGGCGTCGTCCGTGAGGTTCTGTCGGACGACCGGCTCACCGACCGGAGACGCGCGGTGTGCGGGGTCGCTCTCGATCGGACGCTCGCCATTCGGTGTCATTCGAGTGCAGGTAACGGCGGAACCGATAAAAATCCCGTTCGCGCGTAGCCGGGTCGCTTACGACGCTGAGTCCGACGTCTCGTCGGCGTCCGTCTCGCCGTCGTCGCGATCGCTCGTGTGCTCCCAGATCTCGGTGCAGCCACAGCCGTCCTCGACGCTGTCGAGATGGCTCGTATCGACGTCGTCGTAGCGGTCCGCGCGGCGCTCGTCTTCGGTCTCACTCATACCTCTCACCGCTGGGTGCTGATGGACGACTCACTACTATCGTCAAGGAGCTGCATGGGTATAAGTACGGGTTCGCACATAGCATTTCCCTGTGCTGCTGGTTCGCGGGGAATGTTGCTTGTACCGGTGTCGGACGGATCGAGCGAAACACGGTGCAGTCGACCGAACGCCGACGGAATCGGCGTCACCACGCTACCGAGGCGTCGTGTTTACCTCAGTCGGGCCGTTCTACCCGGTATGGTCACCTCGATCCACCAGCTCGACGACGGCGCGTGGGTCAGCGTCAACGACAGTCGGGAGGTGAACGTCTCGGATCTCTGGCAGCTCGCCTGTAGCGACGTCTGTGACTGCGAGCCGACCGACTTCCTCGCTGAGGGGTTCGTCGAGGTGAGCGTGGCACGCGGGCGCGTAAAGGCGCGTATCGCCGGTCAGTGTATCGGCTGTGGCGCAGACGGCATCACCGACTGGCTCGAACTCGGGCGCGCTGATCCCGAGACCGGGGCCTTCCGATCGGTCGTTCCGAGTAGCGTTCACTGCCCGGGGAGTCACCGTCGGCTCGCCGCGGACGAGTAAGCAAGTATTGCTGGTGTGTCGGAGCACACGGGAGGCTTGTCGGAGCGCGCACCATCTATACGTCTGAAGGACGTGACAACGGTATGCCGACGAAAGTCGAGGGTTGGAAGGACGAGACCTACGGGAACGAGGTCCGCGAGCGGATCTACGAGTTCGCCGAGGAGGGATGGGAGTCGATCCCGGACGACGAACACGACGCGTGGTTCGAGCGGTTCAAATGGTGGGGGCTGTACCACCAGCGGAAGGGGCAGGAGAGCTACTTCATGATGCGGATCGGCACGCCCAACGGCGTGCTCGAACCCGGCCAGCTGGAGGTCGTCGCCGACGTGGCCGACGAGTTCGCACGCGGGCCTGTCGATAACCCGGAGTTCGGGGGTGCGGTCTGTGACTGGACCACTCGCCAGTCGATTCAGCTCCACTGGATCAAGCTGGAGGATATCCCGGAGATCTGGGACCGACTCGAATCCGTCGGTCTCTCCACTCAGCAGGCGTGCGGTGACTCTTGGCGCAACATCGTCGGCTGTCCCGTCGCCGGCAAGGACAAAGAGGAGTTCATCGACGCGTGGCCCGTCGCCGAGCAGCTCAACGAGACGTTCAAGGGCAACGACGAGTACGCGAACCTCCCGCGCAAGTGGAAGGTCTCCGTCACCGGCTGTTCGGAGGGCTGTGGGCAGGGGGATATCAACGACCTCGCTTTCGAACCGGCGGTGAAGCTCATCGACGGCGAGGAGACGAAGGGGTTCAACATCCGCGTCGGCGGCGGGCTCTCGCGCAAGGAGCCGCGGCTCGCTCGCTCCATCGACGTGTTCGTCACGCCCGAGGAGACGGCCGATATCGCGGCCGCCTGCTCCGCGCTGTTTCGCGAACACGGCGATCGCGAGGACCGGTTCAACGCCCGGATCAAGTTCCTCGTCGACGAGTGGGGGACCGAGAAGTTCCGCCGTGTCCTCGACGAGGAGTTCGTCGACGGCGAGCTTCGGACGGCAGGTGAGGATCTCCGCGACGAGTACACCTACAACGCGGGCCACAGCCACGACGAGGACGGTCACGCCGACCACGTCGGCGTCCACGAGCAGCCGGACGGTAACTACTACGTCGGCCTCTCCGTGCTCGTCGGGCGGATGGCCGCAGACGAGGTGCGCGAGCTCGCGCACCTCGCTGACGAGTACGGCTCCGGCGAGGTGCGGCTCACCCAGCGACAGAACATCATCGTCACCGACGTGGACAGCGACCGGCTGGACGCGTTCCTCGACGAGGACCTGCTGGAGTATCACTCGCCCGAGCCGGGCGTCTTCATGCGCGGCTCCATCGCCTGTACGGGGACCGAGTACTGCTCGCTCTCTATCGTAGAGACGAAAAACCGGATGGTCCGCTACGGTCGCTGGATGCAGGACAACATCGACGTGCCCGAGGGGATGACCGACTTCCACACCCACCTGTCTGGCTGTACCGCCTCCTGTGCCCAGCCGCAGATCGCCGATATCTCGCTGCGAGGGATGAAGACCCGCAAGGACGGCGAGCCGGTCGAGGCGTTCGATATCGGGCTCGGCGGCGGGCTCGGCGAGAACCCGCAGTTCGCCAGTTGGGTCGAGATGCGCGTCGCCGCCGACGAGGTCCCCGGCTACATCCGGAACCTGATCGAGTTCTTCGCCGACGCTCGCGAGGACGGCGAGAGCTTCCGCGAGTTCATCGCCCGCCACGAGACGGAGACGCTCACCGGACTCGTCGAGCCGGAGGAGACCAGCTACACTGACCCGTTCATGCACAACACGAAGATGACGTGGTATCCGTACGCCGAGGCGGACGATATGGACGCCAGTCCCGCTCCGACGAACGATCAGGGCGATCCGCTCCCGTCTGACGACTGACGACGGGCTCGTTTTT
The DNA here is from genome assembly GCA_003021785.1 of Halobacteriales archaeon QH_7_65_31. Classification (GTDB taxonomy): domain Archaea; phylum Halobacteriota; class Halobacteria; order Halobacteriales; family Haloarculaceae; genus Halosegnis. Next base: position 2,899 of record PXQU01000005.1, on the reverse strand, counting down.
TCTTCACCGCCGAGCGGATCGCGTGCACACAACGACCGAACGCGGTCGTGCCGCTGGCGAGGTGTCGTACCATCGCAGACAGAGACGCCACGCTTACCCAGCGGAGCGTCCTACGCGGACGCATGGTAGACCGGATCATGCGCGTCAACGCCTACACGACGCTCGATCTCGTGGACGCCGAAGCCGAGGGCCACGGGTTCGACGAGGAGAGCTACGCCACGGTGAACGTCACGTCGCCACGAACGGACCCGGACCACGTCGAGTTCGCGGTCGAGCTCGACAACACCACGCTGGAGACGCTCGATGCACACGCCGACCGACTCCGACTCGATCCCGAACAGGCGCGGACGCTCGCCGCCGCCCTCGAAGACGAGGCTGACGCCGTCGAGAGCAACGAATAGGCCTGAGACTCCTACTCCGCGCGAACCGTCTCCCCGAGATCGGGCGCACGCGCATCGTATCCGTCCGCGCGAAGCTCCGCGGCGAACTCACCACACTGGTCGCCGTGGTTGATGAGGACGGTCGCGTCCGCGTAGCTCGACAGGAACGACCGGAGACCGTCGCGGTCGGCATGTGCGGAGAAGTCGAAGAACTCCCGACGCGCCGAGACCCGGAGCTGGCGACCGTCGATGCGGGCGCTCCCGCGCTCCAGTAGCTCGCGTCCGGGCGTTCCCGCGACCTGATACCCCGAGAACGCGACGAGGTTCAGCGGTGAGTCCGCGATAGCGGGCACGTACGTCATCGCCGGCCCGCCGTTCAACATCCCGCTCGTCGTCACGATAACCGTCTGTTCGTCGGCGAGACGCCGGCGCTGGCCGTCGCGACCGGTTACCGTTCGCGCGTTCGTTCGCGCACCGCGGAGCGCGTCGGCGTCACGGACGTACGCCGGGTGGCGAGTGAGCATCTCTACCACCTCGACGCCCATCCCGTCGACGTAGCTGTCGATACCGTGTGCGTTACACGCGAGCAGCACCTCCTGTGTTCGCCCGATGGCGAACGCCGGGACGACGACGGTTCCGCCGCGAACGGTCGTCTCCCGAAGCGTCTGCGCGAACCGCTGTTCGACCGAGTCGCGAGCGTCGTGCGTCACGTCGGCATACGTCGACTCGCAGACGACGATATCCGCCTCAGGGCGGGCCGTCGTCCCCGAGACGAGACGCTGGTCGTCGGTGTGGAAGTCGGCGGTGTACAGCAGCCGCGTCTCCCCGTCGTCGACGAGGATATGCGCGCTCCCCGGAATGTGACCCGCATCGTACAGCGTGATCTCGTAGCCGGCAGCCGTGAACGGCTCCCGATACCCGTGTTCGACGGACTGCTCGCCCAGACGGGCGGCGTCGTTCTCCGTGAACGGACACTGCGGCGTCCCGCCGTGGAGTTTCAGCGTATCCCGGGCGAGCAGCCGCGACAGCTCGTACGTCGGCGGCGTCCAGTGAACTGCTGGCGGATCAGCTCCCGAAAGCAGCGTCGGAACGGCTCCGACGTGATCGAGGTGACCGTGCGAGACGACGACCGCGTCCGGATCACACTCCAGCGGCCACGACGGTGGCGTCGTCGGCTTCGCGCCGTAGTCCAACAGGAGCCGGTCGTCGACGAGCAGCGCGCTCCGACCGACCTCGCGGGCCCCGCCCAGAAACTGAACGTCCATTACCGGGCGTACACTCGCTGAACGCTTTCGTTCGTCGGTTCAGGACGGGCGCACCGACGGCGACGACAGCTGCCGTTCACGCCTCCGGAAGCCGACCGCCGTCGACGGCGACGTTCTCCCCGGAGAGATAGCTCGCGTCCTCGCTCGCGAAGAAGAGGATCGGTGCGATAACGTCCTCGAACGCGGCCGCCCGTCCGCGCGGGAAGCCGCTCACGTCCGAGACGGTGTTCTCGACGGCGAACGGCGAAACGGCGTTGACGGTGATGCCGTCCTCTCGCGTGTCGTGCGCGAGCATCCGCGTGAACATGAGCACGCCCGTCTTCGCGACGAAGTACGGGAAGTTCGACGGCGGCGTGTGTCGCTGGTCGCAGTCCGCGAAGCCGAAGTTGACGATGCGGCCCCACCCCTGTTCGCGCATCGGCTCGACCGCGCGCCGTGAGCAGAGATACGTCCCGTAGAGATTCGTTCCGAGCACGCGCTGCCAGTCGGCGAGCGACAGTTCGTCCCAAGGACGATCGTCGAAGTCGCCGACGCAGTTGACGAGCACGTCGACGATCCCGAGCGTCGACTCCACGGCGTCGAACGCGGCATCGACGTCCTCGGGATCGGTCACGTCCGCCCGTACGACGGTCGCCTCGACGCCCCGCTCGCGCGCCGCTGCAGCGGTGTCGCGGGCGGCCGCTTCGCTCGTGCGGTAGTGGACGGCGACATCCGCACCCCGGTCCGCCAGCGCGAGCAGTACCTGTCGACCGACGCGACGGGCGCTTCCGGTCACCAACGCGACTCGCCCGGAGAGATCAGGCTGTGTCTCCATACGACCGGTTCGGACGCCGGCGTTCAAACCTTATCGTTCCCGCCAGCGGCGTAGTTGAAACCGGGCGTAGTCGTCGTGGACGGCCTCCGGTGACACAGGCTCTGACCTGTCGGTTCGGTGTCGTCGCTCGTAATAAAGAGAGCCAAGGGCCGGATTCGAACCGGCGTGTAGTCGCTCTGCAGGCGACCGCGTAAGACCACTCTGCCACCTTGGCGCGGATGAAGGTAGCGTACTGCCGTGGTTAAGGATAGCGGTCCGGCGAGCCGACGGCTCAACGGACGCGCGTGAACGTCGCCACACAATACAGCAAAAAAGCCCACCAGCGCGATGCTGGTGGGCTTTGAATGAATGGCAGGCGGCGAACCAGATTTCCCAGAGACTCGCGTACTCCAGTACTCGCCGGAACGCTGGCGGGCTTATCTTCCGTGTTCGGGATGGGT
>PXQU01000009.1 GCA_003021785.1 Halobacteriales archaeon QH_7_65_31 | reverse complement strand
AACACACCTCCGCATCGAAACAGACCATTCTCCACACCAGATTGAGTCGCTCGGTATCGATGTCGAGACGACCGAGACAGGACTGCGAATACCAGACGTTGCACCGACGGAAATCGGAGAGATAGTCAGTCGGCTGGAAACACAGGGAATTGGCTACGAGACGCTAACCTGGACCGAACCGTCGCTTGAAGACGTCTATTTGCGCCTCACCAGCGAAACGATTGACAAACAGCAATCAGAGCCTGCTGTAAAGCCCGTGGGGGAATCGCGTTGACCTGGATCACACGTGTCGGCGCCGAAGCTGGGACCGCTTGGCGGTCGTTCCTCCGGCGGCGGACGGCGGTCTTCTTTACGTTTGGCTTCCCGCTCATCCTCGTCGGGATCTTCGGGGCTGTCGTCCAGACGAATCCGACGGGAGGCGGTCTCTTCGGGCATCCGACCGGGTTTTACGTTCCGGGCTATCTCGCCATCATCGTTCTGTTCACGCCACTCTCCCGGATCGGGAGTTCCATCGCCCGCTGTCGGGATGGGAGTCGGTTCGAGAAGCTTTCGACGACACCGCTCAATCGAGGTGAATGGCTGGCAGCACACACGCTGGTGAACATCGGTATCATCCTCCTCGCCAGCGCGATCGTACTTGGCGTACTTGAACTTCTGGCGGAGACCAGTTTCAGTCTCTCGCCGCTCCTGCTCCCGTTCATCGTGCTCGCGGTGGTAGTGTTCTGTGGAGTCGGTGCGCTGTTAGGTCGGGTCGCCGACTCGCAGGACGGCGTCATCGCCGCAAGCAATGCTGTTGCCCTCCCCCTCGTGTTCCTGTCTGAGACGTTCATTACTCCGGATATGCTTCCGGGATGGTTCCGACCGGCTATCGGTCTCTCACCACTCACGTACTTCGCTCGTGGCGTGCGGAACGCCACGTATATCCACCAATCAGTATGGCCGGATCTACTCATCCTCGCCGCTTTAGCAGGCGTGTTTTTCGTCGTTGGAGCCTACGCTGTTCCGCAGAGCGATTAGAAGACAGCCGCACGGAGCCATCTCAAGACGCTGAAGCCGCACTCGATACAGTCCAGTCGCGACTCAGAACACTCAATCTACTTAACTGAGTGTAATCAAATATCGATTTCGACGATTTCGGTCGAGTCACAGTCTGGACATGTGAGTTCGTATCTGATATGACCGGGCTTCGGCGTCGTTTCGACATGTGTCTTCCACTCGCTGTGAAGGACACTATCTTCGAACTCACAGCTGCTACACGTCTTCTGTTTGTGTTCCAGACGCTCGGTGAACGCACGGACTCCGTTCTCGTGCTGCTCGGTGAACCGGCTCATCACAAACCGCGTAGATGAACTCCGTACTTAATTCTGGCGAGAGCCTGTCACAGAGTACCATTGTGAGGAGTGTGGTACAAGAATTCTGGACGGACAGGAGATCTAACGAGGACCGATAAAGGACGATCGGACGATGTGCTCCTACGCTGCACCGACGTCCGGTTCGTGCGATACGACCTGCCACTCTGACGGCGACAGTTCGTTCCCGTCGAAGCCTTCGCTTTCGGGATACGCCGTGAGGACAAGGTACTCTGTTCGCGCAGCCAGATACTCGACCAAAATCTGTTGATTATCGCTGGCAAGTCCACCAAGACCATCGAGAAGCATTACCGGTATACGCTGGCTCACCTCGAAGGCTTCATAGCCCGCCAGTGCTGCGACGATTCCAAGAAGTTCTCGTTCGCCTTCACTCAGCGCATCCAACTTGGCTTCGCGCCCCTCCCGTGCGACGACGAGATCAAACGTACCCGTGAGACGGGCCGTCTCGAAGCCCGTTTCGAACTGGTCGAGTAACTCAGCGAGTGCCGACGAAAACGCCTCGCGCGTTCGTCGCTTGACGTCCTTCTTCCGAGTGCGAAGGGTCGTGATTTCGGCAGCCAGTGAGTCGTACGCCTCTTCGAGCATCTCGCGTTGCGCTGCGAGGGCCTCAGTTTCCTCGAGTTCCTCACGTGCGTCGGTCAACTCTGCCTCGGTGTATTTGATCTCACTTTCGAGGTCCGTAATCCGGTCTTCGGTCGACTCGACTTCTGCTTCGAGGTCAGCAATACGGGATTCGAGTTCGTCTCGACGTTCGCGCGCTGTTTCGAGGCGCTCCTCGGTCTCGGCGAGACGGGATTCCAAGTCGCCGATACGATCGGTCAAGTCCGTTTCTTTCCGTCGCGCTTCTTTGATCTCATCGCGGCGTGCTTCGAGGTCCTCCACACGACCACGGGTCTCAGCGGCCTGCGACCGGAGGTCAGCGATCCGGTCATCGAGCGCTGTCAGCTGTGTCTCGATATCGTCGCGAGTCGCGTCGGTCCCGCAGACCCAACAGGTCACCGAATCCGAAAGCATATCGTGTGAGACCTCGGTCAGCAGCTCCACACGCCCTTCGTCGAGTACCCGTTTGTTGGCTTCGTAGACCGACTGCAGTAGCTCCCGGTCGCGCTCAGTGTCACGGAGGGCAGCGTGAAGACGCTCGAGTTCGTCCTCGACGTCAGCATCCGATGGAACGGTAAGTGACTCCAGTTCGGCCCGCTTCTCGGCCACTGTCTTCCGAACGCGCTCGGCAGTCGTCTCCAGACGCTCGATTTTCGTGGTCATCTGATCACGTTCCGCGCGGCGCTCACTGAGCTGGTCGCGAGCGTCGCTCTCGTCAGTGCTGTCATCATCGATAGCGTCCCGTTCAGCACGCAGCTCCTCGAGATCGTCGTCGAGATTCGTGACCTGTTGCTGGAGTTGCGGAAGGCGTTCGGCCGCCCGATCGGCTCGTTCGAGTTCGCGCTCGACTTGCTCGCGTTCGGTTCGCAAGTCCGCAATCTGCTCGTCGATGTTCTCGAAATCCAGAGGCCGCGTAAGCAACGTCTCCAGATTGTCACCGGTTTGCACCGCCTGACGGATGTCGTTGTTCTCGTCGAGGAACGCGAACAACTCCGCACAGAGATGATTGTATTCGTCTTCCAGATACGGCTGTCCGGAGCGCGACACGGACCCGTTCGTCCGATCTAACTCGACTGTGATCTTCGCATCATCCGTCTGCAAGACGACTCGACCGGTCGATTGCCCTTCGGTCAGCGGCGTCGCGGTCCCAAAGGCGGTCTTGATGCCAGCGAGGAAACTCGACTTTCCCTGCCAGTTGCTGGCCCGGACAGCATTGACGCCCGGCTCGATGTGAGCATCACCCTGTCGGATGCCTGCAATATTCTCGAGAGAGAGGTGCCACGTCATACTTAGAGAGCCGCAATCGTTGCGGCTTCGAGGAGGAACGGTTCACCGAAGAACGCAGTCTGGAGCGCTTCGACGGCCACGTACGGAAGGGCAATCGCGGACAACTGGTTGCCAACGCGTTCGAGCCCCGGTTCCGCAGACTCGGTTTCGGCGTGTGTCTCGCAGACGTAGCCCCGCTCGACGGCATTCTCGAACGGCACTCGGACGGAACAGTCCGGGCAGCTCAGTTTGACCTGCACGTCCACCTGTGCGCGATCCGCGTCCCGAAGCCGATCCTTCGACGTGAGCGAGGACAGAACCGAGCGGGCCTTTTTTGCGGCCCGTTCGCGAGTCATCTGGACAGTGTTCGTTTCCCAGTCCGTTTCCGCCGGAGCCGTGTCCTTCTCGGCGTCGAGACAGCCTTTGAGATGATGGCGCATCGTACTCCACGATACCAGCTCGTCGGCAATGTCGTCGATATCGAGCCCATCGGTCGCGAGGTCGGCGGCGAGTTCGTCACGCTGGATATCCTGATCGCCAGTGATCACCTCGTACTCTCGATCCAGATGGACGCTCACCGTATCACGGCTATGTTCGTCGTAGATTCGTTTCAGTAGCCGTTTGTTGAACCACTCAGTGAGTGGCTTGTATCCGTCGGCTGAGCGGCCATCCGAGCCGGTCCATCGCGCCACGAGGTACTCATCGACCGACTCGTACCCGGAGTCAGGCACGGTCAGGGCGTGGCGTTCGACGAGGGAATCGATCTTACATCCCATTGTTCTGTTCTACCGGGAAGGAGGGGCCGCCAAGTAATAAGCGTGATTACTGGTGAGTGCAGAGGTCACTAACGCCGTGGAACCCAGTAGACCGAGAGTACGACAGTCCAGATAACTGCTACCGTTGCGAGAACATCTACGTCGATCCGATGAAGATGCCATGGAGCGCGAGTAGCGCCACACCGGAGCCGAGAGCACCTACTGCTGGCACGACAGTGCTTGTTTCGACTGTGTGTCGGATTCCGTCATGGATTTTTGTTAGTTATCCCAATATACGTGTTATCGGCTCGCTCAAAAGGGTATCGCCAAGGGCGCTATCCGGTTCAGTCCGCGGTCGAATCCGTCTCAACTGTGCGATCCCGAAGCTCCGTCCGCCGGATCTTTCCGGTCACGGTTTTCGGGAGTTCGTCGACGAACTCCACCTCACGGGGGTACTCGTGGGCCGAGAGTTCGTTGCGGACGTGATTTTTGATCTCCTCGCCGAGGTCATCGCTCGGGTCGTGCTCGCCGGTGAGCACGGCGTAGGCCTTCACGATGTTGCCACGCTCTTTGTGGGGCTTCGGGACGACGGCGGCCTCGGCGACTGCGGGATGTTCGCCGAGCGAACTTTCGACCTCGAAGGGTCCGATCCGATAGCCCGACGAAAGGATCACGTCGTCGGCGCGGCCCTCGAACCAGAAATACCCGTCTTCATCGAGATGGGCGAGGTCGCCCGAAAGATACCACTCGCCCTCGGACCCCTCCACGAAGCAGTCGGCAGTTTTCTCGGGGTTTTCCCAAAATTCAGCGAAGAAACACGGGAAGTCACCTCGATGGGCGATCTCGCCGGTTTCGCCGGGTGGGAGAACTTCGCCCGTTTCGGGATCGACGATGGCCGATTCGATCCCCGGTAGGGGTCGGCCCATGCTTCCGGGGCGGAGCTCCATCGTGGGGTAGTTGTTGATCACCATGTTGCCGGTCTCGGTCTGGCCGTAGGTATCCAGTATCGTGACCCCGAGGGCATCCTCGCCCCATTCGACCACACCCGGCGACAGAGGTTCGCCGATCGAGAGCGCGTGGCGTAGGTCGAGGTCCACGCCATCGAGGAGCTCCTCGTTCGTCCGGAGCATTCGGTAGGCCGTCGGGACCGAAAACAGCACCGAGACGGGGAACTCGTCGAGGAGGTCGGCCCAGTTTTCGGGATCGAACTCACCCTCATAGGTGAACTGACTCGTGCCCCAAAACCACGCGCCGATGGCGTTGATCGGTCCCGTTAGCCAGCCCAGATCGGCGGTCGACCAGTAGAGGTCGTCGTCGTTGAGGTCGACGGCGTAGCGCTGGGTGGCCGCAACGCCCGCGACCCAGCGGTGTTTGTGGAGGACGCCCTTCGCCAATCCTGTCGTCCCGGAGGTATAGTACAGCAGGGCGTTGTCCTCGCCCCCGGTTTTCACCGTTTCGTACTCCGGGCTTGCCTCGGCCATCGCTTCGGCATGATCCACATCGCCGTCGGGAACCCCCTCGCCGCGGTCGATCGTCACGACGGTATCGACCGTGGGAGCATCGTCGAGCGCACGCTCGACGGTTTCGCGATTTGCGGCAGTCGTCACGACCGCCGAGGCGTCACAGTCGTCGAGCCGATAGGAGATCCCCTCCGGCCCGAAACGTTCGTTGATCCCGCCGAAGACCGCGCCGCGCTTGAGGGTGCCGACGATCGCAACGTAGTGGGCCGGGATGCGCGGCAGGTAGCTGAACACTCGGTCCCCGCGTTCGACGCCCTCGTTTTCGAGCACGTTCGCAAATCGGTTCGAGCGCTCTTCGAGGTCGTCGAAGGTCAGCGTTTCGCGCTCGCCATTAGTTCCGGCATACTGGAGTGCTACCCGGCCGGAGCCGTCGGCGTGGCGGTCACAGACCTCGTGGCCGATGTTGAACTCCTCGGGGGCGTCCCAGTCGGTCTCGTCGTAGATGGCGTCCCACGAAAACTCCTCGCGCGCAGCCTCGTAATCGGGCAAGTTGTGTGTTGCCATATCCCGGGATAGGCTGGGCTGCCTCATTAATCATATTCGTCCAACGGTGACAGGTATCGATGGGCGCGCCACGGTAGATGGCCGGTGTTAGCGAATTGTAGGGCACTAATCCCCCTTCCTCAGCGAGCACCGAAGACGCGAGCAGGGAGGGGATACAGCGTTGACGAGACGCGAAGCGTCTCGTTCGCGCACAAGAGCTTTGCTCTTGTGAATGCCCGTCATCATCTTGTCTTCCGTGCGAGCCGAAAATGGTGGTCGTGTCTCAGAGCCGTCTAAGAGAACGCTGAACAGGCCGCGGGGCCTACGTCTCGACCGAAGTATTTATATTCTAATAGCCCTCACAAAACCATTGTCAATGGAGAATGCTAAATGAACAAGAAAGTATTAGCACTCGGTCGTTCTGTCAGTTGGATACTGATCGCTCTTGCCGCTCTTCACTTTATATTCGGGCAATCTCTGTTGATTACTGGTGTTATCGTTTTGATTTTGGCTGCTGGATATACCCGTAATTCCATAGAAGCGGGACTGAGTATTAGCGAGCGTCTCGGTATTAATACACAAATAATCAGCACTGGGGCTGCGATAGCTGTACTCATGTCATCCCTCGTGTGGGTTTTTCTTAATCCGTCTTCGATAGACTTCTCAGTACGAGGAGTGATGATTGGTTTGTGGATTCTATTCGGTCTCTGGGCGACATTCGATTCGATTCAGCATATCTATCAAAAAAGCAAAATTAAAATTCAATAATCTCAGCACCATCTGCCAATATGAAAGATGATATCAATGAGTCGGATCAAGAAGCGTCGAATGAAACAGGCTCAGCTGTGTCAAATATATTAACAGGTGAGCAACATCCAGTAACGAAACTCTCTGGTGACAAAGCCCAACAGGTATTCCAGAGTCTCTCAAACGAACCTGAATACAGCCAACTCAGAGAGCGTGTAAACGAACGCGGAGAGCAGTTGAATCCTGAAGACATGACCGTTATTCGGATGAATGGCGAGAAAGAAGCTGTTCTTATTGATGTTCCTATTGTTAAAGCCGATGCGGAAAAATCCTACCTCTGTATCGGACGTGATGAGGAGGCTAACGACGTCATCGCCGCAGCCCTTGAGTACGATATGTGCCAAGAAAACGATGATAACAGTTTCAAAAGGATAACTTTCAGTATAAGAAGTGATACGAATTCACTTGATCTTGAAAAGAGAGTACGAACCATCGACACAACTGTCTCATATAGTAATGAGAAGTCCGTCGTGATACAGGGAGTGCCACGCCCCCGGTATCCCTATCCTCGGTGGATTCGGGAGTATCTTGGTTGTTTTCTGACGGTATCCACAGCGGGCGACTCGACGGGGATCCCGTCGAACGACCGAGTGGACCTCCCGATACTGTCTCATTACATCGGGCGGATGGACCGCCTCGGTTGGTATCACAGACGGGTTGTACGCCGGTAAATCTACTAATACGGCGATTCAACCCCGCCGTGAACGACGGGGGTTTCTCGCCTACAAAAGATAAAATCCGATGTAGGTGATTGGTATTTGATAGCCATCGAGTTATTAACTAAGTAGCTTGGCACCTCCTGTGCCAGTCATAGCCATTATATAATAAAATTGGTAGTTCGTAGAAATCCAAACGCCGAACCTCTGTGATTGGAGGGCACTGATTCCGTATCGTCATATATGGTTTACAACCCGTGCCACGAGCCGTTTTTGCGTCTGCGGGGAGAACAGCCGGTATGGTACAGAACGTCGCTCCGGTGATGGCGGAGCTGGAGCCGGAGGATTTCTATCTGCTCTCCGGGCTCGAACAGGGAATGCGGTTCTCGCGATGGGTCGCGCAGGGGAAGATCGCGGAGTTCTCGCGGCTCGACGGCGAGGAGATGACGTATCGGCTCGATCGGTGTGAGAAACGCGAGCTCATCGAGCGCAAGACGATCCAGTACACGGGTTTCCGGCTCACGTTCGAAGGGTACGACGCGCTCGCGCTCCGCACGTTCTCCGAGCGCGAGACGATCGAAGGGGTCGGTGCACCGCTCGGCGTCGGCAAGGAGTCCGACGTGTACGAGGCCCGCTCGTACAAGCCGCTCGCGCTGAAGTTCCACCGCGAGGGGTACACGAACTTCCGTGAGGTGAATCGCGAGCGGAAGTACACCGCCGACAACGACCACATCTCGTGGTTCTACACCGCGCGAAAGGCCGCGGAGCGCGAACACGAGGCGCTTCGAGCGGTGTATCCGGAGGTGTCGGTCCCACAGCCAGTCGGGCAGAGTCGCCACGCGGTCGTGATGGAGAAGCTCGACGGCGTCGAGCTGTCGAAGGCGAAGCTCGATCCCGAGCAGGCGGTCAGCGTGTTGGATCTGATCCTCGACGAGATGGCCGAAGCCTACCGGCAGGGGTACGTCCACGCCGATATGTCGGAGTACAACGTCTTCGTCGCGACAGACGGCGTCACCGTCTTCGACTGGCCGCAGGCCGTCCCGACCGACCACGAGAACGCCGAGGCGTTCCTCGATCGCGATTGCGCGAACATCGTGAGCTACTTCCAGCGCAAGTACCCCAACGAGATGCCGGAGATCGACACCGAACGAGTAGCCGAGACGCTTCGAGACGGGAGCTTCGACGGAATCCGACTGCTCGCGTAGCTCATTCTTCTTTTTCGAGAGATACCGTGATGGGCGGTAGCCGGGTCGCTGTCGAGAATAAACCACATACTGCTATATCAAATCGGCGTTGGCGCGAACGTGATCGTCGGACGTCTCAGTCGTCTGCGACAGTCGGGGTGTTCGACGGCCCCGGGTGTGTTTCGGGCCGTTCGGACACTGCGATCCACTCCAGTGACGCCTCGTAGCGGAAGACGCGGTGCTCCTGCGTCGGATCGACGACCGTCAGTGAGAGCCAGTCGTTGTCCAGAAGCTCGGTCAGCTTCCGGTGGTCGGATAAAATGTCGGTGACCCGCTCGACCGGTGCGTGAACCACCGTGGAGAGGCGGAGAGGTTGGTGGTGCGGTTCGTCGTCTGCGGCCATCAGGGACTGGAGCGGGAGTCCGGCCATCAGATCGCCGCCGTTGCCCTGATACACGCCGACGTTGCCGACCGGGTTCTGGGTCACCTTCGACCCGCTGCCGTAGACGGCGTTGTCGACCGTCGAGAAGTAGTACTGGGCGTTGATCCACTGCGTAACGACCATGGGACCGGTGAAGATGGCTTCGAGTGCGTCCCCGGTGGGGTCGGTCGACCAGTCGTACGAGTGGAGGAACGCGCGCCCGTCGAGATCGCGGTCGCTCGTCAGCTCGCGGGGACCGATGACGAAGCCGGCGTTGCCGGCCAACCCCCACTCGGGACGCGTCTCGGCCCAGTCGGCGGCACGGCGTTCCGTCTCGCTGATACCGGTGGAGCCGTCGACGCCCATCGATTCGGCGCGCTCGGCGGTCGCGTGCTCGCGGGCCGTCGCGAGGTCCGCGCGCAACCGGTCGAGTTCGTCTGCGTGGCTCTCGGGCACGTCGTCGGCGAACAGTTCCACCTCGTCTGTCGTCGTGTTGTGTTCGCCAGCGAGAAAGACCGTGTCCTCGGGGATCTCGAATCCGCGGTCGCGGAGTTCGGTCCTGACGGATTCGTCGTTACAGATCGTCGCGAGGACGCGAGCGTTCGGGCCACCGGGGTTGCCCGCACAGGCGCCGCAGTCGAGACTCGAATCGTAGGGATTGTTCGTCGTCTCGCTGGCGTGGCCGGTGAAGACGACGAGGCGACTGAACTCCTCGAACCCCATCAGCTCGAAGGCGGTCGCGGCGTACTCGACCTGCTCCTCGCGGGTCAGCCCCACGGGCAGATCCCCGGAGCGGGTCTGCTGGTGGTGAACGGTCGGCTCGCAGAACTCGCGTTCGTCTGGGACTACTTCGGCGGCGGCGTCGATCAGGTCGTGAACGCGTCCGGGGACGAGCGTCCGGGCCGCGAGCGAGAGCCCGTAGCCGCTCCCGGCGGTTTCGACGTAGCCGTAGGCGGTAGCGGCGTTGGCTTTCAGTAGTTCGATGATCTCGTCGACGGCCGCACGGACGCCGGATCTGCGGTCGTACTGGGTCCGTGTCTCGTCGTCGTTCGGAACGTCGACGACGTGATGCTGTGGATCGAGGATCGGTGGACAGGCGTCGACCGAGACATCGGCGTCGTACCCCTGATACTCCATCGGGACGCCGAAGAAGCCGGCGTACCCGTAGGTCTCGTACGCGCCCGTCGTCTCGACGTGACGGCGGATGATCTCCGAGCGGGTGTCGATACAGAAGACCAACTGCGCGTCCGGGCGGTCTGACGCCTCGGCGTCGTCTATCGACCGACTTCGGGCCGCAACGGTCCCGACGAGGTCGTCACGGTAGGTCGCTTCCCAAGCGCGCAGGAACGCCCGAGCGAGATCGTCGGCTGTATTCACGTCGGCGGCGTCGTCCGGCTCGATGTCGGCATCGACGGCATCCAGCAGTGCCAGCCGCGCCGCGAGGTAGCCGTCCAACGAGATCGGATACGCCGACTGCCACGCGCCATCGCTCTCGGCGCGCTGTTTGATGAACCCGGTCCACCCCGGGAGCGCGGCCAGCTGCGACGTGAGTGTATCCGTCCACTGACCCTCGGGCTGTGAGTCCAAGGCCGCCTCGATGGCTTCGGTCGGGTCTTCGGGCAGGTCGGCGACGATCCCCTCGTCGGGGATATCGCTGTCGTGCGTCGCCATGTCGCGGAACGCGGCGTAGAATCCCGCCTCGCGGTTCGGCATCGACCAGTGGGCGCTCCCCTCGTCGAGGAACGCCGAGAGCCACTTGCTCAACACCCGGTCGACGTGATCAGTGGCGGTGTCCGCGTCACCGTTCGTGCTGTCGGTCGCGTCGGCCATGCGGCTGAGTAACGTCTCGGGGTTCTCCTCGTAGCCTGCCGCGGCGAGCTCCGCTTCGAGACGCGTCGGGTCGATCTGACCGCGTTCCAGCGCCGCTTCGAACGTCTCGGCGCTGGGGTAGCCGCGACCGCCGAGTAGCGTGGCTGCTCGCTCGACGGCCTCCCCGAACGGTCGGCCCTCGAACCCGGAGAGGGGGTTGGCCGTCACGAACGAGTGGACGGGCCAGAGGGAGCCGACGGTGGTCGCCGCCTCGTCGATGCTGTCGCGGACGGCGGGATCAGTACTCATTGTACTCCTCCGTGGAGGTCAGTACGGTGTCCGACGGCGGCTGCGTGGCGTTCAGCAGTGCGACGTACAGCCGCCGGCTGTGTTCGTGGACGCCGATCTCGATGGCGACGTAGATACCGAGGAAGGCGACGGCGACGACGCCGTGAAGTACGGTGAGTTCGGTCGCCGCCGTGCCGACAGGCAAGAGGTCTGATATGCCCTCGTAGACGACGGCGTAGACGACGATAGCGGGGAGGGACACCAGCGGGACGGCCCCGTAGCGGGCGAGCGGCGGAGTCGAGGTGTGTCGGACCGCGCCGCGAGCCGCGTGGAGCACGGTGAGGACGACGAAGAAGGTCAACAGCAGGCCGCTGTCGAGGGTCGCTCCCTTCCCCGTCAACACCGTGAACAGTGCGCCACCGGCGAGCCCGGTCAGCGACACCACGACGAAGCCGACGGCACTCGGTACGCGGCCCACCGTGTGCTCGGCGGTCGCGCTCGGACTCGTCTGTTCGACCTGTTCGCCCGAGCTGAGGAACTGATACGCCTTGTAGAACCCGTGCAAGATGAGATGGGTGATCGCGGCCCCGAAGAAGCCGAGCCCGACCTGCATGATCATGAACCCCATCTGTCCGACCGTCGAGCAGCCGAGCTTCCCCTTGACGTCCGTCTGGACCGACTTCAGGAGCTTCCCGCCGCCGGCACTCGCCGCGCCGATCGCGACCACGGCGAGCATGAGCGTGGAGTCGACCGTAATCACCGGAGCGAAGCGGGTGAGCAGGACACCGCCCGCGTTGACGAACCCGGCGTGCATCAGCGCAGACGCCGGCGTCGGTGCGGTCATCGAGGAGAGCAGCCAGCCGTGGAACGGAACGAGGGCGGACTGGATCATCGCCGCGAGCACGAGCGCGACGGCGGCGACCAGCCACAGCGGACCACCGAGCGAGTCGCTCGCCGCGCCGATGCCCGAGATCGTCGCCAGCCCGGTCGCCCGCCACAGCGCGGCGAGCGCGACCGCGAGCAACACACTGCTGGCGATGAAGTATCTCCGGGCGATCGCTGCAGCCGCCCGTGCCTGTTTCCAGCCGTCGATCGTGCCGATGAGTGCCGCCATGACCATCCCCATCGCCAGCCACAGGCTCCCGAACAGGACGACGTGGTCGGCCGCGACGAGCGCCATCACGGTCACCGTGAATCCGAACGCGGCGAGGAAGAACCTCGTTTCGCGGACGCTGCCGGCCATGTAGCGGCGCGAGTAGCTGTGAACGATACCGCTGAAGAAGGTGACAACCGCCCACAGCAGGACGGTCAGACCGTCGACGGCGACCAGCCCGCGGATCTCCCACACGCCGTCGAGCCGGATTCGGGCGACGAGGACGGCGATACTCACAGCGAACAGCGACCACACGAGCCACGTTACTGCGACGGGCACGAACGGTGAATCGGCCGTCGTGTCCGGGAGCGCTCCGACCGTCGGTTTCGAGCTGTGTCCTGACATCGTTCGATCCGTCGTACGACCCGGCAGAACGCCCGATGCGTCCCGGAAAGTACGCTTTCGGTCGTGTTTACCGATACTCTTGAACAGAGCGTTTGTTAAATCTGTCTGTATTCACAGCCTGTTCTTCATACGGACATCATAGAACGGGATGATCTCGACGGAGGCGGGGACAGCGGGGGCGGCGGTCAAGAAAGCATATTGCTCCCTACTCCGGAGTGTTGGTATGGAAGCACTCTCGGGAACCGTCCTCGCCGGTCGGTCCTTCGAGCCGATTCGTGGTCGTGTCATCGTCGAAGACGGGCACGTCGAGCGCGTCGAGGAGACCGAGACGACGTCGACCGACATCGTACTGCCGGCGTTCGTCAACGCCCACACGCATCTGGGCGACTCCGTCGCGAAGGAAGCGGCCGTCGGGCTGTCGCTCGACGAGGCGGTCGCACCGCCGGACAGTCTGAAACACCGACGGTTGGCGGCCGCCGACCGCTCCGATCTCGTGTCGGCGATGCGCCGGACGCTTCGGTTCATGAACCAGACCGGGACAGTCTCCTGTCTGGACTTCCGGGAGTCCGGCACTGCCGGGGCGCGCGCGCTTCGCGATGCGGCAGCGCCTACTCCCCTCACTCCATTCATCTTCGGAAGCGGAAGCCAGTCGGTCCTCGATGTCGCCGACGGGTACGGAGCCTCCGGAGCGAACGACGCCGACTTCGCCGAACAGCGTGCCGTCTGTCGGGACCGCGGCGTGCCCTTCGCGATCCACGCCGGAGAGCCAGACGCGACCGATATCCATCCGGCACTCGATCTGGAGCCGGACCTCCTCGTCCACATGGTACACGCGGAGCGGGAGCACCTGCAGCGAGTCGCCGATCAGTCGGTTCCGATCGCGGTCTGTCCGCGCGCGAACGCCGTGCTCGACGTCGGAGCCCCGTCGGTGCGGGAACTGCTCGACCACACGACGGTCGCGCTCGGAACCGACAACGTCATGTTGAACTCCCCGTCGATGTTCCGGGAGATGGCGTACGCGGCGAAGCGGTTCGACGTGACCGCCCGGGAGGTGTTACGTATGGCGACGACGGCGGGTGCGGAGATAGCCGGACTCGACTGCGGTGTCATCGCCTCCGGTCGCCGGGCCGCGCTCCTCGTCCTCGACGGCGACTCGGACAACCTGACGGGGGCCGTCGATCCGGTACGGGCGGTCGTTCGTCGCGCGAGCGAGCGAGACGTCAAGCGCGTGCTCGTTTAAGCGTCGTCTCCGGCCCGCGTCTCGGCGTCGAACCTGCCGAAGGGCGTCGTCTCGTGGCTCCGGACGAGGACCTCATCGGCGACCGTGAGCCCCATATCGAGGAGTTCCTGTGCGACGGGGGTGATATCGTCGTCCGATTCGCCGACGGCGGTGACGAGGAGATTCTGCTCACCGGTGACCAGCTCCTGAACTGCGACCACCCCGTCGATCTCCAGAATATCGGGGATGAGCCTGCCGCGCTCGGGGATCGCGGCGGTGCAGTAGAGCAACATCCGGAGCGGGTAGCCCGACTTCTGATAGTCGAGACTGGCGCTGTATCCTTTGATCACGCCGTCGGATTCGAGACGCTGAAGCCGCTTTCGGACGGCGCTGTCGGAGATACCGGTCCGTTCTGCGATGTCCCCCGACGACGTGTTTCGGGCGTCCTCTTGGAGCGCGTACAGGATCGCTCTGTCGACGTCGTCGATCACCTCGTCGGTCATGCGACCGTGTTCGCGAGAAAGACACTTTACGTTTGTACGTCGCTCGGAGATCCGACAGAGCGTCACCCGGAGTGCGGTCGTGGCGCGAACGAGCGACGTGCGCGGTCCAACGTGTTTAGGTCGGTGGGGCCGAAGGGTCGGATGGCAGAGAGAGTCCGGCCACCGCCGTACCGGGAGTAGGACCCCGGTGGCGAGGAAAGTCCCCCCACCGACCGGGCAGGCGACTGGACACACGTCCAGAGCGGGAGACCGCTGGCACTGGAACAGCAACGACACGTCCACTCCGGAGTGATGACGCGCGCGACCCGACCCGCGAGGGGAGGAAGTGAACCCGCAGAACGCCGATGGAGTGGGATCGATGGAACGGCGAATCCTCGCCGGTGCAAGCCCGTCGTGCTTGGTAGCCCGGAGACCGCGGCGGGTGCTCAGCCGAATGCCGGAGCGAACAGAAGGGGGCTTACTCCTCTCAGCCACTCGTTGCCCGACGAGCCGCAGGCTCGTCGGCGAAGACGTAAAAAGACGCGTCTCCCTTTCGGTCGCTCCCGAATGCAGAGTGACTGCTACTTACTCCCGAATCCGACGCGCTCCGCGTCCCGTGCGCACCGATCGGCCGCGGCGTCGAGATCGAACTCGCGAACGATTTCGCCGTCCTTGATGAGCGGTTCGAGGAGGGGTTCGGCGTCCTCCAGTGCAGGGGCGTCGGCCGGCTCGACGACGTGGTCACCGTCGGCCCGGTAGACGGCCTTCGCGCCGGTCAGCTTCCCGCGTTTGGCCGCGCCCTCGCCCTCGCGTTCGACGATATCCAGCCCGAAATCGACCGACGGGCCCTCGGAGATCGCGGAGCCGACGCCGAAGCCATCGACGTGCGGGCGGAGCCGTCGGACTGCCTCGGCGGTGACCCCGCCGGAGACGAGGATGTCCACCTCGTCGAAGCCAGCGTCGTCGAGCGTCCACCGGACCTCACGGACGATATGCTCGAAATCGCCGCGACGGGAGCCGGTCGTGTCGAGTCGGACTCCGTCGAGATCATCGACAGCGCGGGCCGCTCGAAGGGCTTCCTCCGTCTCGTCGGCGTAGGTGTCGGTGAGCGCGATTCGCGGCACGTCTTCAGGTGCGTGTGCGTCGAACGCCTGCCACGCCTGCTCCTGATTCCCTTGCCCGAAGGTGATGACGAGCGCGTGTGGCATCGTCCCGCTCGGCGCTCGGTTGAGGACATCCCCGGCGGCGACGTGTGAGATGCCGTCCATCCCACCGACGAGCGCACTCCGTTCGAGGGCAGCGGCCGTCGAGGGGTGGACGTGGCGCGCGCCGAAGGAGAAGGCGATCCGGTCGCCTGCAGCGGTCGCGATCTCGCGCGCGCTCGTCGCCCACCCGCTCGCGGGCGAGAGGAAGCCGAGCAGCGAGGTCTCCAACTCGGCGAACGCCAGATAGCGCCCCTCGATCCGCATCACCGGGCCCCCGTCGAACAGCTGCCCCTCGCGGAGCGCGTGCACGTCGATTTCGTGGCCGGCGAGGAGCTGTGCCGCGTCCTCGATGCCGGCGAACACCTCGAACTCGCCGGTCGGGAACTGATCGGCCGTCACCTCACAGACGACGTGGGGATCGTGTCCCGCGCCGTCGAGACTCTCCCGGGTGCGCTGGAAGTAGGCGTCCGTCGCCCGGCCGTCGGCGATGGCATCCGGCGAGACGATATCGAACATACCGAACGGTCGGTCGGCCCGTCGAAAAAGCTACTCGTGGACGTCGGGGAGATCGTCGGTCGTCGGCGCGTTCACGATCGTGACGGTGTCACCGTCGACGGTGACGCGGAACGCGTCGGCGTACGGGCCGTCCGGAATGGTGTAGATATCGCCGGTCTGCTGGCTGCCGCCCCAGTAGGCGAGCAGGTCGGTGTAGCTCTCGGCGAACTCGGTGGCGTCTGCCGGGCTGTCCCAGACGGATCTCCAGACGTAGGCCGTCTCGGCGTCTTTCTGGTAGATATGCATCCGGTCACCGTCCCAGCCACGAACCGGTGGCGCGGTGTACTCGAACGGCGGCTGGACGATCTCGCCGTTCGAGTCGAGATTGAGTAGCTCGTCCGGCTGGAGAACCGGCGTGTTTCCGCCGTCAGCGTACAGCGTGTAGCCGAACATCGCCGTCATCGCGGACTGGCCGAGATGCGCGGTCGGCTCCCGTCCGGGCGGGTTGACCCGCTCCCAGCCGTTCGTGTTCTCGTCGGTTAGCGACACGTCCGTCGGCGGGTCCGGGTCGACGGCGTACTTCTCGGGGGTGGCGATCTGTTCGGTCGAGGCCGGCAGATCGTCGTACATCGCGTCGACGCGGTCCCAGCCGCCGCGCTCCTGATAGAACTCGACGAAGGCCGGTCCGTCGTCGTACGGGAAGAAGTTCATGATGTAGATGCCGAGATGGAGATCGCCGCCGGAGCCGGAGCCGGACTGCGGATCCGAGAGACACTCCCACTCGTCGCCGCAGTTGGCCATGTACCGCTCCTGAACGAGATTCGCGCCTCCTTCGATGAGACCGGACTGAGCGTTCGACTCCTCGCGTGAGCCGGCGGTGATCGAAGAGAGGTTGAAATGCTGGTCCTGCAGCGCGTGGGTCAGCTCGTGACCGAGCGTTCGCTCGCCGGGGAGATCGGCCGTCTCGCCGTCGTAGATGACGACGATACGGTCGTTGCTCGGCGTGTAGAAGCCGGCGACCGACGAGCCGCGATTCGACTGCTGGGCGGTCAGTGAGTCCTCGTCCTCGCCGACGAGGAACAGCCCCTCGAACTTCGCGTTATCGAAGGTAGAGGACGCCTCGGAGCGGTCGCCACTGCCGCTGTACTGGCTGTTTTGATACTCCTCGCGAGACAGCAGCTCGACGGGGACCGTCTCGTCGAACTCCAGCTCGCGGACGGTCTCGACGCGTGCCATCGCGCGGGCGACGATCTGCTCGCGCTCGGTGTCGTCGAGTCCGTCGCTGCGGTCGATCGAGAGCGTCTCGTTGGCCCAGTAGCCGTTCTCCCACCCGATCACGTCCGTCTCGGGGTCAGGGGGATTCGTTGCCGGGTCGGGGATCCCTGTCTCAGCTGACGTCGCAGTGCCGGGCTCGGTCGCGGGCGTCGCCTCGTCTGCCGGCGTCGCAGTCGAGCCGCTGTAGCCGACGCTACAGCCGGCGAGGGCGACGAAGACCACGAGGAGGATGGTCGCGTGCGTTCGCATACGTGTTCCTCGTGGGCCACGGTGAAAAGCGCCGGTGTCCACGGGGTGATACTTTTCGGCGTCAGGGCCGTCGGTTCGGTATGACGCAGTTCGATCCCGGGACGACGGCGCTCGTCGTCGTGGACATGCAACGCGACTTCTGTCACCCCGATGGTGCGCTCTACGCGCCCGGCAGCGAGACGGTCGTCGAGCCGTGTACACAGCTCGCGAGTACCGCCCACGACGCCGACGTGCGCGTCGTTTATACGAGGGACGTGCACCCGCCCGAGCAGTTCGAGGGGAACCACAGCTACGACGAGTTCGAGCGCTGGGGCGAGCACGTCCTCGAAGGCTCGTGGGGCGCGGAGCTGTGTGATGCTCTCCCGGTCGCGGACGACGATCACGTCGTGGAGAAACACAGCTACGACGCCTTCCACGAGACCGAGCTCGACGCGTGGCTCTCGACGCGAGGGATCGACACGCTGCTGTTCTGTGGGACGCTCGCGAACGTCTGTGTGCTCCACACCGCGGCCAGCGCTGGGTTACGCGATTATCGGGTCGTCCTCGTCGAGGACGCCATCGGCGCACTGGAGGAGGGCCACCGCGAGTACGCGGCCGATCACGTCGAGTGGCTGGTCGGCGAGCGAACGACGACCGAAGGGGTCGGGTTCGCGTGAGGCTCCGGCCCGTCCGCGAGTCGGACCGCGAGCCGATTCTCGACCTCCACCGCGCGGCGATCCGGTCTGCCGGCTCCGATCCCGACGATGTTCCCGGCAACGAGGATCTCGAAACGCCCGTCGAGTCGTACCGTGAGATCGGCGGGGAGCTGCTCGTCCTCGAATCCGACAGTGGGATCGTCGCGATGGGCGGCTACAAGCCGCGAGAGTCGGGCGTGGAGCTGCTGCGGATGGCCGTCGCACCCGACGCGCAGGGCGAGGGGTACGGCTCGCGTCTCATCGAGGCGCTCGAAACCCGTGCCAGCGAGGCGGGCTACGAACGGGTCGTGCTGGAGACGGCGGCCCGCCAGACGCAGGCGATGGCGTTCTATCCGAGCCGCGGCTACGCCGAGACGGAGCGGCGAACGGAGGGCTCGTACGAGGTCGTCCGGTTCGAGAAGTCGCTCGACTGAATACCGATGACACCGGCGTCGTCGTCCACGACGGGGAGGTGGTGGACGCCGGACTCGACCATCAGATCGGCGGCCTCCGCGACGCTCGCCTGTGCGGAGATGGTGACGGGATCGTCGGACATGTACGCAGAGACCGGCGTCTGGTCTTTCGGCTCTTGGCCCGCGACGATGTGGACGAAGTCCGTCCGGGTGAGGATCCCCGCGAGCGTGTCGTCCGGTTCGACGATGAGCACGGACCCGACGACCCCGTCGATCATCAGCTTCGCCGCCGACTCGACGAGGGTGTCCGGGGTGACTGTCGTGAGATCGGTCGACATGAGTCGGCCGACGAAGATATCGTCCATGTTAACGATGTGCACACAATGGTTGATAAATGTGGCGGTGGCGATAGCCGATCGCGTCACTCGCGGGCGGCGGAGACAGAGCTATTCAGAACGGGTAGGCGACCCCGGTCTCGTCCTCGGAGAACGTCCAGAGCCGCTTCGCGAGCGTCTCCTCGTACGAGCGATCGGTCGATTCCTGTGGCTCGGGAGCGCCACGCATCTGACCGAAGCCGCCGGGGCCGATATACTGGCCGCCCTCGGCGTCGCGGTCGGTCGCGGCGTACAGCGTCGGGAGCGCGCCGGCCGCGGCCGACTGCGCGAGCGTGCGGTTCACGACGCCCATGACGAGACGCATCGGCAGTGAGCTCACCGCACCGCCCTGAAGATTCGTCGCAGCGAACCCCGGATGACAAGCGAGACTCACCAGATCGCTTCGCCGGTCGAGTTCGTACGCGAAGAGGAGGTTCGCGAGCTTCGACTGGCCGTAGGCTCCCCACCGATCGTAGCTCGCCCGCGAGTGCGGATCGTCGAAGTCGATCGCACCGTTCTCGTGAGCGCGGGACGAAACCGTAACGACGCGATCGCGGATCTGATCGAGCAGGAGCCCGGTGAGCGCGAAGTGGCCGAGATGGTTGACGCCGAGCTGCATCTCGAAGCCGTCGTCGGTCTCGTCTCGGGGGATCGCCATCACGCCGGCGTTGTTGACGAGCACGTCGATCTGCTCGTCCAGTCGGGCGGCGAAGTCGCGGATCGAGTCGAGATTCGCCAGATCGAGCGGCTCGACGCGGAGGCTCGCCGCCGGTATCTCCTCGCGGATGTCAGCGCAGGCGGCTTCGCCGCGGTCGATCGAGCGACAGGCCATCACGACCGTGCCGCCGGCGCGGGCAAGCTCGCGCGTCGCCGCTCTGCCGATACCGCTGTTCGCGCCGGTGACGACGAACCGGCGGTCGCTCTGGTCGGGAATATCGTCCGTGCTCCAAGCCATGCCGAACCGACGGCCGCCACGAGCAAAAGCGCTCGCTACGGACCGCACCACACAAGCGTCGGCCCGTCACAGCAGTGGTATGACGCGACTTGTCCTCGCCGCGGGAACGACTGAGACGGCAGCCATCGACGGGGTAAGCGCCGCGGGCGCGAACGACGATCTGCTGGTCCACACGCCGAGTGCCGACGCGGAGATACTCGAATACGGCCACCCGGTGCGTGCGCCGGTGACGCCTGTCTCGCCGAGCGGCTGTCCGACGCCGGCGGTCGTGACCCGGGCTGTGCGCGAGCAGATACCGCTGCCGGTGACGGTCGTGGATGCTGGACTGTCGGAGCCAACGGCTGCCGGAACCGTGACCGTCGGTGCGACGCCGGGCCGCGATATTCGCGAGGACGAGCCGGTCCCGACGGCGTACGGCGCGTGGGAAGCCGCCCGGCAGTTCGGGCGTGCGCTCGACGACGACTTGGTGCTCGCCGAGACGATTCCGGGCGGAACGACGACCGCCCTCGGTGTGCTGACAGCACTCGGGGAGACGGACGCGACGGGCGTTTCCTCGTCGCTGCGATCGAATCCGCTCGACCTGAAACAGCGGGTAGTCGAGGAGGGGTTAGCGGCCAGTGATCTCGCCCCGGGCGCGTGTGACGGGCAGCCGAAACGCGCCGTCCGCCGGATGGGTGACCCGACGGGATCGGTGCTCGCGGGACTGACTGTCGGTGCGCTGGAGACGGAGACGCCGGTGACGCTCGCCGGTGGAACGCAGCTACTCGCCGTCGCTGCGCTCGTCCGTCACGCCGGCGGAGCCGGGCGGCTCTCGCTCGCGACCACCTCCTTCATCGACGCCGACCCGAACGTCGACTTGGACGCGGCCGCAGAGCGATTTGCGCTCGACGTGATGGTCACCGACCCCGGCTTCGATGACAGTCACGTCGCGTTCGAGGGGTATCTCGCCGGCGAGGCCAAAGAGGGGGTCGGGATGGGCGGCGCGCTGGCGCTGGCCGACGCTGCCGGTGTCCCGATGGCCGACGTGCGCGACGGGATCGTCGACGTGTACGAACGGCTCTCGGTGTAGCGAACAGACGGCTACGGACGCGCGACGCTCCGCCGTGCTCCCGCCTCGGGCGTCGCGGGCGACTCGTCACAGCATACTCGCTGTTGGTCCCGGCTTTTGTCTTGAACCTACGTACTGACCGTTCTGCGTCCGGTGCTGCTCGTGTCGTCGGGACACCCGGATCGGCGCTCTCTGACAGCACCGACACCGCGATCGGTGTTCAGTTTTTGAATCAGTACCGCAGCCGAACGCCGAACCCGGACGGCGTCACGAGCGAGCCACGACGCCCACGGCGGCCATCCCACCGACGACCAGCGCGAACCAGTAGCTCATCACGCGGTACACCAGTGCGACCGAGAGCGCCACGGCGTTCGACACCGGCGTCAGTGCGACCAACAGCGCGACCAGCGCGAGTTCGACACCGCCGGTCCCGCCCGGTGAGGGCGTCAGGCCGGCGAGCGTCGAGGCCGGGACGACGAACAGAACGAGTAACGGGTCGATAGCCGGAACCGCGAGCGTCCGGCCCGCGAAGTAGAGCGGGAGCGCGAAGAACACCCAGCCGGCGTACGCGAACGCGACGGCGGCGACGAGGGCGCGCCGGTCCCGCGCGATACGCCCGAACGACTCGTACAGCTCGTCGAGACGAGTTGCGACCCTTTCGACAGAGAGACGACCGATTACCCCAGCGAGCGGGCGGACGAGCCGGAGTACGCCGGCCCGGACGCGCTCGCGGTAGCGCCACGCGACGCCGACGAAGAGCGGGACGCCGACGGCCATTGCGAGCAGTCCAACGGCGAGCGACTGGGCCGCACCCGGGAGCGACGACTGCGCGAGCAGGACAGAGAGCCCGACCGCAGAGAAGGAGAAGAAGGGGAGCAGATTCAGCAGGTCGGCGGTGACGACGGAGGCGAGAGACTCCTCGTAGCTGGCGTCGGTGTCGCGCGAGAGGACGTACGCGATGAACGGCTCGCCGCCGGCCTGTCCGAGCGGGGTGACGTAGTTGGCGAACGTCGCGGCGAAGTACGTGCCGACGAGCCGACGGAACGGGACCTCGACCCCGGCGACCCGGAGGACGATGTGCCACGCCTTCCCCCACAGGACGAGACAGAGCGTGGTGGAGAGACAGCCGACCGCGAGCCAGCGGAGGTCCGCGCCGGCGAGCGTCTCGGCCACCTCGGCGAGCCCGAACTGCGAGGCGACGAGCGAGAGGACGATGGCGGCGACGGCGAATCCGGCGAGGGTCTTGGCGACCGTCGCGCGGTCGAACGGGAGCGAACGGGCCACTACTCCAGATAGCCGAGGTCCTGCAGACGGTCCTTCGTCGTCCCGTCCATCTCACCGAGCACGTCGGCGTCGGGATCGTACTCGTCGTCCCACGTCTCCCCGACGCGCGTCTCGAACTCCCGCAGTGTCGCCTCGATCTCCTCGATGACCGCGTCGGGATCGTCGATGCGGTCGTCGGATTCCGCCGGATCGCTGTCGAGACGGTAGGCCTCGTCGGCGATGCGCTCGTTGCGGATGTATTTTCCATCTGTCCGGCGGGCCGCGCGCATCCGGGAGTAGTAGCGGGAGGTCTCGTCGAGATCGATACCCGCCTCGTCCGCCTTCGTCTCCAGCTGCTTGAGTTCGACCACCGGCCGGTGGTACTCGATGAAGGCGTACTCGCCGTCGGCGAAGTCGCGGTAGTCAGCAGAGAGGAGCGACCGGGCGGTGTCGAGGGGTTCACCGACGGCATCGGTCGCGCCGGCGAAGTCGAGGATCGTGTGGTATAGGTCCTGCATCTCGACCTGCTGGTCGTCGCGGCCCGGCTCCCCGTCCGGCGTCTTGAGGATGAGCGGGACGTTCACGAGCTGGTCGTAGATACCGAACTCGTGGCCGTACAGCCCGTGTTCGCCGTGGAGTTCACCGTGGTCTGCACACACCACGACGAGAGTGTCCTCCCACTGGTCGGTTCGCTTGAGATGCGAGAACAGCCGGTCGAGTTCGGCGTCCATATGGCGGATTTCGGCGTCGTAGAGTCCCTCGATATCCTCGAACTCGCTCTCGGAGATGTCGCGTGCCCCCGAGTTGTACTCCTTCGAGTTCTGACACACCTCGGTCGCATCGACATCGGGCGCGAACTGCTCGGCGTACTCGTCGGGCGGGTAAACGGGGAGGTGGGCGTCCATCAGATTAACGAACGTGAACCACTCGTCGCGCTCGTCGGTGAACTCGATGGCGTTGTCGATGACGTCGGGCGTCTTGGAGTCGGCTCCCTCGCCGCCGGCGAAGTACTCGTGAACGTCGTTGCCGATCTCGACGAGTCGGTTCGCGACCGCCCGGAGCGTATCGTTGTCGTTGACCCGCTGCCAGAGGTCAGCGAGCGTCCCGGAGAGGAACTCGCCGGGCATCACCTCGAAGAAGTTGTCCTGTTCGTCGAAGCCGGCAGTCAGCCGGGTGTACGGGGTGATCCACGCGTTCGAGGAGTAACACGCCGTGTCGTAGCCGTCGGCGCGCAGGGTCTCCGCGAGCGTGCCGACGGAGTCGTCGAGATATGGCTGTTCCTGACTCGCGCCGTGCTGGCTCGGATACAGCCCGGTGAACATGGAGGCGTGGGTGGGCAGGGTCCACGGGGCGGGGGAGACGGCCTGCTCGTAGACGGTCGCCTCGCCGGCGAGGGCGTCGAGCGTCGGCGTCGTCTCGCGGTCGTAGCCGTACGGCGTGAGATGGTCCTTCCGGACGGTGTCCAGCACGACGAAGAGGACGTTGTCCGCGTCAGTCATACCCGAACGGTTTCCTGTGAGCTGAATAAATCTCGTGGTCTCTCGCTGTCAGCAGATATTGCCGTAACTATGAGTTATACGAAGCTCGATGAGTATGCATACAGTACATGAACACGCGCGGCTTCGACACGCGGGCGCTCCACGCCGGTCGGGAGACCGATCCGGCGACCGGGGCGGCGTCGGTTCCGATCCACCAGACCTCCTCCTACGAGTTCGAGAGCGCCGAGCAGGCGGCTGAGCTGTACGCACTCGGTCGCGACGAGCATATGTACTCGCGCATCTCGAACCCGACGACGGAGGTGTTAGAGCGTCGGCTCGCCTCCCTCCACGGGGGGAGCGGAGCCTGTGCGACCGCCTCGGGGATGGCCGCGTTCGACGCCGCCACCCTCGTCCTCGCCGAGGCGGGCGACAACGTCGTCTCGGCGTCTTCGATCTACGGCGGCACACACGCGTATCTGAACCACACCGCCGCGCGCCGGGGGATCGAGACCCGGTTCGTGGACACGCTCGATCCCGAGGCGTACGAGGCGGCGATCGACGACGACACGGCGTACGTCCACGTCGAGACCATCGGCAATCCCGCGCTCGTCACCCCGCCGTTCGAGGAGATCGCGGCGGTCGCACACGCACACGACGTGCCCCTGTTCGTGGACAACACGTTCGCGACGCCGGCGCTGTGTCGCCCGCTGGAGCACGGTGCTGACATCGTCTGGGAGTCCACCACGAAGTGGATACACGGCTCGGGAACGACCGTCGGCGGGATTCTGATCGACGGCGGCGAGTTCGACTGGCACGCCGGCGACTACCCCGAGCTGACCGACAGTCCGGCGTTCGACGGGCTGGATTTCACCGATCGGTTCGGCGATCGGGCCTTCGAGTACGCGGTTCGCCAGCGAGGCCTCCGGTCGCTCGGCGATCAGCAGTCGCCCTTCGACGCGTGGGCCACGCTTCAGGGCGTCCAGACCCTCGGGCTGCGGATGGAGCGCCACTGCGAGAACGCGCTCGCCGTCGCCGAGTATCTGGACGACCACGGCGACGTGGCGTGGGTGAACTACCCGGGACTCGATAGCCACGAGACGCACGGTCTCGCGAGCGAGTATCTGTCCGGCTACGGCGGAATGGTCACCTTCGGACTGACGGACGGATACGAGGGCGGGACGCGCGTCTGTGAGTCGGTCGAGGTGGCGACGTTCCTCGCTAACGTCGGCGACGCGCGCACGCTCGTCATCCACCCCGCGAGCACGACACACGCCCAGCTCTCGGAGTCGGAACAGCGCGCCTCCGGTGTCACCCCGGACCTGCTCCGTCTGTCGGTCGGGATCGAGGACAGCGAGGACATCATCGCGGATCTGGAGGCAGCGATATGAGCGACACCGTCAGCGTCGGTGAGTTCACCTTCGACTGCGGGGAGTCGGTTCCCGATCTCGAGCTCGCCTACGAGACGTACGGGACGTTCACCGGTGAGAATGCTATCCTCGTCTGTCACGCGCTCACCGGCTCACAGCACGTCGCCGGTCGCCGTCGCCGGGAGGACACCGCCGGGCAGGCCGCCGCGTGGTGGGACGACATCGTCGGCCCGGGGAAGGCCGTCGACACGAACGACTACTACGTCGTCTGCATGAACGTCCCCGGCTCGTGTTACGGCTCCTCCGGCCCATCCTCGGAGGCCCCCGACGGTGAGCCGTGGGGGACCCGATTCCCGGCCGTCACGGTCGGTGACTGGACGCGCGCACAGCGCCGGCTACTCGACGAGCTCGGCGTCCCGAATCTCCACGCGGTCGTCGGGGGGAGCGTCGGCGGAATGAACGCGCTCGACTGGGCGAAACGCCATCCCGACCACGTCGAGAAGGTGCTCGCAGTCGCGACGGGAGCGCGGCTCGACGCGCAGTGTCTCGCCGTCGAGTCCATCGCTCGACGCGCCATCACGACCGATCCGGAGTGGCAGGACGGCGACTACTACGACGGAGCTGGCCCGGTGCAGGGGCTCGCGCTCGCGCGACAGCTCGGTCACGTCATGTACCTCTCGAAGTCCTCGATGGAGCGGCGGTTCGGCCGACGCTCGGCCGGGATGGACGCCGCTCGCGACGCGTTCGAGCTTGACCCCGCCGCGGGCTTTTTTCCGTATCGCGAGGTGGAGTCGTATCTCGACTACAACGGCGAGCGGTTCGCACAGCGGTTCGACGCCAACGCCTACCTGTATCTGACGCGTGCGATGGACAGCTACGATCTCGCGAGCGGCTACGAGTCCGACAGCGACGCGCTGGCGGCGTTCGACGGCGAGGCGCTCGTCCTCTCCTTCACCGGCGACTGGCATTTCACCGCCGAGCAGGGTGAGTCCGTGGCCGACGCGTTCCGCGCGACGGACACCCAGACCGCCCACCACGTCGTGGAGTCCGATCACGGCCACGACGCCTTCCTCGTTGAGCCGGAACACGTCGGGCCGCCGCTGGAGGAGTTCCTCGAATCGGGCGTGCGCGGGCGAGCGGTCTCGGACACCGTCGAGCGGGATGCCGGCGACGATTTCGCGCCCGTCCACACGAGTCTCTTCTCGACGTGATCGACGGAGGGCCGGCGGCTGAATGAAAGTTTAAGTCAAGTAGCTGTGTACGGCTGTCTGGTATGGCAAAGCAGACCAGACGATCGGTGCTGAAGCTGAGCGGATCCGTTCTCGGAGGAATCGCCGTGGGATCGACAGCCGTCGCCGCCGAATCTCGCGACCAGTATATCATCGAAACACGCGGGAAGCGCTCGCCCGAGGACGCCGAGATCGTCCACGAGATGCCCGGCGTCGATCTCGCGGTGGTACGGGGCGACGAGCAGACGCTACGGCGTTCGAAGGCGGTCAAGGAGTTCGCCGCCGACACCGTCTTGCGGCTGGAGGAACCGGAGACGCCGGACACGCTGGCGAGCGAGGAGAGCAACGACCTCCCGAACGTCGATACGGACCTCTACGACACGTTCGCTTGGGACAAACAGGCACAGGACGTCAAGCAGGCACAGACAGTGACGCGCGGTGAGGGGACGCGCGTCTCGGTCATCGACGGCGGCGTCTTCGCCGGCCATCCGGACCTGAGCGTCAACGAGGAGCTGTCGCGGAACTTCTCGCCGGACACAAACGGGACAGGTGCGCTGTTCGACGACCACGGAACCCACGTCGCTGGAACGATCGCCGCCAGCGACGACGGCAGCGGTGTCGTCGGGACCGCGCCCGGCACGGAGCTGGTCGATCTGCGCGTGTTCTCCGGGGGCGGCGCGTCGTTCGGCGCGATCCTCGCCGCGATCGCCTACGCGGCCGCCATCGACTCCGACGTCGCGAACCTCTCGCTCGGGGGCTACCCGATCCCGCGGCAGGGCCTCGGATCGTTCTACGGCGGTGCACTCAACAAGACGATGACGTTCGCGAACAAGGAGGGGACGCTACTCGTCATCGCCGCCGGCAACGACGGGGCGGACCTCCAGAAGGACGGAGACGTCATCAGCATCCCGAACGAGGGCGCACAGGGGCTGTCGGTCGCGGCGACCGGTCCCAAGGGGTTCCTGATCGGCGACGGCGGCCCGGACGATCCGGCGGAATCTCCCGCGAACTACACGAACTTCGGCACGAACGCCGTCGATCTCGCTGCGCCGGGCGGTGATCTGGACTTCGAGGCTCTGGCACGGTTGCAGGCGAGTGATAACGACGGTGACGGCGACGGTGAACTCACCCCCGGCGAGCTGTTCAAGATACTCGGTGACTGGGTACTGTCGACGACGTTTACCCCCGTCGGCGAGAAAGAGACCGCAGATCTGGACGGCGACGGCGAGCCGGATATCGTCACCGCGAAACCAGACGAACACGTCCCGGGCTACGGGTACAAGCAGGGCACGTCGATGGCCGCCCCGCAGGTCGCTGGTGCGGCCGCCCTCGTGAAGAGCGCGAATCCGGGATACAATGCGAATCAAGTCGAGAGCGCGCTGCGACGGGCCGCGAGCGTCCCCGACGGCTACGACAAGCGGTACTACGGGAGCGGCTTCATCGACGTCGTCGAGGCGCTGTCGGGCTGAGCGATCCCGAACGGCGTCGGGTCCGGCTACGAGTCGAACGCGGGATCCAGCGGGTCCGGACGCTGTACGGAGAGCATATCCATCACCGTCTGTGCGAAGCCGCGGAGCTGTTCCACATCGGAGTCGTCGTACTCGCGCGGCTCGGTGTCCATCACGCAGAGCATACCGAGGGTCTCGTCTCTGGGCGTGCGGAGCGGAACGCCGAGATACGAGCGCAGCCCCGTTTTCTCTAACCCGCCGATAGTCGCGAACCGCGGGTCAGCGAGGAGATCCTCCACGGCCAGATGTGACGCCTCACAGAGACCGTGCGTGCAGATGGAGTTCGCCCGGTCGATGCGGTCCCAGTCGAGACCGGTCGCGCCGAGAAACAGGTGGTCGGTGTCGGTGACGAAGCCGACGTACGCGACGGACGCGTCCAGCGCGTCGGCCGCCAGTTCACTGAGTCGATTGAACGGGAGCTCCGAAGCCGCCGTGATGTCGTACTCGTCGACGGCGGCGAGGCGGGATCGCTCGCGCTCCGCGCGTCGCGTCGCCGGTCGCTCGTCGATTCCAGACTGGCCCGCGATCGCAGACGGGCGCTCGTCGATGGTGACGCCGAGCCGGCTGGCGAGTGCCGACGGCGAGAGACGGTCGGCGTCGTACCGTCCGGTGAGCGTCGACTCCGGGGCAGCAGCGAGCGTCGATGCGTCGGCGTACAGGAACAGCGGGAGCCGGGGGACGATCGATCGGGCCATCGTCGTGAGATCGTGACCCGCCCCGTCGGTCAGTGTCGGTCCCGCGACGATCGCGTCCATCTGCTGTCCGGCGAGCCGCTCGCGAGCCGCCCGGATCGACTCGACGCCGACCGCCGACAGTCCCGGGGTTTCGTCCAACGCGTCGGCCACGGCTGTTCGCCGTGTCGCGTCTGCATCTGCGTAGAGAACGGTGTTGGACATTGTACTATCTACGCGATACTGCGGTATAACTGTTCGCGTGCCGCCGAACCGATCGAACGCTCAAGTATCAGCAGCCGTAGACAGGCGTATGGACGCCGATATCGTGGACTACTCGCTACTCGCCGGGGTGAGTGTCGCCCTCGCAACGGGGCTCGCCGGGCTGGTCGCCCGCCCCGGCGACACGTGGCTGTTCCTCGTCCACGGCGGCGTCGGGATCACGCTCGTCGGCTTCCTGAGTCTGAAGCTGTGGCGGGTCCGTGCGCGGATCCGCGCCGGCGTGCGAGCCCGCTCCGGGCGCGTCGCCGTCTCGATACTGCTCACCGTGCTCGCGGTCGCCGCGCTCGCGACCGGTATCGCGTGGGTGTTCGGAGCCGCACTGCCGGGCGCGTTTACCCTGCTGTTCGTCCACGGCGTGCTCGGGGTAGCGACGACGGTCGTGCTCGTCGGCCATCTGCGCGACCGGCTGCGGCTCCCCTCGCGGGCGACGCTCCGCGACCGGCGACAGACCCTCTCGTGGGTGGGGATGGTGACCCTCGGCGCGGCGGCCTACCGGGCGAGTGACGCCCTCGGGACCGCGCGCCGCGACACCGGCTCGCGCGAGCAGGGGTCCGACGGCGGAAACGAGTTCCCCGTGACGGCGTGGGTCGCCGACGACCCCGACCCGCTCGATACCGAGACGTGGTCGCTGTCGGTGACGGGGGCGGTCGCCGCGGAACGGACGTTCGACGCCGGCGATCTCGCGTTCGACACCGAGCAGCGCGCGCTGCTCGACTGTACGAGCGGCTGGTACTCAGAGCACGACTGGCGCGGGCTCTCCGTCGGGGAGCTACTCGATACGGTGGAGCCGGTCTCGGGAGCCTCGTGGGTGCAGTTCCGCTCGGTGACGGGCTACCGGTGGTCGCTCCCGCTCTCGGAGGCGCGCGACTCGCTGCTCGCGACACACGTCGACGGCGAGCCGCTGAGCCACGGTCACGGGCGACCGATGCGGCTGGTCGCGCCCGGTCGCCGCGGCTTCCAGTGGGTGAAGTGGGTGACCGAGGTGCGGCTGTGGCGACGGCGGGACTACTCGGAGTGGGTCGCGATTCAGGTCTCGGGGCTTTAGCGATGGGTTTGACGACTCCAGCGATACGCACGCGCTCGGCCACGTCAGAGATCTACGTTTATCATTTATTTCCGCCATTCAGCGGTTCTTCTCTGGTGACCACTGTCTGACCGTCGCCATGTCATACAGACACACTATCAGATAGAGTGTATGGTATTTATCACCTGAGAACCTCAGTACTACATACTGTTCACATGGACGAATTTATCATCGTGTTTGCGGTCTTCCTCGCGCTGTATCCCACCCTCGGCCTGTGGGTGTATCGTGATGCGGAAGATCGCGGGAGCAAGTGGGCATGGCAGTGGGGATTTGGTCTCCCGATCACGGTCTTTCTGAGCTACACGGGATACCTCTACGTCCTTGCCGGCCCGCTCGTCTTTCTCGTCCTCTACTTGCTCGTTCGTGACGATATGCCGGCGGCCTGAGTCTCGTAGCGGCTGTTCGGACTGACAAACGCGACCGTCTGCTGTTCAGATCGGCTCTCCCCCTTCCGTGGAGGGAATGACGTGATCGATATACCGCTCGACGGACGGCTCGCGCACGTCGACGCGCACGTCGATGACGCCGAGCTCGCCCGGTGAGCCGACGGCGAAGTTGACCGTCCCCTCGAAGGCGGCGGCCTTCTTCAGTCGGAAGGAGAACCCCTCGGCGTCCACCTCGAAGGCGTTGCGTGCGGTGTCGAGGATCTCCTGTTCGTGCAGCAGCTCGGAGAACCGCGCGAGATCGTGCGTTTCGGCGACGAGTCGCCCGTCCTCGGTGTGGGTGTCGGCGTCGGGGAGAACGGTTCGGACGGCGCGTTCGACGCGGGCTGGCAGCTCGGTCTCGTTGACGGGCGTCTCCGCCCGTACGTCGACGGCGAATATCATTGGAGTATCTCGTGGACCTGCTCGTGGAACGCTGCGAGCGAGCCGTCGTTCTCGATGGTTCGGTCGGCCCGCTCGATCGCCTCGCCGAGTCCGAATCCGAGTTCGCGCTCGTCGCGCTGGCGGAGCGTCTCACGGGCGCTGTTGTCTCGACCGCGAGCGTCGATGCGCTGTGCGCGCGTTTCCGAGGGCGCTTCGATGGCGACGAGCGTGAACGCATCGCCGAACGCCGAGCGGAGCTGTTCGAGCTCCGCGGCCGAGCGAAGCCCGTCGACGACGACGGTGTCGTTCTCTTCGAGCGCGTCCCGAATGACGGGAATCGAGCGTTCGGCGACAGCGAGCGGGCCGTGCTCCTCGCGGAGCGATCGCGCGACGCGACCGTGGTGGTCTGCGGGATCGAGACCGCGGCGACGACACTCCGCACGGATGACATCGCCCATGGTGACGACCGGGATGCCGAGATCGTCCGCGACGCTGGCGAACTCTCCCTTGCCGCTGCCCGGTAGCCCGACGGTCCCGATGACGGCCATTACCCGTCATTCCACAGAGCGGCCGATAAGGGCTATGCTTGGACACGGGGTGAAAGCTGTCGTGGAGCAAAACGTTAACCACAGCCCGCACTCGCTCCCGGTGTGAACGTACTCGTCACGGACCCAATCGCAGACGTCGGTCTCGACCGGCTTCGCGAGGCCGGCCACGAGGTAGAGACCGAATACGAGCTGACGGGAGACGCGCTCCGCGAGGCGGTCGCCGACGCCCACGCGCTGATCGTCCGCTCCGGGACCGAGGTGACTCGCGAGCTACTCGCCGCCGCGTCGGAGCTTCGGATCGTCGGCCGCGCCGGCATCGGCGTGGACAACATCGACATCGACGCCGCGACCGACCACGGAGTCATCGTCGCGAACGCCCCCGAGGGGAACGTCCGGGCCGCCGCGGAACACACCGTCGCGATGGCGTTCGCCAGCGCGCGCTCGATCCCGCAGGCACACGACCGCCTCACACGAGGCGAGTGGGCGAAAGGCGACTACCTCGGGACGGAGGTGAACGGCAAGACGCTCGGCGTCGTCGGACTGGGTCGCGTCGGGCAGGAGGTCGCCAAGCGACTCGCCGCGCTCGGGATGGAGCTCGTCGCGTACGATCCGTACATCTCCGAGGAGCGCGCCGACCAGCTCGGCGCGGAGCTCGCTGAGCTGGACGTCGTCCTCGACCGAGCGGATATCCTGACGATCCACACGCCGCTCACGCCGGAGACGGAGGGCCTCATCAGCGACGACGAGCTGGCGAGGCTGGACGGCGGCTACGTCGTCAACTGTGCGCGCGGCGGGATCGTCGACGAGCCGGCGCTCGCGGCGGCCGTCGAGGACGGCACGCTCGCCGGTGCAGCACTCGACGTGTTCGGTGAGGAGCCGCTGCCCGCAGACTCACCGCTACTCGACGTGGATGGGATCGTCACCACGCCGCATCTCGGCGCGTCGACGAGCGCGGCACAGGAGCACGTCGCGACCTCGATCGCGGAGCAGGTGCTCGCGGCCTTCGCCGGCGAGCCGGTGGTGAACGCCCTGAACGCGCCGTCGATGGACGCCGCCGCGTTTCCCCGCGTCGAGCCGTATATCGGGATCGCCGAGACCGCCGGCGAGATCGCCGTCCAGCTGCTCGACGGTCGCCTCGAAGCGATCGAGATCGCCTACGAGGGAGATATCGCCGACGAGGAGATCGACCTCGTCACCGCGAGCGGACTGAAAGGCGTGTTCGAGCCGTCACAGCTCCAAGTGAACAGCGTCAACGCACAAGAGATCGCCGAGGAGCGCGGCATCGAGGTGACGGAGAGCAAGCGCCGACAGTCGGACGATTTCCAGAGTCTCGTCACTGTCACCGTCACCGGCGAGAGCGACTCCGTCGCCGTCTGCGGGACGCTGTTCAACGATGACGACCCGCGTATCGTCCGGATCGACGGGTATCGCGTCGATGCGATTCCGGGCGGGCAGATGGTCATCGCGCGGAACACGGACGAGCCGGGGGTTATCGGCCTGCTCGGCTCGGTCATGGGTGAGTACGACATCAACATCGCCGGGATGTACAACGCCCGTGAGACCATCGGCGGCGCGGCGCTGACGGTGTACAACGTCGATCACGAGATTCCGGCGGGCGCACGCGAGCAGCTGCTCGCCGACGACCGCATCATCGACATCACCTACATCGCCCTCGACGGTATCGAGCGCGGGCGGTAGTATTTTGCTTTCATTACGACCACGGATAGATATGCGACGGTCCGTCATGCCGCTGTTTGCCCTCCTGTTCGTTATCGTGATTGCTGTGAGCGTTGGGAGTGGCGCACCACCGCCCGTCGACGTGTGCGGTATCTGTGGACTGGCCGACGACGGGGGGTATCCGCCCGATCAGCCTGACGCGACGATACGCAATAGCTCTCTTACCGTGACCGTTGGCGACGACGGCACGACACGGTGGGTGGAGACGGCAACCGTGAGTGAGGAGACGGCCGAGCGACTCCGGAGGGAGGACCGGTATCGTCAGCGCGTCACCGAGAGCACGCGTATTGTCACGCGGCCGGAGAATCTGACGGCAACGCTCGACGGCCAGCAGCTCACCGTTCAGTATCGAGGGAAGTCGGCAGCGCAGTATCCCGGCGGTGTCGCTGTCTTCGATTTCGACCAGTCGAGCTACCAGCCGTCGATCGGTGCGTATCGCGTTACAGTCCGTGGGCTTGGAGAGACGGTCGCCCACCGCATTCCGGATGACAGCGAGCAACAGAACGGGATGGCGGTGTGGCCGACGGAGGTGACCGACAACCTCGGCAGGACGACTGTCGTCTTCGCACCATCGGGACCGATCGGTGCAGGGCTTGCGTACATCATCGAGACCCGGCTTCGGATGGTGGTGGTTGGCCTGTTGCTTGCGATTGCCACAGTCGGTCTCGGCTATCGACGCACTGCGCAGTAGCGATGCGTCTCGCCCGAGAAAGTCAGTCTCTCACCGCTTGTACGATTAGCTCAGAACAGACGGCGAAGCCGTCCGAGCAGGCCACCGCCGACTGATTGCCCGGCGAGATGCCGAAGGATGTCGTCGGTGTCGTTCGGGACGCCCTCCGGCTCGTTGCCGGCGGCGGCCGCGGCGTCGGGGTCTTTCAGCAGGTGGCCGGTCGTGAGACAGACGACGTCCTCGCCGGTCGAGACCTCGCCCCGCGCGACGAGTTTACGCAGCCCGGCGACGCTCGCCGCACTGGCCGGTTCGACGCCGATACCTTCACCGGCGAGATCGCGCTGTGCGTCCGTGATCTCCGCGTCGCTCACCGCGACGGCAGTGCCGCCGGTTTCACGGATCCCCGGTAGCGCCTTCGGCGCGTTGACAGGGTTGCCGATGCGGATAGCCGTCGCGATGGTCTCTACGTCCGTCCACCGGCGAGTGTCCTCGCGGCCCTCCTCGATTGCCTCGACCATCGGCGCGGCCCCCTCCGCCTGCACCCCCGTCAGCTTGGGCACGTCACCGGGGGCGAGCGCGCCCGAGTGGACGAGCTCGCGGAAACACTTGTACAGCGCGGCGGTGTTGCCCGCGTTCCCGACCGGGAGCACGATGCGATCCGGGAAGCGACCCTCCTCGTCGCGGAACCGTTCGAGGATTTCCAGCCCGATGGTCTTCTGTCCCTCCAGTCGGTACGGGTTGAGCGAGTTGAGCAGATACGCCTCGCCGCGGTTCGCGAGGTCCTGCACGCGGTCGAGACAGTCGTCGAAGTTACCGTCGACTTCGAGGATGCGCGCGCCGTGGAGGCTCGCCTGTGCAATTTTTCCGGCGGCGACGTTCCCCTCCGGCAGGAGCACGAGCGTTTCGAGCCCGGCGCGAGCACCGTAGGCCGCGAGGGCGGCGGAGGGGTTACCGGTCGAGGCGCAGGCGAGCCGGTCCACGTTGAGCTCCCGTGCGACCCGGACGCCGACGGTCATCCCCCTGTCCTTGAACGAGCCGGTGGGGTTCATCCCCTCGTGTTTCACGCGCAGATTTCGGACGCCGATGTCGGTCTCCAGCCGCGGGACCTCGTGGAGCTGAGTCCCGCCTTCGGGGAGCGAGACGCCCGACTCGAACGGGAGCGCGGCGCTGTACCGCCACACGCGCTCGTCGCCGTCGAACTCGTCGAAGGTCGGGTACTCGGCGTAGCGGACCTCTAACAGCCCGTCACAGTCGGGGCAGGTGAACAGCACCTCCTCGAACGGCAGGTGCTGTTCGCCGCAGTCGATACAGTGGAGCCACACGTCGTCGGCTTCCTCGGGCGGAGTCGGACGGTCGGGGAGCGTCAGGCCGGTCATACGCTACGTGGGCGGGCAGCGCACAAATAGCGGGCGGTCGCGACAGCTACCCCTCGGCGGCCAGATGCGTCTCGCCCCACTCGCGCATCGACTCGATGACCGGTTCGAGCGAGCCGCCGCGGTCGGTGACGGAGTACTCGACCCGGAACGGCTTCTCGCTCACGACCTCGCGGGCGACGAGACCGTGGCCTTCCAGCGTCTCAAGCGAGTCGGAGAGCACCTTCGAGGAGATGCCGTCGACGGCGCGCTGGAGGTCGTTGAACCCTCGCGGCTCGGCGATGAGCCGGTGGATGATGACGGGATGCCACTTCTTGCCCAGAATCGTAGCCGTCGCCGTGATCGGACACCACTCCTCGCCGGCACACCACACTTCGAGCTGCTCCTCCGTCTCGCTGTCGCTCGCTGTGTCGCTCATACCGACGGGACGGGATGAGGAGACAAAAATGGTTACCAGCCGAAACCTCTCACTCGGCGAGCTCGTCGATTCGGTCGTGGACGTAGGCGGTCCACTCGTCGTGCATATCTCACACAGGTCGGTACTGAGCGTCGTCGTTGCCGGACCGGTCGGTACAGCACGGATAGAACACGTGTGCATATATTTATCACGCTGTACGACAGACATCATATTATGCCGTGGTCCGAACTCACTAACATAAAAAGCAGTTCTGACAGTGAGATCGTTCTATTCGCTGTTCTGGCAGGTCTCGCGTGCTCTGTCGTTGCGGGAGTGAACTATTTGAGACAGACAGGACCTGAATTGGCATTTCTCCCGGTTTTCTTTTCGGGAGTTGTAACAGGGTACATCTTCACACAGCAGGAGCATCCACCCCGTGATTTCGGTATCGTAATCGGGCTTTTCGCATCTATCCCCGTCGTGTGGCAGTTCTACACTGTCGTTACGGAAAGTACGAGGAGAAAACCCCGCCGTTCACGGCAGGGATGAATCCGACAACGCCGCCACAACCGCCGGCATTAAGTCTCCTGACAGCGTATC
>PXQU01000010.1 GCA_003021785.1 Halobacteriales archaeon QH_7_65_31 | reverse complement strand
CCCCTCACGGGGCCGACGGATCGCGCACGAACCCGGTACTCCCAACCCGGACCCCATCCAGCGGGAGGAAGTTGCCAGCGGGGACACGGGACCGGCCCGCTGTCCCGCGCTGGAATCCTCGCCCTTCAGGGTGGGGAGGATGTCAAAGCCGTGAGTACGTTCGATCAACCTACGTGGTACACTGGGTCACAGCTGGTTCTTGCAGTTACTGTTACTCTCTTACTGGTCGTTCTGTTGTGTCTGACCGGAGGGGTAGGAGCGTACGTCGGTGATAGATTCAAACGATCTCGTCGGAATAGGTCATAATTCACGTTCGACAGTGTAGAGCGGTTCAGCGTCACGGCCCTCGGAGGAGCGCGGTAACGATATAGCTCCAGACGGCCGGATTCGGAAACACATCGTCGCTCCCGGACTCCGCTCCGCCGGGTCGGGCGTGTACATTCAGACTCAGGAGCTGCAGGCCGACGTCACAGTAGAGTACTATCTCGAAGACCCGCTCTCCTCACCGCCAGTGTTCAGATACACAGGTCGTCGCTCAGTCGTGAATACGCAGTCGGTGTAGAGAGCTTCCACGTCTCGGGATCTGGCTCAGCTCTGCGCTCGCAGATTAACTAACACTACGCCTATTTGAAGCAAAAATTTGAATAACAAGAGCATCAATCTAGTAGTATCTCGCCGCCAGACGCTCCCGAACTGGCGCTGTCAGAGACACAGCGTCGGTTCGACAAAGTTACCGACGAAATCGCCCGCGTTGACGAGCGTTCATCACGTATCTCCCGTACGGCGGTCCTCATACTCGGGTTCGTGGCATCGGCCATCGCAGCGGGCGGGTTAGATGCGCTCGGTACACTCGGTTATCTCTCGGTCGGCACCGCGCTTTTAGGTGTACTGCTCGTGTTTTCGGCCGCCTTTCTGGCCGACGGGAGTTATATACTGACAACAGTCACTACTGGAATCGGTACTACTCGTCTCTCTCGGGGGTTCGATCCGAGATACGATCGTTCACGCTATCGACGGGAACTCGTCGGAGATTACCTCGACGAGATCGCGTTCGCAAAGCGGGAGTTGGAATCGAATGAACGAAATCTTGAGCGGGCAACCGTCGCGCTTCTGACCGGGAGCACACTCCTCATCACAGCCGGCATACTGAGTATCATAACCAGTTCATACGAGGTCTCCCCAGTTCAATCGCCACTCGGTCTGTTTCTGCTGCTGCTCCTGCTGCTCGCTGGCGTAGGTTTAATATATAGGCTCCTATAATCAGCTACATGGATAGATCACAGCGTGGATCAGATGGCCGGATCAAG
This sequence comes from Halobacteriales archaeon QH_7_65_31, assembly GCA_003021785.1. Lineage (GTDB taxonomy): Archaea > Halobacteriota > Halobacteria > Halobacteriales > Haloarculaceae > Halosegnis. Next base: position 201,928 of record PXQU01000010.1, on the reverse strand, counting down.
CGTGGCCAATCGCGTGTCGCGGCCCTCTTTCGCGCAATCGGGATGCGTCATGGTTCGGACGACGAGTAAGTCGGTTAGTCGACTACGAGAGACGTCAACAGTCCCTTCTGTGCGTGGAGGCGGTTTTCGGCCTGCCGCCAGACGGCGGCGTTGTCGCTCTCCAGCGCCGCGTCGGTGATCTCCTCGCCGCGGTGGGCGGGGAGACAGTGGAGCAGGTGACGGTCGCCCAGTCGCTCGGGCGTGATCTGGAAGCCGTCGAAGGCCGCGAGCTTCGAGTCGCGTTCGTCCTCCTGCCCCATCGACACCCAGACGTCGGTGTAGACGATATCGGCGTCGGCGATGGCGGTATCGGGGTCGTCGGTGAGATCGGGGACGGCCCCGAGTTCGCCCGCGCGGTTGAGCACGTCGGAGCCGGGCCCGTAGCCGTCGGGGGTGGCGACGGTCAGATCGAGGTCGGTCATCGCCGCGCCCGCGATGAGCGAGCGACAGACGTTGTTCCCGTCACCGACCCAAGCGACGGAGGCGTCGAAACCGCCCGTCAGCTCCCGGATCGTGAGCAGGTCCGCGAGGGTCTGACACGGGTGGGCGTCGTCGGTCAGCCCGTTGATAACAGGAATCGAGGCGTACTCCGCGAGCTCGGTCACGTCCGAGTGGTCGAACATCCGGGCCATCACGACATCGACGTACCGGGAGAGGACGCGTCCAGTGTCCCTGATCGGTTCGCCGTGGCCGAGCTGGATGTCGTTTGGGCCGAGGAAGAGGGCGTGTCCGCCGAGCTGTGTCATCCCCGTCTCGAAGGAGATACGCGTGCGCGTCGAGGGCTTCTCGAAGAGCATCGCCATCGACGCCCCGGCCAGCTTCGGGTGTGGTTTCCCCCGACGGGTTCGCTCTTTCAGCTCCTCGCTGCGGGTGAGTACGTCGGCCAGTTCATCGCGTGTCAGGTCGTCGATCTCGGTGAACCGAGTCATAGGCGTGTCGTCACTGTCTCCAAGATTCCGGTCGCGCGGTCGAGTTCCGCGAGCGCGGCTCAGACATACGAGGCCACCTCCGTCTCCAGCAGGGTCTCTCCCTCGGTGAGGGTCTCGGTGCGAGCAGCGAGTGCCGCTTGGGCGTCGGCGACGTCAGCCGTGGCACGGTCGAGGGCAGAAGCGACGGCCTCGGGGGCTGGTCCGCCGTACGAGTCACGAGAGGCGACGCTCTGATCGGGATCGAGGGCGGCATCGAGCGCGGTCGGTTCGATGTACTCGTCGAGATCGACCCCGCTCTCGGCGGCTGCCGACTCGATCGCCGCGCGATCGGCTCCCTGTTCGGCTGCTCGTGCCACGAGTTCGTGGGCAGTACGGAAGGGAAGCCCGCCGGCTGCGAGGAGATCGGCCACGCCGGTAGCTGTCGAGAACCCCTCGCCGGCCTCGTCGGCAAGCACATCGGCGTCCCAGTCGGCGGTAGCGACTGCCCCGGCGGCGACAGTGGTCGCCTCGGTCACAGTGTCGATGGTTTCGAACGCGTGGCCGTGCGCGCGCTGGAGATCGCGGTTGTACGCGCGGGGAAGCCCCTTCAGCGTCGTGAGGAGCCCGTCGAGTCCGGCACTCGCGTCGCCGGCCACGGCACGGACCAGCTCCAGCGAGTCGGGGTTCTTCTTCTGTGGCATGATCGAGGAGGTCGAGGCGTAGTCGTCGTGAAGCTCGACGTACCCCTCGCTCGCGAAGATGATGAGATCCTCGGCGATCCCCGACAGCGTCGTTGCGAGCGTCGCGAGCGCGGCCGTGGTCTCGGTGAGAAAGTCGCGTGCGGACACCGCATCCGTGCTGTTCTCGATGACCGAATCGAAGCCCAGTAGCTCGGCGGTACGGTCGCGGTCGATATCGAACGTCGTGCCGGCGAAGGCCGCCGCACCCAGCGGTGAGCGGTTCGTCCGGTCGAACGCCGCGAGCAGCCGTTCGGTGTCGCGGGCGAGCGCCGACTCGTACGACAGCAGATAGTGGCCGACGGTCGTCGGCTGGGCGAACTGGAGATGCGTGAAGCCGGGCATCGTCGTCTCCCGTTCGCGCTCGGCCAGCGCACACAGCGACTCGCGGAACGCGAGCACCGTCTCGACCGTCTCGACGATATCGCTGCGGAGCCGGTGGCGCAGACACGTCGCCACCTCGTCGTTGCGCGAGCGCCCGGTGTGCATCTTCCCGCCAACGGGACCGACCCTGTCGATAACGGCCGTCTCGATGGCCGAGTGAACGTCCTCGCCATCGGGGAGATCGGCGTGGCCGGCACGCTCGACGGCGGCGAGTCCACGCAGGATCTCGGTCGCCTCCGCGTCGGTGACGATCCCCTGTTCCGCGAGCATGACGGCGTGTGCGCGGTCCACCTGCAGATCGGCGCGGAAGATGCGTTCGTCGGCGGCCAGCGACGAGAGGAACCCGCGGGCCGGGCCACCGCTGAACCGCTCACCGCGCACCACGTCGCCGGCAGGTTCCTCGCTCATCTACTCGTCCTCCTGCTGTTTCACTGTCGCGTCGATATCCGTTCCCGAGAGCGGCGACTCGTCGCCGAGCCCCCCGTCCGTCGCGGTGGCGCCCTGCTGTTCGTCGGCAGCGGCCGTCTGACGGTTGGCGAGTCGCTCCTGAAAGCCGTGGTACTTCGCGACGCCGGTCGCGTCGGCCTGCTCGATACCGCTGGTGACGGCCTCCGTGTCGAACGAGGCGGCGTCGGCGGAGTAGACGGCGTACGGCGACTCACGACCGACGACGCGCGCCCGTCCGCCCTCGAAGCGGACGGTCACGGTCCCGGTGACGCGCTCGTTGGTCGTGGCGATGAACGAGTCGAGCGCCGCCACGAGCGGGCCGTTCACCAGCCCCTGATACCCCTTCTCGGCCCACTGGTCGTCCACCTGCGTCTTGAACGAGCGCTCCTCCTTCGTGAGGACGAGATCCTCCAGCCCCTGATGGGCGTTCAACAGCGTCGTCGCGGCCGGGTGTTCGTAGTTCTCGCGCACCTTCAGCCCGAGCATGCGGTCTTCCATCGTGTCGGTGCGACCGACGCCGTGGGAGCCGGCCAGCTCGTTTAGCGTCTCGATGAGCTCGACCGGATCGTACTCCTGCCCGTCGAGCGCGACCGGATACCCCTGCTCGAAGGTGAGTTCGATCTCCTCGGTGGCCGTCGTCGGTGGCTCCGTCCACTCGTATATCTCCTCGTCCGGGACGAACCCCGGCTCCTCCAGCTCCTTCCCCTCGACGGAGCGAGACCAGAGGTTCGTGTCGATGGAGTAGTCGCCGCCGTTGCCGGCCTCGACCGGGAGATCGCGCTCGGCGGCGTACGCCTGCTCCCACTCGCGGGTCAGCCCCAGCTCGCGGACGGGGGCGATGACGTCGAGATCAGCGTCGCGCCAGACGGTCTCGAAGCGGAGCTGATCGTTCCCCTTGCCCGTACAGCCGTGGGCGATACCGGTACAGCCCTCCGCCTCGGCCACGCTCAGGATTGCCGATGCGATGACCGGGCGCGCGAGGGCGGTTCCGAGCGGGTAGCCCTGGTAGGTGGCGTTGGCTCGGACGCCGTCGAACGCGAGCGCGGCGAACTCGGCTTTTGCGTCGACGACGTGGATGTCGAGACCGAGGGCGTCGGCCGTCTCCTCGGCCTCAGCGAACTCCTCGTCGGGCTGGCCGACGTCGACCGTGACGCCGATCACCTCGTCGTAGCCGTACTCCTCTTTCAGTAGCGGGACGCAGACCGTCGTGTCGAGCCCGCCCGAGAAGGCGAGCGCAACTGTATCCGTCATGATGTGTGGTGTGTGGCTACCGCCGACCGGGCGGTAAATCGTTGAAAACGGACGACCGTCGTGGAAAGTAGGTACTGTGCGGGCTCAAAGGCCCGGTCGCGGTCGTCGCGAGAGAACGAGCACACCGCTCGACGTGGAGCTGCGACCACGGGCGAGGGTGTGGTTCATCGTACTACCTGTTAGCGACCAGACGGCACTAAAGCGTTTTGCCGGTGAGACGCCGACCGATCGTGCTGACACGCCACGGACAGACTATTATATCGATAGAGAGTGAGAGGGTGGTATGGTAGACGCCGATGGCCTGCTGAAGCTCGTGTTGCTGCTCGTCGTGCTCTGGATCGGGCTGGAGATTCTTGACGCCGTCGTCGATATCACGTTCGCGGTGCTGGGCGTGTTCCAGCCGCTGCTGGGACTCGTCATCATCGCGCTCATCGTCGCGTTCCTCCTCGACAGGATTTAACGGTCGGAAGGAGAGCTTCGACCGTGTACAGCGTCAACGTCCCCGTTCCGGGCGAGATCGTTCGGCTCGCGCGGGGACTCGCCAGCGAGTGTCTGACGGCGACAGCGCGTCGCGGTCACAGCCTCGTCGTGAAGCGACTGCCGGACGAGCGGCGACAGGAGATGACGGCCGCGGTGCGATCGGTGCTCGACGGCGTCGGATCGTTCGAGGTCCAGATCGACCGGATCGAGCTGTTCCGTCAGCCGCCGACGGGGACAGCACCGGTCGCGTATCTCGCCGTCGAGTCGCCAGAACTCGAATCGCTCCATCGCGACCTCTGTGCGGTGTTCGATCCGGTCGAGGGATTCGAGGGGAGCGAGTACGACCCGCACGTCACTATCGCGCGCGGCGGTGACGCGGCGACGCTACTCGGGCGCGAGATCGAGTCGCGAACCTGGACAGTCGATAGACTGTCGGTGTGGCATCCCGGTCGGGAGATGGCGGTCGAGTCGATCGCCCTCTCGGACTAAGGCTCCGGCGGTGTCCCCGCCCACGCGTCCATGTCGGCGTAGAAGTTCAACATCGCGTATCGTAGCTTCTCGGGGGCGATATCGATGTGTTGGGCCCGCTCCTCCTCGGGGAACGATTCGAACACGGAGTAGTCGCCGAGATCGCGCGCCTTCGACTGGGTGTAACGTTCGTCGAGCAGGACCCGAACGCCGAAGTCCTCGGGCGAGCGGACGACCCGGCCGAGCGCCTGTCGCGTCTTCCGAATCGTTGGGACCTCGACGGCGTACTCCCAGCCCGCGTCCTCGTCGTCGAAGGCCGTCGCGTACGCCTGCTCGACCGCGTCCATCCTGTCGTCGAGATGCGGATACGGGACGCCGAGGACCACGACCGACCGGGCCTGATCGTCGTCGTAGCTCACCCCTTCACCGAGCGTCCCCCACAGCGACGTGAACAGGACGCCGTCGTCGTCGGCCGTGAACTCCTCTTTCAGCTCCTGAGCGGAGACGCCGGGGCGGTCGAGATACGGTTGCCCCGCCGTTTCGACGCGATGGAAGTAGCGTTCGGCTTCCTCGTAGGACGGGCAGAAGACGAGCGTGTTTCCGGGCGTGAACCGGACGATCGCTTCGAGCGTCGCCGTGAGCGTCTCCTGCGTTCCGGGATCGTCGCGCGCGCTGGCGAACAGCGCCGGCGTGTCGACGGCGTAGGTGCGGCGGCGCGATTCGGGGAACTGCTCGCCGTAGGCCATCGTCACCGGGTCGTCCGCGCCGCCGACGCCGAGCACGTCCGAGAGCACGTCGAACGGGCGCAGGGTCGCGGACATCAGGACCGCGGCGTGAACGCTGTCGAACAGCGGCTCCGTCACCGAGCGGGGGAGACAGGCGAACAGCTCCGCGCGGCCGTAGATGCCGGCGTCGTCGCGGCGCACCGAAACGACCGGGTACGTGGTCTCGTCGGTGCTGTCGATCCACTCGTCGATGAAGCCGGCCGCCTGAAGCACGCGACACTCCTTGCGCGTGGTCGTCTCGCCGTCCTTGTACGCCTCCTGATACCGGCGGTCGAGCGTCGAACCGAGGTTCAACGCGGCTTCGATGTCCTGACGAAACCCCGGTCCCTCGTACGCGTCCAGGAAGCCGAGCGTCACCTCGTCGCGGCCGGTCTCGTTGTCGATCTCCAGATCGTGCCAGTCGTCACCGACGGACTGTTTCGCGCCCAGCGAGAGCGCGGCGTCGTAGCTCTCGGTCAGCCCGGTTCGGTACGCTCGGACGACGCGCTCTGCGGCCTCGACGCGGAAATCCTCTACGTCCTCGATTTCGGTGAGGGCGGAGTCGAGCGTCGATTCGGTGAGCTGGTGGGTGGCGTGCTCGCGGGCCGCCTCCTCAATGTTGTGCGCCTCGTCGAACACCGTGATCACGTCCTCGGGATCGCGGCCGAGCCAGCGGAAGAACTGCTCGCGGATCATCGGATCGAGGAGATGGTGGTAGTTGCAGATGACCAGATCGACGCCCTCCATCCCCTTCTTCAGGAGTTCGTAGCCACAGAAGCCGGCCCGTTCGGCGTACTCGTACACCTCGTCGGGCGTGCGTACGTCACCGGTGAGCCACGCGTAGAACTCGTCGGTGTCCTCGGTGAGATTCGCGTGGTAGCGCTCACAGATGTTCCCCTCCGATTCGAGGTCCTCGACGCGCTCCTGAACGGCATCGAGTTCGTCCATGACCGCCGACCGGGCCTCGCTGGCCTGCTCGTTGCCGTCCTGTGCGGCGGCGAGCAGCTCCTGTTCGCGGGCTTCGAGTTCGGCGAGTTCCGCCTGCTGGTCGGCCAGCTCGCGGGTGGTGTCCCGAAGCGCCTGACACTCGTCGTAGTCGACATCGATGTGACACATCGACCCCTTGCCGCGGAAGACGACCGTCCGTATCTGCTGTTGGCGGGTGATAGCGCGAGCCTCCTCAATGAACTGCCGGGTCTGTTGGTGGACGTTCGTCGAGATGACGACCGTCTTGTTCTCGGCGTCGGCGTACTCGAGCGCCGGGACGAGGGAGGCGAGCGTCTTCCCGGTCCCGCAGGCTCCCTCGAACAGCACGTCGCGTTCGTCCGCGAGCGCGTCGCGAATCCGCCCCATCGCGTCCCGCTGGTGGTCGTACGGCTCCTCGTACGGGAAGTAGTCGAGATACGACGCTGACTCGCTCACACAGGGGATCCGGCGTTCTCGGACAAAAAGGGTCGGCCGTCGGCGAGACCGGTGTGAACGTTTATACCGGAACCCGCGGCCACCGTCGGTATGCGCTGAGAGCCGCCCGGACCGATTCAGGGGAATGCGTGAACGACCGGTCCGGGGCTGTGTTCACCTGTTCGCTACCGCTCCGGTTCGATATACACCTTCGAGATATCCGGCTCGCTATCGATGAGTCGCTGCTCGATGGCGGAGATACGGTCGTCCATCGCGGCGGTCTCGATGCCCGGCTCGAACGCGATATCCGCAGTGACGAGGACCTTCTCCGGGCCGAAGTAGACGGTGCGGAAGTCGACGATGCGGTCGACGCCCTCGCTGTCGGTGACGAGGGTGCGGAGCCGTCGTTCGGCGTCCGCCGCGAGTGACTCGCCCAACAGGAGTCGCTTGTTCTCCCACGCGAGCGCGACGGCAAACCCCATCAGCATGAGACCGATAATCGCCGCCGAAACGGCGTCGTAGATGGGGTTCCCGGTCGCGCGCGTCAGGAAGACGCCGACGAGCGCGATACCGGCCCCACCAAGAGCGATCGTGTCCTCGGTGAGCGCCGTCAGAACGGTCACGTCGGAGGTCTTGTGAAACGCCTCGCGAAGGCCGGACCAGCCGTGCTCGTCGATCTGCGTCGACATCGAATCGTACGCCTTCTTGAACGCGTACGACTCGAAGAGGATCGCACCGACGAGCACGGCGTAGTTCACCCAGACGCTCGGGATCTGCGTGCCGACGACCGGGAGTGTCGTCTGTGTCACCTCGACGGGTTCGGGATGGAAGAGCGCCGCTCGAATCGCGTGATAGCCGTGTTTGAGCGACTCCCAGCCAGCGATGCCGAACAGGAGCACGCTGACGAGAAACGAGTAGAAGAACTGCGCTTTGCCGTAGCCGAACGGGTGGGCACGCGTCGCGGACTTACCGCCGTAGCGAATACCGATGAGGAGAAACACCTGATTGCCGGTGTCGGAGATCGAGTGGTATGTCTCGGATAACATGGCCGGCGAGCCGGTGAGGAGATAGCCGGCGAACTTCACCACGGCGATCGCGGCGTTCGCGCCCAGCGCAGCGAGAACGACCGATTTACTACTCGCCATTGCCCGTGGCACAACGTGAGAGGAGAAAGCCCTTGTCGTCAGCGGCTGGACTCGGCGTATGATACTCGTACTCTCCGATACCCACGGAGTCGACGAGCCGCGACTCGACGGACGGACCGCGACAGCTCTCCGTGAGGCTGATCTCGTCTGTCACTGCGGTGATTTCATGACCGAGTCGGTGCTCACGGAGTTCGAGCGGCTCGTAGAGTCCACCGGCGGCGAGTTCGCTGCCGTCGCTGGCAACAACGACCCGGCTGCCGTCCGCGAGCGGTTCGGGGACGAGACCGTCGTCGAACACGATGGGATTCGGCTGGCGCTCGTCCACGGGCATCGCCATCACGACACCGCGCTCGCGATGGTCGGACGACAGTCGAACGCCGATCTCGTCTGTGTCGGGCACAGTCACAATCCCGGTATCAGACGCCTCGGACAGCTCCCCGTACTGAACCCCGGGAGTCACGCCGATCCGCGCCGTTACCGCCCGGCACACGCAGAGCTGACCGTCGGGCCGAAGCTGATCGACGGGTCACTCGTCACGCCCGACGGGGAGACGCTCGATCGATTCGAGCTACCGATATAGTGGAGGGCCGAGGTCAGCACCCACGGCTACGTATGGGGAGTAAAAAGTCGTATCCGAGGCTCAAACGCGTCTTTGAGTGTACGATAGAAGGAGGATAGTGGCGAGCACGAGCAGGCCACCGAGCAGGAAGAGCAGACCCGGTGGGAGCGATTCGAACAGCGCGTCGCCGCCGCTGGCCGCCATCTCGGTGGCGGTGTGCGTCGCCTCGTCGGAAACGCCTGTCGCTGTCCCCCGTGGCGTCGGCGTTTGGGTCGATTCGGCGATGCTGAATCCACCGGCGTCACCGGTCGGCGTGCTGGTCGAGCCAGCACCGCCGTCGGCCGCAACGCTCGCGTCCTCCGCCGTCCCGCCGCCGAGCAGTCCGTCGCCGAAGTACTGCTGCACCGCGAGGCTCCCGACCAGCAGGACGCCGATGCTACCGAGGAGCCGTGACAGTGCCGCACGCAGTCCGGAGGTGCGTTCCTCCTCGGCGGCGACGATGACGAGCGGGCTGTCTGCGGGCGCGTACACGTCCATCTCGCGGCCCTTCTCCGAGTACGCGGTTCCCGCGACCTCGATGACACCGGCTGATTCCAGCCGGGAGAGGTGGTACTGGACGTTCTGGATGGAGCTATCGATCCGGTCGGCTATCGCAGCGGGGGCCGCCGGCTCCTCGTGGAGCGTGGCGACGATCCGACGGGCGGTCTCGGAGCCGAGCGCGGCGAGCAGTTCGTCGGCGTCCTCGCTGTCGACGCCGACCACTCGGGGGTCGCCGTCCGGCGAGATATCGGGGGAGGAGGGCAGCAGGCTCACACAGTCCCGTGATCTGCCATCAGTATGAGTGTTGTGAGGGGAAACGCCTATTCCGGTGAATCGAGAGCCACTCGTATGGTCAACGTGGACCCCGTGCTCGTGGTCATCATCGCGCTCCTGATCGGCGTGGTCCTCTTCGTCTACCTGTTCATCCGGCGGACCCTGCTCGCTTTCTCCGAAGGAATACGGGAGTCCCGACGTTAAGCCGAACGCGCGGCCTCGACCGCAGCCGTCACGTCGGACTCGTCCACGTCCCAGTGGGTGCAGAATCTGACCTGCCGCGGCCCGAACTGCGACGCCTGAACTCCTTCAGCTTCGAGCGCGTCGAGAAACGTCTCCGCAGGTCCGTCAGTGTCGACGAGCACGATGTTTGTATCCGGGTCGTGGACAGAGAGCCCGTCCACTTCGCGGAGACCGTCGGCGAGTCGTCGTGCGTTCGCGTGGTCCTCGTGGAGTCGCGTCCGGTTCTCCATCGCGAGCAGTCCCGGTGCAGCGACCATTCCGGCCTGTCGCATCCCGCCGCCGAAGAGCTTGCGGATACGGTGGGCCTCCTCAATGAACGACTCGGGGCCGGCGAGAATAGAGCCGATGGGCGCTCCGAGTCCTTTGGAGAGACAGAACATCACGGTGTCGACGGGGGCGACGAGATCGCTCGCTGGCACGTCGAGTGCCGTGGCGGCGTTAAACAGCCGTGCGCCGTCGAGATGTACCGAGACTCCGTGCTCGCGGGCGGCGTCGGCAGCAGCGGCGATCTCGTCGGGCGGGACGGCGGTTCCGCCCTTGCTGTTGTGGCTGTTTTCGAGACAGAGCAGGCTCGTTCCGGGGCGGTGGCCGTCGCGGTCGACGTAGCCGTCATGAATCTGCTCGGGGGTGAGCGCGCCCCGGGAGTCACCGTCGATCGTGCGGGCCTGTACGCCCGAGTGTTGGGCGATACCGCCAAGCTCCCACTTGTAGATGTGGCTCTCCGTCTCACAGAGCAGCTCGTCGCCGCGGTCGGTGTGGGCGCGGATGGCGATCTGGTTCCCCATCGTCCCGGAGGGGACGTAGAGGGCGGCCTCGGTCCCGACGAGTTCGGCGGCGCGGGCTTCGAGCTCGTTCACCGTCGGGTCGTCGTCGTACACGTCATCGCCGACGGCGGCGTCGCGAGCGGCCTCGCGCATCGCCGTCGACGGCTTCGTCACGGTGTCAGACCGGAAATCGGACATACTGGCTGTTCGTCCGTGGAGACAAATACGCGACGGTCGGTATCGAAATCCGTTAGGCCCCCTCCCGACTGTTCGGAGTATGGACCCCCGTATTCGCGAACACGCAGAAGTCATCGTCGACCACTCACTCGGCGTCGAGCCCGGCGACGACGTCGTCATCGACGCCCATCCAGTCGCGGAGGATCTCGTGACCGCACTCCACGAGCGACTCGCCGACGTGGGTGCGAACCCCCTCGCGATTCAGAGCCGTGTCGGCAAGCGGTTCCGTCGCGCGTATCTCCGCAACCACGACGGCGAGTTCGCGCTCCCGGACCACGAGATGGCGCTGTTCGAGGCGATGGACGCCTATATCGCAGTCCGTGGCACGGACAACGTCACCGAGGAGGCCGATATCGACGGCGGGATCCAGAGCGCCTACGACCAAGCCCGCCAGCCCCTCCTCGAAGAACGGCTCGGCAAGACGTGGTGTCTCACCCAGCACCCCGCCGCCGCGAACGCCCAGCTCGCAGAGATGTCCACCGAGGCCTACGAGAACTTCGTCTACGACGCCGTGCTGAAGGACTGGGACGAGGTGAGAGAACGCCAGTCCCAGATGACGGCAATCATGGACGGTGCGGAGTCGATCCGGCTCGTCTCCGGCGAGACGACCGATCTCACGATGAGTATCGCCGGCAACGAGACGATCAACGACGACGGCCACGCGAACCTCCCCGGTGGCGAGGTGTTCACTGCACCCGTCCGGGACAGCGTCGACGGCGAGGTGTACTTCGACAAGCCGGTGTACCAGCGCGGCAAGGAGATCACCGGCGCACGCCTCCGCTTCGAGGACGGGAAGGCCGTCGAGTGGGACGCCGAGAAGAACGCCGACGTGCTCGACGAGATACTCACGACCGACGAGGGGGCCAAGTACATCGGCGAGCTCGGGATCGGGATGAACCGCGATATCGACCGGTTCACCTACAACATGCTGTTCGACGAGAAGATGGGCGACACGGTCCATCTCGCTGTCGGGCGCGCGTACGACGCCTGCGTCGGTGACGGGAACGAACACAACGACTCCGCGGTTCACGTCGACATGATCGTGGATATGAGCGAGGACTCCTTCATCGAGGTAGACGGCGAGCGCGTGCAGGAGGACGGGACCTTCGTGTTCGAAGACGGATCGTAGGCGACGAGCACGGTGGGATTCTCACCACGGTCGCTCCCGTTCGCTCGCTCACCTCCCGCTCCCTGATTCGAATCCCCCCTCGGACGTTCACCACGCCTCACGATGTTCGGCGGGTTCACGAGCACGGTGGGATTCGAACCCACGGTATTCGGATTAGAAGTCCGACGCTTTAGTCCGAGCTAAGCTACGTGCCCTCACCGACCGTATCTCCGGCGCGAGCAAAAGCACAACGGCTGGCGACTGCGGGAACCGATGGGTTTGGATACACCGACGAGAAAGACGAGGTATGCTCATCGCGTTCGACTTCGACGGGACGCTCTCCGACTCCGAGATGACGGTGCTCCTCGGCGATCAGTGCGGAGTCGCGGCCGAGATGGAGGCGATCACCGAGCGCGCGATGAACGACGAGATCGACTACGCGACCTCGCTGCGCGAGCGCGCCGCACTGCTCGACGGTCTCGCGGAGGCGGACGCCGCGGCGGCGTGGAACCGGGTCGCCCTGCGCGACGGTGCGGCGGCGGTCATCGACGCACTCCGAAAGAGCGGCCACGCGGTCGCCGTCCTGACAGGTGGGTTCGAGACGGGCGTCGAGACGGCACTCGATGCCGCGGGCACGGCTGTCGATAGGGTCGTCGCGAACCGGCTCCCGACCGAGGAAGGGGCTCTCACCGGTGCGGTGGAGGGACCGCTCGTTGAGGGGACGAAAGACGACGCGCTCGAAACACTGGCCGCGGAGTACGGCGTCGAGCCGGCGAAGACGGTGGCGGTCGGCGACGGAGCGAACGATCTGCCGATGTTGGACGCGGCGGGGCTGGCAGTCGGGTTCGACCCGAAGCCGGCCGTCGAGCCGGCGTGTGACACCGTCGTCACGTCGATGGCGGAGCTGTCGTCGGTGTTCGAATCAAGAGCGCTCGTGTAGCCGGGGGTCGCCCGGAGCAGTCGGTGACGCTGAGCCGTCGCTCGCGGGATCGGTGACGGTCGGCTCCGAGCGAACGTCAGACGCGCGTCAGCGGTTCCGTCGTGCAGTTTTTGCTGTGACCGGGCGTACGAGCCGGTAGATGGGACGCCCGAATCCGCTGTCGTGGCTCGGCGAACGAGTGTGGAACTATCCGCTCCGGCTCTCTGGTGGCGTCGCCACCATCGGCGGATTGGGGATGACGGCGCTGTCCGTCGGGCCGAACGCCGGACTCGATGAGCTCCTCTCGTTCGTCAGTACACGGCCGGCGTACGCCGCCGCCGTGATCTGTGGACTCGCCGTGGTACTGTTCGTGGACGGCTGACGACGGGCTTCTTGTGCGGGCCGGTCGTCGAGGCTGTCATGTCACCGCCACTGCCCGCACGTGAGCTACTGAGTAGCGACGTCGAAACCGTCGGCCCGATGGCGTTGCTTCGTGCCGTCACCGAGCATCTCTACGGAGCCGATGTCGGGTCCGTCGTCGTCACCGACGCCGAGGGCGTCCCGGTCGGCATCATCACCGGGCGAGATATCGGCCGGGCCGCTGCCCGCGATCTCGACTTCGATACGACGCGTGTCCGAGCGGTGATGAGCGAGACGGTCGTCACCGTCGCTCCCGAGACGCCCGGTCGGCAGGCCGCCGAGACGATGCGCGAACACGGGATCCGTCACCTGCTCGTCGTCGACGACGACGGCATCGCCGGTGTGTTGACGGCGACGGATCTCGCGTACGCCGTGCCACGCGCGGCTGACACCGACGGAGCGGTTCAGAGTGTAGAGATCGACGCCGACCGCGACGACGACGGCGACGGGACCTTCGACGGGCCGGCAGACTCACCGTTGTCGGTCGGTGACGAGTTCACGTTCGCGAAGACACTCACCGAGACGGCGATCGAACAGTTCGCGGCGGCGACCGGCGACACGAACCCGCTCCATCTCGATGCCGACTACGCCGAGGCGACCCGCTTCGGCGGCCGTATCGCACACGGCGTCCTGACGACGGGCGTCGTTTCGGCGGGCGTCGCGCGTCTGCCGGGAATGCCGATCTATCTCGAACAGAACGCCGGCTTCACCGCGCCCGTGCACGCCGGTGAGCGCGTCACCGCCGACATCGAGGTCACGGCGGACGAAGGCGACGGCCAGTACCGACTCGCGACGGTCGTCACCGACGAGTCCGGCGACGTCGTGTTGGACGGAGACGCACGCGTGCTGATCGAGACGGAGCCCTAACGCGGAACGGCGGCGGTCGTCGCGCCAGCGGTCGCGCGTCGTGGTCGTCGGGAGGGAGGAGAGCAGATCCGTGACGCCCCCGTTACGTCTCGAACCGGTCCCGGAACTGCGCGACGTAGGGATTACCGCGCCAGCTTCGTTCATCGACCATCTCGGAGATGATATCTCTCGCGGTCTCAGCTGATACGTCGACGAACTCTCCGAGGAGAAGCAGAACCGGTACGGGAAAGAACTGTCCAAGGCTCAGAAAGAGGCGATCGCCGACCTCTACATGAACGCCAATCTGGAGATCACCATGCACACCGAACCACGGGATCTCCAGACCAGCGACAGCTACACGACCGCGAACGAGACCATCGAAGCCGAGGGAAGCGTCGCAGGGTTCGGAACGGTCTACGTTCACAAGCAGATTCTCAGCTGGGACTACAACGGGAACGACTACAAGAACCCCTCCCAAGATCTCGAGTACTCGCTTCCCGGTCCGTACGCGACGTTCCAGGGGAAGACCGAAGACAACATCGACGAGAACGCCTCGTCGTTCACCGCAACCCTGTCCGCCGAGTACGCTTTCGAGCTCTTCGGATTCCAGCGCGGTGGCGAAGCCACGATCGCCACCGTGGGGGAGGAGAACGGCAGCTACGAAGTGGTGGAGAGGGACGCTCCCACCAGCTGACTGTACTGGAGCTCAAGTATCCCTGTTTTTATTTTTTAGGCCGAGGTCCTTCCTTGATATTCTCCCCGCGCTGAAACGCGAGGCTTTTTGCTTGATTCTCCGTTACGATATCCGCTCTTGATAGCCTACTGAACGGCAAATTTTTTACACACATTCGCCGTATCAAGAATATGGTCCTCCAAGCAGGCCTTTCACATTCGATTCGTGGTCTCGACATTCCACTGGAGGAAGTACAATGACTGCGATCCAGATGGACGGAGTCACCAAACGCTACGGTGGCGAACCGGCCGTTGTGAATCTCGACCTTACAGTCGAGGACGGTATCGTCTACGGATTCCTCGGGCCAAACGGTGCGGGGAAGTCCACCACCATCGACATGCTGATGAACTACGCGCGCCCGTCCACAGGCAGCATCACCGTCCTCGGAATGGACGCCCAAGAAGATGCCAGCCAGATTCATGCCCGAACTGGCATTCTCCCCGACCGGTTCGGCGTCTACAGCACCCTTACGGGCCGCGAGCACGTCGAGTACGTCCTCGACGCCAACGACGCGACTGGAAACCCGGAAGCGGCCCTCGACCGCGTCGGCCTCGGTGACGCAATCGGCCAGCGCGCCGGCGGCTACTCGAAGGGGATGCAGCAACGACTCGGGCTCGCGATGGCGATCGCTGGCGAGCCCGAGCTCCTCATCCTCGACGAGCCGTTCTCCGGTCTCGACCCTTACGGCGTCCGGCTCGTCAGAGACGTCGTCGAGGCCGAACGGGACCGGGGCGCGACCGTCTTCTTCTCCAGTCACGTCCTCGACCAAGTTGAGCGTGTCTGCGACCAAGTCGGCTTGCTCGCTAATGGCCAGTTGATTGCCGAAGGTACGCCGACCGAACTTAGAGACGTGGCTGGCGTGAAAACTCGGCTTCATATCCCAACGGCTGATGAGGATCTGGCGGTGAAAGGTATCCGTGATTTCGACGGCGTCGAGGACACTACCTACGAGGCCGGCGAACTCGTGGTTACGTGTTCACGGACCGCCTGTTATCAAGTGCTACGGAGGCTGGAAGGAGCTGGGATGAGCATTCAGTCGTTTGACGTCAAGCAAGGAACGATCGAGGACGCCTTCGTCGAATTGGCTGATGCCCGAGCCGACTAGTCGATACTTCGATGACGGTAGAGCGCGATAGCAACCGCCAAGGGAATGAGTGCCCACAGGAGTAATTCAGTAAAGCCGACGGATGGATGTAGGTACCAGACGGGCACGTCGGAGCCATACTGTAATCGGATGACCACTTGATTCGAAACCTGATTCGGCTGGAATTCACTGATGACGCGGGTGGCGGGAGCTGACGAGTTCGGAACGCCGATGATCGCATTCGTTACGACGTTCGAAAGCTGGAATGGTGCGAGCCAACGGATGACCATGTAGAGGGGATTATTCGGTGGGGAGAACCCAGAGACACTCGCTCCCGAGGTCAGTTCGTAAAGCGTGTTCGAGAGTTGGAACCACGTGAAGTGGATTGCAGTAAAGATGAGGACTGCGAATCCGGCGACGGCTTGACTCCGTAGTATCGTTGATAGCGACACGCCGATTCCAGCAATTATAGCGACGAACAGGACGGTGTATGAGAGGAAAACAGCGAGTGTGGCGAGGGAAACGACGCCGTGCTGTGAAATTGCGACCAGACAGGTGAGGGTGACTGCGAGGGTCATTGAAACAGCGAATGCGGCAGCGCGGCCGAGAGTGAAGCCAACGAGCGTTTCCATGCGTGAGGTCGCGGTGCCGGCGGTAAAACGAATTGCACCTGTGTCCCGATCATGAATTACAGATCGGAACGACCCGAAGAGTACACTGGTCCCACCGATGTACGCCAGCGGTGTCTGAAGGGCAGCCAGCGGGACGCGGGAGCCGAGTGCTTCTCGGATGTGTGTAGGTTGTGAGAGACTGAGGAACGCGGTGACGAATACCAGCCCACCGGCCACCCAGACGAGCGGGCTGCGGGCGACTCGGTGGAATTCTCGGCGGGCGAGGGGCTGCCAAGAGCCGGGCAGCGAATCGATGACGTAACCGCGCTCGGATAGCCAGGCGGAGCGTGGTCCACTGAACCGGGGAATCGATGGCATGGCATTGACGAGGCGACGGAACGGTTCGGACTGACTACCTGGGGCGAGGTCGCCCCGCTGGAATAGCTTGACCCCGCTAACTAGTGCGAGCGCCGGCCACGTTAGTAGGAATCCCAGCGCCCACCATGGTGAGAGCGGCGGGGGTGTCGGGGCGAACTCCCCGGATTGGGTTATTGCGTCGGCGACTTGTGTGACGGCTACGTCGGTGCCGATAGGGACATTGAACAGCCAGTTTGTGAGGACTTGGAAGGCGCTGGCGGGCGAGAGCCAACTTGCTATCGCGAACGCTCTGGGGTGCGCGAGTTCGCTTCCGGGGACAGTGCCAGTCGCGACCTGCCATATGAACGGGAGCGTTATGCCGTTCCAAAATGTTAGACCGACAGTTGCAATGGTTCCGAGGATGACTGCGCGGGTCGTCGACGAGCTGGCGGCTGAGAGTCCGACGATCAACCCGGTCCATGCGAACACGTACGCCGTCGATAGCGCGAGAAATCCGAGGGACAACAGCGGGGAAAATTGGCCGTACTGGAACGTATCGTACCCAATTATGAGGACGGTAGCTGCCAGGACTGGAACGAGGAGTGCCGTCCCGCGTCCGAGGACCATCTCCAGAACGAGACGTGGGCGGGTCGTCTTGGTGCCGAGGAGGATTCGAGCGGTCCCGGACTCGCGTTCTCGAGTGATGGCTCGAAAGTTGATGATGGCAGCGGCGAATGGAACGATAAATACGACCGCAGGCTGTGCGTGGATCAGCGATATTGCGTTATCGATGATTTGAGCGGCTGCTGGTTCTGGTTGTGCGGTTACTCGACTGAAGACGATGAAACACAGGGCGACGATCCACGGGCCTTTCCCGCGAAGATGCCGTCGGCATTCAGTTCGTGCGATTGTGGATGTGGGCATTTGTGGAGACGGGGGCGGAAGCTATTATTACGTCTGCTGGGCGATGGTACAGGTGAGAGTACCGCTATCCTCGCTACTCCGGGCAGTGAGGAAAATCTGGTTGCTCCCGAGCGAGAGTGGTGACGAAATCGATTTTCCAGGTGTCGCAATCTCGGTAGCGGACTGGTCTTCCCATAGAACCTGGAAGATGGATTCTCCGGCCGTGGTCAGAACAGCGTTCTGCGTGATGAGCGGCTGTTTCGATCCAGGCGATTCGGCGCTCCACAGAAGTTCACCAGGGACGTCACGACGAGTGAACGCCTCGATCAGCTTCGGTGTTGTCACCAGCCGCGACTCGGAGAGCACGGCGTGGATCGTCGAGAGCTCGCGGTACTCGTCACAGAGGAACACAGCTGCGTTCGTCTCGTTCGCCAGCGTGATCGCTGCGGTTTCCCCGTCGTCGAGCGGGTAGTCGGGCCGTTCGTCGGGCGCTTCGACGTGTTCGTCACCGAGCTGTGCAAGTACGCGCGCGGCTGCATCGGCATGCGTATCATCGTAGGTAGCGATATCTTCGAGTTCGGCCACGACCGCGGGCGGGAGACGGATGTCGTACTCCTGGAACAGTAGCCGTATCGGCGTTCCGCTGTCAGTGATAGCGAGGCTCACGAGCGCCGACGTGTCGGCGACCAGCACCGTTACAGGTCCGCTATCTCTTCAGCGAGCGTGTCGTCCTCAAGCTGCCCTTTCAGAAGACGGAGGTTCGCTGCCTCTTTCGGACCCAGAATCGCCTTGACGTGCGGGTAGTCGATCACGCCTTCGTAGTACGCGTTCGCGATATCTCGTTTGACATCCTCCTTCTCGGTCGATTCACGGAGATAGGCTCGGAGCGCGTCGATGAGCACGTCCGTCCGGTCGCGGTCCTCGGCGGTCGCGAGCACGTCGGCCTGTTCGATCAGCTGTTCCGGCGCTCGGAACTGAACCCGTTTGCTCGAACTCATACATGTACGATTGTACACACAGATTGTAAGCGTTGTGCCGCAGACACAGACAGCGAGCGGCCGCCGTACCCTTCAGCGGCGGTCGACAGCCGTTTTACGGTCGAACCCGCGTCAGTCGTCGCCGGTCGTGATATCGGCCGACAGCCCCTGTGCCATCTCGATTCCCTTCGAGTTGTTGAGCGTCCACGCGGTGCGCTCGGTGACGGCCTCGATGACCTCACGCGCCGACGGGTAGCCGTTGCCGGATTTCTTCACGCCGCCGAAGGGAAGCTGCACCTCCGCGCCGATACACGGGAGATTGCCGTAGGCGAGCCCGACCTCGGCGTTGTCCCGGTAGTAGTTGATCTGTCGGTACTCCTCCGAGATGATGGCTCCGGCCAGCCCGTACTCGGTGTCGTTGTGGACCTCGACGGCGCGCTCGATATCGCCGTCGTACTCCAGCAGTGCGACGTGTGGCCCGAACACCTCCTCGTGAGTGCAGCGAAGGGGTTCGTCGGGGTCCGCCTCGTAGACGAACGGGCCGATCCAGTTGCCGTCCTCGTGGCCGTCGGGGATCTCCTCGGCCGGAAGCTCCTCGCGGTCGACGAGGACGTTCACGCCCTCGTCGCGGGCGAGCTGATTGTACTCGCGGACCTTCTCGCGGTGTTCCGGCTCGATGAGCGGTCCCATGAACGTCGAGTCGTCGAGCGGATCACCGACAGCGACCTCCTCGGCGAGTGCGACGAACCGCCGTTTGAACTCCTCGTACACGTCGGTGTGGACGACGAGCCGCTCGCTCGACACGCAACGCTGGCCCGTCGTCTTGAAGCTCGACATGACCGCCGAGTGAACGGCGATATCGAGGTCTGCTTCCTCCGTCACGACGATGTTGTTCTTCCCGCCCATCTCGCAGGCGGCGAGCTTCCCGGGCTGTCGTGCGGTCTTCGCGGCGACTTCCTGTCCCACCTCGGCGCTCCCGGTGAAGAGGACCGTATCGACGCGGTCGTCCTCGACGATCGCCTCGCCGCACTCCCCGAACCCCTGTACCATGTTGAAGACGCCGTCGGGGATACCGGCGTCGACGAACATCTCGGCGAGGATCTGCCCACACCACGGCGTCTGTTCGGCGGGTTTGAACACGACGGTGTTCCCCTCGACGAGTGCGACGGCCATATGCCAGAACGGGATGGCGACCGGGAAGTTCCACGGCGTGATACAGCCGACGACACCGCGGGGCTTTCGCCGCATGTAGGCGTCCTTCGAGGCGATCTCCGACGGGACGACGTCGCCTTTCGGGTGGCGGGCGTCGCCGGCGGCCCACTCGACCATGTGCCACGCTTCGGTCACGTCGGCTTTCCCCTCGGAGATCTCCTTCCCGCACTCCTTGGTGACGATCTCGCCCAGCTCCTCGTGGCGGTCCTTCAGCTCTTGGTAGATCTCCCAGAGATACTCGGCCCGTTCCGGCTGGCTGAGCGCCTGCCACTCGGCTTCGGCGCGCTCTGCGGCCGCGACCGCGCGGTCGATGTCGCGCTGTGTCCCACGTTCGAAGGTTCCGAGCGTCTCACCGGTCGCCGGATTCGCCGATTCGAACGTCTCGGCTCCGGCTCCGTTGTCCCACGCGCCGTCGATGTAATGTCGATAGGTATCCGACATACTCGCTTCTCACACGCAGCACGGGAAACCGTACACCCGACCATGGGCGCAAGCTACAAGCCGCCGTCCGACCAGACGAGCGTATGAGCCAGACGACACCGACCGGGACGCGACTCACGTTGGATCTGTGGCATCCCAACTGCTGGGCGATCGAGGCGACGAGTCAGACGGCGGGGGGCGTGCTCGCACACGCCGTCTACAGCTCTCCCGAGACCGACCGTCCGGCGTCGGTCAACGGGCTGTTCACCGCCTTCGGCGGAAGCGAAGCCGAGGTGGAGACGCTGCTGGAGGAGATACGTAACGTCCCCCACGGCGGGAGCGTCCACGAGCTACAGGAGCGGTTCGGCCGCGAGCGCGACGCGCCCGGTCGCGTCGTCACGGAGTTTTTCCTCGAGTACGACCCCAGCGACATGGTGTGTCCGACACTACTTGAACACGGATTCGTTCACAGCGCGCCCGTCCGCATCGAGGGGGGACGCGAGCAGTGGCAGGTGGTGTTCGCCGGCGACCGCAGCGGTATCGAGCCGGCGCTCGATGGCGTGCGCGAGCAGGCGAACGCCACCGTCGAGGTGGAGTCGATCACCAGCGGCAGACGGCGGCAGTCCTCTCGCGAATGGCGGCTCGACTCGCTGACGCCGACCCAGCGAGAGGCGTTCGAGACCGCACGAGCGGACGGCTACTACGAGTGGCCCCGCGAGACGACGACGCGCGAGCTGGCCGCCGAGCTCGATATCTCGAAGACGACGTATCTCGAACACCTCCGGAAGGCGGAGGCAAAGCTGCTGGACCCGTCGTCGTAGCGGCCGGTCGCGTTCGGACGCGAGCACAGCGGATCGAGCTGGGTGACCATGGTCGGGAACAGCTATACACGCACAGTTGCGCAACTGCCTGTATGTCAGACCGACCCATCGACAGACGAACCGTACTCGGAGCGACCGGCGCGGGCGCTGTCACCCTCGTTGCCGGCTGTGTGAACACGACGGACGACGGTGAGACTGAGACGACGACGGACGACGGATCGGGGGAGCCGTACACCGTCGGCGTGGTGAACTCACAGACCGGCTCGCTGTCGGCGTTCGGCGAGCGGAACGCCCGCGGGCTGGAGCTGGCGCTCCGCGACGTGAACGAGACGACCATCGGCGGGCGCGAGCTCGACGTGACGGTCGAGGACTCCGAGAGCGCGACCAGCTCGGGCGTCTCCGCGGCCCAGAAGCTCGCTAATCAGGACGGCGTCCCGTTCCTCATCGGCGCTGTCGGCTCGGGCGTCTCGCTCGGCATCTACGACTCCGTCGTCAGCGGGACCGACGTGGTCCAGCTGAGTCAGAACTCCACCGGAACGGATCTCTCGAACTACCCCGGACTGCTTCGGATGTCACCGCCGGGCGGGGTTCAGTCGGCGGCACTGGCCTCGCTCGTGAGCGGAGACGACCACGAGTCGGTGGCGCTCGCATGGGTGAACAACGACTACGGGCAGGGGCTGGCCGAGACGTTCCGCGAGGAGTGGGACGGCGAGATCGCGTACGACGAGCCGCACGATCAGGGGGCGTCCTCCTACGCCAGCGTCGTCTCGTCGATGAACAGCTCCGGAGCCGACGCGTGGGTGTTCATCACCTACCAGCCGGAGTTCACGACGATGGCACAGGAGGCGTACTCGAACGGCTACGAGGCGGCCTACTACGGAGCCGACTCCGTGCAGGGATCTGACGTGCTGGCCGACACCCCGGAGGGGAGCCTCGAAGAGATGCAGGTCGTCGTTCCCTCAGCGGCCGTCGATCAGGAGAACTATCAGGAGTTCGCCGCGGCCTTCCAGTCGGAGTACGACCAACAGCCCACCTCGTGGGCGGCGTTCATGTACGACTGCGTCATCACGGCCGCCCTCTCGATCGCGACCGCAGAGGAGTTCACCGGGAGCGCGCTTCAGGAGACGGTTCGGGACGTGACCCGACCCGAGGGCGAGGAGGTGTTCACCTTCGCCGAGGCGATGGACGTCTTGGGCGAGGACGGCACTGCGGCCGATATCGACTATCAGGGCGTCTCGGGACCGATCGACTTCGACGAGAACGGTGATCCGGCCGGCTTCCTGCAGGTGCTCACCGTTCAGGACCACGAGTACGTCCAGACGGACACCGTCCGGGAGTAACGTGGCCCTGCTGGAGCTGCTGGCGAACGGGCTGGTGTTTTCGAGCATCATCGTGCTCGCGAGCATCGGGCTGTCGCTGGTCTACTCGATCGCGGATTTCGCCAACTTCGCGCACGGGGACACGATGGCCGTGGGCGCGTACGCCGCCCTGCTCGCGTTCGGCGTCATCGGCGGTGTCGGGCCGACGGTGCTCGCGTTGCCGGTCGGGTTCTTTCTCTCGCTGGCCGTCGGCGGGGCCGTCGCCGCGCTCGTCGCCGTCATTACCCACGTGCTCGTCTACGAACCGCTCGAAGTGGACTCGATCGGTCTCCTCATCACGTCGATCGGTGTCGCGTTCGTCTACCGGGCGATCATTCAGCTCCGCTTCGGGTCGAACCCCGTCGAGTTCGGTATCCCGCTCCAGCGACCCATCGACGCGCTCGTCCCGCTGGGGATTCGTATCACCGTCCACGAGATCGCCATCGTCGCCAGCGCGGCGATACTCGTCGTCGGCTTGCATCTCCTGTTGCAGTACACCGACCTCGGGCGGAAGATGCGCGCGACCGCCGACAACCCCAGTCTCGCACGGGTCGCGGGGATCCGCACCCGTCGGATCGAGTGGTGGACGTGGATCATCGGAGCCGGGCTCGCGGGCGTCGGTGGTGGGTTTCTCGGCCTGTACAATCAGCTCTCGCCGCGGATGGGGTTCGACATCCTGCTCGTCGTCTTCGCGGCCGTCATCCTCGGCGGGATCGGCTCCGTCTACGGCGCGATGGCAGGGGGACTGCTCATCGGCGTCATCAATCAGCTGATGCCGGCCATCTCGAACGTAGCAGTCGCGTTACCGCTGGTCCCGAACGTCGGGCCGGCGTACGCTGACACCGTCGCGTTTCTCATCATGGTGGCGGTCCTGCTGGTTCGTCCCTCGGGGATCGCCGGAGGTGAGACGACGTGAGCCTGCGCGAGCGGTACGGTGGGATGACGCGGGCCGAACAGGGGGTGTCGCTGTTCGTCTGTGGCTTCACCGCCCTGCTGGTGGTCGCACTGCTCACGGGTGGGTTGACGCCGTCGTACACGCTGTATCTCGCGGGGCTGACCGGGATGTACGTGCTGTTGTCGCTCGGGCTGAACGCCCAGTGGGGGTACACCGGACTCATCAACTTCTCCGTCGCGGCCTTCTTCGGGCTGGGCGCGTACGGAGCGGCGCTCGTGACGGCGAGTAACTCACCGCTGGCGATCCCGGGCGGCGTGCTCGTCGGGCTGGTGTTGGCCGTCGTCGGATCGGCGGTCGTCGCCACCGCGATCGCGATTCCGACGCTGCGGCTCCGGGCAGACTACCTCGCAATCGCCTCGCTCGGGCTGGCGGAGGTCGTCCGACAGATCGTGTTGAACCAGCGCGACTGGACGAACGGATCGGGTGGGCTGCGCGGGATTCCGGACGTGTTCGCCGGCTGGCCCGTGCTCGGCCCGCTCCCCGGGGAGCTGCCGGGACTCCAGTTCGCGGAGTACGCGGTCGGTATCCCCGGGCTGTTCCGGATTCGGGTGCTCGGCTTCACGCTCGGCGAGCCGTTCTGGACGGATCTGCTGAACTTCGTCGCCGTCGTGGTATTCGTCGCGGCGGTGTATCTGCTGCTCCGGCGGGTGCACCGCTCGCCGTGGGGTCGCGTGCTCAGGACGATCCGCTCGGACGAGGAGCTGGCGTCCGCACTCGGGAAGGACACCTACGCGTTCAAGCTTCAGTCGTTCGTGCTCGGCTCGGTGGTGATGGCGCTCGGCGGCGTCTTCTACGCGTATCTCGTCGCCTACGTCGATCCCGGCGATCTCGAACCGATCAACACGTTCTACGTCTGGATCGCGGTCATCCTCGGGGGAAGCGGCTCGAACCGCGGGGCGATGTTCGGCGGCTTCGTCGTCGTCGCGATCCGCGAGGGGACGCGGTTCGCGAGCGACATTCTCCCCGCCCGGCTTCCCGTGGACGTGCCGGTGCTCGTGGACGTGTACGGCGCGATCGTGAGCGACTTCGGCTCGACGCGACTGCTCATCGTCGGCCTGCTCATCGTACTGGTGATGCGACTCAGACCGGAGGGCGTCTTACCGCCCCAGCGTGAACTGCTCTGGCCGAGCGCACTGGAGGAGACCGATGAGTGACGCGCTGACGACCGGTGCGAACCGGGAGAAGGACGATCCCGTGCTCGAAGTCGAGGGGCTTCGCAAGCGGTTCGGCGGGCTGGTGGCGACCGACGACGCCAGCTTCGCCGTCGAACGAGGAGAGATCACCGCGCTCATCGGGCCGAACGGCGCGGGAAAATCGACCATCTTCAATCTCGTCTCCGGCTTCTACGAGCCGGACGCCGGGACCGTCCGCGTCGACGGGACCGACGTGACCGGAAAGCAGCCACACGAGATCGCGGACGAGGGGCTCGTCCGGACGTTCCAGACGCCCCGGAAGCTGGAGGGGATGACGGTTCGCGAGGCGATGCTGGTCGGCGCGGGCGACCAGCCGGGCGAGTCGTTCCTGAAGCTGTTCACGGACGCCGCCGGCGTCGCGGCCGCGGAGCGGGCGAACGTCGAAGCCGCCCACGAGATGCTCGAACGGTTCGAGATCGGCCATCTCGCGACCCAGCCCGCGACCGATCTCTCCGGCGGACAGATGAAGCTCGTGGAGCTGGCACGGGCGATGCTGGCCGAGCCGGAGCTACTCCTGCTCGACGAGCCGGTCGCGGGCGTGAACCCGACGCTCGCGAACACGCTGTCTGACCACATCGCCCGACTCAACGACGACGGCGTGACGGTGTGTCTCATCGAACACGACATGGAGTTCGTGATGAACCTCGCCGACCCGGTCATCGTGCTCGACCGCGGAAGCGTCCTCGTCGAGGGGTCACCCGACGCCGTCCGAGCGGACGACCGCGTCATCGACGCGTATCTCGGGGGTGAGTCGGCGTGACCGTCCTCGAACTCGACGGGGTGGACGCCGGCTACGGTGACGTGCAGGTGCTCGATTCGCTCTCGATGGCGCTCGATACCGACGAGATCATCTGTCTCATCGGCCCGAACGGCGCGGGGAAATCGACCGTGCTGAAGACGGTGTTCGGGCTGCTGGAGCCGTGGGCCGGATCCGTCCGGTTCCGCGGCGAGGAGATCGGCGGGCTGGCCCCCGAGACCATCGTGCGTGAGGGAATCGGCTACGTCCCACAGACCGAGAACGTCTTCGGCTCGCTCACCATCGAGGAGAACCTCCGGATGGGCGGGGTCGCACGCGACGACGATCTCGAATCGGTCATCGACGGACTGTACGATCGGTTCCCCGTGCTCGACGAGAAGCGACGGGCGAAGGCGGCGACGCTGTCGGGAGGCCAACGGCAGCTGCTCGCGTTCGCGCGCGCTCTGATGATGGAACCCGAGGTGCTACTCATCGACGAGCCGTCGGCCGGACTCGCGCCGAACACCGCAGACGACGTGTTCGCCGACGTACGGGCCGTCAACGAGGGCGGCACGGCGATCCTGATGGTCGAACAGAACGCCCACAAAGGGCTGGACATCTCCGATCGCGGCTACGTCCTCGATCAGGGAACGGTCGCGTACGACGGCGACGCCGACGCACTGCTCGATAACCCCGAGGTCTCGCGGCTCTATCTCGGCGGGTAGCCCGCCGCTTTCTTTGGCCGGCACGCCCTACCACCGGTATGGACGCGCTGTTCATCGCCGGCGGTCTCGCACTGTTCGCGCTCGTGTTCGGCGGGCTCGAATTTCTGGACGACATTCTCGACCGCTACTATCCGATGGACGAAGAACTCGACTCCGATTAAACGAGTAGTCGGACGACGCCGAACAGGACGAGGACGCCGAGCACGTCACAGCTGTTCGTGACGACGGGCAACACTACGTCGTCTGGATCGGCCCCGGCGCGGAAGGCGACGTAGGTCGTCGTGATGGTCACGACGACGGCCAAGAGCGCGAGGATCCCCCCACACAGCGTCGCGATGACGACGACCGTCGCGACCGGCAACACCGTCTGTCCGACGAGCGACTGGACCCCCCACGCGCCCGCGCCGACGACCGGAAACAGGGTGGCGGCCAGCCCGACCGTGGCGAGGGCGTTCGCGAGCAGCGTCTCGTCCGTCGGCTCGAAGGAGAGTAAGCCGAGATGCGTCGCCGTCGAGAGCCGTGAGGCCATGATAGAGCCGAGATTCCCCGCCATCCCAATCGTGATGGGGACGAGCACGAGCAGCGACGGATACTGAAGCAGCGTCTCCTGAAACGTGTCGAGGACGAGTCCCGACCCCAGTTCCACGATCGTCAACACGACGAGCACGGGGAGCGTATCCGCGATGATCCCGCGGACGGTCCAGCGCGTCATCTACCCACCACCGAGCGCGAGGACGATTCGAGCGGCCGCGAGCAGCGTCGCGACGCCGATCACGTCACCCGTCGTCGTGACGACCGGCCCGGCGAGCGTGTCGGGGTTGAGTCCCCGCCGGTAGCCGAGGAAGACGACGACGACGACCGCCACCGTGAGCAACAGCCCCGACACCGCGCCCGCGATGAGTGCGATACCGAGAAGCGTTACGAGCGAGGCGTGCTCGCGAGCGAGCACGGAAAGCAGCGCGAACCCCACGACCCCCGCGAAACAGCTTATCAGGATGCCGTTGGCCATCGCGGCGGCGACCGCCGCGCGCGTTCGATCGTCGTCGAGATCGAGCCGCGGCTCGATGAGTCCCTGATGTAATGCGCTGGCGAGTCGTGCACCCAGCGAGCCGTAGACGTTACCGCGGGTCGCGAGCAGCGCAGGGACGAGCAGGAGGAGTCCGGGGACGGCAGCGAGCTCCGCCTCCATCTCGCCGAGGACGACACCCGAAAACAGGCCGCCGGCAGCGCTGAGTACCACCACCGGAAGCGCCTCGCGGTACGCCTCGGTCGCGGTCTCGCGGATGCTCATACCGGAACGTCACGCGGTGTGTGCAAAAACGCGGTGGGTGCGGTGTACGCCCGGCGGTCCCGGCGACGGAGTCGGTGTGTTTCTTCACGCCGGCGTCCGACGAACGGATATGAGCGAGAGCGCGGAGAACGTGCCGACCGTCTCCTGTTCGCGATGTGGCGAGACGTGGACGTTATCGCACGAACTCGACGAGCTCGGACTCGGCAACGGCGCGCTGGAGGCGTTCGCCATCGACCACCGCGAGCACACCGGCCACTACCCCGACGACGTGACGCCGTGGGTCGCTGACTGCCGGCACTGTCCCGACGGCGTCGAGCGCATCGACGAGACGGCCGCCCGTCGGTGGGCGAACAGCCACGCGCGCCACACCGGACACGGAATCGATCTCGACGGCGACGGCAGCACGGAGCGCGTCACACCGGAGTGATTTTCACGCTACGCCCGAGACCGTCGGCATGAACAGAGCACTACCGCTCGCTGGTCTCGTCGGCAGTGCTGTCGGCCTCGCGAGCTATCAGTGGCTCGTCGGAGACTGGTACACCGCGGTGTCGCTGGCGGCCATCTACGCCGGCGCGGCCTACTTCCCGCTGGCGTTCGACATCTCGCCGTCGACAGAGGCGTTTCGATTCGACGGGCGCGCCGACAGAGTCGGCTACGCCGTCGGACTGTTCGGCATCTCCACCGCTCCGATCGCGTTCGGACTGCAGTACGCGCCCGGCGGCGATACCGTCCCGCTCAGCTTCGTCGTGTGGGCACTCGGGCTCGTGGCGTTCTTCGAGTTCGCCGCGCTGGCGAGAGAGTCACTCCAGCGTCGATAAGACGAGCGTCGAGAAGTCCGTCTCCGAGAGGTGGCCCGCATCGAGCGCGTGAAACCAGCCCGCCCGGATCTCGAAGTGGCCCTTCGTCTCCCGCTCCGCCTCGTCATCGACGTTGTCGAACGCCCACACCTCGACGGGTTCGGGGTCCCAGCGCCCGGCGTCGGGCATCGAGCGTCTCTCGCCGCTCTCGGTCTCGATCCCGGCCAGTGTCAAGAACGCACGGAGAAACGTCCCAACCTGTGACTGTGGAATCTGGCGGTTGACGCCCGGCGACTCGTAGCCGACGTGGAGCGTGTCATCGTGGTGTTCACAGTGGGTGACGTAGAGCCCGTCGCTCGCGAGCTCCGACTCCAGTATCGAGCCGATGTCCGTCTCGGAGAGGGTCATACCGGTGGTTCGTGGCTGTCGCCTTAGCCCCACCGGAGCCGACGCTCGTGACGGCGACGGAGTCCACAGCGAAAGCTACTCCCGGTCGTCGGCCCAACAGTAGATGATGACAGCCTACGACGTTGTTGTGGCGGGCGGCGGCCCCGCCGGCCTGCAGTTCGCGCGAGAACTCGGCGCGCGCACCGACTACGCGGTGTGTCTGCTGGAGGCGAACCCATCACTGACCGATAACGACAAGTCGACGGGCGGGACCTTCGAGCAGGTGATCGACGGGTTCGACGTGGACGAGTCGGTCGTGATGGGAGACAGCGAGCACGTCGTCTTCGAGGGACCGACGGCGCGAGAGCGACTCGCGATCCAGAACTACGTGCTCGACTTCCCGGCGTTTCTCGACTGGCTCGGCGAGGAGGCGGCGAGTAACGGCGTCGAGATACGGACCGGCGAGCGCGTCACCGGCCCGATCGTCGAGAACGGCGCGGTCGTCGGTGTCGAGACGACCGACGAGCGGGTCCGGGGGAGACTGACCGTAGACGCGACCGGCGAGACCGGCGTCCTGACGACGGAGCTGGGGATGTGGAACCGCGAGCGCGGCCAGCGAGGGATCGGCAAGGAGTTCGAGGTCTCCGGGACGTTCGACTCGGACGCGATGGTGTTCCGGTTCGACCACGAGGTCGCGCCCGGCGGCTACGCGTGGGTGTTCCCCGGCGACAACCGGTTCAAAGTCGGGGTCTGCTGGGTGAACGACTTCCACGATCGCCACGCCCCGGACGACCGCTCGATCGACGCGTATCTGCGCTCGTGGCTCAATCGCGACGACCGCTGGCGGGTCGACGAGATCCACGCGACCCACGCCGGCGCGGTCGTCTCCGATAACTCGATCAATCAACGCGCCGCCGACGGACTCGTCGCTGTCGGTGATGCGGTGTCGAGCATCAATCCGCTGTTCGGCGAGGGGATCCGACCGGGGATGGAGTCGGCCCGGATGGCCGCCGACGTCGCGATCGAAGCACTCGGTGCGGGTGACTGCTCGCGCGATCGACTCGCCGCCTACGAGCGCCGCTGGAACGCCGAGAAGGGAGACGAGTGGCGGCTCCAGCGGATCGTCGGCGAGCTGCTGTACGATTTCGACGCCGGCCAGCAGGACGCGTTCGTCCGGTCGTCGGGGACGTTCTCACAGGCGGGACTGGACCGACTCCAGCGGTACGAGCTGACGCTCGCTGATCTCCTGCGACTGTATCCGGCGCGAGCGAGTGACCTGTCGAAGCTACCGCGCGTGGCTCGGCATCTGTCCTGAGCGAGAGGGGACACACCGCCGGAAAGTCGAGGTGCTCGAACGTCATACTCTGAGTAATGATTACCGGGATAATGACCCGCACGTGAGTTCAGCGGCTCGGTACGTTCCACGGAGACGCCCGCTTCACAGCCGGTTCGAGAGCGAGCCGGACTCGAAGTACGTGTCCCGAACCGTCTCCGCGAGAAAGCCGTCGGGACTGAGGACGATGTAGACGACGACGTACGGCTCGTCGGGATCGAGGACGAACACGGCGAACGGCGGGGTCGCGCCCTGACGCTCCTCGTGGTACTGCTCGCGACCGCCGGCCGCGCGGACGAGGAGCGGTTCGAGCGGCTTCACGCCGTCGCGAAGCTCCGCGAACACGTCCTGTTGGCCGGGCTGGTCGGCGAAGGTGTAGACGATCCCGTTGGGATCGCCGTCAGTGCCGTGGGTGACGCGGGCGTTCATCCCGCTCCCCGCGCTGACGGCGTCGTCCCAACACCGGGTCGCGGCCTCGAAGATCTGCTCGTCGGTGCGGGTGAACCGAATCCGCGTCTCGTCGGTCACCTCGCAGTCGGTGAGCGTCGGATCGCCGTCCGTCCAGCCGAGCGCGGCGTCGATACGGTTGCCCGCCCGGAGATCGGGGGCGTCACGTCGAGCGACGTAGGTCGGGTCGCCGCTCTCGGTGTCGAGCAGGAGCCACTCGCCGTCGTCGCGGCCCGCGAGCACGCGGAACTGCCCGGTCGTCGTCTGCTCCATACCGGTCGGTGGAGTCGGGGGTGGAAAACGCCGACGATCCGACCGATACGGCTTTGCGAATCGGCCCGCGAGCCGAACTATGTACGAGAGCGGGCGCTACGTCGCCGAGCAGTTAGAGCCGGTCACGGACGCACAGATACAGCCGAACGGCGTCGATCTGACGCTCGCGGCGGTCGAACGGCAGACGGAGCCGGGGCGTATCGGGACGGACGGGAAGACGGTCGGGACACGCGAGACGGTCGAGCCGACCGACGGCGTGTATCGGCTCGACCCCGACGCGTATATCGCCCGCTACGGTGAAACCATCGCCGTCCCGGACGATCACGTCGGCTTCGTCCATCCGCGGTCGTCGCTCATGCGTAACTCCTGTATGCTGAACACGGCAGTGTGGGACGCCGGCTACGAGGGACGAGGTGAGGGACTCTTACAGGTGGGCCACACCGTCGAACTGGAGGTGGGCGCACGGATCGCGCAGTTCGTGCTCGCCGAGGCAGACCACGAGGAACGGTACGACGGGACGTATCAAGGGGAGAACCTCGCGTGATCTCGGTCGCCGAGAGGGCCGCCAGTGTTTATAACCGTCGCTCACGAACAGTGTAGTAGTCACTATGGCTGCAGGTGCTCAGCCGAACTCGTTCACCGATCGAGCGTTCTTCGAGGCGCTGGTTCAGAACGGGTCGGACGCGATTATCACGATCGACACGGACGATCAGATCCGGTTCGCCAACGACGCGACCCGGGAGGTGTTCGGCTACGAGCCCGAGGAGCTGATCGGGGAGTCGCTTACCACGATCATGCCGGAGCGGTTTCAGAGCGTCCATCGAGCGGCAATCGAGCAGTATCTGGAGACCGGCGAGCGGACGTTCGACTGGAGCGGGATCGAGCTGCCGGCGCAGCATCGCGACGGCCACGAGGTGCAGATCTCGGTCACGTTCGAGGAGTACGAGTACGAGGGGCAGACGATGTTTTCGGGGATCATGCGCGACGTGAGCGAGCGGAAAGAGCGCGAGCGCAAGCTCGAACAGCAGAACGAGCAGCTCGAACGGTTCGCGTCGGTCGTGAGCCACGATCTCCGGAGCCCGCTCCAGACGGCCAAGGCGGCGCTGGCAGTCGCGAAAGCGACCGACGACGACGAGCCGCTGGAGGAGCTGGACGAGATCCTCGACCGGATGAGCGAGCTGGTCGACGACGTGCTGGAGCTTGCAACGCAGGGCCAGACGGTCGACGAGACCGAGGAGCTGTCCCTGCGCTCGGTCGCGTCGGACGCATGGAACGTCGCCGGCCACGACCACATCGACTTCGAGAGCGAGGACGCGACGCTGTCGGCCGATCCCGAGCGGCTGCAGACGCTGTTCGAGAACCTCTTTCGTAACGCCAACGAACACGGCGACGCGGAGTCCATCTGGGTCGAGAGCCATCCCGGCGGATTCGCCGTCAGCGACGACGGGAGCGGGCTCGGCCACGTCGACAGAGACCAGCTGTTCGAACACGGATACACGGAGAGCGATTCGGGGACCGGGATCGGGCTGAACATCGTCCAGACGGTCGCGCAGGCGCACGGCTGGCGAGTCGAGACCGACGAAAGCAGCGAGGAGGGCGCACGGTTCGTGTTTCACGAGGTGACGACCAGATGACGGCCACCTCGGACCGCGTCGATGCTGACGACGCGGACGAGACACCGGAGCCCGAGCCGGTCGTACTGGCCGTCGACGACGAGCCGCGGGTCACGCAGGCGTTCGCGCTGTGGCTTGACGGCTACGACGTACGGACTGCCCAGTCGGGCGAGGAGGCACTGGAGCTGCTCGACGGTGTCGACGTCGTCCTCTTGGACCGACAGATGCCGGGGATGGACGGCGGCGAGGTGTTGGCGGAGCTCCGCGACCGCGGCTACGACTGCCGGGTGGCGATGGTGACGGGCGTCGCCCCCAAGCTCGATCTCGTCGATATGGCGTTCGACGACTACCTCGAGAAGCCGGTCGATCCCGACGATCTGACCGAGACCGTCGAGCAGCTGCTCTCGCGAGGGGATTACGACGAGCGCATCACCGAGCTGCTGTCGGTGACACGGAAGATAGAGCTGCTTCGGTCGGAACGACCGAAGGCCGAGCTGACCGACGACGAGGAGTTCGAGTCGCTGCTCGCCGAGCGCGAGCGGCTCGAATCGGAGACCGACGAGCTGCTCGCTGATCTCGGGCCCGAGGAGTTCGCGCAGATCATGAGCGATCTGTAGCGTCAGACGCCCGCGCCGGCGGCCGCGTCCGGGAGGTCGTACTCGCGAACCGGAAGGTCCAGCTCCTCGATGGCCTGACGCAGATGTTTCCGTTCGGCGAACTCCGCGCCGTCGGCCTCTCTGAGTCGCTGTGCGGTGGCGAACACCTCGCCTTTCCGATCGTCCGGGATGTCGAACACGTCCGTCGAGATCTCGATGACGAGCCCGTTGTTGTCCTGTGTGTACAGCGAGTAGAAGATACCACGGTCGAAGATGTTGTAGCCGCGGCCGTCGTCCTTGATCGCCTGTTCCATCTCCTCGAACCGCTCGGGATCGACGCTGAAACAGAGGTGGTGAACCGCGCCCGTCTGCGGTCGCTGGCCCGCCGCCGAGTCGCGGTCGTCGCTGACGAAGACGGTGAGCATCCGACCGTCACCGGTGTCGAAGAAGAGGTGCGTCTGTGAGGGGTCGTCCAGATTCGGCTGGCGTAAGACGAGCGGCATCCCCAGCAGGTCGCGGTAGAAGGCGAGTGTATCCGCTTCGTTTGACCCCCAGATCGTGACGTGATCCGTACCGGTCGTGGTGAACGGTGCGTCCGGGCGCTCGGCGCTGATCTCGGGACCGTCGTCTGTCATACACGGCGTTGGTGGCCGTCCTACATAAGTAGTCGCGGGCATCGGCGTCGCCCGGTGACACGGGTGTCAGCCGTTTCGGCTCACTCCTCGGGGGAGATACCGGCGAGCCGCATCGCGTTGCCGGTGACGCCGATCGTCATCCCGGCGTCGCCCGCGAGCACGGCCATCCAGATGGGGACTAACGAGAGCGGCACGCCAACCGCGAGCACGGCCTTCGCACCCAAGCTCGTCCAGACGTTCTGCCGGATGATCCCGTTCGCGCTCCCGGAGAGCCGGTGGAGATACGGAAGCCGCGAGAGGTCATCGGCCAGCAGCGCGATGTCGGCGGTTTCGATGGCCGTATCAGTGCCGGCCGCGCCCATCGCGACGGCCACGTCGGCGGTCGCGAGCGCGGGGGCGTCGTTCACACCGTCACCGACCATCCCGACCGTGCCGTGGTCCTCACGGAGCCGCTCGACGGCCGCCACCTTCTCGTCGGGCATGAGCCCCGCGTGTACGTCGTCGATACCGATCTCGTCGGCGACGGCTCGCGCCGTTCTGTCGTTGTCGCCGGTGAGCATCGCCGTGTGAACGCCGGCCTCCCCGAGCGTGGAGACGACGCGCGCGGCGGCGGGACGAATCTCGTCTGCGACAGCGACGACACCTTCGAGGTCGGCGTCCGTACCGACGAGGATGACGGTCTTCCCGTCCGACTGGAGCCGCGGGATCACGTCGTCGAGCAGGTCGAGACAGTCCGTCTGCTCGCAGGAAGGCCGGCTCACGGCGGTGGTCTGCCCGCCGTCGGTCGCAGCGTGAACGTGGGAGAGATCGAAGCCGAGATCGGTGAACAGCGCCGGCGACCCGGCGTAGTGGGTCGTTCCGTCGAGGTCGGCGGTGACACCCTGCCCGGTGAGCGCCTCGAACCCCTCGACGTCGCGCTCCGTGACGCCGGCGTCCTCCGCGCGCGCGACGATCGCATCGCCGATCGGGTGTTCGGAACGACGCTCCAACCCTTGTGCACACCGGAGCACGTCCCGCTCGTCGTTCTCGCCCAGCGGGACGATATCGGTCACGGTGAGCTCACCCTTGGTGAGCGTCCCGGTCTTGTCGAACGCGATCGCGTCGGCCTCACCCATCGTCTCCAAGTGGCGACCCCCCTTCACGAGGACGCCGTTGCGAGCCGCGCTCGTGATACCGGAGACGACGGTGACGGGCGTCGAGATGACGAACGCACAGGGACACGCCAACACGAGCAGGGTCAGCCCGTAGACGATGTACGTCTCCCACGCGCCCGAGAGGAAAAGCGGCGGGACGACGGCGAGCAGGACGGCGAGACCGACGACGACCGGCGTGTAGTAGCCGGCGAACCGCTCGACGAACTGCTCGCGGTCGGTCGTGTCCCGCTGTGCCTCCGCAACGAGGTCGAGCACCTGCTCGATGGTGTCCCCGCCCGATTCGCTCGTCACCTCGACTTCGAGATAGCCGCCCTCGTTGATCGTACCGGCGAACACCTCGTCACCGGCGGTCTTGTCCACGGGGACGGATTCGCCGGTGACGGGGGCCTGATTGACGGCGCTGGTCCCGTCACGGACGACGCCGTCGCGCGGGATCTTCTCGCCGGGGTGGACGGCGACGCGCTCGCCGCGCTCGACCCGCTCGGCGGCCACGGAGACGGGTTCACCGTCGCGAATGACGGTCGCCTCGTCGGGGGCAAGCTCCATCAGCTCCGCGAGCGAGCCGCGAGCGCGGTCCATCGCGTAGCGTTCCAGCAGCTCCGAGACCGAAAACAGCGTCGTGAGCATCGCCGCCTCGAAGTAGAGCCGCTCGCCGAAGCCGACGCTCACGGCCAGCGCCCCGGAGATGGCGATCAACATCAGCAGATCCATATCGAGGCTCCGCTGGCGGAGCGAGTAGTAGCCGTCGCGGAAGACGGCTGCGCCGCCGACTGCGATCGCGCCGAGATACGCGATATCGCCGACCGGAAACCCCTCGACCGTCGGGCCAACCGCCTGAGTGAGCGGGTTCGCCAACAGCAGCCCGACGAGGGTCAACGCGCCGGCGGCGTAGGTGGTGAGCGCGCGAGTGCTCGTCCACGTGCCCGACTGCTCGTCGTCCGGATCGACGACCTCGTAGCCGGCCCGCTCGACCGCGCGTTCGAGATCCGAGAAGGCCGTCTCCTCGTCGTACCTCACCTCGACGGTCCCGGTGGTCGGGTTCGCGTCGATCCGGGTGACGGCGGCGAGATCATCCAGCGCGCTCGTCACCTTCTGGGCACAGGACGCACAGTCCATCGACGGCACGGAGAGGCTGGTCTGCACGACGGATCGTCCGTCGGCCGGATCGCCTCCGTGCTTGCCAGTAGCGCCGTCGGAATC
Organism: Halobacteriales archaeon QH_7_65_31; assembly: GCA_003021785.1. Lineage (GTDB taxonomy): Archaea > Halobacteriota > Halobacteria > Halobacteriales > Haloarculaceae > Halosegnis. The sequence continues at coordinate 166,184 of PXQU01000010.1, read as the reverse complement.
GCTCATTACCGGACGAAGGGGGGACGTACGTATTAATACCACTGTTATAAACGGGTGTCCAGTGCGTAAACATTATTATCTGAATTCCATCTATTTAACAACCGAGCGACGAGCGGGCCGAACGCCCCGAGCGAACACGGTAGTTTAGGTAGTTCGCACGCCTCGTCGACGCATGGAAGAGACGTGGGACGAGACGCGCGTCCGCCGGCTTCACGACGACCTCGTGGAGCTGTACGGACCGGCAGAGCGCGACGGTGAACACGGGAGCGACGCCGAACCCGGCGAGGGCGTCCGACAGCTGGTGACGACGATCCTCTCACAGAACGTCGCGGACGAGAACACCCGACGCGCTTCGGAGAGCCTCTTCGAGCGGTACGACGGATACGACGCCATCGAGTCCGCGCCGCCCGAGGAGCTGGCAGAGGTGATCCGCGTCGCCGGGCTCCCGGAGACGAAAGCCGACCGCATCCAGCGGTCGCTGGGGGCGGTTCGAGACGAAACGGGGGGCGCGTACTCGCTGGCGTTCCTCGATGCGATGCCGGCGACGGAGGCGAAGGCGTGGCTCACGGACATCAAGGGGATCGGCCCGAAGACCGCGAGCGTCGTCCTGAACTTTCACTTCGGGAAGCCGACGATGGCCGTCGACACCCACGTCGAGCGCGTCTCGAAGCGGTTCGGACTCGTCCCCGACTCGGCGTCGAACGCGAGAGTGCACGATCTCCTCGACGAGCTCGTCCCGGACGAGCTGAAGTATCCGCTCCACGTCCTGCTCATCACGCACGGCAGGGAACACTGCACCGCACGCTCGCCCGACTGCGCGAACGCCGTCTGTGAGCGTTACTGCACCTGTTCCGGCTGTTAGCGGGAGCGACACAACGCCTTTCAGCGTCCACACGAAGAGGAGGGTATGACATTCGACCCGAGCGCGCAGGGACTCGACGAGGAGACCGTCACCGAGCGAGTGGACGATGCGATCGAGAACAACGAGGTCGTCCTGTTCATGAAAGGCTCGGCGATGATGCCGCAGTGCGGCTACTCGAAGCGAGCGATCGGCATCCTCCAGCAGTATCGCGACGACGTCGAGACGGTCGACACGCTCCAAAACCTCGACGCGTTCCGCGCTGCCCTCGACAGCCACTCGGGCTGGGAGACCATCCCCCAAGCGTTCGTCGACGGAGAGTTCATCGGCGGCAGCGATATCATCGCCGAGCTCGACGAGCAGGGCGAGCTGGCGGCGAAGCTCGGTGTCGATCCCGAGACGGTGGAGAACGACGCCGCGACGGACGCGCCGTTCTGAACGGCGGTCACTGAATCGGGGTGTCGAATCGATCCGCGACCGCGTCCAGCTGCTCTTTCAGATGCGTCGCCACGCCGAGACCTGCCACCACGTCGAGCGCGAGCAGCTCGCGCCCGACGGCCGTACACTGGTGGACCGCATCGAGCGTTCCGAGCACCGGCGACAGCAGCTGTAGCTCACAGCCGAGGGCGTGTGCGGCGAGCAGGAATGCCGTCCCGACCGCATACGGCACGAGCACGCTCCCCTCCAGCCAACGCTCGGTCGACAGCGACTCCGCCACGGCGACGCCGAGCGCGAACTCCGCGACGAGAAAGAGCAGTACGACGTGTTCCAGCGCGTGCACAGTGCCGTGGATGCTCGACGTGTCGGCGGTGAGCCGTAGCGCGACGAGCATCGCCAGCCCGCCCACGACGAGCGGACGCGCCGCGTCCAGTCGCTCGTGAAATCGGTCTGCGATCCCGGTGCTACTCGCGGCTGACATTAATGAGGTAGAAGGAATCACCCGGCGTACGTCTCACCCCGAACGTGTTCGTCACATCCGGTCGCTGAAGTCCCACGTGTACAGCTTCGACGGCTCGATGCGAACGTGGATCTCCTCGCGGTCCTCCGAGAGGAGCCGAGTAGCGAGCGCGGAGTCCGTCCCGCCGAGATACCGCTCTAACAGCGATCGCAGCAGCTGTTTCTCCTCGTCGGGCCGGAGCGTCGCCCGACCGCCACCGCGGACGCCGTAGTACGGCGGCTCGTTCACCGACGCCTCGAAGCTCACGCCGTCGTCGTGGCGGAGATACTCGACGATATCAGCATCGGCACTCGTCGCGCAGTCGAAGCCGCCCGCCCGCCACCGATACCACAGCGACAGCATCCACAGCCCGCCGTCGGGGGTCCGGCACGCCAAGCGCAACGGAACACGGCCGTCGTCGCTCGTCAGAAACGCGTCGAGTTCGTCGCGGCTCCACGCACCGGAGGGTTGCATGCCGGTGTGTACGAGCGGCTGATTGATAAACGCAGTCGAGTGAGAGTCGGTCTCTGTTCTGATGTGAGAGAGGCGACTTTGATGACCACATGCAACCGGGATCCCGCAGATCGGGGAGAGCGTCGTTCCAATCACACAGAATAATCCGCCGGACGAGCGCAGCGAGTCCGGTAGCGCGCACGGACCGGAGGCCCGCGAAGCGGGCCGAAGGGAGTACGCGCGCATATTTTCAACCAGTTTTTGCCTGACTGAGCGCTCGCTGACTCGGTCAGCGAGCGCGAAGGAAGTGCAAAAAGTGGGAGTGGACGAGCGGGGATTTGAACCGGAACCAGACGTGCTCGCTCGCGACGCTCGCTGCGCGCGACTGGTAGGGTTCAAATCCGCTCAACGAAGATTCGCGCCGCTCGCGGTGTGCTCGCGGCGCAGGAATATGGACGAGCGGGGATTTGAACCCCGGGCCTCTTCCTTGCGAAGGAAGCGATCTACCGCTGATCTACTCGCCCGCACCGTGTCCGCGTCGTTCCAAAGCGGAGCGCGCGTTCGTCGGCGTCGATGTCGATGAGCCGCTTGTGGACGCGCATCTCCCAGTGCTCCCACGTCGCGGTCCCCTCGCCGTCGGGGGACTTGCGCGACGGGATCTCCAGCGTCTTCGTCGGGAGCGGAACCGGGCCGGACAGCTGGACGCCGGTCGAGTCTGCGATCTCCCGCACGTCGTCGCAGATGTTGTCCAGATCCCCGGGGGCAGTGCCCGCGAGGCGGACGCGTGCTTGCTGCATTTATCGATCGTTGACTTCGAGGACCTGACCGGCCGCGACGGTCTGACCCATGTCACGGATCGCGAAGCTTCCGAGCTCCGGAATCTCGTTGGCCGACTCGAGGCTGAGCGGCTTCTGCGGGCGAACCGTCACGACGGCGGCATCGCCGGACTGGATGAAGTCCGGATCCTCCTCTTCCTTCTCGCCGCTGGCCGGGTCGATGGTGTAGTCGATGGACTCGATGGTACACGCGACCTGTGCCGTGTGAGCGTGGAAGACCGGCGTGTAGCCGGCGGTGATGACGGACGGGTGCTGCATCACGACGATGCGCGCTTGGAACGTCTCGGCGACGCTCGGCGGGTTCTCGGCCGGACCACAGACGTCACCGCGGCGGATGTCGTCCTTACCGATGCCGCGAACGTTGAATCCGACGTTGTCACCGGGACCCGCAGACGGGACCTCCTCGTGGTGCATCTCGACGGTCTTCACCTCGCCGCCGACGTCCGACGGCTGGAAGGAGACATCGTCGCCCGTCTCCATCGTCCCGGTCTCGATCCGACCGACCGGGACCGTCCCGATGCCCGAGATGGTGTACACGTCCTGAATCGGCAGGCGCAGCGGCGCGTCCGTCGGCGGCTGCGGCTCCGGCAGGTTGTTGAGCGCTTCGAGCAGCGTCTCGCCGCTGTACCACGGCGTGTTCTCCGAGTCCTCGGAGACGTTGTCGCCCTCGAACGCCGAGGTCGGGATGAAGCTGGCGTCGTCGGGGTTGAACTGGACCTGCTTCAGGAGCTGGGTCACTTCGTCGACGGTCTCCTGATAGCGGGACTCCTGATAGTCGACGAGGTCCATCTTGTTGACCGCGACGATGAGCTCGTTGATACCGAGCGTTCGCGAGAGGAAGACGTGCTCCTGCGTCTGTGGCTGGACGCCGTCGTCGGCGGCGACGACGAGCACGGCGTTGTCCGCCTGACTCGCGCCGGTGATCATGTTCTTCACGAAGTCGCGGTGGCCCGGACAGTCGACGATGGTGAAGTAGTACTCGTCGGTGTCGAACTCCTGATGGGCGATATCGATGGTGACACCGCGTTCTCGCTCCTCTGCGAGGTTATCCATCACGTAGGCGAACTCGAAGCCGCCCTTGCCCTTCTCTTCTGCTTCGTCACGATTCTGTTCGATGACGTGCTCCGGAACGCTCCCCGTCTCGAAGAGGAGTCGCCCGACCATCGTACTCTTTCCGTGGTCGACGTGGCCGATGACGGCCAGATTCTGGTGTGGTTTGTCGCTCATGAGTGTAACTCACGCGCAGATGCGCTGTGGAACTACTTCAACACTCGCCCGTAAAACGATTTCGAAAGAACCCCCACAGACGGCGGTTTTAGCCGCTATGCCACCAGTTCACACACCTCGTCTCCTACCGCTTGGCCAGCCGCCCGACATCAGCGAGCACCGCACTCGCCGTCTCGGGGCCGCCTGCGCCCCGTCCGGAGATGTTGAGCTGGCCGGCAGACGCCGTTTCGAGCTGCACGATGTTCCGCGTCCCGGTCACGGCGAGCGTCCCGTTCTCGGGGACGAGCCGCGGCCCGACGGCGATCTCCCCGTCGGCGACCTCGCCGACGAGCCGCACCGTCCGACCATCCTCGGCGGCGAGTTCGAGCACGCTCCCCGGCAGGTCTGCGATTCCGTCGACCGCCGCGTCGGCGAGCGTGTACTCCCGGTCGTACAACACGTTCGCGAGGATGACGCATTTCAGGGCGGCGTCGGTCCCCTCGACGTCGAAACTCGGATCCGTCTCCGCGACGCCCAGATCCTGTGCCTCCGCGAGCACGTGCTCGTAGTCAAGCCCCTCGGCGGCCATCCGCGAGAGGATGAAGTTCGCCGTCCCGTTGAGCACCCCACGGACGGCGGTGACGTGGCCCGGGCCGAGATCGGTGATCGTCGAGAGCGTCGGAATCGCCCCCGCGACCGTCGCCTCGAACAGCAGGTCACCGTCGCTGGCTGCTTCTGCGGCGCGCACGTCGGCGTACCGCTCTGCGACCGGTCCCTTGTTCGCGAGGACGACGTGGCGGTCGCGCTCGAACGCCTCGACGACGTACGAGTAGCCCGGCTCCGCGTCACCGAGCGTCGTGGGCGTCGCCTCCACCAGCGCGTCGTACTCGGCAGCGAGTGCCGTCTCGACCGTCGCCGTACCGACGCTGCCGGTCTCGCGTTTCCGCTCGGTGACGGTCGCCGGATCGAGCCCGGTAGCGTCGACGGCTGCCGACGACGAGTCGGCAATCGCGACGACCCGATGGCCGTACTCGGCGGCGAGTTCGAGCACGCTCGTCCCGACCGCGCCGGCGCCCATCACGGCGAGTCTCATGCGTCAGCCTCCGTGAGCGGCGTGATGACGCGCAGTTCCTTCTCCTCGGCGAGGGACTCGACGCTGTCGAGCACGTCGTCGATCCCACCGGAGTCGGTGGCGATTCGCAGCCGCGCCGAGGAGACGTCGCTCGTCCCGCTGGGGGCCGACAGCGATACGTCCATCACAGAGACCTCACCCGGGCGCTGGATCCGGGTGAGCGTCTCCGAGAGATCGGTCTCAACGAGATGACCAGAGAGGATGACGACCAGCTCCTCGCCGTACCGCTCTGCGCCGGCCTGAACGACGTTGACGCCGGTGTCGCGCAGCGACTCGACGATGACGTCGAACCGCTCGGGCGCCGCTTCCAGATCGACCTCGATCGGGATGCGTCCGCGGGGAGTGAGATTTCCGCGCTCGTGAAGCACGGAGAGGAGGTTCCCCCCGTTCGCGGCGATGGGTTCCAGCGCGCGCAACAGCTCCCCCGGTTCGTCGACGAGCTCGAGTCTGACGGTGTATGCACGGACGGCCTCGCTCACGATCTACCCTCGGTCATACCTGATAAAGCGCCGGGGTAAGGATAAACACGCCGGCGGTCACGGTCTGTCGTCGGACCCATATATTCTCCGTCCGTATCCGGCGTATGGGACTCCTGTTTCAGGCGCTCGATATCGTCGTCGCCGGCCTGCTCGCCGGGGTGACGTCGTTCGTACTCGCGGCGGTCACGCCGAACGTCGCCGTCAGCGTCGGCGTGCTCGCGGCCGGCATGTACTACTTCTCCCGGAACCCGTGGGGCGGGAACGGCGACGAGGTGAACGAGGCGATCGACGACGCGTACGCGCGGCTGTTCTCCAGAAACGAGCGATAGACCGACCTATCCGTCGGAGTTCATCGGGCGACTGGAAGGAGTCGCGCATATTTTCAACCAGTTTTTGCCTGACTGAGCGGCCCAGAGGGCCGCGAAGGAAGTGTAAAAAGTGGGTTAGAAGTAGTCGATCTGCTGTGGTAGCTCCGTCTTCATCCCCTTGCGCTCGCGAATGCGCTGGATGGTCTCCGGCTGGAGGTTGTCGGCCATGACGCGGAAGCCGGCGTTCTCGGTGTTCCACGACGCGCGACCCTCCGTCGCCGAGCGGATGTCCGACGAGAAGCCGATCATCTCGTCGACGGGTGCGATCCCCTCGACGACCATGAGATCGCCCTCCTGATACATGTCGTCGACGCGGCCGCGACGGCCCTGAATCTCGCCGGAGGCCGCGCCCATGTGCTCGTTCGGCACGTCGATACGGACGTTCTGGATCGGCTCCAGCAGTCGGATACCGGCGTCCATCAGCGCGGTGTGGACCGCGTCGCGGGTCGCCGGAATCACCTGTGCCGGGCCGCGGTGGATGGCGTCCTCGTGGAGGCGGGCGTCGTGGAGCTGTAACAGTGCGCCACGCACCGGCTCCGCGGCGAGCGGTCCGTCGTCGATCGACTCCTGTATCCCTTCGAGGACCAGCTCCATCGTCTCGTTGAGGTGCTGAATCCCCTTCGTGTCGTCGATGACGACGTTCGTCCCGTGGATGTCCTCGACGTTCTGAGCGAGGTCCTTCTCCAGACCGGCGTCCATGAGCGCCTCGCGGCGCTCCAGCTCCGGCATGTCCATCGTCGCCTCACCCAGCTGGAGCGTCTCGACGACCCCGTCGTCGAGCGGCTCGACGGTCATGTAGAAGCGGTTGTGACGGTTCGGCGAGATCCCCTCGACCTCGCGGGAGTCCCCCGTCGGCGCTTCGCGGTAGACGACGATCGGCTCGCCGGTGATGACCGGAATCCCCTGATTGCGCTCGATGCGCTGCGTGATGACTTCGAGGTGAAGCTCGCCCTGCCCCGAGATCAGGTGTTCGCCGGTGTCCTCGTTGATCTCGATGCGGATCGTCGGGTCCTCCTTCGAGACCTGTCGCAGCGTCTCGATGAGCTTCGGGAGATCGTCCATGTTCTTCGCCTCGACGGACTTCGTGATGACCGGCTCCGAGATGTGCTCGATGGACTCGAACGGCGTCATCTCGACGCTGGAGACCGTCGAGCCGGCGATAGCGTCCTTCAGACCGGTGACGGCGGCGATGTTCCCGGCGGGGACCTCGTCGACCTCCTCGCGTTCACCACCCATGTAGATCCCGACCGACTGGACGCGGTTCGTGCCGACCGTCCCCGACACGTGGAGATTCTGGCCCTTCTCCAGCGTGCCCGAGAAGACGCGGCCAGCGGCGATCTCGCCGGCGTGCGGATCGATCCCGATATCGGTGACCATCAGCACGACCTCGCCGTCGGGGGTGACGTCACGCATGTCCGTCGCGAGCTGTGATTCGGCGTCGCCACGCCAGACGCGTTCGATACGGCGGGGCTGTGCGTCGAGCGGGTCCGGGAAGTGCTCACAGACCATGTCGAGCACGACGTCCGACAGCGGCGTGCGCTCGTGGAGTTCGAGCCGCTCGTCGTTCTGCTCGAGATCGATGATGTCGCCGAAGTCCATCCCGGTGCGCTGCATCGACGGGAAGGAGATCCCCCACTTGTAGAGGGCAGACCCCATCCCGACGGTTCCGTCCTGGATGGAGACGGTCCAGTCGTCTACGTCGTCCATCTCCTCGGTCATCCCCTCGATGAGGTCGTTGACGTTGGCGATGACGTCCTGCAGTCGGCGCTGCATCTCCTCGGGCCCCTCCTGCAGCTCGGAGATGAGCCGGTCGACCTTGTTGATGAACAGCGCGGGCTTGACCCCCTCGCGGAGCGCCTGTCGCAGGACGGTCTCGGTCTGGGGCATCGCCCCCTCAACGGCGTCCACGACGACGAGTGCCCCGTCGACGGCACGCATCGCGCGCGTCACGTCCCCACCGAAGTCGACGTGGCCCGGCGTATCGATGAGGTTGATGAGGTGGTTGCTGTCGTCGTACTCGTGGGTCATCGAGACGTTCGCCGCGTCGATGGTGATGCCGCGCTCCTGTTCGTCCTCCTCGGTGTCCATCATCAGCTGGTCGGCCTGCTCGCCGCCGCCGATCATTCCCGCGCCTTCGAGGAGATTATCGGTGAGCGTCGTCTTCCCGTGGTCGACGTGGGCGGCGATAGCGATGTTGCGGATCTGGTCCCGCTCGTCCATCAGCGCCTCACACTCGTTTACGATCTTCTTTCGTCGGCCCATTATGAAGGCGAATAACGACAGCAGCGACAAAAGGGTAGTGTTTCACCGCTCCGAAACGGCTCCGAAGCCGTGATAACGCGCCGCAGGAGGGCGAACTCGCTCAGTCGTCGTGGTGTTCACACAGATACTCGTAGGCCCACTGAACGCGCTTGAAGCTGCGCTCGTCCCCGCCGTGGTCGGGATGCGTCTGTTTCACCTGCTCGCGGTAGGCGGCGACGACCGCCTCCTCGTCGGCGTCCGTATCGACGCCAAGCACCGCACAGGCCTCTCGCTCGCGGGGTGCGAGCGACGGAGCCCGATCCGACTCGCCGCGGACCCGCTCGTTCCACCAGTCGCTCGGGCCTTCGTCGGGTCCGGGCGGTTCGTGCTCGTCGGGGTCGCGCCAGAACGGCTCGTCGAACCAGTCCGGCTCCTCCCAGTCGGGCGGCTCGTAGTCGATATCCGCAGAGCGCGATCGCTCCGTCTCCGCGCCCGCCGCGCCGACCGTCCCGTCGGGGTTGCGCTCAACGCCCACCCGATCGTACGCGGTCGCGGCGATCGCCTCGCGGCTGCGCGTGACACAGCGGTAGCCGCCGGCGAAGGTGACACCAGCACCGGCAAACAAGAGCAGGGAACTGCCGCCGGGGGTGGCGAAGGCCGCCAAGAGCGTGAACAGTGTGCCGACCACGAGAAACGCCACGCCGGTTCCGAACAGCAGCCACCCGCGGTTCACACGTCTCGTAGCGGGCGACGCGTGTAAACGTCTCCGGTGGCGTCGCCGCAAGGCTCAAACGCACACGAGCCGTGATATATCGACACATGGAACTGCGCGTAACGGGCGACGGACCAGCGACGCCGTTCCTCTCAGCGCGGGATCGCTTCGAGACGGAACACGAGGTGCGTCTCCCCGTGACGGTCGAGATCCGGGCGGACCCCGACGAGCGCACCTTGGTCGGTCACTACGACGACCACCACCGGCTCGTGATGAGCCGGCAGGCCGCCACGAGCGCGATGGCCCCCGAGCTCGCCATCCACGAGTTCGCGCACATGGCCCGCTACGAGGAGGAACACCCCTCACACACGATGGAGACGAAGGAGGCGCTGTTTCTCGCGCTCGCCGGTCGCTCCGTCGAACAGCGCAAGCTCGCACACTGTTACCAGATTGCGAATCACATGAAGGACATCTACGCGGACGATCTGACGCTCTCCGTCTCGCCGGCCGGCAAGCTCGTCTCGTTCATGGAGTCGTCGCTGGCAGCGGCCGTCGCCGACCGACCGGTCGAACGGCCCGGCGACTGGACACGGCTGACGAGCGCCTCCGATCCCGAGATCACGGTCGTCAACGCGGCGTTCGCGCTCGCACTGCTGGAGCGACACGACGCCATCGCCGCGGATCACAGGCTGTACGACCTCGCGAGCGCGGCTGCGAGTGATGCGCCCGGCGTCTCGCTCTCGACGTTCAAACGGGCGTTCCGGTCGCTGGACGCCGATCCCGACGAGTCGGCCTACCGGAAGGCGCTCGTGGACGCGACCCGCGAGTACGTGCTGGAGTCGGGCGGTCAGACGGCCGCAGACTGACGTACTGGTCGCTGAGACGTGATTCAATACCCTTTTGCTCGCCCGAAGATACGTAGTTCGTATGGCAGAGTTTCAGATCGTCGTCGGCGATCCGAGCGACGGGACGACGTACCAGCTGGAGATAGACGGACAGGACGCCAACCGATTCATCGGCAGATCCCTCGGCGAGGAGGTCGACGGCGACGCCATCGGTCTGTCGGGTGCGACCCTCGAACTCACGGGCGGCTCTGACACCGCTGGTCGACCGATGCGCGCTGACGTGCACAGCCCGGATACGGAGTCGATCCTCGTCACCGGTGGTACGGGCTACCAGCCGGCGCGCGACGGCGAGCGGAGCCGCGTGACGGTGCGCGGTGCAGAGATAAGCGACGAGACCCGACAGATCAACGTGAAAGTGGCGAGCGACGACGTGGATGTCGCCGCTGCCCTCGGTGACGGCGACGACGGGAGCGACGACGAGTAATTCGACGCTATGGCTGATTCAGTTCCGAGCGACGCCGTGAGCAGCGTGCGTGCGACGCTTGCCCGCGCTGGTCGCACCGACCGGCCGAAGGTGACAGTGCCCGACGAGGACAGCAACGCGTTCCCCGAGTTCGAGGTCGTTCGGGTCGGGACCGGCGACGACACGTACTTCGCCCGTATCGAGCTCTCACTCGACGATACGATCGAGATCCGCGGGCTCTACGACAACGCCCGACGCGCGAAGGAGGGAGACGACGAGAACCACCTCCCCGGGTGGGCCGACGACAACGGGCTGGACTTCGGTCGCACCGTCCATCTGGATATCCTGGAGGAGGGGTTCTTCTACGGGCTTCGCGCCCCCGGCGAGCGGATCGTCTACCGCGTTCCCGACCACCCGGACGACGGCCTCGCGGATATTGCCGAGAGCGTCGAGGAGGGATCGCAGTGAGCGCCGACACCCCGTACGAGCAGTTCCTCGCCGGCGAACGCCACGACGACATCCTCGTCTTCCTCCACGAGGGGTCGGTCGGCGAGCCGGAGGCGCTCGCGGGGATCGCCGAGGACGTCGGCCCGGGCGTCGCGCTCGTGCTCCCCGGTGACCGCGGCAGTGAGGTGCTCGGCGAGGTCGTCGGGATCGACCCGATGGAGTTCGCCGGCGTCGCGATGGACACCGACGGCGGGCAGAAAACGAGGAGGTCGGCGGGCTCTACGCCGACGGCGACGTGCTCCACGCCTACGCGGCCTGCGAGTGCGGCCAGCGCTACTCCGATAAGTGGGTTATCGGCGCGGCGTGATCGTCTGAGACGTTCGTCGTAGCGTATCAGGCGTCGCAAATAATTTATACTTGGATGACATATCTTCGAGTCCCGAGAGCGCATCGACCGTAGGGAGCAGACGGAGGAGAGTATGTTCAGCGACAGTCACAGGGGTAAGCAGGTGGGGATTCCACTCGGAGTAGGTGCACTCACGGCGGTCGCGACGGGTGCGTTCTTCGCCGTCGTGCCGAGACTCAAATCGCCGTACGGTCCGGTCGTCGGTGTAGTAGCCGAAGTCGATGCGTTCCTCTGGTGGGAGTGGTACGCCGCACTGCTCGTCGCGCTCTCGGTCGGCTTGACCGTCCGCCGGCGAACGCCGGCTCGAAGCGCGGCACTCGTGTTCGGAGTCGGATTCGGGATCGGCGTCAATCTCGGCGGCATCGGAATCAACAGCGAGATTCCGGGGGTAGCGTTCCGACTGGGCTGGGCGCTCGTGGTCGGGACTGCGCTCGTCACCGTTCTGTGGTTCCCGGGCCACCTCATTGGGCGAGGCCTCACAGGGATACTCGATCGGTGACTCGCCGTCGGCGAGGCGGAACGCACTGACACAAGAGCCTTGTGTGACTCACGATGTCGTTGATCCGTGAGCGACGACCTCGATCAGTCGGCCGTAGCCGGGATGGTGACCGCCTGCCACGACGACTGGACGCTCCGCTCGTTCGACCGAATCGAGCAGGGGACGGATTTCGTCGCCAGAGTCGCCTGTGACACCCCGACCGGGGAGCGGCGAGCCGTGCTGAAGGCGACGGTCGCCGAGTGGATGGACCCTGAAATCGCTCGCGCGGAGCCGCGGCTGTTCGGACTCGTCGCCCGCGAGACCGACATCCCGGTTCCAACGGTGTACGGGTTCGTCGACAGCCACGACGAGTATCCGGCTCCGTGTTATCTCGTCGAGGAGCTACCGGGCGAGAACGTCGAAGGGCGGGTCGATGCCCTCACGCCTGCCGCCCGCGAGCGCGTGATTCGCGAGGCCGGCGAGTATCTCGCTGCTCTCCACGGGCTCGGGGAACAGCCACGGGTGGGCCGCGTCGGCGTCAGCGACGGCGAGCTGTCGGTGCTGGACCCGGAGACCGAACACGACGGCGAGGGCGGTCGCTCGCTGTTCCGTGCTGAGATCGACGAGAGCTGTGACGCGTTGGCCGACGGAACGTACTTTCCGGAGTACGCCGACGAGCCGCGTCGGTTCGCCGACCTCGCGGAGCCGCTGCGCGAGACGCTCCACGCGCGAGCCGACGAGCTGACCGAACCCGAGCCGCCCCGATACTGCCACTGGGACTACCGCTACGGAAATCTGCTCGTGGACCCCGAGACGGGAGAGACGGCCGCAGTCCTCGACTGGGCGAACCTCTCCGTCCGCGAGCCGGTGTACAACCTCGCGAACGCGGAGTCGCTGTTACTCGATCCCGGGGCCGGTGACAGCGAGGCTCGCGCGGCCGAGCTGCGGGCCCTGTTTCGCGACAGCTACGAAGCGGCCCGTGACGGCTGGGCGTTCACCGAGGCGAAGCAGGCGCGCATGGAGACGTATCTGCTCGGCTGCCGGGCGGGGGCGATGGCGTGTCTCCCGCTGTGGCTGGAGGACGCGACGGACCGTCAGAAGGCGGAACGGGAGCGCGAACACCGCGCGTACGTCGCCGAGTATCGCTGACGGCCCGGGACACCGGAGAGCCAAAGCCGAGGAGTCGAACTCGACTCCCGTCCGCGTCGTGGAACGTCGAAATCTCTCTCAGGCTGTCAGGTTCGTGTTCACCCGAGAAACTGCCGCTGACGGGCGGCGCGTCGAACCCCGGACCGAGCGGCGTCGTCGTCGTTCGACTGGAGCGCGTCGATGACCGTCGACGTCGCCTCCCGGTGGGTCGGATCGGGCTCGACGTCGACGCGTTCGAGTGCCGCCTCCAGCGCGTCGGGACTGAGATCGAGAATCTCCGTACACCGGGGGTTGTAGTAGCGGGCGGCGTCCGCCAGCGCGTCGAAAAACGACGGGAACGCGTCGGTGACGAACGCCGCGTCCGCGTCGGTGAGCGCGTCGAGACCGAGCAGCGTCGGCGGACAGCCGACCGAGTACAGCGCCGCCGTGTAGCCGATCGCCCGGGGGAGCTGGTTCTCGCCCACCTCTCGCGAGTAGCCGAACAGGCCGACGTGGAGCTTCCGGGCGCGGCGGTCGGGGACGTACCGGGTCAGCCGGTTCACCGTCGGCGCGACGGCGTCTACCTGCCGGGCGTACGCGTCGGCGGTCCGGTCGACGACCGCCAGAGCCTGCTCCTCATCGATCGGGGTCGGTGCGCCACCGAGCTCTGCGGCCTTCACACGGTCGAGGGCGGCCGTCACCGCCTCGATCGGGTGGTCGTACTTGAACCCCGACTGGATGGTGAACGTCTCGACCTCGGAGTAGGCGTCAGTGACACGATCGACCGTCGGCGGGGCGAAGCCGCCACGGAACGGTGACGGTCCCGCGCCGAGGATCGGGTGAACGCTGATACCCTCCGCGTCGGCCATCCGGTAGAGCCGGGTGAGCGCCACCTTGTTGATGAGGTCCGCGGCCAGCGAGCCGTAGTTGAGCGCGGGATCAGAGCGGGCGAGGAACACGCGGACGGAGTCGCGGTCGTGCGTACGCGCGTAGTCGCGAACGATGTCGGCCGCGTCGAGCATCGCCGTTCGCTCCTCGATGAGCGGGATGACGTCGATCGCGGCCGGCTCGAAGCGGCCCACCCAGTCGCCGACCGTCATCTCGTCGCCGACGCGCATGTCCGTCTTGTCAGCGACGAACTCCTCGTAGTAGCGGTGGACGGCGTTCACCTGCGCGGCGTCGGTCACCATCGGGACGATCACCTCGTGGATGGGCGCGACGGTCGGGAGATCGTACTCCTCGGCGTACCGGGCCGCGGCGTCGAACGACCGCGGGATCGATTCGAGGATCTCCAGCAGAATCTTCGCCTCCGACTCCTCGACTGCGGGGTTCGGCCCGCGGAGCGTCAGTCGGACGTCGTCGCCGAGTCGCGTCCCCCGGAAGTAGTCGTCGTACCGCGACAGCAGCTTCTTCACCGCGTACTCGTCGCCCTCCTTCCCCTCAAAGTCCCACATCTGCTCGTCACAGCCGAGATGCGAGTAGACGTAGTACGCCTCCTGTATCTCGTCGTCGCCCTCGATAATGTCGCCCTCCGTGAAGAACGGAAGCGTGGCGTTGTCGGGATGCTGCGTGCTCAGCAGTCGCGGTACGTCTGACATACTCACACATGGGTTCGCGGCGTCGAAAAGCTACCGGGGCGTGGTCGGTTTCGGACGCGCTCACGGTGTCCGCTCTTTTTTATGCGTACGGGCTGAGTACAGGCTATGGCCGGTGGTTCGCCCGACGACTGTCGACGTGCGGCCGAGGCGCTCATGTCGAGGTCCGATCCGGTCGCGGAGCTGCTTCCGGAGGCGCTCGAACTCGGTCTCGACGGACTCGGGGTCGCGAACGCACACCTCGCCCGCATCGAGGAGGAGACGCACACCGTCGAAGCGACGGTCGGTGAGCCGATGGTCGAACGCGACGCCGCTCGCCCGATGGACGAGACGTACTGTCGGCAGTTTCTCGACAGCGGAGAGGCGATGACCATGAGACAGGAGCCGGACCCACCGACGGCGGACGCGCCGGTGCTCTCCTGTTACTACGCCACGCGGATCGTCGTCGGGGGAGAGCTGTACGGCACGCTGTGTTTCGTCGACCGGGAGCCGAGACCGTCGCCCGGTCCCGACGAGCGGCTCCTCATCGAGACGCTTCGGCACGTGGTCGAGGCGCTGCTGATGCGGCGTGACCACCAGTCACTGCTCCGGCGGCTCAACGAGACGATGCGATCGCTGCTGCGGGCCGAGACGCCCGCCGCGGCCGCCGAGGAGACGATCGAGACGCTCCGGACGCTGCTCGAACTGCCGATGACCGGCATCTGGCTGTACGACGACGAGCGGGACGTGCTCGTGCCGACGGCGACGTCAACCACGCTGCCGGGGATCGACGAGCCGCCGGTGTACGACGGCTCCGGGAGCCGGTCGTGGGAGGCGTTTCAGCGCGGCGTCACCGACCACATCGCCGATACCGAGGTCGAGTCCGGGCTTCACAACGACGAGACCGCCGTGTCGAGCGAGCTCATCGTCCCGATCGGAGACCACGGCGTCATCAACGTCGGCGACTTCGAGACCGGAGCGTTCGACCGGCAGACGATCCAGTACGTCGAGCTGCTGGCGCGAAATCTGGCGGCCGCCCTCGACACGTTCGAGCACCGACAGCAGCTCCGACGCGAGCGGAACCGACTCCGGTCGTATCTGGAGTCCAGCCCACAGGCGACACTCATCATCGACGCGACGGCGGATGTCGTCATCGACTGTAACGACCGGGCGACACAGCTGCTCGGCTACGAGCGCGGTGAGCTGCTCGGGAGGGAGCTACGTGAGTTCCACACCGACGAGTTCGACGCGATCTCGTCGTTCAAGCAGCGGGTCGAGGCGGACGGAACGGCGACGGCCGAAAACGTCACCTACGTGACTGCGAGCGAGGAGCTACTCCCGGTGAATCTCTCCGGCTCGCTGGTCGGGATCGACGACGAGCCGTATCTGCTGCTCGGCGTGCAGGACATCAGCGACCAGAAGCGCGAAGAGCAGCTCAACGCGGTGATGAACCGCGTCCTCAGACACAACGTCCAGACCGACGTGAACATCATCCGTGGCAACGCGGAGCTGGTTCGCGAGCAGCTCACCGATCCGGAGTCCATCGAACGGCTCGCAACCGTCGAAACGCGGGCAGGCAATCTCGAAGAGCTCAGTCAGAAGGCGCGAGAGATCCAACAGAAGGTCATCAACGAGCCGGCGCGCGAGACGTATCCGGTCTCGGTCCTCCTCTCTCGGCTGAACTCGATGCTCACCGGTCGCTACGAGGTGGATCTGCGTATCGCGCCGTGGGACGGGACAGAGACGCAGGTCTCCGCGCGGCTGTTCACGATCCTCGAAGAGCTGTGTGCGAACGCGATCGAGCACACGGACGCTGACCGGCCGACGATCAACGTCGCCGCGACGTACGACGAGAGCGCCGGGATGATCGAGGTCTGGGTCGCCGACCGGGGGAGCGGGATGCCCGATCTCGAACAGGAGATCATCACGACGGAGCGGGAGACCCAGCTCTCACACGGGCAGGGGCTCGGTCTCTGGTTAATCCGATGGCTCACGATGGATCTGAACGGGACCGTCCGGATCGCGTGGTCGGACGACGCCGGGACCGGTATCACAGTTCGTGTTCCGGAGATCGTCGAGTAGCGACCCGCGTATGCGGTCTATCGGCGCCCTCGTCAACGTGTGACGGACTGACGTGCACACGGGTCTTTAATTCGACTGCGACCGAACGCCGATCCGTATGTCACAACACGTGCAAGAGGAGCTCGATGTCGACGCGTTCACGCTCGGGCTGGTCGGACCGGATCAGGAGTGGGCCGGGACAGTCGCCGACGGCGGCCGCGTCCGCACGCACACGCCGCCCGCCTGCTGGGGACCGATGGTCACGCCCGAGTTCCGCGGTGGCCACGAGGTGACCCGACCGATTCGGGTCGAGAACGCCGAGCCGGGGGACGCCCTCGTCGTCGAGATCAGAGACGTGGAGGTGACGAGCGTCGCGACCGCCACCGGAAGCATGGCCGAGCGCGAGGACGCGTTCGGCGACGACCCGTTCATCGATCACAGATGCCCGGAGTGCGGGACGGAGTGGCCCGACAGCGTCGTCGAAGGGACGGGCGAGGAGGCGATTCGCTGCGCGGAGTGTGGCGCGAACGCCTCCTCGTTCGGCTTCGAGTACGGCTACACGGTCGCGTTCGACGAGGACCGTACCGTCGGCGTCACGGTCGGGGAAGACGGGGCGGAGATGCTCGCCGAGAACGCACACGACGCGATGAAGCTCCCCGAGAACTCCCGGCAACACCCGATCCTGCTGTACGGTCCCGACGAGATGCCCGGCGCGCTGGGTCGGCTCCGACCGTTCATCGGGAACATCGGGACGACACCGGGCGAATCGTACCCGGACTCGCACAACGCCGGCGACTTCGGACAGTTCCTCGTCGGCGCGACACACGAGTGGGGGATCGAGGACGAGTCAGGTCTCGACTCCCGCACCGACGGGCACATGGACTCGAACGACGTGCGCGCCGGCGCGACGCTCATCTGTCCCGTCAGGGTCGAGGGAGGAGGGCTGTACGTCGGTGATCTGCACGCGAATCAGGGAGACGGTGAGCTGTCGTTACACACGACCGACGTGAGCGGACGGACGGAGCTCGAGGTCTCCGTGCTCAAAGATGTCCAGCTCGACGGACCGCTGCTGCTTCCTAACGAGGAGGACCTGCCACATATCGCGAAGCCGTACACCGACGCAGAGCGGGCAGCCGGACGGACGGTGGCAGACGAGTACGAGGTGGACGCCCTCGACGACGCCGCACCGGTTCAGTTCATCGGCTCGGGTGCGACGATCAACGACGCGACGGAGAACGCGTTCGACCGAGCGGGAGCCCTGCTCGGGATGACCGAAGGCGAGATTCGCGGTCGCTGTACGTTCACCGGGGGCGTGGAGATCGCGCGACTCCCCGGGGTCGTCCAGCTGTCGATGCTGGTCCCGATGGAGACGCTCGAAGCGACGGGGCTCGCCGACACCGTGCGAGCGCAGTACGATCTCTAAGCTGCGGGCCGCGTCGGGATTAGCCTCCCTGCATCGCCGGAAAGAGCTTGATATCGGCGTCGGCGGGACACGCGGTGTCGAGATCGGCGGTCTCCCCGTCGACCATGACGCGGACGCTCGGGCGGAGATCGCCGCTCTCGTCGAGGAGCTGTGACTCCGCTCGCGGATACTGGACACAGAGCGCGGTCACGAGCCCGGCGACCGTCGGCTCGTTGGGCGTGACCGTAACCGTCTTGCCGTCGGTCGCGGCCCGAAGCTGTCCGTACACCTGTATCTCCATACCCCGGAGACGAGCCGAGGAGTAAAGAACGGCCCGAGCGAGTCGATCGAGCCGACGCGCTCAGTACCGATACAGCGAGACGACGTACGGGAGCCGACCGTACATCCAGATCGCGACCGGAAGCCCGACGAGAGAGACCGAGGCGAGCCACGCGACGGAGAGCCAGATGCCGCTGGCCCACCAGCCGACCAGCAGGACGTAGACGCCACGGACGAGAAGCGAGTGCTGTGGTTTCGACCGCTGTGTGACCGTCACGTCACCGTCCGCGTCGGTGTGTGACTCCATTTCGATCGTCCGATCCTTGAGCGAGACGACCTTCGGAACGTAGTTGATCATCTTGATACCGACCGGCATCAGGACGATGGTGACGTTCAGGAGCCACGCGACACCCAACCAGATGCCGCTGGCCCACCAGCCGATCAGCAGGAAGTACACCGCCCGGACGACGAGCGACGGACCCTGATCGGTGCTGACGGAGGCAGTCGTGTTCGGTGGCTGGTCGGTGGCGTCGGACATGGTTCTGCGCTCCTTATCTCGGGAACACGCGTAAGTCTTCTCCAGACTGGAGAGAGTATGAACACACGAGAGGATCTCTCCGCACTCAGCGGTCGGTAGCTCACGGGATCGTTCCGATGCAGTCACGTAGTTCCAGTTCACTTGTCCACTCACAACACCGGTTACCGGTCAACAGAAGTTCGACGTGTGATGCCGCCATACCGTTATCGAACCGGGCTCGTTCCGTAGCTTCGTCAGTGTAGGCCCGTTTCAGAATCCACGTCTTCCGTCGATAGGACGGGGCGAACAGGAGTCCAAGCTCCCAAACGTACCCGCCGTCGAAGTCCTCGATTACGCCGACGATATGCGTAGCACGGCCGCACAGAATATCGAACACGCGAATCCACAGCTCGATTGCCTCGGGCGTCAGTCCGAACTCCTCCAGTTGCATCGATACCGCGTCATCTCTATCGGCGAGCTCCTCGTAGACGAGTTCACGTCGCGTCGCTGCACCGGTCTCGCCACCCGCACCGGCGATTAAGTACCGGCGGTCGTGCTGTTTGATCCGCTGCATCTCACGACCAGTCACGAGATCCTTGATACGCTGGTGCTCTGACGGCGTGAGTCGGATATCTTCGATTCCCGTGAGAATCTCCTCTTCGCTCGGAATCTCGCCGCTGGGACTGTCACCAACGTCCGAATCGACTTCGTCGTCGTCCATCGTCAGTCCCTTTGCGCGTACGATGTATTAATTGCAGTACTATCGTCAGAGCAGTTTGGGTAGTAGTTGCGATTTAGCCGCAGTCGGACGCAAGTGTTTATCGTAGTCGGGAACCAACCAACGCATATGCATCCCCCGGCAGAAGCGGTCGGGCAGGACGAGACCACTGACGAGTCGTTCGACACGTGGCGTGCCCTGCAGCGTGCGACCGACACGAAGCGTGCGGACATCATCGCCGACATCGTCGGCCACCCCCGTGGCGCGCCGACCGTCGAGGAACTCGACTACATGAACCCGCCGCTCAGTAGCGACGCCATCCGCCGACATCTCGACACGCTCGAAGCTGTCGGTGTCGTTCGCGTCCGCGAGTTCGAACCCGGGAATCGGCTCCGGGATTTCCCGTATCAGTTCTTCGAGCTTACCGACGACGCTCGAACCCTCTTCGACCAGAACGGGCTCTTTCCCGAGACGGCGTGGCAGCGTCAGTATCAGGCCGTCGAGAAGACCAGTCGCATCCGCGATATCGAGACCATGCCCCGTCCTGACGAGTAGAGACGCTCGCTCAACTCAGCTGTCGGTCTCGGCTGAGTGCTCCGGAAGTGCTCGGAACGCGTCGAGGATGACCCGTTTCGCGACCGCGCCGCGGGTCGTCCAGTGGTGTGCGTAATCGAGCATATCGTCGTAGATGGCCGGTTTACAGCCCGCGGCCTTCGGATGGCCGCCGCCGTTCACCTGCTCGGCTACCTCGTGACACCGCTCGAACGCCTCTGTCCCGCGGATCGAGGCGGAGCCGGCCGGCTTCACGACGACCGCCGCGTCGGCTCCCTGTTCGCGGAGCGTCTCAGCCACCTCGTTTTGCGAACAGCGGCCGTAGGTGACACCGACGGTCGTCCCGTCGATCTCGCGGAGTTCGGCGCGCTCGACCGCCTTATCGATGAGCCGCTGTTTCTCGATGCGTTCGGCTTCGAGAAACGTCTCCACGTCCGGGGGGAGATCAGCGCCGTGTTCACGGACCACGTCGACGTACGTCTCCGGCTCCGCCCAGTGGGCGTAGTCAGCGAGGTCGTCCGATCGGGGATCGTCACGAATCCAGAGATCGTGGTCGCGGGTGACGGCCGCGAGCTCGACGAACCGCTCGGGAAGCTCACCCAGCGACCGGAGGGTCACGTCGGCGGAACACTCCTCGTCGGAGTCGCCGACGACCAGCTCGACGCCGCTTTCCTCGACCCGGTCGATCGCCTCGTCGCTCCACTGGTGGTGATCGAACCACGAGACGGCGTCGGCGCGCGAGACGAGATCGGCGAGTCCGGACAGCTCGTCGCGCTCGTCGGGACACAGATCACAGACGTAGACGCGAACGCCGTCGGGAGCGAACTCGGCGAGATCGGCGATCGCGTCGTCGAGCTCGTGCGGACTCGCGGGCAGTAACGTCGCGCCGTCGTGGAACTCGCGGACGAACGCGACACAGGCGAGTCCGTCGGCGTCGGGGTCGGCCACGACGACGGTGTCGGCGTCGTCGAGCGTCGCTTCGAGTTCGCGCTCGTCGCGGTCGTCCTCGTCGTCGGTGAAGAAGCCCGCCCCCGGGAGCAGTGACGTGCGCTCCAGCGGGAGCGTCTCCGGGTCGATGAGGGAGTCGTCCATACGCTGGCTGTGGGGAGCGCAGACAAGAACCCCCCGATACGCCGTCTCAGGTGGCCAGCAGCTGTCAGCCGGTGAGAACGGACACCGGGGAGTCGCGTACGATAGCAGAAACCGTCGGTCGCAACGGCGACGTGTCAGGGCGATTCGCGCATCTCGATTGAGAAGTCGGTCGTCGGATACGCGACGCAGGTGAGCGTGTAGCCGTCGTCGAGTTCGGGCTCACCGAGCATCTCGTTGGTGTGGTGTTCGACGTACTGCTCTGCGTTGCCGCCGTCGGTGATGTGGCCGGCACAGGAGATACACTGGCCCTGTCGACAGGCGTACGGCAGGTCCCAGTCCTCCTGTTCGCCGGCTTCGAGCAGCGTGGTGTTCTCCTTCACCTCGATCGTCGTCCCCTCCTTGACGTACTCGACCTCGTAGCTCTCGGCCTCGTCGTCGGGAATCGCCGCCGGGTCGGCGTCGACCTCCGCGCCGCCTTCCGCGAGTTCACCCTCCGCGCCGCCCTCGCCGACGGCGGCGGGAACACCGCCACCGCCGATAGAGCGGTTCATCGGCTCGGGGAAGTCGGTCTCGTGGACGCTCTCGGCGCGGCGTTCGAGCACCGTCTGGGAGATGTCGTCCGGGGTCGCGGGCTCGGTTCCGCGTGCGAAATGCAGAGCAACCATCGCGAGCGTGAACGACGCCCCGAGGACGATGCCCAGCGTAGTGACCATACGAAAGCTTAGTCTACGTGCTTGAATAGCGTTGCGATTAGCGGCAAACGACCGCCCGCGAGCCGCTACATCGAGAGGTTGATCGTCTTCGTCTGCTGGTAGTGGTCCAGCGTCTCCTCGCTCAGCTCGCGCCCGATCCCCGACTGCTTGTAGCCGCCAAAGGGGAGTCCGGCGACGAGATCGTGGTAGCTGTTCACCCAGATGTAGCCCGCTTCGATGTCGCGGGCCGTCTGGTTGGCCGCGTCCAGATCGTCGGTGATCACACCGCCGGCCAGTCCGTACTCGACGTCGTTGGCGAGCGTCATCATCTCGTCGTAGTCGTCCCAGCGGAACACGTCGAGCACCGGCCCGAAGATCTCGTCTTGGACGGCGTCGTGGTCGTGGTCGAGCCCGTCGATCAGCGTCGGCTCGACGAAACAGCCGTCAGACAGGGAGTCCTCGTCCGGGACGCCACCGCCGGCGAGGAACTGGCCGCCGCCGGACTCGGCTTCGGCCAGATACTCCAGCGTGCGGTCCACCTGCTCGCGGGAGACCTTGGGTCCGAGGTCCGTCTCGCGGAGCAGCGGGTCGCCGATCGTCATCTCCTCGACCGTCTCTGCCAGCCCGCCGAGCACGTCGTCGGCGATATCGTCGTGGACGAACAGCCGAGAGCCGGCCTCACAACACTCGCCCGTGTTGTAGAAGATGGCCTGTGCGACGAGCCGGACGGCCTTCTCGGGAGCCACGTCGGGGTGGACGACGACCGGACTCTTCCCCCCGAGTTCGAGGGTCACGTCGGTGACGTTGTCGGCGGCGGACTTCATCACCTGTTTGCCGACGGCCGTAGAGCCGGTGAACGCGACCTTGCGGACGTCCTCGTGGTTCGTCAGCGGTGCGCCGGCCTCCTCACCGTAGCCGGGGACGATGTTGACGACGCCGTCGGGGACGATGTCGTCGATGAGCTCTGCCAGCCGGAGCGCCGACAGCGGGGTCTGCTCTGCCGGCTTCAGGACGGTGCAGTTGCCGGCCGCGAGCGCCGGCGCGAGCTTCCACGACGCCATCAACAGCGGGAAGTTCCACGGGATGATCTGGCCGACGACGCCGTACGGCTCCGCGACGACCTGACCGAGCCGCGAGTCGTCGGTCATCGTGCCGCCGCTGTTCTTGCGGACGATCCCCGCGAAGTAGCGGAAGTGGTCGGCGGCCAGATACACGTCCGCGGCCGATTCGGAGACCGGCTTCCCGTTGTCGAGAGATTCGAGCTGTGTCAGCTCCTGTGAGTGGTCGTCGATTGCGTCGGCGATATCGAGCAGCACCTGCTGGCGCTTCCCGGCGTCGTACCCCGACCACGTCGAGTCGAACGCCTCCCACGCGGCGTCAACGGCGCGGTCGATGTCGGGTTCGGTCGCGCCCGCGACGGTCGCGAGCACGTCGCCGGTCGTCGGGTCGAGCGTGTCGATCTCTCCCCCTTCGGCCGGCTCGACGAACTCCCCGCCGACGTACAGGTCGGTCTGCTCGGGGACGACCTCGGTGGCCGTCGTCTCGTGTCGCTCTCGAATCTCGTTTCGGGTCGACTCGCCCGCCTGTGGTTCACTGGACATCTCCTCTACTACTGCGTGTGACAGGCGCAAAGTGTTTTCGGCGGGGACGGCCGGGACGGGGCGCTTATCTCGGCACGACTGGAGTATCTCAGGGGGTTCGTCGCTTCGCCTTCGAGCGATCTCAGAACCGACACGGCGTAACATTCGCTACGACTCGCGAAAGAGAGAGAGCACTCAGCTGAGAACGGAGACGGGCGATTCAGTCTTTCGGGCGGAACAGACGCCGGAGGAAGGCGGGCCCTTTCTTACTGCGAACACCTTTCTCCTTCGGGCTCAGCCGACGTTCGGAGTCGCTCATACGTATCAGTTGTAGTCTCAAACCTAAATAACTACGGACAAGCCGACGGCCACGAGTCCAAGATACAACAGCGACTGTGTCAAGAGCAGCAGCCGACCGTTCCACTCGATGGTCGCGTTGTTCTTCTCAATCCAGTACGCCATCGAGTAGAGCAGATCCTCGTCCCACGATAGGTCGGTGGTGCTGTTCTCGGCCAACTGTTCTACGTATCTCCGTCCCGGCCCCAAGTAGAGATCCGACTCGCTGTAGGTGAGAATTCCGACACCGAGTGCGAGCGCCAGTGACGCCCCTCCGCCGTAGAGCAGCACCGGATTGAACTCACTCACGTTCAGTACACCTGCTGCGGTCGCAGTCGCTCCGATAATCACGGCGAGCACACGGACGGTCTGCAGTGCTTTGTCATCGATATCTGCCAGATCAGAGTGCTGTCTATCGAGGACGGTGCGGGCCTCTCGGTAGGTCACGGCCTTCCGACCGTTCGGCCAGAGATCGTCGTCACCACCCTTGTCGTCCGTGTCCATATCCTCAACAGTAGTTGCCGATGAATAAAACTCCCGCAGAACGGTGATAGCTACTCGCGGGCGATCTCGTGGCGACCGAACCCGTATCGGAGCCGGTTCGCCAGCCGGCGAGAGAACTTCTCGCGCGTTCGCGAGTCGAACCGCTCGCCGAGCGCGTCGTAGATGAGCGGAACCGCGACTTCCTGTTCGAGCGCCTCCTGAATCGTCCACGTCCCGGTCGAACCGCCGGCGACGTGGTCGGCCACGTCACCCAGTTCGGACCCCTCCTCGCGGAACGCCTCTTCACACAGCTCCAGCAGCCACGACCGGATGACCGCGCCGTTGTTCCACGTCCGGGCGACCGCCTCCAGATCCAGATCGTATCGCCCCTCGTGGAGCAGTTCGAACCCCTCGCCGTACGCCTGCATCAGCGCGTACTCGACGCCGTTGTGGACCATCTTCACGTAGTGACCGCTGCCGGCCGGTCCCATCCGGTCGTGGCCGTCCGGCCCGGTCGCGACGGCATCGAACACCGGCGTCATCGTCTCGTAGGCTCCCGCCGGCCCGCCGATCATGAGTGAGAAGCCGATCTCTGCGCCAGCCGGTCCTCCGGAGGTCCCGCAGTCGAGATACCGGGTAGACGTCGTCTCGGCGCGCCGGGTCGAGTCCGCGAAGTGGCTGTTGCCGCCGTCCACGACGATATCCTCGTCCGAGAGCGACGGCTCAAGCTCGTCGAGCGCGGCGTCGACCGGGTCGCCGGCGGGAACCATCAGCCAGATGCGTTTCGCCTCGCCGAGGGCGTCCGCCAGTGCCGGGATCGAGTCGGCCGTTTCGATGCCGGCCGCACGCGCGTCGGCGAGGGCGTCCTCGCTCACGTCGAAGGCGGTCACGTCGTGGCCCGCATCGACAGTGCGATCGGCGACGATGCGCCCCATCCGCCCGAGTCCGATGACGCCGAGATGCATACGCGACGGTTCGGGGGGTGGCAGGTAAGGCTCCCGGTCGCGGTCGTTCAGCCGGGCTGTTACTCGACCGCGCCGACGGAGAGATACTCGTCGAGCAGATCCGCCCGCTGTTCGAGTTCGGCGACGGTCCCGTCCCACGCGTTCGACCCCTTATCGATGATGTAGGCCCGCTCCGCCAGATCGAGCGCGAAATCGACGTTCTGCTCGGTGATAAGGACGGTCACGTCCTGTTCGACCACCTCGGAGAGCACGTCGTAGAGATCGTCGACGATGACGGGCGCGAGGCCTTCGGTCGGCTCGTCGAGCAGGAGCAGGTCGGGACTCTGGATGAGCGCGCGCGCGACGGACAACATCTGTTGTTCACCCCCCGAGAGGTTCCGACCGCGGTTCTCGCGCAGCTCGTCGAGGACGGGGAAGATCTCGTACATCTCCTCGACGGGGCGCGGCTCGGTCCCGCTGGTCATGTCTCGGGCGACCTGCATATTCTCGTGGACGGTGAGCGTCGGGAAGACGCGCCGCTCCTCCGGAACGAGCTTGATTCCCCGGTTCGATATCTCGTCGACGGAGTCGTGAGAGATGTCCGTCCCGTCGAAGGTGAGACCCCCCTGCCGGCGGGGGATGGTCCCGGTGACGGTGCGGAGCGTGGTCGTCTTGCCCGCGCCGTTGCGCCCGAGCAGCGCGATCACCTCGTTGCGGTCGACGGCGAGATCGAGATCGAACAGGACGTGACTGTTGCCGTAGTAGCCGTTCACGTCGGTGAGTTCGAGCAGGCTCACGCCGACTCACCCCCGTCGTCGGCGATGTCGCCCCGCTCCGTGTTCGTGCCGCCGAGCGTGGCGTCCAGCTCCTCGTCCTCGTCCAGTCCGAGATACGCCTCGCGAACGCGAGAATCAGACAGCACCTCGTCGGGCGTGCCGTCGGCGATCAGCTCCCCGTTGTCGAGGACAAGAATCCGGTCGGAGATGCCGAGAACGACCTCCATATCGTGTTCCGTGATGACGAAGGTGGTCTCGGTCTCCGCGTCGAGCCGCTCGACCAGCTCGACCATCCGCGTGGTCTCGGTGGCGTTGACTCCGGCGGTCGGCTCGTCCAGCAGGACGATCGAGGGGTCGGTCGCCAGCGCGAGTGCGATCTCGACCTTCCGCTTGTCACCGTGCGAGAGATTTGCACACTCGGTGTCGAGGAGATCAGCGATACCGACCAGCTCTGCGATCTCGCGAACGCCCGCTTCGAGAGCGTCGTCAGTAGCGGCGACGGCGCGGAAGTCGAGGGTCCGTTCGTCGCGGCTGATGCGTGCGATGCGGAGGTTCTCAGCGACCGTCAGCCCGTCGAAGACGTTGTTGATCTGGAAGCCGCGAGAGAGTCCGAGCGACGCGATCTCGTGAGCCGATCTGTCGGTCACGTCGACGAGATCGGCCTGACTGTCGCGCGGGCGGAGCCTGACGGCCCCGCTCGACGGCTCCAGTCGACCAGTGAGCAGATTGTAGAAGGTGGTCTTGCCCGCACCGTTGGGTCCGATGATGCTCGTGATCTCGTCGGCTTCGATGGAGACGCTCACGTCGTCGATGGCGACGAGCCGGCCGAACTGCCGGCGTAGCTCCTCGGTTTCGAGCACCGAGCTCACGCTTCGACACCCCCGAACAGTCCCTCCGGCTTGACTAACAGCACGGCGATCATCGCCACGAAGGGGATGAGCTCACCCGCGCCGGGGACGACGAGACTCCCCACCGCGATGGTGAGACCGACGAGATACGCGCCGACGAACGCGCCGCCGAAGGAGCCGAGCCCGCCGATGACCGCGATGACGAACGCCCGGATGATGACCTGGTCACCGAGACTGGAGGTGATAGAGAGCGTCGGTGCGGCGAGCGCACCGCCGAGTCCGGCGAGCGCCGCGCCGACGAAGAAGACGAGCGTGTAGAGCCGCGGGACGTTCACGCCCATGAGCGCGGCCATGTCCCGGTCAGAGGAGGTAGCCCGCACCAGCCGACCGATGTTCGTCGTCCGGAGGACGAGGAAGATCGCCGCGAGAGTGAGCACCGAGACGACGATGACGAAGGCGCGATACGTCGATATTGTGAGACTGGAGGTGAGCTGGATACTGCCCCGAAACACCGCCGGCGCTTCGATGGTCTTCTGTCCGGTTCCGAAGACGAACCGAACCACGTCCGTCAGTATCAACACGAACGCGAAGGTGACGAGCAGCTGGTCCAGCTCCTCGCGGTCGTAGACGCGACGGATCGCGCCGATCTCGATGAGCACGCCGACGAGTCCGGCCCCGACCGCGGCCGCCACCAGCCCGATCCAGAACCCACCGGGGAGCGACTGAACAGCGACCACACCGACGTACGCACCGATCATGAACAGCGCCCCGTGTGCGAAGTTCAACACGTCGAGCACTCCGAAGATGAGACTCAGCCCCACGGCGATGAGAAAGAGTCGCCCGCCGATAGAGAGACCAGTGATTATCTGGTCGACGATCAACCCCTGTGATACCATACCGTACCACTCCGACACGATCGGATTAAACCTTGCGTCCGGGTGTTTTTCAGTCGTGACGGGAACTCGACATAGGATATATATACCGTTCCGGCATATCACGTCGTAGTATGGTAAACGACCACATAAGACAGGGAGAGAGCGGCGACGAGTCGAGCGGCGGGCGGGTGAACAGGCGGAGTTTCCTCGCGGCGGCGGGGACGGGAACCGCGGTCGCGCTGGCCGGCTGTAGCGGCGGTGGCGATGACACCGTCAACATCGGTGGGATCTATCTCCTGTCGGGGGTGGCACAGGCGCTGGGGACCTCCTCACGGAATGCGGCACGGGCCGCGGTCGACGATATCAACGAGAACGGCGGTATCAACGGCAAAGATGTCGAGATCACCGTCAAAGATCACGGCAACAATCCGGCACAGACGATCCGGAGTCTCGTGCAAGAGGACAACTCCGACGTGCTCATCGGGATCACCTCTTCGGGCGTGGGGCTTTCCACTGCGCCGACGATCGAATCGCTCGGCGTACCGTTCATGGCCACCGATATCGGGACCCCGTATCTCACCGAGTTCGATACGGATTCGTACGGCGACTACTACAACTCCGCGGACGGGACGGCGGCACTCAAGCCGAACATCTTCCGATCGACCGCGAACACCTCGCATATGACGTACGGAATCGCGAAGTACGTCGCCGACAACTACGGCGCGATGCGGGTCGCCAACATGGGACCCGACTACGCCTACGGTGAGCAGTGCTGGGAGTACTTCAAGGCCTACTCCGAGGGGCTCGGTGTCGATCACGACTACGTCGCCAGCGAGTTCCCGTCGCTGGAGGCGAACGACATGACGCCACAGATCAACTCCGTGTTGAACAACGACCCCGATCTCGTGTTCACGAGCTTCTGGGCCGGTGACGCGACGACGTTCATCTCACAGGCCGCAGAGCAGGGCCTGTTCGACGAGGTGGAGGACGTGTTCGACACCATCGGCGCGGACCCGACGGTGTACAGCGCGCTCGGAGACACCACCCCGGAAGGGATCCACATGTCCGGCTGGTACTGGCCGACCGCCTACGACAACGAGCACAATCAGGCGTTCCTCGACAAGTACGATTCGATGTACTCGGACGCCAACGTTCCGTCGATTCCGGGCTTCACCGGCGGACAGACGTGGGGCGCAGTACAGACGTACAAGCAGGTCATCGAGTCGGTCGGCTCGCTCGACGCCGACGACATCGTCTCCGAGCTGGAGGGGTTCACCTTCGAGGAGGACCCGCGTGGCCCGATCACCTTCGACGCCGACAGCCATCAGGCGCAGGCTCCGGTGACGCTGGGAACGACGAGCTTCGACGCGGACGTGCCGTACGACGGCGCTGGGCTCGTCGATATTCAGAAGTACACCATCACGCGCGACGAGTCGCTGGAACTGCTCGACGGGAGCGGTCTCGGTCCCGGAATGTAGATGGGCGGGACCTTCGATTCAGTGCCGAGCGTCGAGGGGAACGAGCGACTGCTGGTCGGCGTCGGGCTGCTCGCGCTCGTGATCGCGCCGTTCGTTCTGGGTCCGTTCCAGCGGTCGAAGCTCGCCGAGGTACTCATCTTCGGCGTCTTCGCGACCGCGTTCAACCTGCTGTACGGCTACACCGGGCTGCTCTCGTTCGGTCACGGGATGTTCTTCGCCGTCGCCGGCTACACGATGGCCAAGACCGTCCAGACGGTCGGCCCGATGTTCAACTTCGGCGAGCTGTTCGGCGGGGTGAGCGTCCTCGCGACGTGGCTGGTCGGACTCCTGCTCGCCGTGCTCGTCACCGTCGCCGTCGCGATGGCGATCGGCTATCTCGCCGTCCAGCTGGAGGAGATCTACTTCGCGATGATCACCCTCTCGTTCACGATGGCGCTCTACGCCGTCGCGAATCAGGACATCATCGGCACGGTGCAGGCGGTACTCGGGATCGGAAACGACACGTTCACCAACGGCTCGGACGGACTGACGTTCACGTTAGGGCAGGTGGATCTGTTCGGCTTCACGTTCACGCTCGTGGATATCGCCGATCCGATGGCCTACTACTTCGTGACGCTCGTCGTGTTCACGGTCGCGATGTATCTGCTCTACCGCATCGTCAACTCACCGTTCGGGACGGTGTGTAAGGCGATCCGTGAGAATCCGGAGCGAGCGAGCGCGCTGGGGATCGACACCACGCGTCACTCGTGGGTGACGTTCGTGCTCTCGGCGGCCTTCTCCGGGCTGGCGGGCGGGATGCTCATTCCGCTGTTTACTCGCGTGACGCCGGATTACGCCTACTGGTCGTTCTCGGCGGAGCCGGTGTTGATGACCGTGATCGGCGGCCCGTACTCCTTCTTCGGGCCGCTGGTCGGCGCGTTCAGCTACCGGTATATCCGGTGGTTCATCAGCCGGTTCGAGATGCTGGAGGCGTACTGGCAGTTCAGCTTCGGCGTGCTGTTGCTGCTGGTCGTGCTGTTCGTCGCGAACGGTATCATCGGCGCGCCGGAACAGCTCCGTGAGTGGCTCGACTCCCGAGGCGAGTAGCTACTCGCCCAGCTCCCGGCGCTTGATCTTCCCGGTCGTCGTCTGTGGTAACTCCTCGCGAAACTGTATCTCGCGCGGATACTCGTGTTTCGCAAGTCGCTCCCGCACGAGCGTCCGGATCTCCTCGCGCAGCTCGTCACCGGGGGTCACGGCGTCGGCCGGCTGGACGAACGCCGCGATCTTCTCGCCGCGAAGCTCGTCGTCGACGCCGACGACACCGACCTGTGTCACGTCCGAGTGATCCAGTATCGCTCGCTCCACCTCGCCGGGACCGACCCGGTAGCCGGCCGTGATGATGACGTCGTCGGCACGCGATTTGAACCAGAAGTAGCCGTCCTCGTCGCGCCAGCCGAGGTCACCGGTGAGATGCCACGTGCCGCCGTCGGGCGCATCGACGGTCGCGGCGGCGGTCGTCTCCGGTCGGTTCCAGTACTCCTCGAAGACGATCGGGTCCCCCTCGCGTTTGATGGCTAACTCCCCGACCTCGCCGTCGGGGCGACGTTCGCCGGTCTCGGGATCGACCGGAGCGACGTCGTGACCGGGGACCGGTTTCCCCATGCTACCCGGGCGCGTCTCGAACCACGTCGTGCAGTTGGCGACGAAGACGTTCGCTTCCGTCTGCCCGTACAGCTCGTTGACGGCGACACCGCCGAGATCGTCGCGTGCCCAGTCGAGTATCTCGGGCGTGAGGGGCTCGCCACCGGAACAGATGGCCGACAGCGAGAGATCGTACGCGTCTGCCGGCTCGTCCATCAGCATTCGGATGGCCGTCGGCGGGAGGAAGCTGTTCGTCACGTCGTACTGCGCCATGAGCTCGTACGCCCGCACCGGGTCGAAGCCGTCGGTCGGTGCGCCGACGACCGGCTGGCCGTAGTGCCAAGCCGGAAACAGCAGGTCACCGAGCGCACCGATCCACGCCCAGTCCGCCGGCGTCCAGAACACGCCGGTCGGGTCGAGCTCGAAGTAGAGCTGGAACGACGGACAGTGCGCGACCCAGCTGTCGTGCGTGTGGAGGACGCCTTTCGGCGATCCGGTCGAGCCACTCGTGTAGATGACCGTCGCGGGCGTCTCCGGTGTCGTCTCGACGGGGTCGAGCGTCGCTTGACAGTCGAGCAGATCGGCAAACGGTGTCGCCGCTCCGGTCGCCGTCCCCCCTCGTTCGACGTGGAGATCGAGGGCAGAACAGGCTGTTGCGGCCTCCGTAATCGCGTCGTGTCGCTCCGCGCTCGCGACGACTGCGACCGCCCCGCTGTCGTCGAGTCGGCTCGCCAGCGCGTCGGGACCGAACAGCACCGACAGCGGGAGCGACACTGCCCCGAGCTTCCAGCAGGCGAGATGGACCAGCGGATTCTCGACAGTCTGCGAGAGGACGACACCGACCCTGTCCCCGCGCTCGACACCTCGCTCGCGGAGCGCGGCCGCCACGCGGTCGGAGTCCCGGTCCAGCTCACCGAACGTGTAGGTCGTCTCCGTCCCGTCAGGGAGCTGTTCGTGCAGTGCCGGTCGCTCCGGGTCGTGTTTGCCGACGAGATCGCGAGCGAGGTTGTAGTCGTCGGGGATCGACCACTCGAACTCGCGGCGAGCCGTCTCGTAGCTCGCCTCCGGGACGGTGAGGGTCCAGCTCATGCCGTAATCCCGGAGCGGTCTGAAAAAGCTCTTGGGTAGGGTTGACACGCGGGACGCGTCGGAGGGATCGTCGTCAGTTGAACGCTTCCGGGCTGACCTCGCCGGCCGACCGGTCGAGATCGTCGGGGTCGGCGTCCGCCACCGTCTCGATACCGCGGTTGTTGACCGCATCGGGGTCCAGCCCGACCTCCTGCAGGAAGTCCTTGTAGATGCGCTCGCAGGTCTCCGCGTCCTGCTGACGCGTGCTCGCGTGATCACACAGCTCCGCGAGGACGATTCCCTCGGGCGTCTCGTCTCGATAGATTATCCAGTGGTTCACCAGATCCGAGAGCCGGCGGATCGGCGAGGTGAAATGGCCGTACACCTCGAAGTTGAGCGCGTGGTGGCCGCCGAAGGGGTCGGACATGTACTTCGCGCGCGGCATCACCTTCATCACGGCCCACTGGATCTGGTCGAGCTGGCGGCCCGGAGCCTGTTCGAGCGTCGCGTTCACGGCCTTCCGCGGGTCCTCCCACGAGCCGCCCGGAACCGAGACGCCGTCGAGGTCCTGTATCTCTCGGAGCGCCTCGTCCCACTCGTCGGGCGTCGGCTGCGGGTGGACGCGGAACATCGCCTCCAAGCTCCGGACCCACTGGAGTTCGTGCGTGACGGCCTTGTTGGCCTTGAGCATACACTCCTCGATGATGGTGTGTGCGCGGTCGCGGCGCGGGTTCAAGACGAGCGAGCCGTCCTCCTTGCGGCGCTCGTGGAGCTGGCCGGCCAGCTCGTGGACGAGCGTCAGCTCGTCGTGGAGATCGCCGTCCGGATCGTCGAGTCGGTCCTCGGCCTGCGCGTAGGTGAGCCGCTCGTCCGAGTGGATCACCGACTTGTAGATGTCGATGGACTCGTTGGCGAACGTCTCCCCGTCGATCGTCATCTCGACGGTGTGGGCGAGTCGGTCCTCGTTCGGGACGAGCGAGCAGACCGTCTCCGCGAGCACCGGCGGGAGCATATGCGTCGTGTACCCCGGCAGATAGACCGTGTTCCCCCGTTCGAGCGCTTCCTCCCACATCGCCGTCCCCGGCTGGACGTAGTGGGTCACGTCGGCGATGTGGACCCACAGCTTGTAGTCGCCGTCGTCGGTCGTCGCGATCGAGATCGCGTCGTCGAAGTCCTGCGCGTCGGCGGGGTCGATCGTGCAGGTCGTCAGCTCTCGGCAGTCCGTGCGGTACGGCTCGTCGAGCTCCGATTCGATCTCCGCGTCGATGTCGGTCGTCCGCTCCTCGGCCTCGCGGATTACGTCGCTCGGAAACGTGTCGCGAAGCTCGAACTCCTCGAACAGCTCCTCGCGTTTGTCCCGCAGGTGGTGGGCAAGCTCCTCGTCGATACGGACGGGCCCTTGCGCTTCGGCGCTGCCGGGCTTCGGTGCGTCGTCGGTCATGCACAAGGTTGAACGGGGCTTCAGTTAGGCGTGTCGGGGCGACGGGTCGTGTGCAGAGGGGCGACCGGTCGCCGCCTCGGGCGACACGGCGTTCATCGCTCGTTCTCCCGTCTGGACTCCGTCGCGAGATCGCCGTAACGGGCGAGAAACTCGGCGCGATCGCACTCGCCGGCCCCGCTCTCCACGAGGAGCGCTTCGAGATCGCCGCGCGGCTGGTGGTCGGTGGCGCGGTAACAAGGCTTGCACAGATGTTCGAACTCCTTCTCGCGGCGATCGTACCGGTTGCCGTGTTTGTCGTACTCGCGGGCGTCGGCGCGGGCGACCGTCTCGCCGCAGGCGATACAGGTCACCTGCGTCGAGCGATCGCGGCGTCCCCACATACGCCAGAGTAGCGCGGGGGGTCACTTATTGGTTATTCTCACCGGAGCCCGCGCTCGCGCTCCCACGCCCGGAGCAGTCCGGCGAGGGTTTCGGCCACCGGCGTCGGGCGGTCGTGATCGGCGACGGGACCGACGATGGCGTCCACCTCGATCCGGCGCTCGGCGTCGACGTCCTGCAGCATCGACGAGCGGTTGGTCCGGGTGGTCCGGGCGACGGATCGGACGGCGTCGATCACCGTCTCGTCTGTGAGATCGATCCCCTCGCTCCGGGCGACGGCGGCGGTCTCGCGGGCGGCGGTCGCGGCGACCGATCTCGCCGGCCCGTCGAGGAGTCCGCCGTTCTCGATCCCGGCGAGCGCGGTCGTGGCGTTGATACCGACGTTGACGGCGAGCTTCCGCCACAGCAGTCGGGCCATCGCGTCACTCGCCGTCGCGTCGACACCGGCCGCCCGGAACCGCGCTGCGAGACGGTCGGCTCGCTCGCTCGGCCCGCCGTCGGGGTCACCGAGCCGAACCGTCCCCTTGCCGGTGCAGGCGACGACCGAGGGGTCGGTGAGCCGTGCGCCGTACGTGCAGACGCCGGCGAGCACCGGGCAGTCGAGCCGCGCCGCGAGGGTCGCCTCGTTGCCGAGCCCGTTCTGTAGCGAGACGACGCAGTCGGCGTCGGTGTCGGTGAGCGTTTCGGCCGCGTCCGCCGTGTCGAACGCCTTGGTCGTCACGAGCGCGACGTCACAGGCGGCGGGCGGAGTCGTACCGGCGGCGGGACGGACGGTCGTCTCGACGGCCTGCGTGAGCCGGAGCCCGTGCTCGCGAACCGCCCGCATGTGTGGGTCACGTCCGACGAGCGTGACCCGGTGTTCGCGCGCGAGGAGCCCGCCGAGCAGGGAGCCGAGACTGCCCGCACCGACGACGGCGATATGCATACGTCAGCCAGCAGTGCCGCGGGCAAAAAGCCCTGCACGCGGACGAAATGACCAGCAGGCTTTTGCCCGCGGTTCGGGGAGATACGGTACGGTCCCGCCATGTCGAGCGACGAAATAACCGTCCTCCACGTCGACGACGAGCCGGACTTCGGCTCGCTCGTCGCCACGTATCTCGAACGGATCGACGACCGGCTCACCGTGGTGACTGCGATGAGTGTCGACGAAGCGATCGACAGGCTCGAATCGGCGTCGTTCGACTGCGTCGTGAGCGACTACGATATGCCCGGGACGGGCGGGCTGGCGCTGCTGGATTTCGTGCGCGAGGAGTTCGGCGAGCTACCGTTCATCCTCTTCACCGGTCGCGGGAGCGAGGAGATCGCGGGCGAGGCGATCGCGGCGGGCGTCACCGGCTACCTCCAGAAGGAGACGACGACGAGCCAGTACGAGGTGCTCGCGAACCGCATCGCGAACGCGGTCGCACAGCGGCGGGCCGAGCGGGCCGTCGAGACGACCGAACAGCGGTATCAACGGCTCATCGAGGAGTCGTCAGACGCCATCTGTATCCTCCGGCCTGACGCCACGATCGAGTACGTCAGCCCGGCGGTCGAGCGGATCGCCGGCTACGATCACGAGTCGTTCGCCGGCGAGACGGTGCTGGAGTACGTTCACCCGGCGGACGTGAGCCTCGCGACGGAGGCGCTCTCGACGCTCGCGGACGATCCAGCGGCGCGGATCGACGTCGAACTCCGGTTCCGCCACGCCGACGGCCACTGGGTGTGGCTGGAGGCGCGGGGGCGGAACCTGCGTGCCGATCCGACCGTCGAGGGGTTGGTCGTCTACGTCCGGGACATCGGGGAGCGGAAACGGCGCGAACAGCAGCTGTCGGCGCTGTTCGAGACGACCGAGGGGCTGATCCGCAGCGAAGCACGCGAGGCGATTCTCTCGCGGGCCGTGACGGCCGCAGACGAGATCCTCGGGCTGGCGGCCACGGGGTTCTACGCGGCGACCGACGAAGGGACCTTACGACCGGCGGCCGTGACGAACCGGGCAGTGGAGCTGTTCGGCGAGCTACCGGCGTTCACCGGCGGAGACGGGTCGCTCGTGTGGCGCGCCTTCGAGACGGGAGAGCCGGTGTTCGCCGGCGACGTCGAGGGCCGCGACGAGCGGTACGGCCCCGATGTCACCGTCGGCAGTGAGATGGTGATCCCCGTCGGGGAGTGGGGCGTGCTCGTGACGGCATCGACGGAGCCCGACGCGTTCGACGAGACGGATCGGACGCTCGCACAGCTGTTGGTATCGAACGTAGAGGCCGCACTCGAACGGACGAACCGCGAGACGGCGACCGACGAACGGTGCGACGGGTGAGTGCGTCGGAGCTACGCCTCGGTCGTCGTCTCGTCGAGCTCCTTGTCGCCGACGTAGATAGCCGCGCCGTCTTGGACGACCTTCTCTGCGAGGACGGCACACTTGATCCGCATCGGCGAAATATCGACGCCGAGCATCTCGACGATGTCGTCGCGGTCCATCTCCCGAACCGTATCGAGGGTCATCCCTTGAAGCTCTGTCGAGAGGAGACTCGCCGACGCCTGTGAGATAGCACAGCCGTCACCGATGAAGGAGACGCCGGCGATGGTTTCGTCGTCCGCTTCGAGCTTCACGAACAGCTTGATCGTGTCGCCACACATCGGGTTCTCGCCGACGTGTTCGAAGGTCGCGTCGTCGGACTCGCCGTAGTTTCGGGGGTTCTTGTAGTGATCGAGAATCTGCTGGCGATACATATCGGAGCCGGTTCCCATGATGAATTCCTTTGGGAATCACGGGCAAAAGGGTTGTCGCGAGCCCGATCGCCCGCCAAGAGTATAATGCGTCGGGACCGTCGATAGGCGTATGACACGGACAGCCGCGACGCGCCGTGCGGTGCTGTCGGCACTCGGTATCGCAGCGACGAGTTCGGTGACCGGCATCGCCGCCGCGACCACCAGCCAGCAGGCGCTCGAACCGACACACACCGTCGAGACACCCGGGGCACAGGAAGCCATCGTCGCGGGCGACGGTGTCCACGCGTTCGTCGCCGTCGGTGACGGGATCGTCACCGTCGATACCGAGACCGGTGAGGTAGTCGCTCGCCGGCGTGAGCTGCTCGCCGACCGCGAGGGCGGGCCGATCTCCGGCTACGCCGACTGCGTCTGTGACGACGGGATGCTCGCGCTCGCCGGACGGATCAACGGGCCGAGCGAGGCGCGCAACGGGATCGTCGTCTTCGACGTGAGCGACCCGACGGAGCCGCGCCAACAGCGGTTCATCCCGACCGAGCACGGTATCCACAACGCCGCGATAGCCGGGACGACGGTGTACGCGACGGCTGCGGGTATCACCCCCGGATCGCCGATCATCGCGTACGACGCGACCGACGGGAGCGAGCTCGGTCACTGGTCGCTGCTCGATGCCGACGACGGCTGGCGCGACGTGTGGCAGTTCTACCGCATCAGCCACGACATCTACGTCGACGACGACACGCTGTATCTCTCCCAGTGGGACGCGGGAACGTGGCTGGTCGACGCCAGCGATCCCGCGGCGATGCGGGCCGAGGCGAAGATCGGCGGTCTCTCGCGGGCGGAGCTGGCCGAGCGTGAGCGAGGCAACACCGCGAGCTACATCGAGATGCCGGGCAACCACCACGTCGCCGTGCCGCATCCCGACCGGCCGCTCGTCGCCGTCGGCCACGAGGCGTTCGAGGCGGAGTCCACCGGTATCACCGGCTCACCCGCTGGCATCACCATCTGGGACATCTCCGAGCCGGCGACTCCGCGGCGGGTGCAGTCGCTCGCCCCACCGCGTCTCGACGACGACCGACGCACCACGGCGCACAACCTCAGCTGGCGGGGCGACCGACTCTACACCTCCTTCTACTACGGCGGAGCGCGGGTGTACGATCTCGCCGATCTGGAGAGTCCGACCCTGCTGGGCGCGTATCAGCGGCCCGATACGGCGCAGTTCTGGACGGCGGTCCCCGTCGAGGACGGCTTTATCGCCGCCTCGATAGGCGGGCAGACCGCTGGCGGCGAGTCGTTCCCCGCACAGCTGTTCGTCTTCCCGGAGCCGGACGAGGAAGGCTCCCCGGCGGAGACGGGGGCGTGGCCCGGTAACCCGGACGCCGAGACGAATCAGGTGGTGACGGCGACGCCGGAACCGACGGCCACGGCGACTGAGACGCCGGCTGTCACCGAGACGAGCGGGAATCAGCCCGGGTTCGGCGTGCTGGCCGGGCTGGCCGGCGGAGCCGTCGGACTCGTGCGGCTACTGGGCGAAGGGGAAGACGAGTAACGAACCGGCTTATGCGAAAATCTGGCGCGCCTCGTCGACCGCGTCGACGAGCGCGTCGACCTCCTCGCGGGTGTTGTAGAGATAGAAGGAGGCGCGGGCCGAGGCGCTGGCCCCGAGCACGTCGTGAAGCGGCTGCGTGCAGTGGTCGCCGGCGCGGATCGCCACGCCGTAGTCGTTGACGATAGACGCGAGATCGTGCGCGTGGAGCCCGTCGACGTTGAACGCGACGAGCGGGCTTCGGTCCTCGGGACCGGGACCGTAGATCTCGACGTCGTCGTGTTCGGAGAGCTGTCTGTGGGCGTACGCCGCGAGATCGGTCGAGTGATCGTGGATGCGGTCGAGCCCGACCGTCTCGATGTACTCGATCGCCTCGGCGAAGCCGATCCCCTCGGCGATGGAGGGCGTCCCGGCCTCGAACTTCCACGGAAGCTCGTTGAACTCGGTGTCCTCGAAGGTGACCTTCAGGATCATATCGCCGCCGTAGAGATACGGCTCCATCGAGTCGAGGATCTCTTCTTTTCCGTAGAGCGCGCCGATCCCGGTCGGGCCACACAGCTTGTGTGCCGAGAAGGCGA
This sequence comes from Halobacteriales archaeon QH_7_65_31, assembly GCA_003021785.1. Lineage (GTDB taxonomy): Archaea > Halobacteriota > Halobacteria > Halobacteriales > Haloarculaceae > Halosegnis. Next base: position 127,653 of record PXQU01000010.1, on the reverse strand, counting down.
AGAAGTCGCAGTCGATCTCCTGCACGTCGACGGGCGTGTGCGGGACCGACTGCGCGCCGTCGACGAAGATGTACGAGCCGTGGTCGTGGGCGATGTCCGCGAGCGTCGCGACGGGGTTGACGGTTCCGAGGGTGTTGGAGGCGTGGACGACGCTCACCATCTCGGTGTCGTCGGTGATGAGCTCGCGTGCGGCGTCCATGTCCAGCCGACCGTCGTCGGTGATCGGGATGTAGCGACACTCCGCGCCGGTCTGCTTCGCGATCTGTTGCCACGTGACGAGCGACGCGTGGTGTTCCATCTCGGTGAGAACGACCTCGTCGCCGGGACCGAGCTCGGCGAGACCCCACGCGTACGCGACGAGGTTCATCGACTCGGTCGTGTTCTTCGTGAAGACGATCTCCTCGCGGCCGGCCGCGCCGATGAACTCCGCGACGGTGTCGTGGGCCTCCTCGTAGGCGATCGAGGCCTCCTGACTGAGATTGTGGATGCCGCGGTGGACGTTGGCGTTGTGCTCGTAGTAGTACTCCGTCATCGACTCGACGACGCGCGTCGGCGTCTGTGCGGTCGCGGCGTTGTCGAGATAGACGAGCGGCGTGTCGTCGAACTCCCGCTCTAAGATCGGGAACTCCTCGCGACGGGCGCTCACGTCCAGTGGTGCAGAGTGGACTCCCATTACCATCTGGAGGGCACGAACGGGTAACACTCCTTCGGTCGCGGGGGTCTCAGCCGTTCGTGGCGGTTCGAACCGCCTTCATCAGCCCGTCGCGTTCCGTCCCGACGAACGACACGACGTCGTCGTCGAGCACAGCGACGATCGGCTGGTCGAACGCCCCCCGTTCCGGATGGTCGGTCGTCGGAACCGCAGCCGCGTCGAGCCGGGTCGCCGCCTCGCTCGGGACGCCGACGGCGAATCGGGCGGCCGGGAGCGACTCCCGGACGGCGAGCACAGTGGCGGCGATATCGCTCGTGCCGAACGACTGCTCGCCCGCCTCGACGATGTCGCGGTGGGTCTCGGCGTACGGCGTCGCGGCGGCGATAGCTGTCGTCGCCACGTCGTCGAGCCGGCGCTGGAGATCGCCGACGTGTTCGCGAGTCGACTCGCGGGCGGCCTCGTTGTCGAGGGCCGAGAGGTGGTTCACCGCTCCGGGACCGTGCCCCACGTCGTGGTGGTAGCGGATCGCTCGCTCCATGAAGCTGACCGACGCCTCGACCGCGGAGACCAGCCCGTCGCCCTGCGCGAGTCGGGCGGCGACGGCGGCCGAGAGCGTACAGCCGGAGCCGTGGGTTGCGTCGGTCGCTACCCGCGGGTGTGAGAAGATCTCTGCGCCATCGGGCGTGACGAGCACGTCGTGGACGGTCTCGTCGGCTCCGTGCCCGCCCTTCACGAGGGCCGCGCCGGCCCCCATGTTGAGCAGTCGCTCGCCGACCTCGATCTGCTCGTCGGGATCGTCGGGGTCGAGTCCGGTGAGGACGGCCGCCTCGTCGGTGTTCGGGGTGACGAGCGTGGCGGCCGCGACGAGCGACTCGTAGGACTCCTCGGCGGCCTCCGAAAGCAGGCGGTCGCCGGAGGTCGCGACCATTACCGGGTCCACTACGACCGGGAACGCGGCCTCGCGGACGAACCGAGCGACCTGTTCGACGGTGTCGGCGGTCGCGAGCATCCCCGTCTTGGCCGCGCGCACGTCGAAGTCACCGGTGACGGCGTCGTACTGGGCGGCGATGGCGTCGTTATCGAGGAGCCGTGAGTCCTCGACGCCCCGCGTGTTCTGTGCGGTGACGGCGGTGACGACGGTCGTCGCGAACGCGCCGGTCGCCTCCATCGTCTTGCTGTCGGCCTGAATTCCAGCACCGCCACCAGAGTCGCTTCCGGCAATCGTGAGCGCCACCGGTGTCTCGCTCGGCGATGCCGCACGTGGCTCGTCAAACATAGCTAGACTGTCGGACACCGTGATGTTAGTCGTGGCGAATGCCGTCACAGGTCACCGGTACGCGCTCGTTCGGTCCACTTCGGCCCGGCGCGGCGGTAGCCGACGAGACCGAACAGGCCGGCAGCGGCGGCGAGGAGGGTCGCTCCGAGAGAGATCCGCCCCGGCGCGAGCGGATACGCGACGGCGAGGACGACAAGCGGGAGCAACACCGCCATCATCGCACCCGAGAAGAGCATGAAGACGGGAGTATCGAACAGCAGCTCCGTCGGTCGAAGCCCGGCGACGTAAGCCGTCACGCCGAACACGTAGACGGAAACCGGGACGTACACCGCCGCGCCGACGAGGATCGAACTCGGCCCGAAGACGACCCCACCGAGCGCGAGATAGAAGCCACCGGCCGGGATCGCCAGCAGGAGAAACGCCCGCAGCTTCGCCTCGAACACCGCCGCGAGGTCGATCGGATAGGTTCCGAAGAAGGCCGTATCGTCGTACTGACAGAGCCAGTTGTAGGTGGTGAAGGCTCCGAGCGCGAGCACCGACCCGAGCGTCAGCCCGGGCGAGGGCTGCACGCCGACGAGAATATCGGGAAGATAGCCGAGCAGTACCGCGACGACCCCGAACACGAGTCCCTGCGAGAGGAGCACCTTCCAGAGGCTCCCCGAGGAGCGGGCCACGTCGAGCAGCGACTTCGCGAGCAGTCCCTGTTCGTCACGCGTGCCAAACAGCGCGGTGAGTCGGTGGAACTGATTGCGCGTCGTCCGGGTCTGTCCCGCGCGGTCGAACTCGAACAGCGAGACGCCGACGGTCGCCGCAACGACCGGGAGAGCGAGGGAGCCGACGAGCCGAACGGCAGACGGGTCAGTGTAGAGACCGAACGGCGTGACGGCGACGACAGCTGCCGGACGAACGGCGACGCCAGCGACGACGGCCAGCCCGGCCAGCGCGGCGAGGAGCCGGCTCTTCGTCGCCAGCCCGACGAACAGCAGCGAGACGCCGACGCCGAACGCGAAGGCGAGCCACGCGCTCGCGAGCAGTCGCGGGAGCAGTTCGACGGAGAGACCGCCAAGGACGACGAGCGGCGTGATTCCGACGACCAGCGGCGCGATGAACAGGAGCGCGTAGTAGAGGACGTCCTTCGCGACGAAGACGGCGAGCAGTCGTCGCTCGCTCACCGGCAGCGTCCGGGCCGAGTAGACGAGCAGCGTCACGTCGCCCAGCAGATCACCGAGCGCGTCCCGACCCACGAGACCAATCGAGCCGACCTGTAGCCCGACGAGCGCGACGACGACGTGTAGCCCGGCGAGCAGCGTCTCCGTCTCGGAGCCGGCCATCGCGAAGAAGGTGGCCGTCCCGGCCGCGAGCAGGGCGAGGAACGCCGGAAACGCGGCGAAACGCCAGCCGCCGAACAGTCGGGCGTGTAGCCGCCACTCCTCGCGAAACAGCTGATCGAACAGATACCGAGCCGAGACCATCTACTCCTCACCCGCGAGCATCGCGGAGTCGGCGGGAGCGGCGGAATCGACGGCCGCGGCGTCGGCATCGACCGTCGCAAAGAAGCGGTCGAGCAGCGTCTCCTCGTCCAGCGTTCTCGGGTCAAGCTCGTCCAGCAGCTGCCCCCGGTTCACGATCCCGACCGTCGTACACATCTCCTGTGCGGTCGCGATGAAATGCGTCGAGAGGAAGACGGTGTTGCCCGCCTCGGCGTACGTCTGGAAGAACTGCTTCGCCCGCTCCTGGATGATGGGGTCGAGGTTCGTCAGCGGCTCGTCGATGAAGACGACCGTCGGCTCGTGGAGAAACGCCTGGGTGATGAGCGTTTTCTGTCGCTCACCCTGTGAGAGGTCCGTACACAGCGTGTCGAGCTTCGACTCGAAGGCGAGCCGGTCTGCCCACCGCGCCACGCGGTCGTCGACGGAGTCGAGCCCGCGCGCCTCGGCGACGAAGTCGAAGTACTCCCGCACCGTGAGAAACGACGGTGGACTCCCGTTCTCCGGAAGAATACCGACCCGTTCGCGAGCGCGAACCGGCTCGGCGACGGGATTGATACCGGCCACTTCGGCACTGCCGGAATCGGGCGTGAGCTGGCCCGTCAGGATTCGTATCGTCGTCGATTTACCCGCGCCGTTCGGCCCGAGAAAGCCGTACAGCTCCCCCGCCGGGACCGAGAGATCCAGTGCGTCGAGCGCCGTCACCCCGCCGTACGCCTTGTGTAACCCGTCGGTCCTGATTACCTGTTCGGTCACGTCCGGCGCTACGGTCTGAATGGTGTAAAACCGAGCGGGGAGTCTCACCGAGGGAAGTCACCGGCGTTCCTCGACGAACTGCGAGATGACGGTGTCCTCGGCGTTGCGGAGCCGGTACTGGAGCGTGGAGCGAGCTACGTCAAGCTCGTCGCTCAGCTCACTGACCGTCGTCTCCCGGGGGCGTTCGTAGTAGCCGGCGGCCGCGGCGGTTCCGAGGACCTCGTGGGCGTCCGGTGAAAGCTGTGCCTCGGCCCGCAGGAGCGGGTCCCAGCGCCCGGCCTCCGTCAGATGTGAGACGTCGAGCGTGAGTCCGTCGCGAAGCTCCGACTCGATAGCGTCGTACAGCTCACTGATCGGCTGGTCCTCCGGATACAGCACCTTCCAGCGGTACGCACCGCCCGTCCGACTCGCTTCGAAGACGGCTCCCTCGCCGACGTGGTCGGTGACGATGTACGGCACGGAGTGGCAGTCCTGTATCTCCCGGCGGTAGGTGTACACCGTCAGGCTGGTCGCCTCGCGGTCGAGGACGTGGTACTCGCGATAGGTGTCACACGCGTGATCGTCGAGACACTCGTTACAGCGGTCGTGGTCGGTGAAGATCTCCTCGGCGGCGTTGATCGCCGGGGCCGGCCCACGCAGATGGTCGATACGCCACATCGCGTCGGTCGTGGTGGTACACTCGGAGGTGCGGGCCGTCAGTCCGGAGTGTTCCTGAAACACGTCCATCAGCGGGTCGGTCCCCGGCTCGTACCGGAGGACGAACTCGAACTCGCGCATAGCTGTGAGGACGCGTGCTGTCGTGAAGATAGTTGGTGTCTGCCGGTCCCCGACGGCTCAGGCAACCGAGCCAGAACAGATCGACGACGCCCTCCGCGACCCGGACGAGTCCCTGTGCAGCGAGCGGCGTCGCGAGGACGACCATTTTCGGGCCGGAGAACGCGGTCTGAACCCGGATCTGGGGACAGCGACAGGGACTGCTACTCCGTGATATCGATCGCCGGTCGCCCGGGCTCGGCGTGGCCGGCGTCGTCGGCGTCGGCGGTCTGCACGCGCACTGCGGCGTCGAACTCGCGCTCGATGAGCCACGCGGCCCGCCGGAGCGTCTCGTACTCCGTCTCGGGATCGAGCGGTCGCGTGAGCGCCTCCCGGTTCTCCTGAAGCGTCTGTCCGTAGCTGGCGGCGGCGTCGCCCTGCTCGCGGATCGACGGCTCGCTCATCAGCTCCGAGATGACGTTCGGCGCGTCCGACTCGATGGCGATCCCGAGCGCCTCGTACTTCCAGTCGGGCGTGACGGTGACGTCGATCCGCTCGGGATCCTCGATTCCGGCCACGTCGACGATGTCGCGCACGTCCTCGCGGGTGTTCTCCACCAGATCGCGGCGGGCGGTCGCGGTCTCGGCGTCGCCCCCCGCCGGCCACGCCGCTTCCGCGACGAACTCGTCGTGGCCCAGTGTCGTCCACAGCTCCTCGGCGAGATGCGGGGCGACGGGCGCGAGCAGTGAGACGACGGCGTTGAGCCCGCGTTCGACCGTCTCGGCGTGTGGCGCGTCTACGTACTCGACGTAGCCGGCGAGCGTCCGCGAGAGGTTCTGCGCTTCACGGACGGCGACGTTGAATCGGAGGTCGTCGTACTCGTCGGCCGCGATCGCGACCGCCGCGTCGATCTCGCTGTCGACGTACTCGGCGGTCGTCCCTCGCTTCCCGTCGTAGCTTCCCTCGGTCAGGGCCGACACCTGCTCGTGAAGTCGGTCGAGGAACGCCCGGGTCGATCTGACGCCCTGTTCGCTCCAGTCGAAGTCGCGGGCCGGCTGGGCCGCCTCCATGATGAACAGCCGGGCGGTGTCGGCCCCGTACTCCTCGACGATGCGCTGTGGCGAGACGGTGTTGCCGACGGATTTCGACATCTTCGCGCCGTCCAGCTGGACCATCCCCTGTGCGAGCAGGTTCTCGAACGGCTCGCGGTGGGCCAGCCCCTCGGCGTCGGCGAGCACCTTCGTGAAGAAACGCGAGTAGAGCAGATGCATCACGGCGTGTTCGTCGCCGCCGACGTACTGATCGACGGGCAGCCACTCGTTGCTCCGCTCGCGGTCGAACGGCGCGTCCGAAAGCTCGGGCGAGACGTAGCGCAGGAAGTACCACGAGGAATCGACGAACGTGTCCATCGTGTCCGTCTCGCGGGTCGCCTCGTCCCCGCAGTCGGGACAGGTCGCCCGTTTCCACTCCTCGGCGGCGTCGAGCGGGTTTCCGGTCGTGTTGATGAACTCAGGCAGCTCGACCGGGAGCGCCTCGTCAGGGACCATCACCGGGCCGCAGTCGTCACAGTGAACGACTGGAATCGGCGTTCCCCAGTAACGCTGTCGAGAGATTCCCCAGTCGCGCAGTCGGTACTGCGTGGTCGTCTCCGCCCCGGCGGTGTCGGCGGTAATCTGCTCGCGTGCGGTCTCGGAGTCGAGCCCGGAGTAGTCGCCGCTGTTGACGACGACGCCGTCGTCGGTGTAGGCCGATTCGGACACGTCCGGGATCTCGTCCTCGTCGGGAGCGACGACGGGGCGGATGTCGAGACCGAGCGCGCTCGCGAACTCGTGATCGCGCTCGTCGTGGCCGGGGACGCCCATCAGCGCGCCGGTCCCCACGTCCGAGAGCACGAAGTCCGCGACGTAGACCGGCAGCTCCTCGCCCGTCACCGGGTTCGTCGCCGTCAGATCGGTCGCGACCCCGTTCGGCTCCTCGCCGTCCGGGTCGGCCTCCTCCTCGACGAAGTGGGCCACGTCGTCGTCGCGCTCGGCGACCGCCTGTGTGATCTCGTGGCCCGGGGCGAGCGCGAAGAACGTCGCGCCGTAGGCCGTGTCCGCGCGAGTCGTGAACGCTTCGACCGTTCCGTGGTCGTCGCCGTCCGGGTCCTGCACCTCGAACGGCAGCCGCGTCCCCTCCTGACGACCGATCCAGTTGCGCTGCATCTGACGGACGGAGTCGGGCCACCCCTCCAGCTCGTCGATAGAGTCGAGCAGCTCGTCGGCGTACTCCGTGATCGCGAGGAACCACTGATCCAGCTCGCGCTGCTCGACCGGCGTATCACACCGCCAGCAGAGCTCGGCGTCGCCCTCCACCTGTTCGTCCGCGAGCACCGTCTCACACGAGGAACACCAGTTCACGTCGGCGTCGCGCCGCTCCACGAGCCCCTCCTCGTGGAACCGGGTGAACAGCCACTGGTTCCACCGGTAGTAGTCGGGCGTGCAGGTCGTGATCTCGCGCTCCCAGTCGTAGCCGAACCCCATCGAGCGCATCTGCTCGCGCATCGTGTCGATGCAGTCCATCGTCCAGTCGTGGGGATTGGTGTCGCGCTCCTTGGCGGCGTTTTCCGCCGGCAGACCGAACGCGTCCCACCCCATCGGATGGAGCACGTCGTCGCCACACATCCGGCGGAACCGGGCGTACGCGTCCGTGATGGTGTAGTTGCGGACGTGACCCATGTGGAGCTTCCCCGACGGGTACGGGTACATCCCGAGGACGTATGTCGGGTCCTCGGCGTCGTCAGGGGTTCGGTAGACCCCCTCGTCGTCCCAGCGGTCCTGCCAGCGTCGTTCGACCGTCGTGTGGTCGTACGCGTGCTCGGTGTCGCTCATAGAATCCTCGTTAGCCGAACTGTGCGGCGTTCGGGGGTTAAGCTTTCTATCCGTTGTGGTTCGTTCGCACGGTCGCGCTCAGATACCTCGACTTCGGTAGCGGAACCAGTGGGTCGAGGCTCAGACCGTCCCACCGAGACAGTCCAGCATCGTCAGCCGTCGCTCCGAGCGTCGCCGGTCGGCTCCGCGCTGTGCGCTACTCGCCTCGGCAGGCGACCGTCTCCCACGCCCGGTTCGATGCCGTTTCGGCCCGGTCGCCGGCAGACCGTGACGCGAACTGCTCTCTGACGTAGTACACCGCGTCGAACGATTCGCTACCCAGATCCGTTCGGGTATCTTCATCCGATTGCTTAACCGCGTAGTCAACGCGTATCTCCACGGAGACAACGTATCCGTCGTCCGTCTGTCGTCGGATCTCGGTTCTCCGCCCATCGAATCCACCGAAGCTCTTCCCCGACTGCTGTTCGATTTTCGCCCGCGCGTAGCTCTTCTCGAACGCCTCGACGAACGTCCTCGCGCTCTCGCCTGAGACCGACGACGGTAACTCCGGATACTCGCCCGCCGGAAGCGACACCGTGTCACACGAGTCGCCCACTGTTGGGAGGCCTGTCTCTTCATCTGCTGTCGACTGTTGACCCAGATCGGAACACCCGGCTAAGCTGGCCACTGCTGTCAGCCCGGCTGTGGTCAGAAACCCTCGTCTGTTATCCATGCTTGTATTATGTGATGAACTTTCACATAAATGGTTTCTACTTCATGCTCTGATCGATTTCTATCGTATATCAACTGCCGTGAACACTGACCGGATGATACACGACCGATAGCACACTCGTCCACTGCAAGCCGTCGGGAACTGCCGCTCACGGCCGCGACCGTCGTACTTATTCACACCCCCCGACAAACCGACCTGTGCAACGAATCCACGCCCGCTACCCGTTTCTCGACGCGTCACGGCAGGCGGTCGAGACTGCGGACGTGGACTTAGCGACCGTCGTACAGGAGGGCGGCCCGGCCGTCGAGCGTGGTCTCGACCGGATCGAACGCGCGCTCGTCGACGGAACCGTCGCCCCCGAGAGCCGCTGGAGCGTGCGCGCGGAACTGCTCTCGTACCCCGTCGCCCGCGTCCTCGTCTCCCTGCTGGACGTGCGCGGTGCGGTCGAGAAGTACGCCACCGCCGAGGCGACGCTCGCGTATGAGCGGTTCACCGACGACTTCGACGCCGACACGCAGCTCAAATCCACCAGCGACGACGCGCTCACGCTCTCCGTCCTGCTCGCGGACTTCGACGCGGGAAGCGACGTGACCGCCGTCGGCGAGGGCCGCTTCGAGATCGGCGTGACGACGTATCTCGATCTGGCCGCGCCGCTCGACGGGCAGCGGTGGCGGCTGGCGACGCGCGCGCTCGACGACGGCACGGTGACGGTCTCCCGACGCGAGCTGTACGAACTCCTGCGCGAGGCCGTTCGCGAGCGCGTCGTCGAGGGGCTTCCGCTGTCCGTGCCCGAGCCGATCGCCGACGCGCTCGCCGCCGAGGTGACGACGCTGCAGGACGCGCTCGCGCCGGTCGAACGGACGAGCGACGTGGACGAGTTCGAGCCGTCGGCGTTCCCGCCGTGTATCGACGGCTTAGTCGAGACCGCCCGGGCGAACGAGCTGAGCGCGACGGGTCGGTACGCGCTGTTGACGTTCCTCGCCGCGACGGGTGTCGGCTACGCGGAGGTCGCGGCCGTCATCGACGATTCCGACGACGAACACCGCGCGCAGTACGAGCGGCTCGCCGGGGAAAATGGCGCGCAGTTCCCCCCGCCGTCGTGTGCGACGATGCAGGCGAACGGCGACTGCGAGCCGGGGGCCTGCGGCGACTTCTCGCATCCGCTCGCCTACTACGAACACCAGCTCCGGGCGGGTGAGTGAGATGGAGGTGACCTGTGAGATCGTCGGTGAGGGGACGGAGACGGTCGCCGTCGACTCGGACGCGACCTACGGCGATCTCGTCGAGCGGCTGGACTACTCCCGCCACGAGGTGACGGTGCTGGTGGACGAGACGCCGGTTCCCGAGGACGCGCCCGTCGAGACCGACCACGTCCGAGTGCTCCGGCTGATCAAGGGCGGGCGATACTGATCATCTCCGCGAAAGACATTGGTAAAGCGAGCGTGTATCTGAGCTGAACCGTGAAAGACAATCATATCGCAGTACTCGCGGGAGTGGCCGCGAATCTGACCACAGGTGCGATGGCATACGTGCTCGGTTCGGGGATCGTACTCGCTATCTCGGTATCGACTGTGTGGGGATTCGGCATCGGCTCGCTGTTTTACATCAGAACGGTTGATAAATCGTACTTCCGGGCGTTCGATAGTAGAGGTAGAGCAATCTCTGGGTTGGGGATACTAATCATGGCGCCCACGGCTATATCGGGAATGAATCTGAGTCCGAACGTCAACGGGAGCGTCATAGGCGTGACGATGTACTCGTTAGGCGCTTACCTGATGGGCTACTACTTCTCCGGCCTCAGTTTAAGCTTCAGAAACGACGCCGAAGCCGCTGATTCAGACGACGAGAGAGCCACGTAGCTCTGAACTGACCGATGCTGTTGTGGCGGCCAGCGTTCCGGTCACGGTCGAACTCATCGCTCTACTACGCCAGAGCCGAGCCAATCTCTCTGTAGTGGCTCCCGCCTCGAACTCAGCTACCACGCCGTCCGGGCAGTCTCCCACGGGAGTTTTCAACCCCTGAGCGCGTTCTGTCTGTATGAAGATCCGTGGAGCGGCGAGCGACGAGCTACAGACCGTGCGCTCCATCTTCGACGTGGCGATGTTACGGGTCCCCGATCTCCCGACGATGCAGCTGCTGGTCGCCGCGGAGTCGGATCGCATCCTCGGCGGTGCGGCCGTCGATCTCGACGGCGATCGGGGCCGGATCCGCGCGATCGCCGTCCGACCCCGTCGCCGCGGACAGGGCATCGGGACGGCCATCGTCGAGGAGGCGATCGAACGCTGGGACCCCGTCGTGGCAACCTTCGACGAGCGCGTTACCCCCTTCTACGAGACGCTCGATTTCGAGATCGAGCCGGTCGGCGACGGACGACGCCGCGGCGTTTATTCGGACGGCTGACGCTCAGACGAGTGGCTCTACGAGTGACTCGCCGGCCCTGAGGATCGCTTTCACCCGCTGGTCGGAGGAGGATTCGGCGTACACGCGGAGCTTCGGCTCCGTCCCGCTCGGGCGGACGAGCAGCCACGAGCCGTCCGCCAACAGGAGCTTGAACCCGTCCGCGGTGACGACGCGCTCAACGGCCGCGCCCACCACCTCGTCCGGAATCTCGGCTTCGAGCGCCGCCAGTACGGTCTCCTTTCGCGCGTCCGGGCAGTCGACGCTCACGCGGTCCTGAACGACCTCGCCGTGGCTCGCGAGCAGGCGAGCTACTCTGTCGTCGAACGGCTCCGCGCGCTCTGCGGCCGCCGTCAGCAGTGCGAACAGGACGCCGTCCTTGTTCGGGAGGTGGTCGCGCAGGCCGAACCCGCCCGACTCCTCGCCGCCGACGCGGGCGTCGTGGTCGGTCATCGCCTGCGCCACCCACTTGAATCCGACCGCCGTCTCGTGGGCCGTCTGGTCGTGTGCTTCCGCCACCCTATCGAGGAGGAACGTCGTGCTCACGGTCCGGACGACGTCGCCTCGCTCGGTGTCGAGCAGGTCATCGGCGATCGCGGCGAAGTAACGATTCGGGTCGAGATAGCCGCGCTCGGGGGTGACGACGCCGAGCCGATCGGCGTCACCATCGTTGGCCACCCCAATATCAGCGCGACCGGTCTCCACCTCACGAGTTAGCGCGTCGAGCCGCGGGCCGGTCGGCTCCGGGGGCGTCCCGCCGAACTCGGGATCGCGCTCGCAGTGGAGCCGGACCACGTCCGCGCCCGCCGCCTCCAGCAGGCGGTCGGTGACGCTGCGCCCGGAGCCGTACATGGCGTCGTACGCGACCGTCAGCCCGGAGAGATCGGGCTCGACCAGCGCGAGCGCGTGATCGAGATACGGCGCTATCAGGTCACGTTCCGTGATCTCTCCTGATTCGTCCCCGACGATTGGTTCACGGAGGTTCGCGGCGACCGCCTCGGTCCGGTCGGGAAGCGCCGGCGCGCCCGTCGAACCGATGAGCTTCACGCCGTTGTACGTCGGCGGGTTGTGACTCGCCGTCACCATCAGCGCACCAGCGAACTCACCCTCCTTCGCGGTCCACGCGACGACTGGCGTCGGGGTGTCGCGCTCGGGGAGCACGCAGTCGATGCCGTTGTCGGTCAGGACATCGGCCAGTGACTCGGCGAAGCCACGGGACGTGGGGCGGGCGTCGTAGCCGACGACGAGCGAGGAGCCGTCGAGCGTGTCGGCGACCGCCTGCCCGACGACGCGCACCCGCTCGTCGGTGAACACGTCGAGGGTGGCGCGCCAGCCGTCGGTTCCGAACGCGATTTCGTCCATACGGAACCTCCCGGTCCCACCGGTAAAAAAGAGTGACAGATTATGTCGGAAGCCGACCCACCGACCCCGTGTCCACGTTCGCCGACCTCTCGGCCGCCGCGTACTGCCCGCGAAAGCTCTACTACCGTCGTCGCGAGGAGAGCTTCGAGATTCCCGAGACGGTGCGAGCGAAGCGCCGACTTGCCTTTCGGTATCGGGAGCTTTCCGATCCCGACAGCGATCTCTCCGGTGAACCGATCGCCGTCACGCCGACACAGTATCGGGCGAACCTCGGCTGTCTGCGCGAACGCGACGCGTGGGGACTGCTCGCGGAGCCGGACCGGACGCAGGTGCTACTGGAGGGGAAGGACGCCCGCGGTATCGCCCAGAAGGTCGACGACGATCCGCCTGCGGTCTCGGTCGTCTCGGCCGGGGAGCCGCCTGAAACGGGCGTCTGGACGCCACAGAGCGTCCGGGCGGTCGCGGCGGCGAAGGCGCTCGCGTGGGAGCTCGGCGAATCGGTCGAACGCGCCTACGTCGAGTACCCCGCCCACGGACTCGTCCGAACGGTCGAGCTGACGACGCGGAAGAAGGCCCGCTATCGGGAGGCGCTGGCTCGCGCCGAGAGCATCGACGGGCCGCCCTCGCGCATCGACAACGACGCGAAATGCGACGCCTGCGAGTACCGCTCCACGTGCGGGACGAAGACGCGCTCGCTCCGGTCGCTACTGTGAGGCGAGCCACGACTCGATCTCATCCGAGAGTGGTCCCGGCCGATGAACCGTCTCGCGCTCCACGTCCACGACGGTTGAGGCCTCACCGCCGGCTGTCTCGCCGCCGTCGAGGACGACGGCCGCCGCCTCGCGAATCTCGCCGTCGATATCGGTGACGGTTTGGGCGCTCTCCCGCCCCGAGACGTTCGCGCTCGTCGCCGTGATCGGCGCGATGCGGTCGAGCAGCGCCCGCGCGAGCGGCTGTTCGGGGACGCGCACGCCGACGCGGTCGCGCCCGCCGGTGAGCACCGCCGGCAGCTCCCCGCGGTCTACGACGAGCGTCACTGGACCGGGCAGGAACTCGCTCGCGAACCGCCGCTCGCGGTCGGTGAGCGGACACAGCTCCGCGAGCGCCCCGACGGACGGCACAGCCACCGAGACCGGCTTATCTGGGCTCCGTCGCTTGGCCGAGAAGACGCGCTCGACGGCGGCCGGATCGGTCGCGTCGGCCGCCAGCCCGTACACCGTCTCGGTCGGGTAGACGACCAGCTCACCGTCTCGGAGGGCGTCGGCCGCGCGGTCGAGATCGGCGTCGGTCACTCAGATCCCGTCGAGCTCGCGCTCGATGGCGTCGTACGGCGGGAAGTCGGGGCACTCCTCGGCGACCCACGCCCACTGCACGGTCAGCTCGGCGTCGAGCAGATACACCGCGGGCAGCGGCTCCTCGATGCCCGCCATCCCGTCGAGATCGTTGACGATGCCGTACCGCTCGGCGACGTCGTTCGCCGGGTCGGAGAAGAACTGGAACTGCTCGAACTGTTTCCACTCGCGCATGAACGTCTGGTGCTCGTACGGCGTCGAGATGGAGAGCCCGACCAGCTCGACGTCGGACTCGGCCCAACCGCGGTCGCGGATCTCCTGCCAGATATACGTCGCCGGGAAGTCACCGTCCATCGGGTGGAAGACGAGCAGTACAGGCCCGTCCTCGGCGAGTGCCGATAGCGAGGTGTCCTCCCAGTACTCGTGGTTGACGAGCGGGCGCGTGAACTCGGGGGCGGTGTCGCCGGTCTCGACGTGGTCCGTCGCGTCGAGTTCGACGACGTCGAACGACAGCTCCATCTACGCCGTCCCTCCGTCGGCACGCACCTGCTCGTCTTCGGTCTGACCGTACGTCTCTTCGACGTACTCGACGATGTTGGCCGACTCGGACATCGTGACGCCGGTGTTCTCGTCCACGATGGCCGGCACGGTCCGCGAGCCGGAGACGCGCTGGACGGCGTTACGCTCGGAGTGGCGCGCTTCGACGAACCGGGAGTCGTACTCGATCCCTTCGTCTTCGAGCACGCGGACGACGCGCTCACAGAACGGACAGCCTTGGAGCCGGTACAGCGTTATCGGTGCTGACATACGAGTTGGTACGCCTGACACGCGTGTAAACATATCGCCCGCGGCCCGTGTCCTCTCGTGCGACGAACTGAGACCGCTGAGGGCTTCCAGCTGTTCCGGTCGATCTCACTGCTGGAACCAGCATCCCTGAACAGCGTCCGAAAGCGGGAGACAAGGCTTAATCATCTTCCCGGACAATCTCGCGTCGTCTCAAATGGGCATACCACCGGAATCAGTCGCTCTCCTGCAGGCGGAGCAGATCGACCTGTACGTCACGACGGTCCCGAAGAGCACGTTCTTCGCGCTCGGTCTCGTCGTCATCGCCGCGCTCATGCTCTTTTCGGCGTTCTTCTCCTCCTCGGAGATCGCGCTGTTCTCGCTGGCGAGCCACCGTATCGAGACGCTCGCCGAGACGGGAGCGACCGGCGCTGACACGCTCAAGGAGCTTCGCGACGATCCCCACCGACTCCTGATCACGATCCTCGTCGGCAACAACATCGTCAACATCGCGATGTCCTCGATCGCGACGGGCGTGTTCGCGCTGTATCTCACGCAGGGGCAGGCGGTCGCCGTCGCCACCTTCGGTATCACGGCTATCGTCCTCCTGTTCGGTGAATCCGCGCCGAAGAGCTACGCCGTCGAGAACACGGAGTCGTGGTCGCTGCGCGTCGCTCGCCCGCTCAAGGTGGCCGAGTACGTCCTCTACCCGCTCATCGTCGTCTTCGATTACCTGACGCGCATCGTCAACAAGGTGACCGGCGGTCGCTCGGCCATCGAGACGTCGTACGTCACCCGCGAGGAGATCCGCGACATCATCGAGACGGGGGAGCGAGAGGGCGTGATCGAGGAGGACGAACGCGAGATGTTCCAGCGCGTCTTCCGGTTCAACAACACCATCGCCAAGGAGGTGATGACGCCACGGCTCGATATGACCGCCGTCCCGGTTGACGCGTCCGCCGCCGAGGCGATCGAGACGTGTATCCAGTCAGGCCACGCCCGGCTCCCCGTCTACGAGGGGAGCCTCGACAACGTCGTCGGTGTCGTCCATATCCGCGATCTGGTTCGCGATCTCGACTACGGCGAGGACGAGGAGCTGGACTTAGAACAGGTCATCGAGCCGACGCTCCACGTGCCGGAGTCGAAGAACGTGGACGATCTGCTGCGGGAGATGCGCCACAACCGGATGCCGCTCGTCGTCGTCATCGACGAGTTCGGTACGACCGAGGGGTTACTCACGATGGAGGACCTCACGGAGGAGATCGTCGGCGAGATTCTCGAAGGCGAGGAGGACGAACCGATCGAGTTCGTCGACGACACCACCGCCATCGTCCGCGGCGAGGTGAACATCGAGGACGTGAACGAGCGGCTCGGTATCGAGCTACCCGAAGGTCAGGAGTTCGAGACCATCGCCGGCTTCATCTTCAACCGCGCGGGCCGACTCGTCGAGAAGGGGGAGACGGTCGCGTTCGACGACGTCGAGATCCGCGTCGAGAGTGTCGAAGATACGCGGATCATGAAGGCCCGCGTCACCCGCTCGGAGGAGTATGAACGTTCATCCGAGCAAACCCCTTCCGAGGAGTAGCCGATCGATCGCTGGAAAGCGGAAATAGTCAATTATTTATAATACAGACAGGACGGAATCGGCCACGAGGTGATGTCGTGTCCGGCGTAATCGACAGCTATCTACTGACCATTTAAATCAGTATCTAAACAACGAAAAAGTAATAAGAACCAGTTAACAGTACTCAGGAGAGGATGTATGAACGATAGCAAACCACTGACTGTGCTTATCTGCTTGATGATCGTTCTGTCCGGTTGCGGAATGCAAGACGTGCAAGAGGACACGGCAAGTCCCACTGATACCCTCGATGTGTACTGGGAGGTTACAAATATCATCGACAGCAGCGAGGAAGTGAATAACACGATCGATAACGTATACACTGTTCCAAAAATAGTGAACAACAGCAACTCAACAGCACTGGCTACCGTACATGTCGATGCGACCGGATCTACGTATGATGTACTGGTAGACTACGATTCGGAAAACGTCCTATATGTGAAAGAGTCAGACAAAATCATATATCATTAATGTTCATCTGATCAGCAGTGGTGGCTATCCAGTTAGATGGTCAAAATACGCTCATATACCGAAGCTAACTACGTCTGACCTCTCTCAGCTGTGCGGCTCCAGCGCCACGAACTCCAGTCCTCGGTCCGCGAGTAGCTCGCTCGCCCGGTCGGTCACCGACGGCGCGACGAGCAGTCCACGCACGGTCGTCTCGTCGTGGCTCTCCCGGCGCAGTGCCGTCACGTACCGGTCCAGCTGGCCGACCGCGTCCGGGCCGACCCGCCGCCGCTTCAGCTCCACCACGACCGCGTTCCCCCGCTCGTCGACGCCGTAGATGTCGATCGCCCCGGCGGCGGTCTCCCGCTCCGTCGCGCGCGGCTCGAACCCCGACTCGACGAGCGACGGCGATTCGAGAACCCGCTCGCGCAGGTCGGCCTCCGTGCCCGACACCGACAGCTCCGAGTCGTCCGTGACGGCGTAGCGGTTCACCGCCGTCACCGTCTCGAAACACACGTCGAGCGTCTCCTCGGGCGTGGTTCGACTGCTGTGAATACGGAGGGTCCCGTCGCTGAGACGAACTTCGTGTTCACAGCCGGGCGGCTGCCAGTTCACCGGCTGGTGGCCCTCGTCGGTGTGGACGAGCGCGGTCCCGTCCGGTTTCAACACGAGCAGTCGGTCGCCCGGTCCGAGCGTCGAGCTCGCGCGACCGTCGTACTCGACGCGACAGCGACCGAACACCGTCACCAGCTCGCCGGCGTCGAGTCCGGTCTGGACGGTGTCGCGTACAGCGACCGGGTCCGGAGTAGCGTCCATACCGACGGCTGGGTCGGCGACCGCTAAATCACTCCGGCTCCGAGTGCTCCTCCGACTCGGCGTCCGGATAGCAGACGCGGTCGCCGGCGAACGACCGGATCCGCCCCGCCATGTAGTCGCGCGCTCGCCCTTCGTCGAACACGTCACATCGGAGCAGATCGGCGACGGCGGCTTTCGTCCCCTCGAACCAGCCGTGGGCGTACTCGTGTTCGTGGCTCGCGACGGGGAGGAGCAGTCCGTCACCGACGGGATCGCGCTGCTCGCCGCCGCGCACCCCCAGCCCGAAGTGGCAGACGAGATACTGCTCACAGCGGTAGTCGCGGTCGAGCCGATAACACCACGTGTACGTCTGGTAGTCGAGCGCCGTGACCACCTCCTCCCACGTCCGGCCAGTCGCCTGCGCGACGGGGTCCACCGGCGTCCGGTCGTCGGTGTTCGCGAGATCGATACCGAGGGCCGCGAGCCGCTCTCGGAGGCGGTCGAAGCTCCGAGCCGTCGGCCCGCCGAACGGCGCTGCCGGAGTCAGTCGGTCGGGATCGGGGCGATCGGGCGCGTAGTGGATATCGTACCCGTCGGCGCGTTCGTACGCGACGAGCGTTCGGTCAGCCATAGGGCGGTTGGTCGCGGCTTCCCACTTGAGTTGGGACCGAAGCGGCTTTTATCGCGCTCGGCGGTCGGTGCGTATGAGCGAGCGCAGCGAGACCGAACAGGAAGCGATGGCCGCCACGTACGCCGCGCTCGTCGACCACGGCTACCCCGGCGTCACCATCCAATCGATCGCCGACGAGTTCCCCAAGAGCAAGTCGCTGCTCTACTACCACTATGAGGACAAGGACGCTATCCTTCAGGAGTTCCTCTCGTATCTCGTCGAGCAGTTCCACCGGAGCTTCGAGATCGACCCCGAGGACGACGACCCGCGCGCGACGCTCGACGGCCTGCTCGACGAGCTACTTCCCCGTCGGCTTTCTCCGGAAGAACGCGCCTTCCGAGTCGCGCTGCTCGAACTGCTCGCACGCGCCGCACACGACGACCGTTACGCGGACCCGCTGACCGATCTGCAGGCCGCTATCCACGACCGCATCGCCGCCGTCATCGAGGCCGGCATCGAAGCGGAGTGTTTCCGTCCGGTCGACGTCGACGACACCGCGACGCTGCTGGTCGCGCTCACCTCCGGCGGGATGCTCTGGGGTGTCACGACCGACCCCGACATCGCGGGTCACGTCAGAACCGTTCTCGACGGCTATCTCGCCGCCGAACTCTACCGGTAGGCCTCACGGAAGAACGCGATCGCCGCTCCAAACATCGCTAAGTTTCCGAAAAACGCGAGCCGTTCACCGCCGGCATCCTCTTTGTTCCAGAAATCGTGCATCGTCGGCGTCACGACGGCCAGAAACGTCACGACTGCGCCCGTCGCCAGCTTCGGCAGTCGCCACGCTGCGACGCCGAGTCCGCCCAGCAGTGCCGTCCCCGAGCCGAGCGGCGCGGCCAGCCCCGGCAGCGGCACGTCCGCCGACTCCGCGTACTCGACGGTCTCCTCCATCTCGCGAAAATCCTCCGATGCCTGAAGTGCGATGCCGAGTCCGAACAGGATACGCCCGAGTCGCGACAGCCGCTGTCGACGCTCCGCCGCGTCGGTGCGGTCGGTCTCATCGCTCATACTCACACAGCGGCTCCCTGCGTGTTAACTCTCCCGGCGAAGCCCCTGCCATGTCGGATACATCTCCGCCGCCGCGAGCAGGCTGAGCATCACGCCGGCGACGACCATCACCGTGTCCGAGTCGATCGTGGCCATAGCGGTCGTACGAGGTCCTAGTATAAGTGGTTTGCTACCGATGTACACGGAGAGATCACAGATGGTCCAGTCGGGGGAAACGATTTATCATCCCCGACCGAACATGTCGTGTGAGCACATCAACTGAGGAGATCACGGACGGTATCGAGAGCGAGAGATTCGGCCCAGCCGTACTGGCGTCTATCGGTTCAGTCCTCTTGGCACTGTACTTCTACTACGTGCGAGGGGACAAACAGCGCGGTCAGTTCGTCGGCTTCTGGCCCGTGACGATTCTCGCGATGGCCTCCTACTTCCAGCTGGAGGAGATCAAACAGCTGCTGGCGAGCGACGACGAGTAAGAGGACAGGCTCCGATCGTCTCTCGTTTATGCTTTCTCGAAATCCACCGCGAGTGTTACATGCCGCGCTGTCGGTGCGTTAGATCCGTTCGCGAGAGTACGACCGACGCCCGCTCGTCTACTTCCCTTGTCGGCCGTTCGACGAGACGGACGGACGGGTCTGTTCGGTCCCCGTGCCGCGGGTTTGAAGCCCGCGTCCCTGCGAGCCGGCACTGGTCTTCCCGCGGAAGACACGCCCCTGCTGGCTGTCCGCACAGATCCAGCTCAGATCGTCGTCGTTCTGAATCGCGCCGTGTTCCGGGTCCAGCAGGATGACCTCGAACCACTTGCGCGAGCCGTCCTCGCCGACCCAGTAGCTGTTGAGCACGCGCAGGTTGCGGTATTTCCGCGAGACGCGCTCCTCGCCGATCCGCTGGATGGACTTCCGGCGCGTGATCTTGTTGACACCCTGTCGCTTCGACCGGCGACCGGCCTTGAAGCGCTGTTTGCGCGCGCTGCCCTTCCGGACGGCGACGCGGGCGACGACGACACCCTGCTTGGCCTTGTAGCCGAGCGAGCGTGCGCGGTCGAGTCGGGTGGGACGCTCGATTCGCTCGATCGCGCCCTGTTTGCGCCATTCCTGTTGGCGCTGCCACTGTAGCTCTGCGAGTTTCCCCTCTTTCGGGGTCTGCCATGCCTCCGCGATGTGTGAGTAGAAGCTTCGTGCCATAGTTCTCCGCGGGCGTTCGCGGTTCAACACGTCCGTCGTGTCACATTCCGACCTGCCGTAGCAGGCGCCCATCGGAAGCCCGCCGAACCGATGTGCTTGCGCGTAGTTCCCCGTTCGCGGTCAAAAGGGCGTCGAAACGGGTCACAGGTAATCGAGCGCGGCAGCGCCGTGATCGAACCCCGCGCGGTCGGACGCCCACTCGAACACCGGGTCACTCCGGCGCTGCTCGAGGAACTCGACGATGTCGCGTCCGACGTCCTCGCCGTAGAGGTTAGTTCCCGCTGCCAGCTGTTCTCGGACCGCGTCGGTCTCGAAGATATGCGTGATCAGCCTGTGGACGTGATCGCCGGAGATCGGCGGGACGAGCAGGTTGGAGTTCGCATCGATGACCGTCTCGGGGCGGTCAGTGTTGAACCGTGCAGTGAGACACAGCGTCTCGTCGATCACGTTCAGCTCCTCCTGTACGCTCCCGGAGTCGGTGTAGGCGGCGAAACACTGGCCGGAGGTGAAGAACTCGTAGACGTGTGCGTGTTTCTTCCAGAGCCCGGTGAAGAGGAAGTTCGCTCGCCGGTCGTCGAGCTCGCGCAGGCGCTCGCGGTAGCCGTACCGCTCTAACGCCTGCCGCGTCGCGTTCATCTCGACGAAGTTCACGTTGTACCCCGCCTCGACGAGCGAGATGACGCCGTCGATGATGCTCGTGAACCGCTCTTCGAGCAGATTCCCGCGTCGGTGGATATCGACGCGGAGCCAGTCGTCGCGCTCCTCTAACACCGGATAGATGTCGAACACCGACTCGTCGAGATCGTGATCGCGTTTCATCTCGATTGCGTCCACGATGGAGTTCCCCACGACGGGGATGCGCTCGACACCACCGGACTTGGCCGGATACCCCTCCCTGAGCAGGTGGTTGCGGTTCCGCTCGACGGGGGCGAACTGGTAGATCGAGGCGGCGCTCCCGACGAACGTGTCGTACTGTTCGGGGAACGGCTCGGTGCGGTTCAGCTCCCACTCCCCCTCGAACTGATCGGTGATGAACTCCGCGGGGTCATCGACGCGCTCGAACGACGGCATCATTCCCCGCAGCCCCGCTTCGTTGTGCGCGACGAACTGATTCGTCGCGAAAGCCCACGCCTGCGGAAATACGCCCGCTGCGTGTGTATCCCCGTGGACGATGGGAAGCACCGTCGTCTCGGGGAACTGCTCGTCAAGATACTCGGCGAGCGTCTCTGTCCTCGTCATCAAGCTGGCGGTCTTCTCCGAGAGTCCGCCGCGAATCTGCATATCGACGCCGATCTGTGATTCGATATCGTACTCTCGCAGCCCGTGGCCGAGCACGTCGTCGTAGTGTTGGCCCGTGTGGATGACGAAACACGGGAGCCGCGTCTCGTGTATGTCGAACTCGGTCACTGCGGCGAGCTATCAGCCCCCGGGCGATAGTGGTTGCGGTCACCGCTGTGCAAGGGTCAGGCTGACGCTGGCCACAAGCCGTATGCCTCGACGCCGTGAAGCCGACGTATGCGCCGTCGTCTCGCGTTCGCCTCGCTCGCGTTCGTCGTCCTCCTCGCCGGCTGTAGCGGGATCGTCCCGTCTCCGTCCCCCGGCGACGGGGGATCGTCCTCTGCGTCGACGGCGACCCCGACCACAGAGTGGGCCGGTGACTCGGACAACCCCTTCCGCGAACGAACCCTGACCGTCGCGCTTGCCGACGAGACGGCCACCGACCGCGACTACGCGCCCCTCGTGCGGGACGCCCTCGGCTACTGGGAGCAGAACGCCACGACGTACGCCGGCTACCCGATCGAGTACGAGCTTCGGGCGAACGCGACCGATCCCGACGTTCGCGTGCGCTTCGTCGAGACAATCGACAGCTGTGGACACGACAAAACGGAGTTCACTGCCGGCTGTGCGCCGTACATCACCGACGGACCGGTCGAGCGCCCCACGACGGTTCGCATCGAGACGGGATACGACGACCCCTCGACCGTCCTCCTGCTCCAGCACGAACTCGGTCACACGCTCGGACTGGCCCACGACGACCGGCCGAGCAGGGTGATGAGCGCACGGGCGGAGCTGTACACGCTCCCACAGCCCGATGCGACCGAGCGTCTCCTCCCGTGGGCGTCTGACGATCTCACCTACGCCGTCAGCTACGACGGCGTCGCGCCGAGCGAGCGCGACGCGACCCAGAGACAGGTCGAGGCGGCGATCGGGTACGTCGCCGACGGGGCCGACGGAACGATACCGGACAACGTCACGTTCACGCGCGTCTCCGACCCCGAGCGAGCGAACGTGACGATTCGCTTTACCGACAGCGATCCCTGTACCGCCGGCGACGGCTCCTGTGGGGAGCTTCGCGGACTCGACCCGGACGGCGACGGCGCGCTGGAGACGTACGCGCGGCTGTCGATAACGGTCGTCGGTCTCGACACCGAGACGCGTGGCTGGCACGTCGGCTACTGGACGGCCCGCGGCTTCGGCCTGCGCGGCGAGGAGCTGCCCGCTCCGCTCCGGTCGTCGGACCCCGACGTGCGCCGCAGCGAGTGGTGGCGGTAGCGATGTACGGCGGCTCACTCCCAGCGGAACTGCCCGTCCTCCTGTACCGTCTCCCCGTCGACCGCGAGCCGTGACTCCCCGCGCATGTCGGTGATGAGATCGACGTGGACCGCGGAGTCGTTCCCCGACTCCCCCTCCGGGTGGTTCGAATCGTAGGCGCGACCGAGCGCGAGATGGACGGTTCCGCCCATCTTCTCGTCGAAGAGGATGCTGTCCGTGGTGCGGTCGATCCCGCGGTTCATCCCGATGCCCAGCTCGCCGAGCCGTCGCGAGCCGTCGTCGGTTTCGACGATCTCCCGCAGCACGTCCTCGCCCTGCGCGGCCTCGATGCCGGTTACCTCCCCGTCGTCGAACTCGAACCGTGCGTCCCGGATCGGCTTCCCTCGGACGGTCATCGGGACGTCGAAGGTGACGTGACCCTCCGTCGCGTACGGTGCGGTGAACACCTCTCCCGAGGGGAGATTGTGAGAGTCGTACGCGACGCTCGCACAGGAGTTGACGGCCGTGCGTCCGTCGATACGCATCGTGAGGTCGGTCCCCTCGTTCTCGACGCGGACCTCCGTGCCGGCGTCGAGAACCTGCTTCATCTGTGCCATCTCGTCGGCGAACGACTGCCAGTCGCGCAGGACGGCGTCGTAGACGAACTCGCGGTAGTCGGCGATAGACATGCCGGCCTGCTGGGCCAGCGACCGCGTCGGGTGGACCGTCGAGACCCAGTCGGTATCGGTGCGGGCCTCCCGTATCCCTTCGCGCGCCTCGCCGTACGCACGCTGTTTCTCCGGATCGACGGCTGCCAGCTCAGCGGTGTTGCGCCCGCCGCCGAGTCTGAGCACGGTGTCGGCGTTCTCGTAGACGGCGAGCTCGTGGGCCGGGTCGGCGTCGAACTCGCCGCCGTGCGCCTCGAAGTACGCACGCGACAGCTCGTCGGAGCCGTACGTCGTGTGGACGTTCGCGCCCCGCTCGCCCAACGCGGCGACGACGGCGACGGCCAGCTCGTGTGTCCCCTCCGTGACGCTGACGACGACGTTCTCTCCCGACTCGATGCGTGCGCTCCAGTCGACGAGCGTCTCGGCGTGCTCGCGGATTCGTCGGTCCATACCCGACGAACGGAGCGGGGTACGGAGAGTGTTGTGCCCGCCGTCGAGACGTGAAAAGTAACGCATATACGCGACCGTTCAGTAGCCAACCTATGCAACGGCGAGTCGCGGCGATCTATCTCGTCTTCTTCGCGCTGCTGGGAGCGAGTGCGTTCTCGGTCCACACACTGGCCGAACAGCCACAGATCACGACTCCCGGCCAGGAGCACAAGGAGATCGACACGACCCTTCCGAACGGCGAACTGTACGAGAACGGCTCGACCTTCACCCGCGGCGGGACCGAGTACACGGTCCTGCTGTCGATGGAGGAGGAGAGCGGTGGGCACGGTGGCGGCGGTGGGCTGGTTCCGACCGGCACGCTGAGCTACACCGCGACCGGCGTCCAGCAGACGGCCGAGTGGGACAACGGCTCTACCGTCAGCTACGACGGGACGGAGTACACCGTCGCGCTCGATGCCGACGCCGGCCCGCCGACCGCGACGCTGACGCAGACGTTCGACGTCTCCGCACGGCTCACCGCCGATGACGCGGTGTACAACCAGACCGTCACACAGGACGGCACGGAGTACGTCACCTACCGTTCGAACGAGAGTAACGTTCCACTGTCGGAGTATCTCCCCGAGCCGGCGACCGAGACGTTCGAGCGGGGCGACACTGTCGAGTACGAGAACACGACGACCACGATGAGCGAGGTCACCGACGACGTGGCGACCCTCTCGTGGACGATCTCGGAGGAGGCCGAACACGAGCTTGACGAAGGCAGCAACGTCACGCTCGCCGACGACACGCAGTATTTAACCCACTTTCAGGGCCACACCGAGGAGGATATTCACGCGGTCATCGCACCGTCAGACTCGGACTGGAGCGCCTACCAGACCGGCATCGACCGGCAACACCACTACGACGAGCGACAGAACGGCGCGTGGGGCGTCATCTTCATCTCCGCTATCGCGTCGCTGCTCATCGTCGGACTGGCGTATATGCCCGTCCGCGCCTGACCCGTCGATGGGCGATCTCCCGTCTGACAGCTATCCACGTCTCCACGTCTCTACTTGATGGTCTCGCTTCTCACGCTCTTTATCGCCGCGCTCGCGTCGCTGTTCATGGCGTGGGCCATCGGCGCCGGCTCCTCCGGCTCGACGCCGTTTGCCCCTGCCGTCGGTGCGAACGCCATCGGCGTGATGCGCGCCGGCTTCATCGTCGGGCTCCTCGGTCTCACGGGCGCGTCACTGCAGGGCGCAAACGTCACTGAAGCCGTCGGCTCCGAACTCGTCGCCGGCGGGACGCTCTCTCCGACGGCGGCCATCGTCGCGCTCGCGACCGCCGCCGCGCTCGTCGCGGTCGGCGTCTTCGCCGGCTATCCGATTGCGACGGCGTTCACCGTCACCGGGGCCGTCGTCGGCTCTGGACTCGCGCTCGGTCGCGGTCCCGCGTGGCCCAAGTACGTCGAGATCGCGTCGCTGTGGCTGCTCGTCCCCTTCGTCGGCGGCGGTATCGCCTTCGCGACGGCGAAGCTGCTGCGCGACGAGCGCGTCTCCGAGTCGCTCGCCGTCCCCGGACTCGCCTTCCTCGTCGGCGTCGTCCTCGCGAACATCGAGTTCGTCCTGCTGGGTTCCGCCGACTCCGGTCGCGGTATCGCGACCGCCCTCACCCGCGCCGTCGTCGGTGAGGGCGCGACCGGTCGCCCCGTCCTCGCCGGGACAGTCCTCGTGACCGTCGCGTTCGCCGGGACCGTCGCCGGGCTCCTCGCTCTCGATCTGCGCCGCGACGAGGAGCGCGGCCAGCGGCATTTCCTCCTCGCGCTCGGTGGGCTGGTCGCCTTCTCCGCCGGCGGCTCGCAGGTCGGGCTCGCGCTCGGACCGCTCATCCCCCTGCTCGAACAGGGGAACGTCGAGATCACGCTCTCGGTCCTGCTGTTCGCCGGAGGGATGGGCCTGCTCGCCGGCTCGTGGACCGGCGCACCGCGGATGATTAAGGCGCTCTCACAGGACTACTCGAGTCTCGGCCCGCGTCGCTCGATCGCCGCGCTCATCCCCTCGTTCGCCATCGCGCAGTCGGCGGTCTTCTTCGGCGTCCCCGTCTCGTTCAACGAGATCATCGTCTCGGCTATCGTCGGCTCGGGCTACGCGGCCGGCGGAGCCGGCGTCTCGGGGCGAAAGATGGGGTATACCGTCCTCGCGTGGCTCGGCTCGCTCGTCCTCGCGCTCGGCGTCAGCTTCGGCGGCTTCCTGCTCGTCGACGGGCTACTGTAGCTCCGACTGAAGCTCCGAGAGCAGCTCTAACGCCGCCAGCGGTGTCGTCTGGGCGAGATCGACGTCACGGAGCCGCGCTGCGACACTCGACGGCAGTTCCGCCGCCGGCTCGCTCGCCGAATCGGTCGGTGTGTCGCCCTCGGCTGACGTGTCCGCTCCGCTCGGGGTGTCCGCCCCGACCGACTCCCGTTCGAGCAGTTCGTGCGCGCGGGAGACGACGGGATCGGGAACGCCGGCGCTGCGTGCAACCTCGATCCCGTAGGAACCGCTCGCGGCCCCCGGCTGTAGCTCGTGGCTGAACGACACGTCACCGCCGCTCCCGTCGGCGGCGAAGTGGTAGTTCGCTGCCCGCGGGAGCCGTTCGGCCGTCTCGGTCAGCGTGTGATGGTGCGTCGCGAACAGCGTCGTCGCCTCCACGACATCGTGGAGCTGTTCGACCACGGCCCGCGCGAGTGCCAGTCCGTCGGCCGTCGAGGTCCCGCGTCCCACCTCGTCGAGCAGGACGAGCGACCGCTCGGTGGCCGCATCGAGAATCGTCGCGAGCTCGGTCATCTCGACCATGAACGTGGAGCGACCGCCCGCGATATCGTCGCTCGCCCCGACGCGCGTGAACAGGCGATCAACGACCGGAAGTCGTGCCGACGCCGCGGGGACGAACCCGCCGGCCTGCGCTAGCACGACGGCGAGCGCGACCTGTCGCATATACGTCGATTTGCCGGCCATGTTCGGGCCGGTGACGACGGCGATATCTCCGCGATCGAGCGCCGTCGGATTCGGGACGAACGCCTGCTGTGTCTGCTCGACGACCGGATGGCGGCCCGCCTCGATATGGAACGCCCCTTCGCCAAGCTGCGGGCGACAGTAGTCGCGCTCTGCCGCGACGGTCGCGAGCGACTGGAGCGCGTCGAGTGCGGCCAGCGCGTTCGCCACCGACTGGATGCGTTCGGTCTCGGCGGCGACCGAATCTCGCAGATCGGTGAACAGCTCGTACTCCAGCTCGTCGGCCCGCTGTTCGGCGGTGACGATCTCCGACTCGCGCTCCTTCAGCGCCGGCGTGACGAACCGCTCCGAGTTCTTCAGCGTCTGGCGACGCTGGTAGCCGTCCGGCACGCGCTCCAGATTCGGGTTCGTCACCTCGATGTAGTAGCCGTGGACCTGATTGGAGCCGACCTTCAGCGAGTCGATCCCGGTCCGCTCGCGCTCGCTCGCCTCTAGCGAATCGACCCACGCCTTCCCTTCGCGCTCGGTCGTTCGCAAGCCATCGAGATCGGCGTCGTACCCCTCGGCGATGAGTCCCCCCTCCGTGAGTTCGATCGGCGGCTCGGCGACCAGCGCCGATCCGATCTCCTCGCGAACGTCTTCACAGGGGTCGAGCCGCTCGTGCAGGGCAGTGAGCCGTGAACAGTCGGCGTCCGACAGCGTCTCACGGATCGCCGGAACCGCGTCGAGCGTCGATTTCAGCGACCGGAGATCGCGCGCGTTCGCTCGACCGCGAGAGATACGCGACATCAGCCGCTCAATATCGTACACGTCACGGAGCTGCGCGTGGAGCGTCTCGCGGCCACGCACGTCAGTTCGAAGCTCGCCGACGGCGTCGTGGCGGGCCGCAATTTCGTCGGTGTCGAGCAGCGGTCGGCGGAGCCGGTCGGTCAGCTCGCGCGCGCCGAGCGCGCTCGCCGTCTCGTCGACCGTGTCGAACAGCGTCGCGTCGGTCTGGCCGCCAACGCCACGGCGCTCGAACAGCTCCAGCGAGCGTAACGCCACCGCGTCGAGCAGCAGGTGCTCGCGGGGATCATACCGGGTCAGCCGGTTCAGGTAGTCGAGCCGGTCCGCCTCACCGGCGCGGGTGTGTTCGGCGTACGCGAGCAGCGCGCCGCAGGCCCGACTCTCGGCGTCGGTCGCGAGCACGGTGTCGAGATCACCGAAGTACGACGTCACCCGGTCGCGCGCGACGGCGAGATCGAATGCGTCCGGGCGGAACGGCGACACCATCGTCTCCCCGCCGAACGCGTCGGCGTCGAGCTCCGGCGCGATGACCGCCTCCTCCGGCGCGAACCGGTCGATCTCGTCGCGAATCGCCCCTCGCTCGCCGCTGGTCACGTAGAAATCCCCCGTCGATACGTCGAGGACGGCCAGCCCGCGCTCCGCACCCGCCTCGCCTGCCGTGTCGTCGGTCGTCTCGGCTGCGAGCGCGGCGACGAACGTGTTCGATTCGTCGAGAAACGCGTCCTCGGTGAGCGTTCCCGGCGTGACGATACGAGTTACGGCCCGGTCCACCAGCCCCGTCGTCTCGGACGGCTCCTGCACCTGATCGGCGACCGCCACGCGGTAGCCGGCGTCCAGCAGCGTCTCGATGTAGCTCTCCGCGCTGTCGATGGGGATACCGGCCATCGGATACCGACCGGTCGAGTCCTCGCGTTTCGTCAGCGTGATCTCCAGCAGGCGGGCCGTCAGTTCGGCGGCCTCACAGAACGTCTCGTAGAAGTCCCCGACCTGAAACAGGACGAGCGAGTCGGGGTACTGTTCGCACAGGTCGAGATACTGCGACAGCATCGGCGTCAGCTCCTCGCGCCGGTCGGCCATCTTCGCCGGCGCACCGAGCGCGTCCGTCTCCATACCCCTGCAAACGCGCCGGCGGGCAAATGCCGTTCGGCTCATCGTCCGGTGGTGTTCAGATAAACGTTCTAGAGTGAGGAGCTGATCATACCCGCTCGAAAGCCCTCGGCATGCTCAGCTTCCTCGGCAAAGACGCGGAGACCGGTATCGATGTGTAGCGGTTCCAGTGACGACGCGGTTTTGTCGCTCGGTACACTCCTTCCGGCATGAGCAACACCGCCGACCCCGAACAGATCACCGTCTTCTCCGATTACGTCTGCCCGTTCTGCTATCTGGGTCGCCACTCGCTCGACCAGTATCAGGCGACGCGCGAGGAGCCGCTCGAAATCGACTGGCGTCCGTTCGACCTGCGCGCACAGAAGCGCAATCCGGACGGGAGCATCGATCACTCCGTCGACGACGGGAAGGACGAGGCGTACTTCGAGCAGGCCAAGGAGAACGTCCGCCGGCTTCAGGCGGAGTACGACGTCGAGATGGATCTCGAACTCTCACGCGACGTTGACTCGCTGCCCGCACAGATGGCCGCCGTCCGCGTCTCCGAGGAGTACGACTACGACACGTGGCTCGGGTTCGACTGGGGGATCTTCGAGGCGCTGTGGACCGAGGGCCGCGATATCGGTGACGCCGACGTGCTCGCCGATGTCGCCGAAGCGAGCGGCGTCGATCCCGATCTCGTTCGCGACGCCGTCACCGACGAGGCCCTCCGCGAGCGCGTTCGCGGGCTGTTCGAGGAGGCCACCCAGCAGGGTGTAACCGGCGTTCCGACGTTCGCGTACGACGGCTACGGCGCACGCGGTGCGGTTCCGCCCGAACAGTTAGAGCGACTGGTCGAGGGGAACTGACGCGGGGAGCGACACCGACTCGCCCGAGAGCTACTCGTTCGGCTCACTCTCGGCTTTGAGCGCCGAGCGGAAGCCGACGCAGTCGAAAAAGCGGCGCGATTACTGCACGTCGTATCAGTTAACGAACGGCTTCCAAGGCGGTGACACCGTCCCGATGATCGTGAGGACAACTGCCGGAAACCAGTACAACCCGACGACAGCGAACGTAAGCTGGCCTTCACTGGAAAGGAAGCCGGCCAAGATCAGGAACGGAACGACGAACACCACCCAGACGGCGATCGTTCGGCGTGACTGTTCGTCCGTATCGGGGCGATCGGACTCCGTCCGTGTAAGTAGTTCTCTCTGCACTCACCGGTCACCGGAGGGGGACGAGAGGTATGCGAACTGCTCTGTGACACGCTCCCCCGGAATGGCCCGGCCGAATCACGAGCGAGAACCCCGCGAGCAGTGCGAACGGTCCCGGTGCGCCAGTGACGCCGAACGACCGCTCGGTGAGCGACGGCGCGTTCGACCGGCCGGTCGCGGCGACGGAGTAGCGACACGGAACCCCTTTGTCTGACGGCTCCTGTCTCCCGGTAGTGCCACCGACACAGGCCGTCGCCGATGCGGTTCCCGAGTTCGCCGACGCCTTCGGCTTCGAGGAGTTCAACCGGATGCAGTCGGCGACGCTCCCCGCGATCTTGGAGCGTGACGACAACGTCGTCGTCAGCGCACCGACCGCGAGCGGGAAGACCGCCATCGCGGAGCTCGCTATCTGCCGGACGCTGGACGCGGGGGGAACGGCACTGTTCGTGGCTCCGCTGCGCGCGCTCACCAACGAGAAGGAGAGCGAGTGGGAGCGGTTCGAGGAGCTGGGCTACTCGGTGTACGTCGTCACCGGGGAGCGGGACCTGAACATCCGACGCGCCGAGCGCGCCGACATCCTCGTGATGACGCCCGAGAAGGCCGACTCCGCGACCCGGAAACACGACTCCAGTCGCTACTCGTTCGTGACGGACGTGGACTGCTGTGTCATCGACGAGGTGCATCTGCTCGACTCACAGAAGCGCGGTGCGGTGCTCGAAGTGATGATCTCGCGGCTCCGCCGGCTCTGTGATCCGCGTGTCGTCGCGCTCTCGGCGACGATGCCGAACGTCGAGGACGTGGCCGACTGGCTCGACGCCCCCGACGCCTGCACCTTCCAGTTCGGCGAGGACTACCGGCCCGTCCCGCTCCATTCGAGCGTCGAGACGTACGCGACCGGCGACAACGCCTTCCAGAACAAGTACCGGCGGCTGTACCGCGCGCTCGATCTGGCCCAGCCCCACATCGAGGACGGCGGCCAGTCGCTCGTCTTCGTCGCCTCCAGACAGGACACCGTTCGCGCGGCCGAGAAGGCCCGCGACGTGCTCGCCGAACGCGACATCGAGATCAACGCGCGCGGCGACTACGATCTCCACACCGACGCACAGGACCTCCGTAACGACACGCTCCGGCAGTCGGTCGTGGACGGGGTCGCCTTCCACCACGCCGGACTGTCACGAGAGGATAAGGACGCCGTCGAAGCGTGGTTCAAACAGGGAAAAGTCCAGCTGCTGTTCTCGACCTCGACGCTCGCGTGGGGGGTGAACCTCCCCGCCCGGTGTGTCGTCATCCGCGACACGAAGCTCCACGACCCGCTGGAGGGCGAGGTGGATATGAGTCCCCTCGACGTGCTCCAGATGCTCGGACGCGCGGGGCGACCCGGCTACGACGACACGGGGTACGCACACGTCGTCAGCGAGGGGAAAGACACGGAGACGTATCGCCGGCTTCTCCGGGACGGAAAGGAGATCGAGTCGCGGCTCGCCGCGGAGCTCGACTCCCATCTCAACGCCGAGATCGCGCTCGGAACCATCCGCGATCTCGACGACGTGATGGACTGGCTGCAGACCACCTTCTACTACGTTCGCGCGCAGTCCGCCCCCGATCAGTACCGCTTCGGGGGTAAGCTCCGCGAGCGCGTCCGGAAGACGCTGCAGGAGCTCGTCGACGCCGGCTTCGTCGAGACGGACGACGAGCTTCGGGTCGAAGGGACGGCGCTCGGTCGGCTCGCCTCGAAGTTCTATCTCCGGCTCGACACCGCAGAGCGGTTCAAATCCCTCGCCGACGCCGAGGGACAGCGGTCGGACGCGGACGTGCTCGAAGCCGTCGCGACGGCGACGGAGTTCGACAGCGTGAGCGCGCGACGGGACGAGCGCGACGCCGTCCGTGCCGTCCTCGGGCCGGAGGGCGACGAGCTGGACCCCGGGAACCGGAAGGTGCTCGCCATCCTGCGCGCCTCGATGGACGGCAACACGCCTTCGGAGCTGCGCTCTGACGCGTGGGTCATCCGGCAGAACGCGCTCCGGCTGTTGGCCGCCCTCCGCGAGTTCCTCGACCGCTTCGCCGGGCCGCGAGCGGCGAACGTCGCCCGTCGCGTCGAGGCGCGCGTCGAGAACGGGATCGCTGCCGATGCCGTCGGACTCACGGCCATCGACGGCGTCGGGAAGGGTCGCGGCGTCACGCTGGCGAAGGAGGGATTACAGACGCCTGCGGACGTGCTCGCCGCCGGCGTCACGGGACTCACAGATGCGGGGCTCTCCGAGGGACTCGCGGAGCGCGTCATCGAGCAGGCGCGCGAGCTACCGGTCGTCGACGTCAGCTGGGGGGAGTTCCCCGACGCCGTCGCTCACGGCACGAGCGAGATGCACGACGTGACGGTCGAGAACACCGGCGGCGGTGCACGCGGCGAGGTGCGCGTCACCGTCAACGGCGTCGAGATGTCGAGCGAGTCGCGGTATCTCGGGGAGGCGACGGTCCCGGTGGGCGTGTTCGGGGCCGACGCCGACGAGCTGACCTTCCGCGTCGAGGTCGCCTTCGGGGACCTACCGCTCGTCCCCGTGAGCGAGACGCGGACGGTCACCGTCGAGTAGTCACTCCTCTGTTTCATCGAGTCGTGACCGGGCGACTCGACGGCGGTGTTCGATGTCGATGTCAGACTGGCGAGCAGACTCCAGCTGTGAATCGACGAGGCGGTTCTGCTGTGGTCCCCACACGGCGACGTCGTGTGTCTCGATGTACTCTACCCAGCGTTCGACGGCGCGCTCGCGCTGTTCGCGGTTGCGTTCGTGTTTCTCGTCGAGTTCATCTGAGTCGGTCATACATATCTTCGACACCGAGAGTCTCTACCCAGCGTTCGAGCTCCACGGTGCTAAGATTTTCTTCGAACAGCGAGTGGAGATGGACTGCATCCTCGAAATCTTTCTGTGTCCCGAGATGCAGTTTGTACGCGACCTGTAGTTCGAGCGGTCCGACCGGAACTTCGATGTCGATAGCTCTGAGCTCAGCAACGATACTGTTCTGTAGAGATGCTCGATCGTACTCGTCGGTAGCGAACTTCAGCTCGATGTGCGGAATCATCTCGCCCTCGGGAGCGATCCAGATGTTGTCCTCGAGCAGTTCGCTCATCGAGTCGAGCGGCATTGCCGGTCCCCACAGTCCGCCGTTCTTGAGTTTCGAGACGAGCTGTTCGATCTTCCTGTCAGTCACGCGCTCGATGAGTACGTCGATGTCTTCCGTCCCCCTCGCACGACCGGTCAGAATCGCCACGTATCCGCTGATGAATACGTGGCTGATACCAACCGTACTGAGAATCTCAGAGAACCGGGTCGCGAGCAGGTCGAGCTCGTTCGGCTCGCGGTGGACGACGAGCCGGTCACCGTGAAACTCCGCGCCACTCATCGTCTGTGCGAAACGACTGCGGCATGGTAAAGATACTGCCTACCGGAACGAGTGGACGGACATCTCCAGCGTGTCCAGATCCAAGACCGGGGCGAAGCCGGCGTCGGGGTCGATGTTGACGGACTTCTGGAACGCGGTCTGTGCCTGCCAGCAGCCGGAGTTGACGGCGATGACGCGCCGGTATTTCCCCCAGCCGAGCTTGTGAACGTGGCCGGTATGGAACACGTCGGGAATCTCGTCCATGACGAGATAATCCTCCGCTTCGGGGGCGACACGGGTCTGCCCGCCGAACTGCGGGGCGACGTGGCGTTTCTTCAATAGCTGGTACATCGCTTTGTGGGGTTCGTCGTAGCTGGCCTTCTCCTCGGGCAGTTCGGCGATGACCTCGTCGAGTGAGACGCCGTGGTACAGTAGAATTTTGACCCCCTCTACATCCACGAGCGCGGGATTGCCGTGGATGCGGGCGTCGTGGACCGCCATGATCTCCCGCAGCTCCTCGTCGAAGCCGGGCTGTGGCTCGGCGAGCCGGACGGCGTCGTGGTTGCCCGGGATCATGAGAATCTCCATATCGGCGGGGACCTCCTTCAGATACTCGGCGAACTGCTCGTACTGGTCGTAGATATCGACGATCGAAAGCTCCTCGTCCTGATTCGGATAGATGCCGACCCCCTCGACCATGTCGCCGGCGACGAGGAGATACTCGACGTGTTGAGCCTCGTCGGTGTGGAGCCAGCTGGTGAATCGATGCCACGCGTCTTCGAGAAACTCGTCGGAGCCGACGTGCACGTCGGAGATGAGCGCGGCTTGGACGTGGCGATCGGCCGTGTTCGGGCTGTACGTGCGGGGGACCTCGGGGAAGTGGATAGCGTCCACGAACATGATCGAGCCGTCGTCGCTCAGCCCGCCCTCGACGGCGATGACCTCGTCCAAGAGGAGTTCGTCGACGAGATCCGCGATCGGCCGGTCCTTCATCACGAGACACGGGAAGACGCCGTTCGTGTCTTCGAGTTCGACGAGCCAGTGACCGTTCGTGGTGGAGCGAACGTCGTTGACCATCCCGACAAGTCCGGCCTCGCCACCGCCCGGTGCGCTCCGGAGCGAGCCGGTCGGGCGGTGTCGGACGCGGCCGCGGAGCTGGCCCGCGAGCTTCTCGTAGCGGTCGCGGAACACGGTGACGAACTCGTCGTACTCCCCGGTTCCCGTGGACTGTCCCGTGATATCTCGCGCGACCGAGATCGACTGCTTCGACTGGTCGCGGGAGACACGTCCAGACCCCCCCGTTTCGAGTGGAGAACCCCCAGTTCCGTGTGTCGGTTCTGTCGGGTCGGTTCCACTGGAAACAGGGGGGTCGTGTGTGTCGCTGTCAGGGGTCGATGCTGCTGGTTCACTCGGGCCGGCGGGTCGTTCCGTGGCGCGGCGGTCGTCGATGGCGGCTTTCACGTGGTCGGCAGTGAGGACGAGTTCGTCGTCGTCGGTCGCTTCCACGGCGAGCAGGAGTGCCTGCTCGGTGTCGTCAACGCCGGCGAGGAGGGTGACGGCCTCGCGAGAGGCGTTGTAGCCGTGGCTCGCGAGGGCACTGGCGATGCGAGCCGGCGACCTCATCGGCATGATGCGAGGGAGGCGGCTGAGCGAGAAAAGGATGCCGGAAGGCAGAACGTTCAAGCGAGTTGCGCCGAGACTGGAGACAATGAGCGACGAGTCGGGACCGGAGGGGGTACGCAAGTGGCTCCGATGGATCCGGACGACGGACAACGAGATCGTCGTCTACGCGCGGGAGATAGGGATGAGCGTCGCCACGGTGCTGTTGGTCGGTCTACTGCTGTTCGCCGTCAGTGGCGTCTGGCCGCCGATGGTCGCCGTCGAGTCCGGTAGCATGGAGCCGAACATGGGGGTCGGTGAGCTGGTGTTCGTGATGGACGAGAACCGACTCGGTAACGACGCCGCCCACGCCGATACCGGCGTCGTCACCTACAGAGACGGCCGCGAAGCCGGCTACACGGAGTTCTCCGAGTACGGTGACGTCATCATCTTCAGGGCCGACAACCGGTCGGGAACGCCCATCATCCACCGGGCGCGCTTCTGGGTCGCCGAAGGCGAAAACTGGTACGACAAGACGAACCCCGACTACGTCGGCGGTGCGAACGGCTGTGATGAGCTACGGAACTGTCCGGCTCCACACGCCGGCTTCATCACGAAGGGGGACAACAACCCGAGCTACGACCAGCTCAGCGGGCTGTCGCGACCGGTTCGGCCATCGTGGATCGTCGGCACGGCCGAGTTCGGGATCCCGAAGCTCGGCTACGTGAAGCTGTGTGCCATCGAGCTACAGACGCCCGGCTCACAGCCGAAATGCCCGGTCGGCTAACAGACCGGCTTCGGGTTGACGCCCATCGACTCTAACTGATCGGTGTACGTCTCGTAGGCCGTCTGGACGGTCTCACTCGCTGCCTCCAGCGCGCGTTCTCGGTCTTCCTCGCCGTCACAGATCTCGCCGAGCAGGTCGGTCGCCCGCGTTAGCTGCTCGTCGAGATCGTCACCGAGCGCGCGGAACGTGCTCGCCGTCTGTGGGTCGGCCTGTCCGACGAAGAAGCCGGTCGTCTGCTCTTTCGACGCCTCGGCGACGAGCGCGCGTCCGACGAACGCGCCGAGTCGCTCGATGGCATCGATTCGAGCGCGCAGCTCCTCGTGCATCGCCGTCACGTCCGCAGGTACGTCCGCAGCGTCAAGCTCCGCCAGCACCTGCTCGTAGTGGTCTCGTTCCTCCTCGGCGACGGCGGCGAAAAAGTCGTTCACGTCGTCGCCGGCCCACTCGTCGAACGTCTCGCTGGCGGTGCGTTCGGCGGCGGCAGCGGCCCGGAGTACGGTCTCGGGGTCCATCTCGCCGGCGGTGTCGGCGTACAGCGACTTCGAGGAGCCTAACCGCGAGAGGGCGGTGTCGTTGTCCGCACGGACGGTCTCGGTGAACTCGTCGGCGTTCATACTTATTCTTCGGGAGGGGTCGGTTTGTAGTTGGCGTCCCGGCGACCTTTTCACCGGTCATCCCCGAGCACGTCTATGCCACTCGCCGACGCCACCGCCGCGAAGCTCGATGCGGCGAGCGCCGACCTCGCCGACCGAGACAGCGTCCTCGTCGCCTTCTCCGGCGGTGTGGACTCCGCCGTCGTCGCCGCCATTGCACACGACGCCCTCGGTGACGACGCGGTCGCCTGCACCGCGAAGTCCGAGACGCTGCCCGCCGCCGAACTCGACGACGCCACTGCCGTCGCCGACGAGATCGGGATCCGTCACGAGATTACCTCCTTCTCCGAGCTGGACGACCCGGCGTTCGTCGAGAACGACGGCGACCGCTGTTATCACTGCCGGAGCATGCGGCTGGGCGAGCTGTTCGACACCGCCCGCGAGCTGGGGATCGAGACGGTGTGTGACGGGACGAACGCCGACGACCCCGGCGAGGGCCACCGGCCCGGGCTGCGCGCCGTCGAGGAGCTGGACGCCTACTCGCCGCTGCTCGAACACGGGATCACCAAGGCGGAGGTGCGCGAGATCGCCGACGACTACGGGCTCTCCGTCGCGGATAAGCCGTCGATGGCCTGTCTCTCCTCGCGGATTCCGACCGGGCTAGCAGTCACCGAGGCCCGGCTCTCGCGGGTCGAGCGGGCCGAGCAGCTGCTCCGAACGTGGGGGTTCGAGCAGTTCCGGGTGCGCGACCACGACGGACTCGCGCGCATCGAGGTCGGCGAGGCGGAGCTCGCTCGTGCGCTCGATACCGACTTCGTTCGAGCCGCCCGCGAGCATCTCCTCGACTGCGGCTTCGAGCACGTCACCCTCGATCTGGAGGGGTACGCGACGGGGTCGGTCTCACCGGCAGGTGACGGTGAGACGGACGAGACCGAGACGGACGAGACCGAGACGGACGAGCCGACCGACCGGACGAACGTGCTGTCGGCGGAGTATCCGACGAGCTAACGCCACGGAGTCCGGTTCTCGCTGACGCTCTCGAACCCGTCGGCGGCGTCGAAGACGTTGACGGCGCAGTTGTCCTGCTCGTGTTTGAGCATCGCATCGGTGACGGACATCCCCTTGGCGTGACCGTGGAGCAGGTGGATCGGGCCGCCGTGGGTGACGACGAGGACGGTTTCGTGGTCGGTAGACGCGACGTGGTCGATCCCTGTCGTCACGCGCCCGTGCATATCGAGGAGACTCTCACCCGATTCCGGGGTCGCGGCGGCGGCCTCGGCGGCCGCGTTTCCGAGCGCGAACCGCGGATACTCATCGAACACCGTCTCGTAGCTGAGTCCCTGATAGATCCCGACGTCGCGCTCGCGAAACGCCGAGTCGTACGCGATATCCGTCACGGAGAGTTCCGTCGTGACGCGTTCGGTCGTCTCGCGGGTGCGTTCGAGATCCGAGGCGTAGACGGCGTCGAACTCGTACTCGGCGGCGAGATAGCGGCCGGCGGCAGTCGCCTGCTCGCGGCCCGTCTCGTTGAGCGGGACGGGGGCCCACCCCTGCATCCGACCCTCGTCGTTCCACGCGGTCTCGCCGTGTCGCAGGACTACGATCCGCATACCGTCACGGGGAGAGCTATTGTCTTCAGCGTTCGCTTCGCCGCCGGAAACAGCCAGTTTCATGACCGCGAGCGTCGAACGGTCGGGTATGCAATCGCCGCTGTGGACCGACGAGTTCGCCCCCGCGATCGCCGATCTGCCACAGCCAGCGGCGCGCGAGTACTTCGAGACGGCCGTCGACGAACCGCTGAATCTCGTCGTCCACGGGCCGAAGGGAGTCGGGAAGACCGCCGCGGTTCGCGCGCTCGCCGACGCCGCTCACGAGGACCCCGACAACGATTTCGTCGAGTTGAACGTGGCTGACTTCTTCGATCGGAGCAAGAAGGAGGTGAAAAACGACGAGCGGTTCGCGTCGTTTCTCCGCGGGAAGTCGCGCATGTCGAAACGCGACATGATCAATCACGTGCTGAAGGAGTCGGCGAGCTACCAGCCGGTCTCGGGCCGGTATAAGACCGTCCTGCTCGACAACGCCGAGACCATCCGCGAGGACTTCCAGCAGGCGCTTCGCCGCGTGATGGAGCGGTACGCCGAGACGACGCAGTTCGTCGTCGCGACGCGACAGCCCTCGAAGCTGATCCCGCCGATTCGGTCGCGGTGTTTCTCGGTGTCGATGCGCACGCCAGACCACGCCGAGATGGTCGCGGCGTTAGAGCAGATCGCCTCGCTCGCCGGGGTCGAGTTCGACGAGGACGGACTGGCGTATCTGGCCGGCTACGGCGACGGCGACATCAGGAAGGCCGTCCTCGGCGCGCAGACGACCGCTGAGACGGCGGGCGAGCTGACGATGACCGCGGCCTACGAGACGCTGGGCGATATCGGTCACGACGACGTGGTGGAGGCGATGATGACGGCCGCAGAGCAGAGCGACTTCGAGGACGCTCGCTCGGAGCTGGACACGCTCATCTACGACGAGGGGTACGACGGCGACGAGATCCTCTCGGACGTGCTCCGGGTGGCGCGGTCGCGGTACGACGGTCGCCGGCTGGCGAAGCTGTATCGGATCGCCGGCGAGGTGGACTTCGATCTGACGGAGTCGACGAGCGATCGCGTCCAGCTGGGACATCTGCTCGCGGAGATCGGTCGACCGGCCGGTGAGTAGTCGGCTCGACTGATGTGAAACTCGCGGGCGCGTCGCACGCGGGAAGGGGTATGGGAGAGTTTTTATCACGCCGTTTCGTAGCCGACGGCAAGATGTTCAACTCTATTGTGAGTGCCGACACGCTCGGAGACGCGTTAGACTCCGTGAGCGTGCTGGTCGACGAGTGTAAGATCCGACTCGAAGACGAGGGGCTCACGATTCGCGCCGTCGATCCGGCGAACGTCGGCATGGTCGATCTCACGCTCGATGCCGCGTCCTTCGAGTCCTACGAAACCGACGGCGGCGTCATCGGTGTCAATCTCTCCCGGCTGGAGGAGTTCGTGGGAATGGCCGACTCCGGCCAGCTCGTCCAGCTCGAACTCGACGAGGAGACGCGGAAGCTCCACGTCCAGATCGAGGGGCTGGAAGGGACGCTCGCGCTCATCGATCCCGAGTCGATCCGTCAGGAGCCGGATCTCCCGGATCTGGACCTGCCGGCGAACGTCGTCGTCGAGGGAGCCGATATCGCCCGCGCCGTCACGGCCGCCGACATGGTCTCTGATCACATCGCGCTCGGCGTGGACGGCGACGACGAGACGTTCTACGTCGACGCCGAAGGCGACACCGACGACGTCCATCTCGAACTGACGCGCGAGGACCTCATCGACCTGACCGCCGGTGGTGCGCGCTCGCTCTTCTCGCTGGATTATCTTCAGGACATGAACAAGGCGATTCCGTCCGACGCCGAGGTGTCGATGGAGCTGGGCGAGGAGTTCCCCGTCAAGCTCCACTTCGATATCGCCGAAGGAAACGGTAATGTGACGTACATGTTGGCGCCGCGTATCCAGAGCGACTGAGCGAACGTTCTTATCCGAGAACGCGTTACTGTTCAGCATGGCATCAGAGACGTTCAACGACGCTGAAAAAACTGAGTTCGCGACCATTATCGGGCTGTACGCGCTCGGTGAGCTGACACTGGGTGAGGCAGCAAACCGGGCAGAGATCTCCAAATTTCGGATGCAAGAGCGACTCAACGAACACGGCATCACCCTCCGCCTTGGGCCGGAGACGATGGCAGAAGCGAGAGCCGAAGTGGAGACCGCGCGGCGAAATCACGAATGACGCCCGTCGCGACGGTTCTGGATACCACCGTTCTCTCGAACTATGCTCGTTCGGAGAGCACCGAGTGGCTACTACAGACTGTCCCTCTCCCCGTGACCGTTCCAGCCGTCATCAATGAGGTTGAACGGGGGATTGCTGACGGATACGAATTCATGAAGGCTATCGACGAGTACACGATTGCGGTCTCTGCGATTCCGTCTGAGAGTCGAGAGACTCTCGCCGTCATCACACTCGGTTCCGAAGCGTCTACGCTGGCGGAACGACTCACTACGCGGCTCGATGCAGGGGAGGCACATGCACTCGCACTCGCTATCCCTGATGAGATGCTTGCGACAGACGATCAAGCCGCACGAACGGCTGCTAACGATGACGGTATTGACGTGACCGGCTCGTTAGGAATCCTCGCCGACGGAGTCAGTCAACAAGCCTGCTCTGTTGCGACCGCGAATACGTGGCTACAAACGTGGGAAGATGCGGGGTATCACGCGCCCGTCGAGAGCATAGAAGAGCTCCTCCCGCGTCTAAAGACGCGGGCCTCTCACCCGGTGTTGGTCGGGCAGGTCAATCCTGAACGTTGAGAGTCTACGGTTTGCTGGACAGTCAGCCAGTGGCTCTGCCACGAAGCCGTTACTCGTACCCTGTAGAGGGCTTCGAGTTACCTGATTGGTTAACGACTGTCGGCGTGGTCGGCTCACTTGTTTGATTCCGGCTCTCACCGTGGCAAACACCGAATCAACTGCCAGTTCTCCACGCACAGTGTGTGATACGGTGGTGTGTGGCTTAAATTGTCGGAGTCATCTGGTGGCTAAAGCTACCAGTATTCTCCTTGAGTTTCTATAATCACCCGAGCCGCCGGTCGATAACCGCCTTCGCCTCTCTGCCGGCCTGCTTCCACCCGTAGCCGCGCTCGTAGACGTGGCGTTTCGAATCCACGAGTTCCTCGGGAGAGCTCTCCTCGAAGCCGCCGCGTGCCCACGTTCCCGACTCCTCCAGCCACGTGAGCAGCTGCTCTCGCGTCTCCATCCACGAGAGCCCGACCATCTCGTAGAAGGCAACGAGCGCGAAGACGGCGTTGTCGTGTGCCCCGTGGACGGAGCCGTTCTCGTAGATGGTCTGGAGCGGCTCCATCGTCGGGTGGGTGACGCGCTCTTTGTACTCGGCGGCGGTGAGTAGCTCCAGCGGCTCGTCGTCGTCCCCATCGACGCGCTGGTCGGCACGGAGGCGTGACAGGCCGGCGGCGTGGAGTCCACCCCACGTCTCGATCTCGTCGCGGAGCTGCCTTTGGGTGCGCGGCTCCGCGGAGAGTCGCGAAAGAATATCGACGTATGCGGCTTCGATATCGGTCCAGGCGACGCCGTCGAACTCGCAGTCGGCGTCGTGGAGATTCGTTCGGGTACGACAGCCCGGACACGGATACTCGAAGCGCGGCATGGCGCATCTCCCGGCGTCGCGAAGTTAGACGTATCGCTGTCTACCCGGCAATTGGGTCCTCGTGACCCGGTTCGTTCGCGCGGACGAGTCGCGTGACGAGATAGACGAGCGGGGTGTCGACGATCGCGATACACAGCTTGAGCAGATACTGTCCGATCGCGAGCCCGAGCACGACCGAGTTCGGAAGCTGTGGACCGATACCGGCGAACTGCGGGAGCAGGTAGAAGGCGATACCGACGAAGAGAACGGTGTCGATGGCCTGTGAACTCGCCGTCGAGGCGATGTTGCGGAGCCAGAGCCGCTGTCTGCCCGTTCGCTCGCGGATCGCGTGAAACACGTACACGTCCCAGTTCTGCGAGACGAGATACGCGACCAGCGAGCCGAGGACGATGTTCGTCGACGCCGAGAGGACGGTCGCGAACGTCCCGGGATCGATGCTCGACCGGGCGGCCGGGGCGGCGATGGTCGAGTAGACGAGCGCCAGCATGACGAAGTTCATTCCGAACGCGACGTTGACGAGCCGACGCGCCGACCGCTTCCCGTACAGCTCGGTGAAACAGTCCGA
This sequence comes from Halobacteriales archaeon QH_7_65_31, assembly GCA_003021785.1. Classification (GTDB taxonomy): domain Archaea; phylum Halobacteriota; class Halobacteria; order Halobacteriales; family Haloarculaceae; genus Halosegnis. Next base: position 85,726 of record PXQU01000010.1, on the reverse strand, counting down.
GGCGAAGAACGTCACCGCGTAGCCGAGCGCCGCACCCGGGAGAATGAGCGACGAGCCGACGACCGGGAGCGAGAGCGGGATCTCGAACGCGAGCACCTTCGCCGCCGTCAGCTGTGAGGTGACGAGCGCGGTGACGAACAGCGCCGAAAGCACCGTCGCCCCCAGCGGGATCTGTCGGTCACGCATCGTCTTCGAGTCGGCCGTGTCGGGCGTCGATATCGTCGAGGAGATCGAGGTTCTTGCGAACCGACGCGCGGATCGCGTCGGAGCGGTTCACGTACTTCCCGTCGGGGCCGACGTGGTCGTCGAGATCGGCGAGCAGTTCGCCCGGTATCTCGACGCTGATCTTGGGCATGCAGGAGGATACAGACCGCCCGTAATAGCTCGTTCGTCTCGCAGTCATCCCGCGGTATTATCCGAGAGCGAACTATCGACGCTCGGCGAACGCGAACCGCGGCTTCACGTCGTCTACGCGCACGTCGACCTCCTCGCCGGCAGTCGCCTCTGGAACGAAGACGGTGAACCCGTCTACCTTCGCGATCCCGTCGCCCTCGTTCCCCTCGTCGACGATCTCGACCGTCAGCTCGTCGCCGGCACGAACCGGGGCCGTGAGCCGGCCCTTCGCGACGAGATACAGCTCCGAGGAGGCGTCACGCGAGGCGTCCGGGTGGACCGCGCGCACGTACTCGAACTCCGCGTCCATCTCCTCGCGCAACGGAGCGACGTCCTGTCCCTCGAAGATCTTGACCGCGAGGTCACCGCCGGCGTCGAGCAGTTCGAGCGCCGTCTCGAAGGCCGTCCGGGCGAGATGTGCCGACCGCGCGGCGTCGAGATGGTACTCGCCGGTCATATTCGGGGCCATGTCCGAGACGACCACGTCGGTCCCGCCCACCCGGTCGATGATGCGCTCGCGAGTGTCCTCGTCGGTCATGTCTCCGCGAAGCGTCTCGACGCCGTCGATACCGTCGATGCGCTGGAGATCGACGGCCACGACGCTCCCCGATTCACCGACGCGCTCGCTGGCGACCTGTGACCAGCCGCCGGGGGCGGCCCCCAGATCGACGACGGTGTCACCCGGATCGAACAGGTCGGCCGTCTGGTCTAACTGCTTGAGCTTGTACGCCGAGCGGGCGCGATACCCCTCCTGTTTCGCGCGGTTGTAGTACTCGTCTTTGCCCGTCATGCTCTCACCGCTGGCGAATCGTTCATGCAGAGATACACGCATCGACGCGGAAAGATACGTCGGACACTACCGCAACGCGGCGTCGTCCCACGCGCGGTCACAGACGAGGACGCCCCTGTCGGCGATCCGGGCCGTCTCCGCGAGCGCGTCCGTCACGAGCCCCGACAGCGACCGGTTCGCGATCTTCGACTGGCGACCGTAGGGCGCATCGAACACGACACAGTCGGCCGCACCCACCCGAAGCGGGAGTCGGGTGGCGTCCCCGCGGATCACGTCGTAGCGACCGGGAGTCGGTAACCCGGCGACACCATCCCCGTCGAGGTAGTGCGCGAAGTTCTCCGCCGCCCCGTGGCTCATCTTCCACTGCGCGTCGTTACCGAGTACGTCCGCGCCGACGAGCGCCGCCTCGATGAGCCCGCCGCCGGTCCCGCACATCGGATCGAGCACGATCCGACCGGGTCGTGCGCCGGCGATATTGGCGACTGCACGCGCTAACAGCGGCTCCATGCTTCCCGGCTGGAAGAACGGCTTGTCGGTCGGGCGTCGCGTCCCGAAGTCCCGGACCGATTCGAGTTCGAGCCACGCGAGCGCGACCGTCTCCCCGGCGAACAGCGCCCGCAGTTCGTGGTCGGGGGCGTCGAGATCGACGGCGAAGCCGCGGTCGGTGAGCACCCCACCGAGATCGCGCTCGGCGCGTTGGGTCGAGACACCGGCCGTTCCCTGCACGTCACGAGCGCGGACGGCGACCGTTCCGGTGCGGTCGATACCGGCAGCGTCGAGGAGCGCGACAGCGGCATCGACACCGCCCTCGGCGGTTCCGACGAGTTCACTCGCCGCGTGGGTGTACGCGAGCCCGCGGATCCGGTCGGTGACACCGCGGGCCGTCGCCAGTCCGGGGGCGAGCCGCGTCACATCGGTGCAGGCGCTGGCCGCCTCTCGGGCCGCGAAGGCGTCGTCTTCCCCGCCGAGTTCGAGGAGATACACACCGGGAGTGACCGCCGCGAGCGCAAGAAGCCGGCGATAGCGCGGGGGCTCATACGTACCTTTTTGAAGCGGAGTGACGACAAACCAATTAAATGACCGACCCGAAAACGACCATCAGTATCGAGAACGTGGTGGCATCGACCGGTATCGCCCAGGAGCTCGATCTGCAGAGCGTCGCGATGGATCTCACGGGGGCCGACTACGACCCGGAGCAGTTCCCGGGACTCGTCTACCGCACACAGGAGCCGAAGTCCGCCGCGCTCATCTTCCGCTCGGGAAAGGTCGTCTGTACCGGCGCGAAATCCACCGACAACGTGCACGAAGCCCTGCAGCTCGTCTTCGACGAGCTTCGTGCGCTGGAGATCCCGATCGACGATCCCGAGATCACGATCCAGAACATCGTCACCTCCGCGGATCTGGGCGAGGACCTGAACCTGAACGCCATCGCGATCGGACTCGGGCTGGAGAACATCGAGTACGAACCCGAGCAGTTCCCCGGACTGGTCTATCGGCTCGACGAGCCGGACGTGGTCGCCCTGCTGTTCGGCTCCGGCAAGCTCGTCATCACGGGGGGAAAAGAGCCGGCAGACGCCGAGATGGCCGTCGATACCATCGTCGAACGGTTAGCGGAGCTGGGACTGCTCGCGTGAGCACTCGAAAACAGCTAAACAGCGACGCCTCGTAGAGCGGAGCGATGAACGCCTTCACGCTCCAGAGTATCGCCGGCGGTGGGTTACTCGCGCTCGTCGTCACCTTCCTCCTGACGGCACTGTTTTACGCGTTCACGCTCCATCTCGCGGCCACCTTCTTCATCGGTGACGTGCCCTCACAGCGGGCCGCCTACGCCGGCCCAGTTCCCGCGCTCGTCTCGATCCTGCTCGGCGAGTACGGCCAGTCGGGCGCGTTCGGGATCAGCGCCTCTGCCCTCGTCGGCGTCGGGCTGGTCGTCGTGCTCGCCGCCGATCTCCTCGCCGTCAGCGTCGCCTACCGACTGAAGCTGCGGTCTGCGATCCCGGTGGTCGTCCTCCACTTCGCGTTCGCGGCGATACTCGGACTCGGGCTGGCCAACCTGCTCGGGGTCGGGCTGTTCTGAGTTCGAGCGAGGGAGCGTGTCGTGGGGTACGGTTTTCCTGATCGATCGAGTGAGTACGGATATGAGCGAGCCGAACCAGTTCTCGTCGCCGCTGGCCGCGTTCTACGAGACGCGACACGAGTCCGGTGCTGTCGGTGACGAGTCGTTCTATCTCGATGCGGCGACCGATGCAGACGGGCCGGTACTGGAGGGGGGCCTGTGGAAGCGGACGCATCTATCTCGAACTCCTGCGTCGGGGCGTCGATGCCGACGGGTTCGACATCTCGGCTCCGATGTTGACGCGGCTCCGTGAGACGGCCGCGTCCGACGGGCTGTGCCCGACAGTGTGGCAGGCCGACCTGCGATCGGTCGGTGCTGCCCGGAGCTACGCGCTCGCGATCGTTCCGTACAACTCGATCTGCAATCTGCGAGGCGTCGACGACCAGCTCGCGGCGCTCGAATCGCTGTACGGCGTCCTCAAACCGGGTGGTCGGCTCCTGTTCGACGTGTACGTCCCTCGGTACGACGTCATCGCCGACGCCTTCGGCGAGTGGCGGGAGAGTCAGGAGATCGAGTACGAGGGGACGCGGCTCCGGGGGTGGGTCCGGACGACCATCGAGGATCAGGTGGAACAGACCTATCGCGCACGACAGGAGCTTCGGGACTCGAATGGCGCTGTCGTCGCTTGCGACGAGTTCGTTCTCTCCCATCTACCGGCACAGCAGGTCGAACTGCTCGCGCGTCAGTCCCCGTTCGAGCAGTGGTCCGTCTCCGGCGGTTTTGACGGCGAGCCGCTCACCGACGGTGACGGCGTTCAGCTCTGGGAGCTGGTGAAATAGGTTGGAAGGCGAGACGATAGCGGAGCTGTTCGTCACTCGTGGCCGGTCCACTGCGCCAGCAGCAGCGTCCCCTCGAACAGGACGATCATCGTCACGGCGACGAAGATCGGGCCGAGACCGGTCGGATCACCCGTGAACAGGAACGCCAGCGCGGCGAACAGCCCCCAGAAGATGAGCCGGCGGGTCTGCAGCCACTCTCGCGTGACGAGTCCCATCATCAGCGCCAGCATGATGAACACCGGAATCTGGAAGACGAGGGCGAACGCGCCGAGCATGAGCACGATCAGATCGAACGTCTCCGTCAGTCCGAACGCCAAGGTCGTTGCGCCCTGTGAGTAGCTGACGAAGTAGTTGAACAGGATCGGGATGACGAGATGGTGAGCGAACAACATTCCGGCGCTGGCGAGCACCAGACTCGTCGGCACGCTCGCCAGATAGTAGCGCCGCTCGCCCGGATACAGCCCCGGTCGCATGAACAGATACGTCTGGTAGACGAACAGCGGCAAGGCGGCGACGAACCCCGCGAGCGTCGCCACCTTCAGCCGTGATAAGACCACCGCGAGCGGGTGGTACACCCGTGCACAGGCGGTCTGTGGGTCAATCGCCGCCGCGCCGACGCGCGCGACATCCTGACACAGCTGTTCGCTCCCGGGGAGATAGGTGAACCACAGGAAGTTGATGAGATACGTCGCGAACGGGAAGACAACCCCGGAGACGGCCGCCATTACGACGATGACGATGCCGAGTCGCTTCACCATCTCCTCGATATGGTCGGCCAGCGGCATCTCCTGATCGTCGGGCGCACCGTCGGGGTCCTCCGGGTCGTGCGCCACAGCCGCGTCAGCGGTATTGGCCGAATCAGCCATCGCCGGCGAGCCGTCCTCGAACGTCACCGCTCCTCTGTCGCCGATATCTTCCCCCTCTGCGCGCTCGTCGTCCGGCTCGTCTCCGTCCGTCGAGTCGCGTTCGAGCGTCGGTCTCGTATCGATCTCGTTGAACATGTCGTCTGTCGCCGTCGGCGGGGTGACGGACGCCTCGGTGTCAGAAGATGGATCATCGACATCGTCAGTATCGGCGTCGGCAGGTGGGTCGCTGACACCTTCGTCGTCGGCGTCGGCAAGCGAATCGCCGACACCTTCGTCGTCGGCGTCAGCAGGTGAGTCGCCGACACCTTCGTCCTCAGCGTCGGCAGGCGAATCGCTGACACCTTCGTCCTCACCGTCAGCAGGCGAATCAGCAACATCGTCACCGTCGATACGACGGACGGCGGGCTCTGGAGTGGTACTGTCGTCGTCCGACTCCTCGCCCATTAGCCTGCGTTCGGCGTCGCCCGGTTGTAAGCCTTCTTCTCGACGCTCGGCCGACCCTGAAAGGTTGATAACGCGGCGGTTCCCACAGGCGCACGTGTCTGGAATCGTCGACAACGATGTCACCCGAGGCCTACAGGGGGGACGCGAGACGCTCGGCTCGATGCTATCGGCCGCACAGAGCCACCTCCAGAAGGTGTTCGTCATCTTCGTCGTCGGTCTCATCGCGACGATTCTGTTCTTACGCAACTACGGCTGGGCCCGGATGAAAGCCGACCTGCTCGCGGAAGCGCCCGAGGCGACGATCGTCGCCGTCACGCCGTTCGACGTGATTCTGCTGCAGGTGAAGATCGGGCTGGTCGTCGGCCTGCTGGTAGCGATCCCGTTTCTCATCTACTACTCTCGTAGCGCGCTCAAAGAGCGCGGCTACTGGCCGACCGGTGTCCCGCGCTGGAAGATCGCGCTCGTACTCCTCGGGGGGGTACTCCTCCTGCTCGGGGGGGCGGCGTACGGCTATCTGCTCTTCTTCCCGGTCGTGTTTGATTTCCTCGCGGCCAACGCCGCCGCGGCCGATATCTCGCCGACCTACTCGATCGTGAAGTGGGTCCAGTTCGTCTTCCTGCTCTCGCTCTCGTTCGGACTCGCGGCCCAGCTCCCGCTCGCGATGTCGGGGCTGTCGCTGTCCGGTGTCGTCCCGTACGAGACGTTCCGTGACTACTGGAAACACGCTATCGTCGTGCTGTACGCCGGCGGCGCGGTGTTCACGCCGCCGGACCCGCTCACGCAGCTGATGTGGGCGACGCCGCTCGTGGTGCTGTACGCGTTCTCGCTCGGGCTGACGCGGTTTCTCACTACCGCACAGGCTGCGGGAAAGGAGGTCGGGTTGCAGTCGACGGCCCGCGAGAGCTGGAACGTCGTCGCCGGCGTCGGCTTCCTCACCGGTGTGGTCGCGTTCCTGCTCGGACAGCGGGCGACGGCCGGGCGGCTCGATGGCGTGATGCGCACGCTGGAGTCGATCCCGTACTTCGGTCCCTCGTTCGCGAAGCGGTTCCCGCAGACGCTGGCGACCGACACGCTGCTCGGGGTGGACACTGGGGTAATCGTGGCTGTCGCCGCTGCGCTCGTCGGCGGCGTCGGGGCACTCGCCGCGACGGTGGTGTTGATGTTCCGCGCGCTCGATGCGATCGCTGACCGGTCGCCGACCGTCGCGAGTACCGGCGATCCCGCGGCTATCGACCTCTCGGCGCTCGACGCGGCGGGTGTGCGCGCCGCGCCACCGGAGGCGTTCGAGACGCTCACCGAGGACGAGGCGCTCGCGCTCGCCAGCGGTGCGCTGGACGAGGGCGACGACGAGCGGGCAGAGGCGATTCTCGACCGTTACGACGCGGTCGCCGAGCGTGCTGCGGACGAGACAGGAGACGCGGAGACGACTGCAGACGGGACGGCGAGCGACCCGGCTCCGACCGAACCCGTCGAGGAGGAGGGTGGCAACGTCGTCACCGAGACCAGCGCGGGGATGCTGTCGGCGTTCACCGATGACGACGTAGCAGAGGACGATATCGGGGGCTACTACCACGATATGGCCTTCATCGCGTCGTCGCTGCGGTCGAAGGCGTTCGTCCTCGTGGGGACGTTCGTCGTCGTGTTGGCGGCGATGTTCTCGTGGCTCTACACCGGGGGTATCGGCTGGCTGAAGGCCAGTTTCCTCGGTCGGCTCTCGGAGGGGTTCGGCGCCGACGCGGTCGATACCGTGGCGCTTCACCCGGTCGAGGCGCTCATCTTCGAGATCAAGCTCTCGCTCGTCGCCGGCGCGGTCGCGACGCTGCCGCTGGTGCTCTACTACGTGTGGCCGGCGCTGAAGGAGCGCGGCTTCGCCAGCGGTGACCGCCGCGTGCTGTTCGTGTGGAGCGGGAGCGTCCTCGCGACGCTGTCGGCCGGAACGGTGTTCGGCTTCCTGTTCGTCGCACCGCGTATCATCTCGTGGCTCGCGAACGACGCGCTCACCTCCTCGATGGTCATCGCCTACCGGATCAACAACTTCGGCTGGATGGTCGTGTTCACCACGATCGGTGTCGGCCTGCTGTTCTGTATCCCGGTGACGATGTGGCTGTTCCACGCCGGCGGACTGGTCGGCTACCGGCAGATGCGCGACCGCTGGCGGGTGGTCACCCTCGTCGTCCTCACCGTCGTCGCGTTCGCCTCCCCGCAGGGCGTGTTCATGATGTTCCTGCTCGGGCTCCCGATCGTCGGGATGTACTTCCTCGGGCTGGCGGGGTTGCACGTCGTGACGCTCGGCGGTCGCCGCGGCGGATCCGGCGGGGAGCCGCAGGTCGCTGATTAGCTCGACGCTGGCGTTTCGTTCTGTCTCGGCGGTGGTTACCGCTGTCTCGTGGGACTCGGCTTCGACAGCACTGCGACCGCGCTCGGTGCTTGGCTACGGGACCCTACCGCCTCAGTCGCGCAGTCGAGCGAGATCGTGCCGAGTGCGACCTGTGCGGAGCGACGGTCGATCCGAACCGTTCTATCCCGGATTCTCGTGGAGGCGTGTCACGGTCGCTGTCGGGCGGAGTACACGGACGCTCCTGACTGGTTCTCGAACGACGTCCGACCCCGTCTTCGCCGAAAGGTGGTTCACCGTGTATGCAGACTGTATGCGTATGAGCACGTCCATTCGGGTCACCGACGAGACGAAACGGATGCTGGAGAGCCTGAAACGGGAAGAGGAGACATTTGACGAACTCCTCGAACGTCTCGCGCAAAAGGAGAAACCCATCGACATCGGCGCGTGGGGCGAGGAGAAGGCCGACCGCGCGAGAGCGGCCGTGGAGCGCTCTCGGGAGAGCTTCGAGCGGTGACGTTCCTCGACTCCTCGGTCATCATCGATATGCTCGAAGGCGTGCCCGATGTCGTCGAGTACGTCGAGGACCGCCGGGAGCGGCTACGGGCTCTCGCTCGCGGCCCGGACGCTCGCCCCCGGACGCGTTCACGAGCTGATCGACGCCGCCGCCGAGGACGTTACGAACCTCCGAGACGGCGACTGAAGCGCTACTCGTGGTGGTAGCACACGCGGCGTAGCGCTTCGCCGTCTCCTTCCTCCGGTTCGTATCGCGGAGAGCGTAGTCGGGGACAGCACGTTTTTGCCGACAGAGCCAGAAGATACGGCAATGAGTCGCTCGCGTGACCGGCCGCGAAAGCCGGAGTGGCTGAAGATGCGCCCGCCGTCCGGAGAGCGGTTTACCGAGATCAAATCGACGCTGCGCGAGCACGATCTCCACACCGTCTGTGAGGAGGCATCCTGTCCGAACCTCGGCGACTGCTGGTCCGGGCGCAACGGGCCGGGGACGGCGACGTTCATGCTGATGGGCGACCGCTGTTCGCGGGGCTGTAACTTCTGTGACGTGCAGACGGGCGGGATGGAGCCGTTAGACGAGGACGAGCCGGAGAACATCGCGAGCGCCGTCGCCGAGATCGGACTCGACTACGTCGTCCTGACGAGCGTGGACCGCGACGATCTCGACGACGGGGGAGCCGCACACTTCGCGGAGACGATCCGCGAGATCAAGCGTCGCGACGACTCGATCCTCGTCGAGGCGCTCGTTCCCGACTTTCAGGGGGACGAAGAGGCGGTCCAACAGGTCATCGACGCCGAGCCGGACGTGTTAGCCCACAATATCGAGACGGTCGATCGGCTCCAGTGGCCGATTCGGGACCGTCGGGCAGGGTACGAACAGTCGCTCTCGGTGCTCGAACAGATCGCCGAGTCGGACTGTTACGCGAAGACCTCGATCATGCTCGGTGTCGGCGAGTACGACCACGAGGTGTATCAGACGCTGTCGGATCTCCGCGAGGTCGGCGTGGATATCATCACGTTTGGTCAGTATCTCCAGCCGTCGACGCGCCATCTGGAGGTGTTCGAGTACGTCCACCCCGACAAGTTCGACACGTGGCAGACGGTCGCGGAAGCGGAGTTCGGCTTCCGCTACTGCGCGTCGGGACCGATGGTTCGCTCCTCGTTCAAGGCCGGCGAGTTCTTCGTGGAGGCGGTCGCTCGCGACGGGGTGTCGCCGACCGAGGCGCGCGAACAGGCACACGCACGGGGCGACTGAGACGACAGTACGTAGCTGAGAGGGTGACACACCCCACGCCCGGAGACGCGAGCCGACAAACACGTAAAACCCCGTGTTCGAATCGAGGATTTCTGACCGTTCGTCGTATCTCGTGGCAATAGTCACGGTCTACGAAAGGTATTTACGAAACTACTTTGTCCGGGGACGGTGACGTTCGGGTATGGTAGCACGGGTGGAACGGCGGTGAGCGTGCTCGAAACGGACCCTCGCGAGAAGGTACAGGTGCTCGCGGAGGACGGGTCGGTTGTCGAGGGGGCGACCGTTCCCGACCTCTCCGAGGAGACGTTCGTAGAGATGTATCGAACGATGAAGCTGGCCCGGCATTTCGACGAGCGGGCCGTGAGCCTCCAGCGACAGGGGCGGATGGGGACGTATCCCCCGCTGTCAGGACAAGAGGGCGCACAGGTCGGCTCGGCGATGGCGCTTCGCGACGAGGACTGGATCGTTCCGTCCTACCGCGAACACGCCGCGTCGTACGTCCACGGGCTGACGCTCGAAGGGACGCTCCGCTACTGGATGGGCGACGAGCGGGGAAACAGGCTCGAGGATCTGAACATCTTCCCGGTCGCGGTCCCGATCGCCTCGCAGATCCCCCACGCTGCCGGGTTGGGCATGGCCGCCGACTACAACGATAGCGACGAGGTGTTCATGTGTTACTTCGGCGACGGCGCGACCTCCGAAGGGGATTTCCACGAGGGGCTGAACTTCGGCGGCGTCTTCGACACGCCGACCGTCTTCTTCTGTAACAACAACCAGTGGGCCATCTCGGTCCCGCGGGAGAAACAGACCGCCGCCGAGACCATCGCACAGAAGGCGGTCGCCTACGGGATGGAGGGCATTCAGGTGGACGGGATGGACCCGCTCGCGGTGTATCAGGTGACGAGCGCAGCCGTCGAGCGAGCGCGCAGCGCCGAGGGCGAGCAGCTACGCCCGACGCTCATCGAAGCAGTACAGTACCGCTACGGGGCACACACGACCGCCGACGATCCGTCCGTCTACCGAGAGGACGACGAGGTCGAGAAGTGGAAGGCGAAGGACCCGATACCGCGACTGGAGGCGTTCCTGCGCGATCGCGGCGTGCTCGACGACGAGCGCGTCGCGGAGCTCACCGACTCGATCGAGGAGGAGGTGGCCGAGGCGATCGACACGGCAGAGGAGTACACTCGCCCGACGACGGAGAGCATGTTCGAGCACGTCTACGCGGGGATGCCCGAGCGGCTCCGGCAACAGCAGGCGTATCTGGATCGACTTCAGTCGGAACACGGCGACGAGGAACTACTTGAATGAGCGATACACAGAATCTCACACTCGTACAGGCGGTTCGCGACGGACTGAAGGGGGAACTGGAACGCGACGACGATGTGGTCGTCTTCGGCGAGGACGTCGGCAAGAACGGCGGCGTCTTCCGCGCCACACAGGGGCTCTACGAGGAGTTCGGCGAGGAGCGCGTCTTCGACACCCCGCTCGCGGAGTCGGGGATCGTCGGCACGGCCGTCGGGATGGCGGCGTACGGGATGAAGCCGGTTCCGGAGATGCAGTTCTCCGGCTTCGCCTACCCCGGCTTCGACCAGATCGTCTCGCACGCCGCGCGACTGCGCACGCGGTCGCGTAGTCGGTTCTCCGTACCGATGACGCTCCGGATGCCCTACGGCGGCGGGATTCGCGCGCCGGAACACCACTCCGAGTCGAAGGAGGCCTTCTACGCCCACGAGGCCGGGCTGAAGGTCGTCGTTCCCTCGACGCCACACGACACGAAGGGCCTGCTCGCGGCTGCGATCCGTGATCCGGATCCGGTCGTGTTCATGGAGCCGAAGCTCATCTATCGGGCCTTCCGCGAGGAGGTCCCCGACGAGAGCTACACGGTCGAGCTCGGCGAGGCGACGACCCGGCGTGAGGGAGACGACGTGTCGCTGTTCACCTGGGGTGCGATGACCCGTCCGTCGATGGCGGCCGCGGAGAACCTCGCCGGCGAGATCGACGTGGAGGTCATCGACCTGCGGACCCTCTCGCCGATGGACTGGGATTCGATCGTCGAATCGTTCAAGAAGACGGGGCGTGCAGTCGTCGTCCACGAGGCGCCCAAGAGCGGTGGGCTGGGCGCTGAGATCGCCACGACGATACAGGAAGAGGCGCTCGGCTACCAGCGCGCGCCGGTACAGCGCGTCACCGGCTTCGATACGCCCTTCCCGCTGTACGCGTTAGAGGACTACTATATGCCAGAGGCCGCACGCATCGAGGACGGGATTCGGGAGGCGGTAGAGTTCTGATGGTCCGGCGATTCGAGCTGCCCGACGTGGGCGAGGGGCTGACGGAAGCGGAGATCGTCTCGTGGCTCGTCGCGGTCGGCGACCCGGTGACGGAAGATCAGCCGGTCGCAGAGGTCGAGACGGACAAGGCGGTCGTCGAGGTCCCCTCACCAGTCGACGGGACCGTCGAGGAGCTTCTGGCCGACGAAGGAGAGATGGTTCCGGTCGGCGACGTCATCATCACGTTCGCGACGGAGGCGGACGACGGCGGAGCGGAGACGAGCACGGAGTCCGACGACTCGGGGACGGAAGCCGAGTCGGCCGTCGCTGCGGTCTCGGAAGCCGGCGACGAAACGGGAATTGAGGCCAGCGGGGCGAGCGACGAGGAGACGGCCGCGAAGGGCGGTCGCGTCTTCGCCTCCCCGAGCGCGCGCCGGCTGGCCCGCGAACTCGACGTCGAGATCGCCGCTGTCGAGGGGAGCGGGCCCGGCGGGCGCGTCTCCGAGGGCGACGTGCGGGCACACGCCGAGCGCGAGGCGGACACGGCGGAGCCGGACGCCGAGCCGGCCGTCGAATCCGCGACGGCGACGGTGAGCGACGACGATGCGGCGAGCGGGGAAGCGGTCGCGTCGCCCGCACCGACTGGCGATATCGAGCGGGCCGGTCGCGAGCAGACGCTCGCCGCACCAGCGACCCGGGAGCTGGCCGACGACGAGGGCGTCGATCTCGACGACGTGCCGACCGACGAGACGCGCGACGGCGAGGCGTTCGTCCGTCCGGAACAGGTGCGCGAGTTCGCCGAGGCGCAACAGGCCGCACAGGCCGCCGACGCCGAAGCGGTGCAGGCTGGTCAGGAGGCGGGCGCCGTGTCGACCTCGGTCGAACGGGTCGAGGAACGGGAGACCCGCGAGCCGTACTCTGGGATTCGCCGCACCATCGGCGAGCAGATGGAGACCTCGAAGTACACCGCACCGCACGTCACCCACCACGACGAGGTGGACGTGACGGAGCTGGTGGAGACGCGCAGTCGACTGAAACAGGAGGCCGAGGAGCGCGGGCAGACGCTCTCGTACATGCCGTTCGTGTTGAAGGCGGTCGTCGCCGGACTGCGCGAGTACCCCGTTCTCAACAGCCAGCTGGACGAGGAACGCGGCGAGATCGTCACGAAACACTACTACAACATCGGCGTCGCGGCGGCGACCGACGCGGGCCTGATGGTCCCGGTCGTCGAGGGCGTCGATCGGAAGGGGCTGCTGCAGCTCTCCGAGGAGATGAACGAGCTGGTTGACGCGGCGCGTGACCGTTCGATCGCCCGCGAGTCGATGCAGGGCGGGACCTTTTCGGTCACGAACTTCGGCGCCATTGGCGGCGAGTACGCCACGCCCATCATCAACTACCCCGAAACGGCGATTCTGGGCGTGGGCGCGATCAAGGAGAAGCCGCGCGTCGTAGATAGCGAGCCGCAGAGCGGCTCGGAGGCGAACGGCGCAGCCGTGAGCGGGGAAGTCGTGCCGCGGCACGTGTTGACCCTCTCGTTGAGTATCGACCACCGCGTCATTGACGGGGCCGAGGCGGCCGCGTTCACGAACACGGTGAAAGAGCACTTACAGAACCCCGAACTCATGTTACTCTAATGGTCGTCGGAGATATCGCAACCGGAACGGAACTACTAGTCATCGGCGCGGGCCCGGGCGGCTACGTGGCCGCCATCCGCGCTGCACAGCTCGGTCTCGACACGACGCTCGTCGAGAAGGACGCCTACGGCGGCGTCTGCCTGAACCGCGGGTGTATCCCGTCGAAGGCGCTCATCACGGGCGCGGACACCGCCCACGCCGCGAGGACCGCCGAGGAGATGGGCGTGCACGCCGACCCCGCCGTCGACATGGCGGCGCTGTCGGGCTGGAAGGACGACGTGGTCGATCAGCTCACCGGCGGCGTCGAGAAGCTGTGTAAGGCGAACGGCGTCAAGCTCATCGAGGGGACCGCCGAGTTCGACAGTAAGGGGTCGGTTCGCGTCGCACACGACGGCGACGGACAGGGCTCCGAGACCATCGAGTACGAGCACGCGATCATCGCCACCGGCTCGCGGCCCATCGAGATTCCCGGCTTCGAGTACGACGGAGAGCGTATCCTCTCCTCGAAGGGCGCACTGAACCTGACGAGCGTTCCCGACGACCTGCTCGTCGTCGGCGCGGGCTACATCGGGATGGAGCTGTCGACGACGTACGCGAAGCTCGGCTCGAACGTCGAGGTCATCGAGATGTTGGACAGCGCACTGCCCGTCTACGAGGACGACGTAGCGCGGGTCGTCCGGGACCGCGCCGAGGAGCTGGGCGTCGGCTTCAACTTCGGTGAGGGAGCCAGCGAGTGGACTGAGACGGCCGACGGCGTCCGGCTCACCACCGAGACCGACGACGGTGGGGAGTCCACCTACGAGGCCGACCATATCCTCGTCGCCGTCGGTCGCCAGCCGGTCACCGACACGCTCGGACTGGAGAGCATCGGTCTGGAGCCGACCGAGGCCGGCTTCCTCGACACCGACGAGTTCGGGGAGACCGACGTGGAGAACGTCTACGCCGTCGGCGACGTGGCCGGCGAGCCGATGTTGGCACACAAGGCCTCCGCCGAGGGGGAGGTCGTCGCGGAACGTATCGCCGGCGAGCCGTCGGCGATGGACTTCCAGTCGATTCCGGGCGCGGTGTTCACCGACCCCGAGATCGGGACGGTCGGAATGACGGAGGCGGAGGCCGAGGACGCCGGCTTCGAGCCGGTCGTCGGACAGATGCCGATGAACGCCTCCGGGCGCGCGCTCACGCTGAACGAGCCGGAGGGCTTTGCCCGCGTCGTCGCCGACGACGAGACCGGCTTCGTGCTCGGGGCACAGATCGTCGCTCCGGAGGCCTCCGAGCTTATCGGTGAGGTCGGTGTCGCCATCGAGATGGGTGCGACCCTCGACGACATCGCCTCAACCGTCCACACGCATCCGACGCTGTCGGAGGCGGTGATGGAGGCCGCGATGAACGCCTCCGGGCACGCTGTTCACACGCTCAATCGGTAGCTACCGCCGGTTCGTGCCGTGTGAGCGGTCACCGACGTGTTCGTGACGCGGACAGTCCTCGTGGTTCCGGGTCTGTTCGTCCTCGTGATGTGGACAGTCACAGTCAGTGTGCGTCCCGTGCGAGCCGTGGTGGGTATCGCTGTGGTGTGGGCCACTGCCATGATGTGAGCCGCTGTGCTGTGGCTCGTGGACGGTCGGCTGTGTGGACGGCCGGACCGTCGTGTCGGCGGTCGCGACACCGGCGACCAGAACTGCGGAGGCGAGCACGACGGCGAGCGTGAGTCGTCGCATCGATAACGGGTAGCGGTGACTGCCCTGTGAGCGATGTGGCGAACATCTTCGGTCGTCGTGTCCGTCGATACGCTGATACGGGCGTGTCGTGACACGACTGTATGGACGCACTCACGCTCGGGCCGGGCGGAACCTACTCCCACCGCGCTGCACAGGCCGTCGCCGAGACCATCGAGTTCACGGAGTCGGTGACGAGCATCGTGGAAGGGGTCGCGACCGGCGAGTACGATCGCGGCGTCGTCCCTATCGAGAACAGCATCGAGGGGAGTGTTGCGGAGTCGCTGGACGCGCTGGCCGACCAGCAGGTCGCCGTCGTTCGCGAGGTGGTGACGCCGATTCGCCACTCGCTGCTCGCGCAGACGGAGTCGTTCGACACGGTGGCGAGCCACCAGCAGGCGCTCGCACAGTGTCGCGAGTATCTCGATCGCACGCATCCCGACGTGACGAGAGAGCCGGTCGCGTCGACGGCGAGGGGGGTCGTGCGCGCCGCCGAGGACAGCAGCGTCGCCGGGATCGGCCATCCGGCGAACGCCGACAGCGAGCTCCGCGTGCTGGAAGACGATATTCAGGACCGGAGCTCGAACGCGACCCGGTTCCTCGCCATCGCGCCCGAGACCGAGCGCGACGAGGCCGGCGGAAAGAGCTCCTTCGTCGTCTATCCGAACGCGAACTACCCGGGGCTGTTGCTCGATCTGCTCGAACCGTTCGCCGAGCGCGATATCAACCTCTCGCGGGTGGAGTCACGCCCGTCGGGCGAGCGGCTCGGCGACTACGTCTTCCATATCGACATCGAGGCCGGGCTGTACGAGGAGCGAACGCAGGGCGCGGTCGCGGCGCTCGAAACGCTCGCGAGCGACGGCTGGGTGCGCGTGCTCGGGAGCTACGACACGGAGCACGTCGTCTGAGCCGACGGAGAGGCGACGCCCGTCTGACATCAGTTTCATCGCGCTTTCGTCGTGCGGTTTCACTTCCAGTCCGGATGCCGGGAGTTTATGTACAAACACCCGCTATCGGTGAATGCACACGCTCCTTCCCTTCTGTCGAAACCGATAGGTCCCCGGGCGGGGTAGCCGTTGGTATGCTCGACGTTGCAGACGTACTCGAAGCGCGCCAACGGGTGATGGAGGTCGCCCGCCACACCTCGCTCGACTACTCACACACCTTCTCGGAGGCGACCGGAGCGAACGTCTCGCTCAAGCTGGAGAACCTCCAGCGAACCGGCTCGTTCAAGATCCGCGGCGCGACGAACAAGCTCGCACATCTCGACGACGAGGAACGGGCCGCGGGCGTCGTGACTGCGAGCGCCGGCAACCACGCACAGGGGGTGGCGCTGGCGGCCGACCGCGCAGGGACCGACGCCAAGATCGTCATGCCGGAGTACGCCCCGGTTTCGAAGGTGGAGGCGACCCGCGCGTACGGGGCCGAGGTCGTTCTCCACGGGATCGACTACGACGAGGCACAGGAGATGGCCCACGAACTGCAGGAGACCGAAGGCCGCAGCTACGTCCACGCGTTCGACGACTACGACGTGATGGCCGGACAGGGGACCCTCGGACTGGAGATCGTCGAGGACAAGCCCAACGTGGAGACCGTCGTCGTCCCCGTCGGCGGCGGCGGTCTCATCTCCGGCGTAGCGACGGCGGTGAAGGCTAACGATCCCGAGACGCGCGTCATCGGCGTCCAGGCAGAAGGAGCTTCCGCGATGGCCCAGTCGCTTGAAAAGGGTGAGCGCGTCGGGACGGAGACGGTCGATACCATCGCCGACGGGGTCGCCGTCGGGAAGCCGGGATCGCTCACCTACGAGGTCGTTTCCGAGCGCGTGGACGAGGTGGTCACCGTCAGCGACGCCGCCATCGCCCGCACGGTCGTCGATCTGCTCGAACGGTCGAAGACGCTCGTAGAAGGAGCCGGCGCGATCGCACTCGCCGCCGTCGTCGAGGAGGCGTTCGACTACGAGGACGGGGAGACCATCGTCCCGGCGCTGTGTGGCGGCAACATCGACCTGAACGTGCTCCGGAACGTCATCACGCGCGGGCTGGTCGAGGACGGTCGCTA
This sequence comes from Halobacteriales archaeon QH_7_65_31, assembly GCA_003021785.1. GTDB lineage: Archaea > Halobacteriota > Halobacteria > Halobacteriales > Haloarculaceae > Halosegnis. Next base: position 68,564 of record PXQU01000010.1, on the reverse strand, counting down.
TCTCAAGCTGAAGACCACGCTGGAGGACCGCCCCGGCGCGCTCGAACAGCTCATCACGGTGATCGCCGACGCCCGGGCCAACATCTTCGGTATCGAGCACGAGCGCACCTCCCTCGAGATGAGCGTCGGCGCGACGGAGGTCGAGCTGGACCTCGAAACGCGGGGCCACAGCCACGTCGCGGAGCTCATCGCCGAACTCGAAGCCGAGGGCTACGAGGTAGAGATTCTGGTATAAAATCAGGACCGGTTCACCGTTGATCTTGTGTGTTAATCGTAGATATTTCGCCGGTGACCGATCTCACGGACGAACAGTACCTCGTCGTTCTGTTGCCAGTCGATGATACACCGGTAGTCGCCGGCTCGAAGCTTGTAGAACGAGCGACCGGTCAGCCGGTGGAGAAAGTGGTCGGGAAACTCTACGGCTCGGTCGAGTCGAGGGATGATCTGCTCGCGGCCGTTGGCTCTGCATCATCAAGCCACTCCGTAGCTCGCGAGGACAGCTCAACGGTTGTCATTCAGCGGAGCGCGTCCAAACTAGTCGTCGCTCCGCGTTCGTACTCGCCGTCGGTCACGTCGAGTGCCCGTTCCGTCTCGCGGCTCAGCCTACGGTCACCGTCGGCGAGCGCGAGGTTCTCGTCGAGATCAGCGAGGGCTGCCTCCCTGCTTTCACACGGTGTCGAGGAGATGTTCCGAAGGGGATCTGTCGCAACCCACCCGTGCTCGGTCTCGTCGAGCCGAATCTGCGTCGCTCCCATGCGTATTGTCCATAACACCTGATTCACATAACCGTTGTGTCGAAGTCGATGTTACATGGTACGTGTTCGTCAAAAGAATAGATGTTCGACCACAGCCTTCGGCAGTCATGATCGCGCTGTTTGGTGTTATCAGCAGCGGTGACAGCGTTGCAGCCTGTCTCTGCGGCTCGTCCCTCGCCGCCTCGCTCGCAGCCTCGTTCGTTCCTCACTCGGCTGCGCCTGTCTCCACCGGCGCACCGACGAGGTTCCCCCACTCGGTCCAGGAGCCGTCGTAGTTGACGGTGTCCTCGTAGCCCAGTAGCTCGTGTAGCGCGAACCACGCGACCGACGACCGCTCACCGATCCGACAGTAGGCGACGGTCGTTCCCTCGCCGTCGATGCCCTCCTCGGCGTAGAGCGTCTCCAGCTCGTCGAAGTCTTTGAACGTCCCGTCGTCGCCGGTGACGGCGGCCCACGAGATGTTGCGCGCACCGGGGACGTGGCCGCCGCGCTGGGCGGTCTCCTGCAGGCCCGGCGGCGCGAGAATCTCGCCGGAGAACTCCTCGGGCGAGCGAACGTCAACAAGGGGTATCTCCCGCTCGATGGCGTTCTCCACGTCGTCGCGGTAGGCGCGAATCGACTCGCGCGGCCCGGACGCGGTGTACTCCTGTACGGAGTAGCTCGGAACCTCGTCGGTCGTCGGATAGTCGTGCTCCAGCCAGAACTCGCGGCCGCCGTCGAGCAGCTTCACGTCGTCGTGGCCCCAGTAGTTGAACTGCCAGTAGGTGTAGGCGGCGAACCAGTTGGAGTTGTCGCCGTACAGCACGACCGTCGTGTCCTCGGTGATCCCGTGACTGCCGAGCAGGTCCTCGAAGTCGGACTTATCGAGGATGTCGCGGGTCTGCTGGTCCTGAAGCTGCGTCTCCCAGTTGAAGCCGACCGCACCCGGGGCGTGTGCCTCGTCGTACGCCTCGGTGTCTACGTCGACCTCGACCAGTCGGTGGCCGGGATCGTCGCTCTGGAACTCGTCGAGATGCCCCTCCACCCAGTCGGCGGAGACGAGCACGTCGTTCGCGTAATCACTCATGATACACCGAATAAACGATCTCCACCCTCATAGATACCGGTCATTCGGAGAGTTCGGCCACCGCTCTCTTTTCCCAGAAACAGTTGCCGGTAAACTCGCGTCGAGCGGTAGACGGCATCGATGAGAACGCACTCGACAGCCCGTGAGAACGCTATCGAGTGAATTACGGGACATATATTGCTGGTATCGTGGAGTCGCGAGGTCCGGTCGATGCCGTCGGGTTCAAGCGGCGGGGCGACGACCGACCGGTATGGAGACAGTCGTGTCACCGGCGCGGCTCGCCGACGACGAGACGGCGGTCGTGGTAGACGTACGGGACGCGTGGGAGTTCGACGGTATCGGTCACGTCCCGGGAGCGGTGAACCTCCCGTTCGACAGCTTCCGGAGCGACGACGGCGAGGCGGGAAAACTGCCCGGTGCGGCGACGTTCGCCGCGCTCGCGAGCGAGGCCGGCATCAGTAACGGGGACAATGTCGTCGCGTACGACGATCATCACGGCGTCTTCGCCGCCCGGTTTCTCGTGACGGCGGAGCTGTACGGCCACGACCGGGGCAGGCTCGCGCTGCTCGACGGGGATTTCACTGCGTGGCAGCGCGCACGCGAGACGACGAGCGAGCCGACGGAGCGAGCCGAGACTGCGTACGAGACCGCGTTCGACACCGATGGCCCGCTCATCGAGATGGAGGCGGTGCGAGACGCGATCGAGGCGGGCGCGACGCTCGTGGACACGCGCGAGCGGGCGGAGTACGAGGCGGGCCACATCGAGGGGGCCGTTCGGCTCGACTGGCGGGAGCTGGTCGACGACGAGACGCGTGGACTCAAGCCCGAGCCGGCGCTGCGGGAGATTCTGACCGACCGCGGTATCGGCCCCGACGAACACGTCGTCCTCTACTGTAACACCGCGCGCCGAGTGAGCCACACCTACACCGTGTTGCGACACCTCGACTACCAGAATCTCTCCTTCTACGAGGGGTCGCTCGACGAGTGGGAGGCGAGAGGCGGCGAGCTCACAAGGTAGACTGGCGGCTCTCCTCGCGGAGGGAGGCGAGCGAGACCGCTTCGACCACCAGCGCGACGACGAGCGGGCCGGCGATGAAGCCGATCGCGCCGAGCGAGAGGACGCCGCCGACGAAGCCGACGAAGTAGAGCGTGACGGGCAGATCGGCGGCGTAACCGGCGAGTCGCGGACGGATCACCGCGTCGGGGACGATCCCGATGGCCACACCCCCGACAGTCGCGACCAGCAGCGCCCGCTGGACGTTGCCCGCGAGGATGTCGGCGACGGCCAGCACACCGAGGAGGACGCTCGGACCGAGGACGGGGATGAACTGAAGCCCGCCGGCGATGAGTGCGAGCGTGAACGGCGCGGGGTAGCCCAGCAGGACGAACGTGACGAGCGCGACGGCGAAGGTCCCGGCGGCGGTCGCCGCCTGCAGGACGTAGATCCCGTACAGCGTGTCGCGCGTGCGGACGTGGAACCGCTTCAGGATGGCGTGGTACTGGCGCGGGACGACCGTGAGCGCCGCCTTCGAGACCGCTCTCGGTCGGAGGAGTAACCCGTAGACGATGAGACCGAACAGCAGGAGCTTCAGTCCGAGGACGGGTGCGGCGCTGGCGGCGTCGACGGCGATATCGCGAACGACACCGGCGAGCGGCTCGATTAGCGTCGTGCGTTCGATCCGGTAGCTGAACTCGCCGAACCGAACCGTCAGCTCGGCGGGAAACTCCGTGACGAGCGCGATGACGGCGTCGCGCCGGCGGTACAGCGAGAACGCCGCGAGACCGAACGCGGTGAACACAGCTCCGAAGGCCCCGACCGCGAGCGTCGCCGACGCCCACCGTCGCGACAGCCCGGCGTCGCGCAGCGACTCTCGGAGCGGATAGAGCACGTACGCGACGGTGATCGCGAAGAAGACCGTCGTGATGACGGCCCGCAGGAGGAAGGCGGCGAGCAACAGCAGTCCGACGAGAATGCCGGCGAGCACGTACCGCTTGTTCCGTCTGGCCACGGCTGTCTCTCTCCGGGACGTGGCGTAATCCTTTCGTCGCCGTCGGAGCGCGTTACTTAACACTACAGGGTGAAACAACTCGGTGATGACAGAGAAGCGCGTGAGCCGACGAGCGTATCTGGCGACGGCAGGCGCGGGCGTCGCGATGCTCGCCGGCTGTTCGAGCGACGACGGAGCGACGGAGACGGAGACAGATACCGAGTCGACAGAGGGGACAGTAACTGGGACAGCGACCGCGGTTCCCGAGTCGCTCTCCGGGACGCTGACGGTCGCGACCTACTCCTCGTGGGTCGAGGACGACGGCGCGGCCGGGCCGTGGCTGAAACAGACGTTCGAGGAGCGACACCCCGACGCGGAGATCGAGTACGTCACGCCCGAGGACGGGGTGAACCGCTACGTCCAGCGGAAACAGCAGGGTGCACCCGTCGACGCCGACGTGTACGTCGGTCTCAACGTCGATCAGCTGATCACGGCTGACGCGAACTTAAACGAGCGGCTGTTCGACTCGCCGCGGCTCTCGAACGCCGGACGGATCAAAGACGGACTCCAGTTCGATCCACAGCGGCGGGCGATTCCGTACGACACGGGCTACATCGCGCTCGTCTTCGACGAGTCCGAGGTGTCGCGACCGGAGACGTTCACCGATCTGACCGAGCCGGCGTGGGAAGACGCGCTCCTCGCGGAGAACGCCCAGACGGCGGCGACGGGGCGGGCGTTTCTCCTCTGGACGGTCGAGCAGTTCGGCACGGACGGCTATCTCGACTACTGGCGTGACCTGCAGGCGAACGGCGTCACTATCCTCGACAGCTGGGACGAGGCGTACAACAACGCCTACTCCAGCGGCGAGCGACCGATGGTCGTCTCCTACTCGACGGATCAGGTGTTCGCCAACCGCTACGATCTGGACATGACACGCCATCAGGTCGCCGCGCTCAACGGGCAGGGGTACGCCAATCCCGAGGGGATGGCTCGCTTCGCCGACAGCGACGACCCCGAGCTCGCGACCGCGTTCATGGACTTCATGCTGACGGGCGACGCACAGGGCGAAATCGCGGTTCGCAACGTCCAGTTCCCGGCGATTCCGGAGTCGGAGGCGACGCTCACCGAGGAGTTCGAGACGTACGCGAAGGTCCCAGACGAGCCGGTGACGTTCAGCTACGACGAGCTACAGGGGAACGTAGATGGCTGGGTCGAGGAGTGGGCGAGAGAGATTGCGGGCTGAGCGGGTCGCCCGCCCGCTGGCCGGCTTCGCGACAGCCGCGCTGCTCGTCGTCATGTTCTACTACCCGGTCGGGACGGTTCTCGGAGAGGCGATCACCGACGGCGGCCTCACGCTCGCGCCGGTTCGCGACGTGCTGGCCGACGACTTCTACACCGGGGCATTTGCCGGCGCGATACGGTCACCGGGATCGATACCCGCGGGACTCGCGGGATGGGCCGTCGGCAGTCTGGCTGACGTCGCGACTGCCGTCGCCGGGCTCGGGGACACGCTCGTCTCACCGGCTGCCGCACCCGGTGGTGTGGTCGGATGGCCGTCAGCGATCCTCGCCGCGGTCGTCGGAGTCCTCGCTGCGGTCGTCGGGATCGCCCCGGGCTTCGGGCTGTTCGGCTTCACCGCGTGGCAGGCGCTCCTCTCGACGGTCGCGAGTCTCGCGCTCGGGCTTCCCGGCGCGTACGTGCTCGCTCGCTTCGAGTTCCCCGGTCGCCGGACGCTGGAGTCGCTGACCGCCGTCCCGTTCGTCCTGCCGTCGATCATGGTCGCGGTCGGCTTCGTCGCCGCGTTCGGCGTCGGTGGCCCGCTGAACCGCGTGCTCGCCGCCCTCGGACTCCCGACCGTCGAGCTGCTCTTCTCGCTGGAGATCATCGTCGTCGCACACGCCTTCTACAACGCGCCGCTGGTGACCCGTATCGTCGCGGCGGCCTGGGAGAGCGTCGATGCCCGCGCCGTCGAGACCGCTCGGTCGCTCGGTGCGTCACCGACCCGGGCGTTCCGTGACGTGGTCGTCCCGCAGCTCCTACCGGCGGTCGCGACGGGCGCGCTGCTCACGTTCATCTTCACGTTCATGTCGTTCCCCATCGTGCTCGCGCTCGGCGGGCTGGAGTACGCGACCGTCGAGGTGTGGCTCTACAACCGGGTCGGTCAGCTCGACGTGCAGGAGGCGGCCGTCCTCGCCGTGCTGGAGACGGTCGTCTCGCTCGGACTCACCTACGCGTATCTCCGCTACGAGGCGGCGACGAGCCGCGGAGACCGCGTGCGGTCACCGCGCGACCGGGAGCGACTGCGCGGCGTCGACGCGAAACGGCTCGCCATCGCCGGCTACGGGGTCGTCGTCGGACTCGTCTTCCTGCTCCCTATCGCGAGTATGCTCGCCGCGAGCGTCGTCGGGCCGGAGGGTCCGACCCTCCGGTACTACCGGTTTCTGCTCCAGCGCGGGGCGGAGGCGACGAGCGCGCAGGTGAACCCGGCGCTGGCGGTTCGCAACAGCCTGCTGTTCGGCGTCGGCACGCTGCTGGTGGCGGTCCCGATGGGCGTGTTGCTGGCGCTGGCGTCGACGCGCGAGGGACCGATTGCCCGCGCGGTCGGCGTGCTTGCAATGGCCCCCTTCGCCGTCTCTGGGGTCGTCGTCGGACTGGGCTTGCTCCAGACGCTCGTCTTCGGGACGACGATTCTCGGCTACAGAGTCGTGGTCGGCGGCCCGCTGGCCATCGTCGCGGCCCACGCCGTCGGGGCGTACCCGTTCGTCGTCAGAAACGTCGCACCGCTGCTCGCCGGGCTGGACCGCCGGCTCGTGGAGTCGGCGCGGGCGCTCGGAGCCACCCGGAACCGCGCACTCGTCGATATCGAGCTCCCGCTGGTCGCCCCGGGGATCGCCGCCGGTGCGGCGTTCGCGTTCGCCATCTCGATCGGCGAGTTCGACTCGACCGTCCTGCTCGCGTCGGGCGGCTCGGGGACGAGCCTCTACACGATGCCCGTCGCCGTCGAGCGGTTCCTCGGCAAGCAGACGCTCGGGCGACCGACCGCGATGGGGTCGGTGTTGCTCGCAGTGACGGCCGGTGCATTCATCGTCATCGACCGCGTCGGAGGCCGATACCGTGAGTGAGCTCTCGCTCGATAGCGTCTCGAAGCGGTACGGTGGGGCGGTCGCGCTCTCAGACGTGACGCTCGACGTGCGCGACGGCGAGTTCTTCACGCTCGTCGGCCCCTCCGGCTGCGGGAAGACGACGACCCTCCGTACGATCGCCGGCTTCGAGACGCCGACGGAGGGAACCGTCGCCTTCGACGGGAGCGCGATGGGGGAGACGCCGCCGGAGGCGCGGAGCGTCGGCGTCGTCTTCCAGCAGTACGCCCTCTTTCCGCATCTGAGCGTGGGCGAGAACATCGCGTATGGGCTCCGATTCGTCGACCATCCCGACCCGGACGCACGCGTCGAGGAGCTGCTCGATCTCGTCGGACTCGACGAGTTCCGCGACCGCGACCCCGGAGAGCTGTCGGGCGGCCAACAGCAGCGGGTCGCGCTCGCTCGCGCGCTCGCGCCCGAGCCGGACGTGCTCCTCCTCGACGAGCCGATGAGCGCGCTCGACGCGCGACTCCGCCGGCGGCTCCGGCGCGAGGTGCGATCGATCCAGCGCGAGCTGGGCGTGACGACCGTCTACGTTACCCACGATCAGGCCGAGGCGCTGGCCGTCTCCGACCGCGTCGCCGTCTTCGCAGACGGCGCGGTCGAGCAGATAGGCACGCCACAGGAGGTGTACCGCGAGCCTGCGACGCGGTTCGTCGCGGAGTTCGTCGGCGAGAACAACGTCTTCGACGGCGAGATTCACGACGGCGCGTTCCGGATTGGGGAGGCGGCCGTGCCGGTCGCCGCGCCGGACGGCTCCGCGACGGTCTGTGTCCGTCCGGATCGGCTCACGCCCGGCGCGGGCGACTACTCGCTCACCGGGACCGTGACGGGGGCCGAGTTCCTCGGCGGCTCGGCTCGGGTCGAGCTGTCGTGGCAGGGGCGTGACCTGACGGTTCGGACCGACCGCGTCCCCGCGAGAGGAGAGTCGCTGACCGTCTCGTTCGACGCCAGTGACGTGGTCGTGGTCGGGTGAGCGTCCCGGCGGGGGGACGCCGACAGTCGGCGGGCTACTCGACGAGCCGCTCGATCTCGGTGACGAGAATGTCGCTCGCGCCGGCGTCCTTGAGTCGGGTGATGGTCTCGAACACCTCGCGCTCGTCGACGACGACGTGGACGGCGACCATCTGCTCGCCGGCAGACTGCTCGTGCTCGATGTCCATCACCGTCGGGCCACCCATGCCCGGGATGACGTCCTCGACGTCGGCGAGCTTGTCGCTCGGGACGTTCAACATGAGATACCGCTTGTCGGCGGCGGTGAGGACGGATTCGAGCGCCGTCGCGACCTGCTGTACCTTGGGGTCCTCGGCGACGGTCTCGGTGGCGAACAGGTGGACCGACGAGTCGAGCACCTCGTCGATCACGGCGAGGCGGTTCATCCGGAGGGTCGTCCCCGTGGAGGTGATATCGATGATGGCGTCGGCGATCTCGACGTGCGGGGTAAGCTCCGTCGCACCGGACACCTCGACGATCTCCGGCGAGACGGGTTCGTCGGCGAAGTAGTCGCGGGCGATGTTGGGGAACTCCGTCGCGACCGTGCCGTTGGCGAGGGCGTCGACGCTCTCGATGTCGCCGTCCTCGGGCGCGGCGAGGACGAGCCGGCAGCGACCGAACTCCAGATCCAGCAGATCGACGAGATCGACGTTCGACTCGGCTACCTGATCGAGACCGGTGATACCGAGTGCGGCTGCGCCGTCGCTGACGTACTCGGGGATGTCGGCGGCGCGAGCGAACAGCACGGAGACGTCGGGATCGACGGTGTCGGCGTAGAGCTTGCGGTCTGCACCCCCCTCGATGTGGAGTCCGGCGCGTTCCAGCAGTTCGACGGCCGGGTCGTGGAGACGGCCTTTGTTCGGCACGGCGATTCGCATACCCACCGTTCAGCCCCCGCCCATTTCCGCTTGTCGCCACGTGACGAGCGCCGTGAGCGGTGAGCCACCGTCCCGAACCGTGAGCTTTGAGCCACCGCCGGGAGTACGTCGGCCATGACACTGCTCGTGACCGGTGGACGCGTCCTCCGGCCCGACCACACCGTCGAGCGCGCTGATATCCGCGTCGACACCGACGGTCGCATCGAGGCCGTCGGCGATCTCGACCGAACCGACCGCGACCAGTCGCTCGACGCGAGCGGTGCGCTCGTCACGCCCGGACTCGTCAACGCCCACGGGCACGCCGCGATGACACTCCTCCGCGGGTACGCCGACGACAAGCCGCTCGACGCGTGGCTCAGGGAAGACATCTGGCCGATGGAGGCGGCGCTCTCCGGTGCGGACATCGCTGCGGGGGCGCGACTCGCCGCCGCCGAGATGATTCGCTCCGGCACGACGGCGTTCGCGGATATGTACTTCCACGTCCCGGAGCTGGTCGATGTGATCGCAGAGACCGGCCTGCGGGCGCGCGTCGGCCACGGCGTCGTCACCGTCGGGAAAGACGACGAGAGCGCCGCCGCGGACGTGCGGGAGGCACTCGACGTCGCCGCCGAGTACGACGGAACCGCCGACGGGCGAGTTCGGACCGCCGTCACGCCGCACGCCCCCCACACCGTCGGGACCGACGCCATCGAGACGCTCGTCGCCGGGGCGCGCGAGCACGAGGTCCCCCTCCATTTCCACTTCAACGAGACCGAAGCGTATCTCGACCCCGACGAGACGGGGGAACGGTCGGGCGCGTACGCCGACCGGCTCGGCCTGCTCGGCGAGTCGTCGTGGGTCGCGCACGGCGTCCATCTGACCGGCGAGGAGATCGACCAGCTGGCCGACACCGACACCGCAGTGGCCCACTGTCCGGCCTCGAATATGAAGCTCGCCTCGGGGCTCGCGCCGGTCAAGCAGCTTCGGGAGGCGGGCGTGACGGTCGCGCTCGGGACCGACGGCGCGGCGAGCAACAACGATCTCGATATGTTCGACGAGATGCGCGACGCCGCGATGGTCGGCAAGCTCGCCGCCGAGGACGCGAGCGCCGTCCCCGCCGACGCGGTCGTCGAAATGGCGACACAGGGGGGAGCCGAGGCGCTCGGGTTGCCCGGCGGGCAAATCGCCGAGGGGGAGCCGGCCGACCTCGCGGTCGTCGATCTCTCCGGAGCGCATCTGACGCCGGAACACGACCTCGTGAGCCATCTCGCGTACGCCGCCCGCGGGAGCGACGTGCGCCACACCGTCTGTGACGGCGCGGTGCTCATGCGCGACGGTGAGCTGCTCACGCTCGACGCCGAGAGAGTGAAACGCGAGGCCGAGGAGCGCGCGCGCGATCTCGTCGAGCGGGCGTCGTGACCGCTCAGGCGCTGCTCGCGACGTAGGTCACACGGCCCCGTCTTGCGGTAATGTCGATCGCGAACGACAGAGGGGTGCGTTCAACCGTCAGGCCGTAGCCGTACGTCTCTCCGTCGCGGGTGGTGGTAATCGTGTAGTTGCCGGGTTCAGAGAAGGCGAGATCGAAAGTCTGCCCCCCGTTGGACGGGTCGAGCGTCAGCGATCGCTCGAAGACGGTGTCATCGGTCTCGTTTCGCGTGACGACGACGTCGAGCGTGACGACTTGGTCCTCGGAGTTCCGGACCATGAGATCGTACGGGAGATCACCTGTTCCAATGGGTTCCGAGGTCGGACTCGGGGTCGCGGTCGCTGTCGGGGTCGGAACCGCTGACGTGGTCGTCGGGGACGGAGCCGTCGGTGGGTCGGTCGGCTGCTGTGCCGGACCACTACAGCCGGCAACCGCGATAAGTAGACACAGGCAGACGGCTCGAATATCCATTCGTCATAGACTGATTGTGGATTTGTCATAAGCTTTCTGTCGAAACGGGTGGCGTCGCCGGCCACGACGAAATCCGGCCCCTTCGGTAGCGTTTAGACAGCTGCGGTGCTAATTGTGGCATGAGCACACCGATGAGCACGTACGACTCGATCCGGGCGCGGCTCGACGACCCCAAGACGGCGGTCGAGGAGGGCCACCGGAAGATCGAGTGGGCGCGCGAACACATGCCGATACTCCACGAGCTGCGCGGGGCGTTCGAGCGCGACCGCCCGCTCGCCGGCGAGACGGTCGGCATGGCGATGCACGTCGAGGCCAAGACGGCCGCGCTGACGGAGCTACTCGCGGCCGGCGGCGCAGAGGTCGCGATCACCGGCTGTAATCCGCTGTCCACGCACGACGACGTGAGCGCCGCCCTCGACGCACAGGAGCGGATCACCTCCTACGCCGAGCGCGGGGTCGACGACGAGCGCTACTACGAGGCGATCGAGGCCGTCATCGGCCACGAGCCGACAATCACCGTCGACGACGGGATGGACATGATCGCGGCGATCCATCAGGACTATCCGGACCTCATCGACGGCATCGTCGGCGGCTGCGAGGAGACGACGACGGGCGTCCACCGGCTCCGCGCGATGGACGAGGACGGCGAGCTTCGCTACCCCGTCTTCGCCGTGAACGACACGCCGATGAAACGCCAGTTCGACAACGTCCACGGGACGGGCGAGGCCGCGCTGGCGAACATCGCCATGACGACGAACCTCTCGTACGCGGGCAAGACGGTCGTCGTCGCCGGCTACGGCGACTGCGGCCGCGGCGTCGCCAAGAAGGCGAAGGGACAGAACGCTCACGTCATCGTGACGGAGGTCGATCCGCGCCGCGCGCTCGAAGCCCACATGGAGGGATACGAGGTCACCAGTATGGCAGAGGCGGCGAGCAGAGGCGACGTGTTCGTCACCACGACGGGGAACCGCGACATCATCACCGACGAGCACTTCCCCGCGATGAAAGACGGGGTCGTGCTCGCGAACGCCGGCCACTTCGACGTAGAGGTGAATCTCGACCAGCTTGACGAGCTCGCCGTCGAGACGCGAGAGGCGCGAGAGGGCGTGACGGCGTACGAGCTCGGCGACGGTCGCCGTATCAACGTGCTCGCGGAGGGGCGGCTGGTCAATCTCGCCAGCCCCGTCGCGCTCGGACATCCCGTCGAGATCATGGACCAGAGCTTCGGCATCCAGGCGGTCGCCGTGCGCGAACTCGTGGCGAACGGCGACAGCTACGAGCCGGGCGTCCACGACGTGCCCGACGAACTCGACCGCGAGGTCGCGGAGACCAAGCTCGACGCCGAGGGGGTCAGTCTGGACACGCTCTCGGCGGAACAGCGGGAGTACATGGGGTCGTGGGATCACGGGACCTGAGCAGGCGAGACGAGACATCGGCCCGTGGCGGGAGGACGTGAGGCGACGCCGGCAGGCATTTTAAGCCCGCCCGTCACCGGATTCGAGATATGGTCAACGTGAACGCGAAGGGAGACCGCCGCGAGCGCGAACTCGTCAACCGCTTAGACGAGAGCGGATTCGCGGTGATGCGTGCCCCCGCCTCGGGAGCGGCGACCGACCGCGAGCTCCCGGACGTGCTCGCTGGAAACGCCGAGTCCTTCTACGCAATCGAGGCGAAGTCCTCCGGCGGCGACCCGATCTATCTCACCGGCGAGGAGGTGGAGGCGCTCGTCTACTTCTCGCGGAACTTCGGCGCGAAGCCGCGGATCGCCGCCCGGTTCGACCGCGAGGACTGGTACTTCTTCCACCCCGGCGACCTGTACACGACCGACGGTGGGAACTACCGCGTCAAACAGGAGACCGCCGTCGCCGAGGGGACCGATTTTGCAGAACTGGTCGGCGACTCACAGAAGGTGACGCTGGACGAGGTAGCTGTCGAATCTGCTGACGAAGAGCAGCTCGACGTGCTGCGAGCGGTCGAGTCCGGAGCGCTGTCGGCAGACGAGGCCGCCGAGATGCTGTAAGCTCCACTCGAAACGGGGGGGTCGATGCGGCTTCGAAGGGCTTTTGCGCCGACCCGCGCACCACGACGTATGGAACTCGACCGGGAGACAGTCGTCGAGGCGGGCATCTCGGCGGTGGCCGTGCTGCTGTTCGTCGCCGCGCTCATGGTCGTGGGCGGCGCGAACGGACGGCAGAACCTCACGGCAGTCGGCGCGAAGAGTATGCTCGCCGTGCTGTTCGGCTTTATTCTCCTGATGACGCTCGTCGGCGTCTTCCTGAACCGTCGCCCGTAATCTCGGGAGCTTTAACCCGCCTGCCACGGACGGTTTCGTATGAGCGACGCCGACGCCGACGAGGCCGCGAGCGCCCGCGGTCGCGAGGTCTGGATCGAGAAGTACCGCCCGGAGCGGCTCGCGGATATCAAGGGCCACGAGGAGGTCACGGAGCGGGTTCAAAGCTACATTGATCGGGACGACTTGCCCCACCTCATGCTCGCAGGGCCGGCCGGTACGGGGAAGACTACCACAGCGACGGCGATCGCCCGGGAACTCTACGGCGACGACTGGCGCGAGAACTTCATCGAGCTCAACGCGTCCGACCAGCGGGGGATCGACGTGGTCCGCGACCGGATCAAGAGCTTCGCGCGCTCGTCGTTCGGCGGCTACGACTACCGTGTGATCTTCCTCGACGAGGCCGACGCCCTCACCTCAGAGGCACAGGCGGCGCTCCGTCGGACGATGGAGCAGTTCTCCAACAACACCCGGTTTATTCTCTCGTGTAACTACTCCTCGCAGATCATCGATCCGATTCAGTCCCGGTGTGCGCTGTTCCGGTTCTCGCCGCTCGCCGACGAGGCCGTCACCGCTCAGGTCCGGGAGATCGCCACCGAAGAGGGGATCGAGATCACCGACGACGCCACGGATGCGCTCGTCTACGCCGCCGCCGGCGACATGCGCAAAGCGATCAACGGGCTACAGGCCGCCGCCGTGATGGACGACACCGTCGACGAGGAAGGCGTCTACGCCATCACCTCGACGGCCCGACCCGAGGAGATCGAGGCGATCATCGAGCTCGCACTCGATGGCGATTTCCAGCAGGCGCGCGCGAAGCTCGACACCCTGCTCACCGAGGTGGGGATCGCCGGCGGCGATATCATCGACCAGCTCCACCGGTCGGTGTGGGAGTTCGGTCTCCCGGACCGCGCGACGGTCCAGCTGATGGACGAGATCGGCGAGGTCGACTACCGGATCACCGCGGGCGCGAACGAGCAGCTACAGCTTGAGGCGCTACTTGCGTCGCTGGCGCTGGACGAGGAGTAGCAGAAAATGAACCCCAGAAGGGTTCAGCTGTAACAAGGATATAGGCTTTTGTGGAAGCCATGAGGCGCTAACTTCAATCTCTAGTGAGTTCGTCTATATAATCGAAAGTCGTTTGTCTGTGGACAGCCTTCCCATCTATGTAACGAATATTCCGGCTTACGTTGTACCCGGAAATTCAGTCCGAGTCGGTCTTGCTGCAACAAGTCCGACCCGCCGGGCTGAGTTCATATTATGATGTTACCACCAGAGGCGTCCGCTTTGTTCGTTTGCCTCATATGTCCATGCACTCTACAACGTCTTGAATCTTTCTAGCACTCATAGCTTCATCTAACTTGCCTTCCTCTTCTGATACGCACAGAACTGCACGGGAGGAGTAGCGGTAAAAATACTGACTCCGTGGTGTGCACACGGAGCCGACGGGAGCGTGTGACGGGTACTCCCATCGGGCGTACGGCCCCCCGCTACAAGAACGCACGGGAACAGACGCGTACTCGCCTCAATGGCTGAGACCGTCGAAATCGGCCGATATAAACCTTCGAAACGCTTTTCGACGGTCGCCCGTTCGTGACGCTAATGAGCGATCTCACCGCCGAATACGAACTCGACTACTTCTTCGAGAACGGGTTCACGCGGTCGGAGTGTTCCTCGTGTGGCGTCCACTTCTGGAGCCGCGACGAGGAGCGTGAGACCTGTGGCGAGCCGCCCTGCGAGCAGTACGACTTCATCGGCGATCCGGGGTTCGACGAGGAGTACACGCTCGAAGAGATGCGCGAGGCGTATCTCGCCTTCTTCGAGGAGCACGGCCACGAGCGCATCGAGCCGTACCCCGTCGCCGCGAACCGCTGGCGCGACGACGTACTCCTGACGCAGGCGTCGATCTACGACTTCCAGCCGCTCGTCACCTCGGGGGAGACGCCGCCGCCGGCGAACCCGCTCACCGTCTCACAGCCCTGTATCCGAATGCAGGACATCGACAACGTCGGGAAGACGGGCCGGCACACGATGGCGTTCGAGATGATGGCCCACCACGCGTTCAACGCGAAGGAGGAAGTCGGTGACGAGTACGCCTACGAAGGCGAGGTGTACTGGAAGAACGAGACCGTCGCCTACTGCGACGAGCTGTTCGAGTCGATGGGGGCGACGCTGGACGAGCTGGTCTACATCGAGGATCCGTGGGTCGGGGGCGGGAACGCCGGCCCGGCGATCGAGGTCATCTACAAGGGCGCGGAGCTGGCGACGCTCGTCTTCATGAAGTACGAGCAGGACCCCGACGGCGAGTACCAGCTCAAGGACGGGAACCGCTACTCGGAGATGGACACCTACATCGTCGATACGGGGTACGGGCTGGAGCGGTGGACGTGGATGAGCCAGGGGACGCCGACGGTGTACGAGGCCATCTATCCCGAGAGCATCGACTTCCTGAAGGAGAACGCGGGGATCGAGCTGACCGACGAGGAGCAGGCGCTAGTCAGGCGGGCGGCCACCCTCGCGGGCGAGATGGACATCGACGAGGCCGAGGACATGGAGACGGCCCGCGGCGAGATCGCGACAGAACTCGACGTCGAGCGCGCGCGACTCGACGCGCTGATGGAGCCGCTCGAAACGGTGTACGCCATCGCCGACCACGCCCGGACGCTCGCGTACATGCTCGGTGACGGCATCGTCCCGTCGAACGTCGGAACGGGGTATCTCGCGCGGATGGTCCTCCGCCGGATGAAACGGCTCGTGGACACGGTCGACGTGGACGCGCCGCTCGACGAGCTCGTCGACATGCAGGCCGAGCGGCTCGGCTACGAGAACCGCGACTCCATTCGCGATATCGTTCGCACGGAGGGCGAGAAGTACCGCGAGACGCTCGACCGCGGGGGCCGACAGGTGCGCCGGCTCGCAGAGGAGTACGCCGAGCGGGACGAACCGATCCCACTCGAATCAGTCATCGAGCTGTACGACTCGCACGGTATCCAGCCGGACATGGTCGAGGAGATCGCCGCGGAGACGGGGGCGACCGTCGAGATCCCGGACGACTTCTACTCGCTGGTGGCCGACAGACACGGCGGCGACACGACCGAGACGGAGGCGACCGACGCGAGCGAGCGTGTCGCGGATCTCCCGGACACGGAGCTGCTGTTCTACGAGGACCCCGATCGGGGCTCGTTCGAAGCGGTCGTGCTCGACGTGCTCGATCGCGAGGACGGCTACGACGTCGTCTTAGACCAGACGATGTTCTACCCGGAGGGCGGTGGACAGCCGAGCGACACGGGGACGCTCGCGACCGACGACGCGACGGTCGAGGTGAGAGACGTACAGGAGGCGTCGGGCGTTGTGCTCCACCGCACCGACGAGGACCCGGGCAAGGGCGGGTTCGTGCGCGGTCACGTCGATATGACGCGCCGCCAGCGGCTGATGGCCCACCACACCGCGACCCACATCGTTGGTCACGCCGCCCGCGAGGTGCTCGGCGATCACGTTAGACAGGCCGGCGCACAGAAGGGAACCGACTCGTCGCGGCTCGACGTGGCCCACTACGACCGCATCTCACGCGAGGAGATTCGACGCATCGAGCGGGTCGCCAACGACTACGTTCGCGACAACATCTCCGTCACCGACGAGTGGCGCCACCGCAACGACGCACAGGCCGAGCACGGCTTCGATCTCTTTCAGGGCGGGATTCCGCCGGGCGAGGAGATCAGGCTCGTCCACGTCGGCGAGGACGTGCAGGCGTGTGCCGGGACCCACGTCGCCCGAACCGGCGATATCGGGCTGATCAAGCTGCTCACGACCGAGCGCGTGCAGGACGGCGTCGAGCGCATCCAGTTCGCCGCCGGTGATGCCGCCGTCGAGGCGACCCAGCGGGCCGGAGACACGCTGTACGAGACAGCCGAGACGCTCGACGTGAAGCCGAGTGCCGTCCCCGAGACCGCGGCGCGCTTCTTCACCGAGTGGAAGGAGCGCGGAAAGCGCATCGACGAGCTGAAAGAGCAGCTCGCAGAGGTTCGGGCCGCGGGCGGTGGCGATGCCGAGACCGTCGAGATCGGGGACACGGAGGCGGTCGTCCGGCGTATCGACGGTGATATCGACGAGCTTCGGACGACGGCGAACGCGCTCGTCGCGGACGGAACGGTGGCCGTCCTCGGCTCTGGACGGGAGAGTGCGACGTTCGTCGTCGGTGTTCCCGACGGCGTGGCGGTCAATGCCGGTGTGCTGGTGAGCGAGCTCGCGAGCGAGGTCGGCGGGGGCGGCGGTGGACCACCTGACTTCGCACAGGGCGGCGGGCCCGATGTCGAAGCGCTGGACGACGCACTGGAGACCGTCCCCGAGCTGCTCGAACAGCAGCTGGACGCCTGAACGTGGCTCGGGCGAGTAACGACGGGATCGACCTCTACTACGAGCGCGTCGGAAACGGCGACACTGTCGTCTTCCTCCCCGAGGCCGGACTCGGTGCGTGGTCGTGGGGATGGCAACACGACGCGGTCACCGGGCCGTACGAGTCGCTGGTCGTCGATCCGCGCGGGACGGGTCGTTCAGATCCCGGTGGCGAGTACACCGTCGAGACGCTGGCCGACGATCTCGAAGCCGTGCTTCGGGATGCGGACGTACGAACTGCCCACCTCGTCGGGCACGGTCTCGGTGGAGCAGTCGCGCTCAGCTACGCCCGGCGGCACAACCGCGCGCGGAGCCTCGCGCTCGTGACGACCCCTGCCGCCGGGGGCGTGGTCGACACCGACGCACTTGAGCGCCTGTTCGGCGACGCGTGGCCCGAAGTCGCCTTTTCGGACGCGTACGTCGGGATCGCACCGCGCGACGAGATCGAGGGCTGGCGACGGCTGGACGACGCCGACACCGACGCGCGCGAGCGGCTGTTCGACGCCTACCGCGCGTTCGATCCCGGGGCGCTGTACGAGATCACCGTGCCGGCGCTGGTGCTCGGTGCGATCGACTCGCCGGTCGTTCCCGAACCGGCCTGTGAGACGCTCGCACAGGGCCTCCCACGCGGGGAGTACGAAGCCGCCGAAGGCCGGCATCTCGCGCATCTCGAACACAGCCGCGCGGTGAACGACCGGCTGCTGGCGTTTCTCGACGAGAGATGAGGCGGAGACTGCGCAGTTCTTGTTAAACAGCTATTTTAATCCCAGTGCAAGGTTATATACGCGTACAGGATGAATATTATTCTATGGAGAAAAGTAGGCGGAAGCTATTGAAGATAGTTGGTACGACGAGTGCGGCGGTTGCAGGAGTATCAGGAACCGCAGCAGCTTCGACAGACATCCCAGCTGGTACTGATGGAACGATCGAAGACAGTAATTGGTCCGAATTCGAAACGTATCACAAAGATCAGACATACACTGATACCATCGAACCGGACCGTATTGCAGCTCCGGGCGAGCTATCCATTCCGAATCCGACGAGTTATGGCTTCGACATCTGTGCACAGCTACCCAGCGGCGACTCACTCTGCATAACGTCGTTTAACGAAGGTGTTGAGCAGTATTACGACTGCGCTGGCCGCAATCTGGTGACATTCGGTCAGGATATCGTTAAAGAGAACGTGAATCTGGACAACGGCGACGTAACTGTTGAGTGGTCGGTCGATGTTTGGATCGGCGTCGATTCGAATGGTTGTCTCTGGTCCGGAACAAGTGCTGGTGGACAGGAGCAGTGTAGCAAGGTCACCTGTACAGATTGGTTCGACGACACCAAGACCATAGCTGATCAGAAATCGGAGTGGTCTGATGCCGGTTCAGGGTTCGCAGATGAGATTGCGGCACTAAAACAAACAGAGGTATCATCAGGGAGTGCAACGGCTACTGCACTTGGTGTAGGGGGCGCAGGAGCCGCAGCCCTTGCGATTAAAGCTAATAGCGCTGTGATAAATTAATGAGAGAGTATCTTAATATAAAATACCGGGGGGTGTACCCAGTTCATATCGCTATTTGCACTATTTCCGGAGGTATTAGTACTATTGCTGGCATCCCGTTCGTCGCCGAGCCGTATGGGTTGGACAAGTTTGCCATCGGATTAGCTGCCGGGTTGATAGTAGGACTTTTAGCTGAAGTGGTCTCAAGCAAGTAATGTGTTTAGAATGAGACTAATAGCGAGATATCTAAACGTGGCGGGAACTGTTGACGCGTTCCGGTGAACGAATGAAAGAGTACCTCAACGTAAGATATCTGGGCATCCGTCCAGTACACATCCTTATCTATATTTTTGCGGGATGTGTCGGTACTACTATCATTGCACCATTAGTCCTTGGCGGGCCGTACGGGTTGGACAAGTTGGCTATCGGAGTAGTTGAAGGGATACTATTCGGCTTTTTCATTGAGATATTTGTTGCCGACTGAAGCTATTAAGCGACGACTGAGGGGAAGATGTCTCCACGTCACGTACGAGGCATCTACCCGGTGTGAACTGTCGTCTGTACCGCGGTGGACGGGCTCAGAACAATAGCTGCGATACCGTTCGTCGCTGAACCGTACGTTCAGATGGCTTCGTCTCCGGGTTAGTCGTCGGCTCGTTGCTGTTGGCTCTGTTCGACGCAGGTCAGTAGCGCGGTCCCTCACCGCGGCGAAACCGATTTTCGGGTAGGCCGCGAACGGGAGGTATGACCCGTCCACGGCTCGCACTGCTCAACACCGCTCACAGCGCACAGGACACCAGCCGGAACTTCCGTCGCGAACTCGATGCCGACCTCGTGGAGTTCCGGCTCACCGACGGCGACCGTCCCGAGGGGTACGAGTACGACGGATTCGTCGTCACCGGCTCTCGCTCTGCTGTCTACGATGACGACGAGTGGATTCGGGCGGCGGAGGAGTGGTGTCGCGAGGCGATCAACCGCGAGCTGCCCGGGCTGGGCATCTGCTTCGGTCACCAGCTGCTCGCGGGCGTGCTCGGCGGGCGAGTCGAGTCGATGGGGGAGTACGAACTCGGCTATCGAACCGTCGAGCGCGTCAACGACGACCCCGTGCTCGACGGGCTGGGCGAGGCGTTCCTCGTCTTCACGACCCACTCCGACGCGGTCGTCGAGCTTCCGGAGAGCGCGACCCGACTGCTCGAAAACGACTACGGGATCCACGGCTTCCGGGACGGCAGCGTCGTCGGCATTCAGGCGCACCCCGAGTACGATATGGACTCCGCGCGGCTGGTGACTGAAGGGAAGTCGTTGCCCGACGACCGGATCGAATCCGTGCTCGACGAGATCACCGAATCGAACTATCGGCGAGCCTGCCGGTCGAAGCAGCTGTTCGATAACTTCCTCGCGACGGTCGAGGAACGGCAGCGAGCGTCGGCGTAGCCCGAACCACGACGTTGTGCCGACAGGAGTGTTTTTACCCGTCGAATCCCCACGCACGTTCATGCTTGATTACGTCGGTCTGGAAGCTGACCTCGACGCGGAGGAGCGACTGATTCGCGACACCGCTCGCGAGTTCGTCGAGGAGAAGGTTCGCCCGGATATCGGTGACCACTGGATAGACGGGACGTTCCCGACGGAGCTTATCGAGGAGATGGGTGAGCTTGGCTTCTACGCGCCGAATCTCGACGGCTACGATCTGCCGAACGTCAGCGAAACCGCCTACGGCATCCTGATGCAGGAGCTGGAGGCGTGTGACTCCGGACTTCGATCGATGGCCTCGGTTCAGGGCGCGCTCGTGATGTATCCGATCCACGCATACGGGAGCGACGCGCAGAAAGACGAGTGGCTGGAGGCGATGGGGCGAGGCGAGCAGATCGGCTGTTTCGGACTGACCGAGCCGAGCCACGGCTCGAACCCGTCGGCGATGGAGACGCACGCCGAAGGCGACGGTGACGGCGGCTACGTCCTCAACGGCACGAAGACGTGGATTACGAACGCGCCGCTGGCGGACGTGGCTGTCGTCTGGGCGAGAGACCACACCAGCGACGAGAGTCCGGTGCGAGGGTTCCTCGTCGAGACGGACCGCGACGGCGTCGAGACGCCGAAGCTCGACGAGAAGCTGTCGCTGCGCGCCTCGATCACGGGACAGATCGAGTTGTCGAACGTCTACGTTCCACAGGAGAACGTCTTGCCGGGTGTCGAGGGGATGAAGGGGCCGCTGTCCTGTCTCACGCAGGCGCGATTCGGTATCGCGTGGGGCGCGGTCGGCGCGGCACGCAACTGCTTCGAGACGGCCCGCGAGTACGCCACCGACCGCGACCAGTTCGGGACGCCGATCGCGTCCTTCCAGCTTCAACAGGAGAAGCTCGCCGAGATGGCGA
Organism: Halobacteriales archaeon QH_7_65_31; assembly: GCA_003021785.1. Lineage (GTDB taxonomy): Archaea > Halobacteriota > Halobacteria > Halobacteriales > Haloarculaceae > Halosegnis. Next base: position 47,319 of record PXQU01000010.1, on the reverse strand, counting down.
CCCAGATCACGACGGCACAGCTGCTCGTCCACCGGCTCACCGAGCTGAAAGAGCGCGGCGATCTCCGACCCGAGCAGGTCTCGATGGCGAAGCGCAACAACGTCCGGATGGCCCGCGATCAGTCGCGTATCGCCCGCGAGATGCTCGGTGGCAACGGTATCACCGCCGACTATCCGCCGATGCGTCACATGGCGAATCTGGAGACGGTGTACACCTACGAGGGGACCCACGACATCCACTCGCTCATCCTCGGGCACGACCTGACCGGGATTCCGGCGTTTCAGTAGCGACTGAGGCGAGGGGCAGGCAGGCGGCCCGTGGCGAGTGGCGACGGGCGGGCCGCGCTCCCGCCGTGACCCGTCGCCGCGACAGCTACGTCACGGGCCGTCTGGTCACCCCTTCGTACTTGAACGCTCGCCCGTCGTGTTTGCGTGGAATTAAGCCCGGGCGCGCAAATTTTGCGGCATGGAGACGCTACTGCTCGACCCCGACGACGTGTCGGCGGGCGCACACACATCCGAACTCATTGTCGCCCTAGAGGAGGCTTTCGCGGCGTACGAGCGCGGCGATATCAAGATGCCCGCGAAGTCCTACATCGACCTGCCGGAGTACAACGGTGATTTCCGATCGATGCCGGCGTATATGCGTGCCGAGGAGTGGGACGCCGCCGGCATCAAGTGGGTGAACGTCCATCCCGACAATCCGGACGACCACGACCTGCCGACCGTTCTCGGGACGATGATCTACTCGGACCCGACGAACGCCGTCCCGCTCGCGATCATGGACGGGACGACGCTGACGCGCAAGCGCACGGGCGCGGCCGCCGCCGTCGCGACCGACCACCTCGCCGTCGCCGACGCCACGACGCTGGGTATCATCGGCGCCGGCGTCCAGTCGTATACGCAGCTCGAAGCGATCAGCGAGGTACGCGACATCGAGGAGGTCGTCGTCTCCGATCTGCGCGATGACGCGATCCGGCGATTCATCGACCGCTTCGACGACGCGTTCGACGTGCGCGAGGGATCACCGGCTGAGGCCGCCGGCTGTGACGTCCTCTCGACGGTGACGCCGGTCGAACACCCGCTCGTCCCCGACGAGGCCGTCAGTGAACGCACTCATATCAACGCGATGGGTGCTGATGCGCCCGGAAAACACGAAGTCGAGGATAGCCTGTTGCAGCGCGCGACGCTCGTTATCGACGACTACGAGCAGTGCACCCACTCGGGGGAGATCAACGTCCCTTGGTCACAGGGACTGCTCACCGACGAGGACATCTACGGTGAGCTCGGTGCGATCGTGACCGACGAGCGCCCGGCTCGCGGAGAGTCGGGCGGGCCGACCGGCGTGACCGTCTTCGACTCGACCGGGCTCGCGATTCAGGACGTGGCCGCGGCCCACGTCGTCTACGAGCAGGCGATCGACCGCGACATCGGTACGCCGTTCCGGCTGGTCGACACCGAACTCTAACCGTCCCAGAACTGCGTCAGTCCGAACGAGAGCATATCCGGCGAGACAGGCTGGAACTCCTCCCGCTGTGGACCGAGATACTCCCGCACCGAGTCCCACGAGTCACGGGCGTAGCGAGCATCGAGGAGGACGCGCACGCCGACCTCCTCCGGCCCGCGGATCACGCGACCGATCGCCTGTCGCGCCTTCCGAACCGCCGGCACGGTCAGTGCCGTCTCGAACCCGCTTCGGGAGCCGTCGCCCCCGTCGCCACCGAACTCGCGGTCGTACGCGGTCCGGACGGCCCGCGTCCGCGGCGAGGCCGTGTTCACGATCGGGACGCCACAGACGACCGCCGCGGCGAGTCTGTCGCCCCGGTAGTCGACGCCCTCGGTCAGGGTCCCTCGGAGCGAGGTGACCAGTACCTTCCCGTCGCCGCGGAAGAACTCGGCTTTGAGCCGCTCCGTCGCGTCGTCGTCGCTCGACTCGTCGATGAGTATCTCCTTGTCGACGGCGTCGAGCACGTCCGCGGCCCACTCCGTCTCGGCGTAGGAGGGCATCCCGACGAGGACGTTTCCGGGAGACCGGGCCACCGCTCGGAGCGCGTTCGCGTAGATTCGTCGTGTCTCGTTCTCCTCGTCGGGCGGGCCGCGATTGTCGTAGGTGAACTTCGGCGTATCGACGGCGAAGGAGACGCGATTCTCCGTCGGAAAGCTGAGTCCGTACTCCCGCTGGATGACGGGTCTGCCGTCTGCTTCGAGATCGGCGAGTCCGGAGACTTCCTCGAACACGTCGAGCGGGGCGAGCGTCGCGCTCATCAGGACCCCGCCGCCGAACTCGCCGAGCCGCTCGGCGATCGCGTCACCGGGGACGCAGTTGTGGACGGCGAGCGAGGCGTTGTACACACCACGCCAGCCGGTGCTGGCGTCGGTATCGGCGTTGGTGCGTTCGAGTTCGATCTCACGGAAGTAGTCGGTGTGGTCGGTTCGATACCACGCGGCGAGAACGCGGCCCACACCGGGGACAGCACGGCGAGCGTCCTCGTCTTCCGCCTCATCAAGGACGCGCCCGACCACCGCGCCGACCGTCTCGGCACGCGACCAGACGGCGTCGGTGTACCCCGCCTCGTCTGCCCACTCGGTGATGTCGTCCACGGCCGGCCGTTCGGGGTCGCGAAGCGGGATCTCGGCGTCGGAGAGGTCCGTCGGATCGGCGCGCCACCCCCGGTGTTCGGCGTCGAGATACGACTCGATGCGGTCGGCGAGTTCACCCCGGAGGTCGCGGATGAACTCGCGGAGCGTGGCGAGTTCATCGACAGTCACGTCGCTTTCATCCAGCTCGGCGCGGATGAGCTCGCGCGCGTCCGAGAGACCCGCAGTCGTGCGTTCGCCGCTCGCTCCGTCGAGGGTGAGCGGCTGGAGGACGCGCGCGAGTTCGCTCTCGGCGTCACGGAGCGTGGAGTCACCGACCCGCTCGGAGACCAGATCACGTACGCGGGGTTCGAGCATATGCGCCTCGTCGCAGACGACGAAGGTCGACTCGTCCAGCAGCTCACCGGTGAAGGAGCCGACCGTCGTGGGATCGAAGGCGTGGTAGTAGTTGCCGATGACGACCTCCGCGTGGCCCAAAATCGCGCCCATCATCGAGTGGGGACACGTCCCGTGGCTCGCCGAGAGCCGGACGAGATCGTCGCGCTCGATGAGTCCCTCGTCGCTGAAGTCGAACGGGACGGCCTCGCTAGCGTCGCCCTCCTCCGGTAGATCGTCGAGATACTGGGCGTAGAAGGGACAGTACTCGACGTCGCCGTCGGTCTCGACGGTGTCCGGCGGATACGGCGTCGGCTCGCCGAGCACCTCCATGAACTGCCCGCTCTGTTCCGCGCCCGAATCCGCGAGCCCGACCTGCTGGCTCCGGGCCCGACTCGCGAGCGAGCCGGCGGTCGTCTCGTCGGCCAGCCCCCGCGTCCGGTCGCGAAGCCCCTCACACCGGTCGTAGACGTTGGCGTCGTCGATCCCCGCCCGCGACTCGATGTTGTACGGACAGACGTCCGCCTTGCCGACGAGCGTCATTCCGGTGACGGGGTCGTAGTCGTCGGGGAGGTTCCCGTTGAGCGTTCGGAGATCGGTCTCGAACTGTCGCAGCTGCTGTTTGACGCTCGTGAGGACGACGACCCGCTCGTACGAGGAGTCGGGATCGCGCGTCAGATGGACACCGGCGGTGAGTGCGAGCATCGTCTTGCCCGTCCCACAGGCCCCTTCGAGCGAGACGAAGCCCGAGTCACGGGCGGCACTGACGGCGGCGTCGATACCGTCTGCCTGCTCGGGGTACGGCTCGTCGTGGCCGAAGATCTCCCGCCAGTCCTCGCGTGTCACACTCGCCTCGTGGGCTGTGCCGGGCATGAGCGTGTTGGAGTGGTCCCGGCTTCGGGCAAAAGCCTCCTCACCGACGCCGTGGTGAGTCGATCTCGATCTCCAGCTCGTCGAGAACCGGGCGCATCTCCTCGCGTTGCTCCTGGTGCTCGTCGAGGAACTCGGCCATCAGCTCGGCGGCCTGCTCCTTACAGCCGCCACAGAGCCGCTCGCCGCCGACGCACTCCTCGTACACCTCCGTCGCGAACGCGTCGTCCTCACCGGCCAGTAGGTAGGTGTACAGCTCGTAGACGGGACACTCGTCGGCCTTCCCGCCGAGCTCGCGCTGTTTCTCGGCGCTTGCGCGGCCACCGGTCGTCGCGGATTTCACCTTCTCGTACCCCTCCTCGGGGTCGTCGAGCAGGCTGATGTGCGAGGCCGGTATCGAGGAGGACATCTTCCCGCCTGTCAGCCCGGTCATGAACCGGTTGTAGATGGAGGAGGGAGCGATGAAGCCGTAGCCGCCGTGGTCGAGTTCCACCTCGCGGGCCAGCTTCTCGGCAGCGGCGCGGTCCAGCTCGAAGCTATCGACGTGCCTCTCGAAGACGCGCTTCTCGCCGTCGATCGCCTCGATGAGCGTCTCGAACGCGTCGTCGGTCGCGTTGCGGTCGAGGAATCGAACCCGGGGGCGAACCGGCTCCTCGCCCGCGTTATCGAGCTTGGACAGGACGCTCGTCCCCGCCTCGCCGGAGCGATGCTCGCGGAGATAACCGGCGGCGTCCTCACACCTGACGGTCTCCTGCTCGCCGTCGAGCGCGTCGTACGCCGCACGGATGAGGACGCGCTCGGCGGGGTCGGCCTCGAAGCTGGCGTACGCCTCCGTCACGCCGAAGTAGCGGGTCCGGTCGGCGAGGTCGCGCGCGAACCGAACGTGCGGGTCCTGATCCGGGCCGACCGGGATAACCGTCGGCTTCGGCTCGTCGAGCTGCGGATAGAGGATATCGGCCATCTGCGTGACGACCGACTGCATATGCGAGATGTTGGTCTCGCCGTCGAAGCCGTACAGCGCCTGCATCTCCGAGAGGTTCGCCGCCGCCCCGAGTTCGAAGGCGAGGTTCCGGAGTCGCTCGTTGCCCGACTGCCGGTATATTTCTCCCTCGTCGGCGTCGAAGCCGAGCGCGAGCAGCGAGAGCAGATACGCCTCGGTGTGGCCGTCGATCTCCGCCCACGAGAGCCCGCGCGCGGAGTTCGCCTCCAGATCGGCCACCAGCGCGTAGGCGTCACCGCCCTGCTGTTGGTGGTAGATGATCTCGTTCATCATCAGCAGATGGCCGATATGCGGATCGCCGGTCGGCATCCAGCCCGAGAGGACGGCGAAGGGGTCGTCGTTTGCCATCGCGTCGGCGACGGGACCGTAGTCGCGGTGGCCGAAGACGACCCCCCGGCGCATCGGTGAGTGCGGATTCGGCACTCGCGAGAGCACGTCCTCGAACGCCTCGATGCCGAACTGATCGAACAGCGTCTGGTAGTCATCGACGCTCGCAGAGCCCCACGGGTCGAGGGTGACGTCGTCTGCGCCTGCCGCGCTCCCGCCGTCGGAGAGCGTCCGACGAGCCTCGTGGTCGCTCCCCGACCACTCACCACTGTCGGAGGGAATCCGACTTGCCTCGTGGTCGCTCCCCGACCACTCACCACCGTCCGCTATGAGATTCTCACGGGGCGGTATCGACGCGTCCTCGTCGTGGCCGTCGTTCATACCCGAACCTCGGTGGTTCGAGTCAAAAACGGTTCGTTCGCCTGTACTGCGTCACACACGAGCGAATAGCTTATCCGTAGGGCTGGAAGGCGCGGCAGACGTGCCGACTCTCACGGCGTGAGCCGCTGAACGGAGAGCCACTCGACGTCGGCGCTCGCGTCCGGTTCGTGGCCAATCCCGTCAGTGAACGCGAACACCATCTCCTTGCGAACGCCGTGGGCGAGTCGGATATCGAGCGAGAGGTCTCGCGGAGCGAAGGTGTGATCAGTCGGGAGCACGCGCACCAGTCGCTCGGAGTGGCCCAACTCCTCAACCGACGAGATGTCGGCGTAGGTGCGGAACTCCGCGCCGAACTTGAATCCGGTCTTGGGGACGACCCCGCTGGTCCGGAGCGCGGTGTAGACGGCGAGCCGGCGGTCGAAGCGGTCGCCCTCGGCGTCGCGTCCGAGTTCGAGCACCGATTCGCGCCCGCCCGGAAACGAGAGCACTCCCTGTGCTGCGAGATACGCGCCTTCGACGAGCGAGAGCTGGACGGCGGTGCGGTCGTCATCGAGGGGCTGACCGTAGAAGGCCGCCGCGTGGAGCCGTTCGGGCGGCTCCCAGACGACGGCGCGGTCGTCGAGGAGGACGGCATCGGTCCCGTGTTCGGGCGGCTCGGCGGCAGTGCCGGACACCTCCGGACGGCTCGTCTCCAGATAGGTGAGTTCGGACTCCTCATCGACGACGGCGAGGACGACGTCACCGAGGTCGGCGGCGGGGACGGGATCGCGTTCGGCGACGACGCGGACCCGGTACGCGACGGTGTCGTCCCACGGCCCATCGCCGCGGGGGTAGACGACGAAGTCGATGCCGTCGGGGTCATCGACCCACGCCTCGCGGGCGGGCGTGAGATAGAAGCCGCGGTCGCGCAGATCCTTGTAGACGAGAAACCGGGAGGCGAGACCGTCTTCGGTCGCGAGGAACTCCCGGAACCCCATCCCGTCGACCGAGTCGATGTCCCCCCGGTAGAGGAGGTGAGCGGTCTCGACGCGGGAGAGGGAGAGTTCACCGTCGACCGGGTGGCCGTAGCCGCGGGCGTCGTAGAACTGCTCGCGGCCGGTGTGGCCGACCCGGACCGTCTCCCCCTCGACGTGCGTCTCCATATCTGGCTCACAGGCGGCCCCCGGGAAAAGTCTACGGAGACGGGCAGCCGGCGTCGAGACATCGCCCGCCGGCGGTCGGGAGACCGCAGTCGCAGACGCCGTCACACACCTCGTCCGGGAGCGACACCGACACGTCGCAGTCGGGGTAGCCGTCACAGCCGAGCAGCAGTCCGCCTGCGCGGACGACGCGCATGTCCCGCCCGCAGTCGGGACAGTCGAACCGTCGGTCGAGTTCTGCCTCGATCGCGGCGTCCAGCGGCTCACAGCTCCGAGACGCACAGACCTCGACGGTCGCGCCGCGAGTCACCGACAGTCGCGGAAGCCCGCAGTCGCAGGTCGTTTCGAGGACGGTCGCGCCCGCGGGCAGCGCGTGCTCGCGGTCGCAGTCGGTGCAGGCGAGCGTCCCTGACCGCTCGACGAGCGCGCCCGGACAGTCGGGACACGGTCCGACGGTTTCACCAGCCGACGAAACGGGAACGCGAACGTCGACGCTGGTCTCGTGGAACATAACGCGCAGGCGGTCGTCACCGTCGCGGGCCTCGACCGTCGGCGGCGACCCGACGGCCATCGAGGTCTCCGGTCGGGTGAGCCACGCGACCGGGCGATAGCCGGCAGCGTCGTGGACGAGAAGCGTGTCGTCGGGCTTGCGGAGACAGACGACGCGGCCGCGTTTCTCGTAGGAGCGGTCACCGTCGAACGTCGTGGTGCAGTCGCCGGCCAACAGGTGGGCGTGCATATGAGGGGTGGTCCCGGGTTCGTACTTCAACTCTCGCCGACGAGTCGCTCCTTCTGAGGGCGCGAGAGCTGTTTGATCTCGTACTCGCGAGCCATCGCGGCGCGCTTCGTGTCGAACTGCTCGGTGTGGCGAAGCTCGACCGGCGTGCGTCCGCGGGTGTACTTCGCGCCGTCGCCAGCGTCGTGTTCGGCGACGCGGCGCTCGACGTCCGTCGTGTAGCCAGTATAGAAGCTGTCGTCTGCACACTCGATGACGTAGACGAAGTGGGCGGTGGTCACGGGTGGAGGGGAGAGACACCCCCGTGATTCGGGGGCAGTACGACGCTGTCAGAGGCGTGACTGAAACGCACGTTCCTGTGAGACCTCGGCGATACCTGCGTTCGCCGAGCAGTTCGGACAGGCGCGGAGCGCGCCGGCGTCGTCGGTGAAGACACGGGCGAACCGCTCCGAGACGTGCGCGTCACAGTGGTCACACGTTGGCATAGTTGTCCGACGCGGGCGAGACCGCATCGGTATCAGTACGGTGGAGTCCCGTCCTCATATACCCTCGCTTGACGGCGACTGAACTGACCGTTCAGTCGCTTCGTGCGTCGGCCACGGCACGCGCCACGAGCCCGGCCTGTGCGCCGGCGACGAACCCGGCGTCGATGTTGACGACCGACAGCGGCGTACACGACTGTAACATCCCGTCGAGGGCCGCCTCGCCGCCGCCGGCGTGGCCGTAGCCGTTCGAGACCGGGAGCGCGATCACCGGCGCGTCGACGAGACCAGCGACGACCGTCGGAAGCGCGCCTTCCCTGCCGGCGGCGACGATCAGCACGTCCGGCTCGCGGATGCGATCGAGCTGGTCGAACAGTCGGTGGATGCCGGCGACGCCCACGTCGTCCACGCGATCGACGGCAACGCCCATCTCCCGGGCGACGACGGCCGCCTCTCCGGCGGGAGCTGCATCGGACGTGCCGGCGGTGACGATTCCGATGGTCGCGTCGAGGTCGGGCGGCTCGTACTCGGTCGCGTGGACGGTGACGGTCCGGGCACGGGGGTCGTAGTCGACTGTCGCGTCGGAAAACTCGTCGCTCACCGCCTGCTCGATGCGCGCTGCGATGTCGTCGTCGGTGCGGGTGACGAGCGCGTGACCCGTCGCGTCGAGCGCGTCGAGCGCGAGCGCTGCGGTCTCGGAGACCGTCTTCCCGTCTGCGAGGATGGCTTCGGGGATACCGGTACGGGTGGTGCGGGCGGCGTCGAAGCGACCGGCCTCGCCGGTCGCGTAGCCGCGCAGCTGACTCTCGGCGGCCGCGGGCGAGCAGTCGCCCGCCGCCACGCGTTCGAGGAGTTCACGCATACCCGCCGTTTGTGACGGAGGGTTACGGGGCTGTCGGAGAGCGAGCCGGATTCTGCCTGATTCTACAGTGCAAAACGGGTGCGTGACGCCCCCTACCGCCAGCGATTCAGGAAAGTATATAAGCCGCCTCGGAGTACGCCGTGGTGTAATGGCAGACCTAATCGTCAAGGCCGCAGTGAAGGACGAACTCGATGAGATGAACGTCGCTTCCGACTTCTACGAGGCGCTCGACGCGGAAGTCGAGGAGCTGCTCGAAGACGCCGCGCGACGCGCGGATTCGAACAAGCGCAAGACGGTCCAGCCGCGCGACCTCTAAGTCGGAGCGACCCTCCCGTTTTCTTTCGACGCTACTCCGACAGCGGCGGCGCTCGCCGCTCGACGCCGCTCTCGCTCCCGATGAACACCGCGTCGGCCATCCCGACGAACAGTCCGTGTTCGACGACGCCCGGAATCGCCGACAGCGTCGCAGACAGCGGTTCGGGGTCGATCGCGTCGAACGCGCAGTCGAAGACGAGGTTCCCGTTGTCCGTGACGACGGGTCCGTCCTTCTGTTGTGCGGTACGGAGCGTCGGCTCGCCGCCGGCGTCGCGGATGGCCGCCGCGACCGGCACTCGCGCGCCCGGGAGGAACTCGACCGGGACCGGGCCGGCCAGTCGGTCGGTGGGCTTCGAGTCGTCCACGACGACGAGAAAGCGGTCTGCCGCGCCGGCGACGTACTTCTCGCGGGCGTGGGCCGCTCCGCCTCCCTTCACGAGGTCGAAGCCGGCCACCTCGTCGGCTCCATCGATCGCGATGTCGGGCGTCGCCTCGTCGAGCGTCACCAGCGGAATCCCGACCTCGCGGGCGAGCTCGCGCGACTGGAACGAGGTCGGAACGGCGCGCACGTCGAGACCGGAATCGACCGCGCGCCCGAGCCGGCGAATCGCGTAGGCGGCCGTGCTTCCGGTCCCGAGTCCGACCACCTGACCGTCGGTGACGCGGTCGGCGGCCGCCTCGCCGGCTCGCCGCTTCGCCTCGTCGGAGCCACCCGTCCGTTTCATGCGGAGTCGTCGGCGCGGGGATGCCGAAAAGCCTCGGGTCCGGCCCATCGCGTCGGCGCTATCGCGGAGCGGGGAGCCGACAACTGATTTGAGTATCTGGCTCCTCCGTGAGCGCATGACACAGACGATACTGCTTGCCGGCGTCGGAGAGCGAATCGGGACCGGTCTCGCGCGGCGGTTCGACGCGGCCGGCTGGCAGGTCGCGCTCGTCTCGCGCTCTGGGACACCAGCCCTCGCTGATGATCTCGATACGGCCGTCTCGATCCGGGCCGACATCACCGACGAGGACGACGTAACGCGGGCGGTCGCGGAGACGCGGGAGGCGTTCGGCTCCGTGGACTGTCTCGTCTGTAACGCCAGCGGTGGCGGCGGCCACCCGGTCGAGTCGGCCGACGCCGCGACGCTCGAACGACTGTGGCGGGTCCGCACCCTCGGTACGTTCCTGCTCGTGCAGGCGTGTCTGGACGACCTTCGTGACGGCGGGACGGTGCTCGTCTCCGGGACCACGTACGCGAGCGAGCCGGCCCCCGAGCAGGTGGAGTGGGCGAGTGCCGCCCCGGCCACGCGGGGGCTGACGCGGACGCTCGCCGAGTCACTCGACGGGGTGCAGGTGACCTACGTCGAGATAGCGACGGCGGTGCGGCCGCCGGAGAGCAGCTTTCCGGGGGCCGTCGGGAGCGACGACGTCGCGGATCGGTATCTCGAACTCGCGGAGGCGACCGGGGCAGTACCGACCCGGGTTCGACTCGACACACAGTAGTTCTCTCACGGTGAATCGGGGCCATGTTCGGAACGAGCGGGATCCGCGGGCCGGTCGGGGAGACGGTGACGGCGGGCGTCGCACTCGACGTCGGGCGGGCGCTCGGAGCACAGCTCACGGCGCGCGGAGAGTCACGCCGTGTCGTCGTCGGGCGCGATCCCCGCGACTCCGGGAGGCTGCTGCTCGACGCGCTCGCCGCGGGGCTCCGCGAGACGGGAACGGACGTGCTCGATGCCGGCGTCGCGGCGACCCCGACGATCGCGCGGGCGGTCGGGCCGATGGAGGCGGGCGCGGGCGTCGTCGTCACGGCGAGTCACAACCCCGCGCCCGACAACGGACTCAAGCTGTGGCAGCCGTCGGGACAGGCGTTCGACGGTGACCGGCGGGCCGACATCGAGCGCCGGATCGCCGCGAACGACTGGACGCTCGAACCGTGGGACGGGCTGGGGTCGCGAACGCAGGTAGACGTGACAGAACGCCACCGCGAGCGGCTGGTCGCGGCGACCGACGCCGCCTCCGAGCAGGTCGTCGTCGATCTCGGAAACGGCGCGGGTGAGGTCACCGTCGACGTGCTCGCCGAGCTCGGCTGCGAGGTCGAGACGCTGAACGCCCAACCCGACGGCTCGTTCCCGGGGCGGCCCTCGGAACCGACGGCCGAACACTGCGGGTCACTCGCCGCGCTCGTTCGGGAGTCGGACGCGACGCTCGGACTCGCTCACGACGGGGACGCCGACCGTCTGCGTGCCGTGGCGGATGACGGAACCTATCTGTCGGGAGACGTGACGCTGGCGCTGTTCGCCGCTGACGCCGCGAGCGCCGGCGAGCGCGTCGCCGTTCCCGTCGATACGAGCCTCGCCGTCGAGGAGTATCTCGCCGCTCGCGACATCGACGTGGAGCGCACGCCCGTCGGTGATACGCACGTCGCGGCAGCAGCGACGGCCCCGGAGGTGACCTTCGGCGGCGAGCCGTCTGGCGCGTGGATTTGGCCGGCCGAGACGCTGTGTCCGGACGGCCCGTACGCCGCCTGCAAGCTGGTCGAACTGGCGGCGACGCGACCGCTCGCCGAGCGGGCGAGCGAGATACCGACCTACCCCATCGAGCGCGGGAGCGTGGCGGTCGAAGCGAAGACGGCGGCGATGGAGCGGCTGCGCGAGCGACTGCTGGCGGCGTACGACGACGCGCGCGTCTCGACGCTGGACGGGGTACGCGTCACGACCGACGACGGCTGGTTCCTCCTGCGGGCGAGTGGGACCCAGCCACTGATTCGGGTGACGGCAGAAGCCCGCGAGCAGGAGCGGGCGACGGCGCTGTTCGAGATGGCGAGCGAGTACGTCGAAGCCGCGAGCAAAGGTTAGGTTCGCCGGGTCGAGCGGGCCTGCCGCACGTCTGCGCCGTCGCGGATCTTGTCCTCACACTGCGGACAGACGCGGGGTGCGTCGACGCCGTTCGGTGTGAACACACGAGCGTACGCTGCCGTCACGAACGAGCTGCAGTTCTGGCATTCCGGCATGTATGTAGACGAACGGCACAGCTCATAATAACGGTACTGTGTCAGTCAGTACCACGCAGTGCGTGGACAGGGGCGGACTGCTACTCGACGAGGGAGACGGCGTGATCGACGAACTGCTCGGCGTCCGCGAGTAGCGGCCGCGTATCGACCGCCGGTGTTCGGCTCGCGTACTCCGCGACGGAGCGGTAATCCGAGAGATCGCGAAGCAGCTTCCCGTGTTCGCGCGGTGCGTCACCGGCGAGCACGACGACCTGTCCGAACTGCGTTCTGACGCCGCCGTGTGAACGCGGCTGTTCGCCGCGGCTGTACAGAGCAGCGCGAGCGGCATGGAAGCAGGCGTAGTAGAGGCGGTTAACGACGCCCTCGGTCGATCCGCCGTGATCGAGCAGCAGTCGCGCGTCTGCGAGGGCCGTCCGTGCGGTCTCGATCTCGGCCGCAGGTTCCTCATCCATCCAACGGCACTCCCGTCTCCCGGACGTGGGCGACGAACGGATGATCACCGTCGAGATTCGGTTCGATGGTGAGCGAGATCGGGACGGCGAACGCAAGCTCTACCTCGTACGCGAGCTCGCGGAGTCGCGCCGCTCGCTCGGAGTCACACGGCGCGACGAAGAGATCCACGTCCGACTCGTCGGTCGCCTCGCCACGGGCCACGCTCCCGAACAGTCGTATCGTCTCGATACCGTCACCGAGCGCCGTCCGGGCGCGGGCGGCGAACGCCTCGGCGGCGCGACGGTGCTCGGTCGTACCACGGTTCGTCATAGCTCCATTCGGTCCCGAGACGGTATAAAACTCATTCCAGCCGCTCTAACACCGCCTCGGCGTCGTACGACAGCGACAGCTCCCGAGAGCGACCGCGCCCCTCGACCTCGGCGTACTCGGCGTCGATGAGTCCCAGCTGGTCGAGCTTGTTGATGATCTCGGCGTAGCGGGTGTAGCCGAGATCCGTGGCGTCGTGGAAGGCGTCGTACACGTCGCCGGCGCGTTGGCCGTCGTGTCCGGCGAGCGTGCGGAGAAACGCCTGCTCGGACTCGGAGAGCCCGCGCAGATGCCGAGACAGATGGACGTGTTTCGCCTTCTCGTAGGCCGTCTCCACGTCCTCGACGGCGATCTCGGTCACACCGCGCATCTCGGCGTTGAGACCCGCGCGCCGGAGCAGATCGATACCCACTCGCAGGTCGCCGCCGGAGTCGGCGGTTCGCTCGGCGACGGCGTCGAGTATCTGCGGGCCGACCGCCTCCTCGACGAAGCCGCGTTCGACCCGCTCGCGAAGGATATCGACGATCTCGCGCTCGCCGTAGGTGTTGAAGTAGACGTCCTCCGGGCGAAACACCGACTGGACCCGCCCGTCCAGATCGGCGATCACGTCCAGATCGAGATCGGAGGAGACGACGACGACGCCGATCTTTGCGCCCGACTGCGCCTCGTGGGCGCGAAGCAGCGAGTAAAGCGTCTCCGACGCCTCGTTCTCGTAGAAGAGGTAGTTCACGTCGTCCAGCGTGACGACGAGCACCTCGTCGTCCTCGACCAGTCGCTCGGTGATCTGGCCGAACAGCTTCTTGAACGAGATGCCGGAGGTCGGCGGCTCGTAGTCGAACAGCCCCTCGAAGATGCGCGAGAAGACGGAGTAGCGGGTCGCGTCGACCTGACAGTTGACGCGGACCGTCTGCACATCCGAGACGCCGGCGAGTTCGTCGAACAGCTGCTGGACGGCCGTCGTCTTCCCCGTTCCGGGCGGTCCACGCGCGAGGACGTTCAGCGGGCGCGAACCGCGGACTGCGGGCCGGAGCGCGTACTTCAGCGTCTCCATCTGCTCGTCGCGGTGACGGAACGTCTCGGGGACGTACTCGAAATCGAAGACCGTCTCGTCGCGGAACACGGACTCGTCCCACCCGAGCATATCTTCGCTCATTCTAGTTTCACCTCGCTACCCGGAGATGATAAAGCTGTGGGCGTTGGGGAATGCCTAGAGATATATCCGGAGAGCCTCGACAGCACGCTCAACGTAGTCGTCGGTGACACGGCCCTGCCACCCGTCGAAGTCCTCGACTCGCGGAGAGTGAATCGCCCACGGTGAGACGAACGAAGTCCGTGGAACACCACCGGCTTCCCACACGCCGTCGGAGAGTGGAACGGACGGGTCGTACTGTTTGGTCGTGACCGCGAGCGCGATGAACTGTTCGTCGTCGAACGGATGTGCGTCGGTGTTGATGATGAGCCACGGGCGCTGTCGGTCGGTGCCGAGCTTGAACGGGTCCGTGCTTCGGACGACATCGCCGCGTTCTGGACGCATCAGTCGTCGCGCTCGCTCGGATGTGGCTCATCCGGCGCAGCCTCTTCCCACGCACCGGGGTCGATGCCGCCGTCCTCAGCCTCCAGCCGTGCGGTGGCGGCTGCGAGGTCATACGCACTCTGGACACGTTCGTCGTCGTCCGTTATCGCCCAGTAGTTGCCGCGATGGCGGACAAGGCTCCGATTTTTCAGTCGTGAAAGTGCCGTCCCGACAGCATTAGGGTTGGCGTCAACTTCCATGGCGATCTCGCCGCGCGTGAACGCCTTGTTCGCGTGGCTGTGCAGAAACGCCACCACCTGTGACGGCACGCTCTGCTCGCTCGGCAGTTCGTCTGATTCGAACTCGTCGATACTCACGGGCATTATCTGTACTTCGTGTGCGTTTGTAATGAGTGTACTGGCGTACTGCACTGTCGTAGTCCGCCAGTACACCAGCTGAGCAGCGTTGGCACAAAGCCTATTATGAATTATCAATCATATTAAATGTGGACAGAAGACAGGTGCTCGCGTCGGGTGGACTGCTGTTGCTTGGCGGCTGTCAGCAGCTCACTGGCTGTGCCCAGAAGAACTCTGCCTCGATTCGATGTGAGAGAGCCGACCTTACGGCCGACCAGCAGGAGAAGACTATCCCTGTCGTCTACGGCGAGCGCACGCCGGCAGAACAGGACGTTCTCGACACGGCAATCGAGGACGGAGAGTACGAGACCTGCAAGCCGTTCTCTGAAGCGTTCGAGTCGCTCAGCGAATCACTTCTAAATAAGTACGGTAAACAGACAGAGAAATCTGAGGCAGAGTATCTGCTATGGCCGTACGTGCAGAAGGGAAAGCAGTTCTACGAGACGACATACCGAGAGGGCGATGAGGCGTACGGGAATCTCTGATCGCGCTATCGCGGTTAGTCACTCGAACTTCTCCAGCAGGTCGTCGTAAAACTGCCCGTCCGAGTCCTCCGTTAGCTTCTCGACGATCAGCTCCGGCGTCGAGCGAGCGAGCTTGTCCTTCACCGGCGAGCGATTCACCTGAAGCTCCCCGTCTTCCAGACCGACGGCCTCGATCCCGTCCACCTGTACGTCGAACGCGCAGGCGTCGCGGATCTCGCCGGCGAGATGGGAGACGAAGACGGCCGTCGAGTCCGACTCGTGGAGCGCTTCGAGAATGCCGGCGATGATGAGCGCGCTCGCACCCGGCTCGGTGATGGATTCGAGCTCGTCCACGAGGACGAGCCGCGTCGCCGATCCGGTGGCGAGGTCGCCGAACTCCCGGAGCGTCGATTCGAAGGCCCCGGCGTCGAGGGTCCCCTGTGATTTCGCCTGATAGTGGAGCGATTCGAACTGCTCGATCCGTGCCTCGTCGGCGGGAACCGGCATCCCCATGTGGGCGAGGACGGCGACCAGCCCGACCAGATCGAGCGTTGAGGTCTTCCCGCCGGAGTTGACGCCCGAGAGCAGGGCGACCCCAGAGGCGGTGTACTCGACCGGATCGACCTCCGCGAACGCCACGTCGAGCAGGGGTGAGCGGCCCCCCTCGATAGCGACGCCGGAGCCACCGACCTCGGGCATCGTGCAGTCGTAGCGGTCAGCGAATCTGGCGACGGCGAGCTCCACGTCGAGTTCGAGCGCGGCGTGGACGAGATCGGCGGCCGGCTCGCGCAGGTCGGCCAACTGCTCTGCAAGCTCCTGTTTGAGTCGGGTGGCGCGGCGGTCGCGCTCGGCAGTCAGCTCCTCGCGGAGCTTGCTCACGACGCGCTCGTCGTGTTCGACGGGAAATGTGGGGTCGTCGGGGAAGGCTGTCCGGGCGCGAGAGGCGTGATCCGAGAGCGAGAGCGTCTCGACGAGCCGGTCGCGGGCGGTCTCGATCGCGGCGCTGTACTCGTCGGCGAGTTCGCGATCGAGCAGGGAGTCGACGCCTGCACCTCGCTCCACGAGCGAGAGCAGGTCGCCGCCCTCGATGGTCACGTCACGCTCCTCGATGGCCTCGCGCAGGCGGTCGTTGGCGGCGTTTTCGGCCATCGAGACGGCGGCGTCGAGATCGTCGACGGCGACCGAGAGCCGATCGAGTTCGTCGTCGTCGGCCACGGTTCCCGCGTCAGTGAGCCGGGAGAGCGTCGCCTCGATGGTGTCGGTGTCGAGCGGGGCGTCCATCCCGGCGGCGTCGTGGACGCGAGCGGCGGCACGGACCGACTCGCGGTTGCGAGCGAAAAAGGCGAGGGCGCGCTCGGGGACGACGGCGACGGGATCGTCGAACGCGTCGGGTTCGACGCGCACGTCGCCCTCGATATCCAGCCCGGCGAACGACTCGTCGAGCGCGACGACGGTCGCGTAGCCGCGGGCGAGCTCCGCGAGATCGCGGGCGTCGTCGACGAGCTCGACGGAGAGCTCGGGGAAGGCGTCCACTGCCCGTGAGTAGGTCTCGGCGTCGGTCGTGGCGAGACAGCGATCGCGTACGCGCACGTCCCGCGGCTCGTCGAGCGGCGTCACCTCGGTCAGCGCGTCGGCGATCTCGGGCGTCGGCTCGCGGTCGAGCGCGGCTTCGGTGAATTCGCGACTCTCGGCGAGCCGGCTCTCGCTGGCGGACGGGTAGAAGGTCGCCAGCCGCTTCGCGGCGTAGTCGGTGACGGTCTCGGCCCGGAGCAGACGGAGCGCGTCGTCGTAGAGCTCGCGAGCACGATCGGTGGCGAGAAACTCGGTCGTATCGGCGTGGCGAGCGCGGATCGCTCCCCTCGTGATCCGGGCGGCCTGTCCCTCCGAGATCTCCGGCGCGCGGCTGATAGCGGCGACGTCACCCCGTTCGAGTGCGGCTTCGGGGTCGTCGAGATCGCGGAGCCGCGCGGCCGTCTTCTCCCCGACACCGGGAACCGATTCCAGCTCCATTGGCAGACGCCATGACCTCGGTGAGCAAAACATCTCGCCATCTGGCGTGAGTGGACCAGCGCGGTGGAGCCGGGACGCGACGGGAGCGGAGCTTCATCGGAGTTAAGACCGGGCCACGCGTTCCACGAGTATGAAACAGATCGTCCACACCGACGCGGCTCCGGATGCCGTCGGCGCGTACAGTCAGGCGACGACGAACGGTGAGCTGGTCTTCACCGCCGGACAGATACCGCTGACCCCCGACGACGAACTGCGCGCGGACGCGCCGGTGGCCGAGCAGACGGAGCTCGCGCTGTCGAATCTGGAGTCCGTGCTGGCGGAGGCGGGCGCGGAGCCGACGGACGTGCTGAAGACGACGGTGTTTCTCGCCGACATCGACGACTTCGACGAGATGAACGCGGCGTACGCGGCGTTCTTCGACACGGAGCCGCCGGCGCGGTCGGCCGTGCAGGCCGGCGCGCTCCCGAAGGGAGTCGCCGTCGAGATCGAAGCAGTCGCGACGCTCGGGTGATGGACTCGGCCGTTCGCGAGAGCGCGCTGTGGGGTGTCATCGGTGGACTCCTCTTTCTCGTGCTCGCGTTCGGCTATCGGCTGGCGGTGGGCGTCGATCTGTCGGTTCTGCTGGTACTGCTCGTCGGGATCCTCGTGGCGGTCGTCACGACCGGTCTGTCGTATCTCGTCGGGCGGCGGCTTCCGTGACGGTCTCGAAACGCTTTACACGACGAGCGGGGTAGCAACGACCGAGCCGGGATGGCCGAGTGGTAAGGCGCACGCCTGGAAAGCGTGTTCCATTGTGGATCCAGGGTTCAAATCCCTGTCCCGGCGTTCCTGCCGACGAACGACCGTGAGCGTGCAGAACGTTCGAAGATTTGAACCCTCGCAGCCGCAGCCCGCACAGCGAACGGAGTGAGCGAGCAGGACCGTCTGCGTCCGGTTCAAATCCCTGTCCCGGCGTTTCTGATACGCTGGTAGCGAAGCGTTCGCAGGGATTTGAATCAGGGAAGTCGCGCGCAACGCAGTGAGCACGTCTGACCGTGGTTCAAATCTCTGTCCCGGCGTTTCTGCCGACGAACGACCGTGAGTGTGCAGAACGCTCGACGGAGTTCGACTCCGGCGATGTCGGCGGCACAACTGAGTAAACGTATAAACGCCCTGCTCGGTTCGACGACAGCCGAGGTACGAGACACCATACCACAGACAGAGATGGCGACCGATCCGGACGCATGCGGCTGATTCTCTCGGCTCTCGGCCCGGTGGATGCTCAGATTCGAGACGACGCAATCCACCACATTTATATAGAACCGCGAGCAATTCACTGATGACATGAGTCAACAGCGAATGCAGGGGCAGCCGATGGTCGTTCTCGGAGAGGACTCCCAGCGGATGAAAGACGAAGACGCACAGGGACACAACATCTCGGCGGCACGCGCCGTCGCCGAAGCGGTACGTTCGACGCTCGGCCCGAAAGGCATGGACAAGATGCTCGTCTCCTCGATGGGCGACGTGACCGTCACGAACGACGGCGTCACCATCCTCGAAGAGATGGACATCGACAACCCGACGGCCTCGATGATCGTCGAGGTCGCCGAGACGCAGGAGGACGAGGCTGGCGACGGGACGACGACCGCCGTCGCGGTCGCGGGCGAACTCCTCAAGAGCGCCGAGGACCTCCTCGAACAGGATATTCATCCGACGGCGATCATCAAAGGGTTCCATCTCGCGAGCGAGCAGGCCCGCGAGGAGATCGGCGCGCTCGCCGAGTCCGTCGACCCGACCGACACCGACCGGCTCCGCAAGGTCGCCGAAACGTCGATGACAGGCAAGGGCGCGGAGCTCAACAAGGAGCTTCTCAGCCAGCTCATCGTCGAGGCCGTCGAGGGCGTCACCGTCGAGGCCGACGACGGCAGCCACGTCGTCGATCTGGAGTACGTCAACATCGAGACCCAGACCGGCCACTCGGCCAGCGAGTCGACGCTGCTCAACGGTGCAGTTATCGACAAGGACCCCGTTCAGGAGTCGATGCCGACCGACCTGACGGACGCGAACGTGCTGCTCACCAACTCACCGATCGAGCTTGACGAGACGGACGTAGACGCCGAGCTGCAGCTCGACTCTCCGGACCAGCTCCAGTCGTTCCTCGACAGCGAGGAGGAGCAGCTTCGCGCGAAGGTCGACGCTATCGCCGATACCGGCGCAGACGTCGTCTTCTGTCAGAAAGGCATCGACGACATGGCCCAGCATTACCTCGCGAAGCGCGACATCCTCGCGGTCCGCCGCGTGAAGAAGTCTGACCGGCGTCGCCGGCGTCTCCCGCGACGACGAGGACGAGCTGTTCTACGTCGAAGGGACAGACAGCCACGGCGTGACGCTCCTGCTTCGCGGCTCCACCGAACACGTCGTCGACGAGCTCGAACGCGGTATCGGCGACGCGCTCGACGTGGTCGCGACGACCGTCTCCGACGGTCGCGTGCTCGCGGGCGGCGGTGCGGCCGAGGTCGAGGTCGCCTCCCGACTGCGTAACTACGCCGACTCCGTCGAGGGTCGCGAACAGCTCGCTGTCGAAGGGTTCGCCGACGCGCTGGAGCTGATCCCGCGCGTCCTCGCGGACAACTCCGGGCTCGACTCCATCGACACGCTCGTCGATCTCCGAGCCGCACACGCCGACGACGATGTCCACGCCGGACTCGACGTGTTCACCGGCGACGTGGTCGATACCTACGACGCGGGCGTCGTCGAGCCGGCACACGCCAAGGAGCAGGCGGTCTCGTCTGCCACCGAAGCCGCGAACCTCGTGCTCAAAATCGACGACATCATCTCCGCCGGCGACCTCTCCACCGAGGGCGAGGAGGACGAAGGCGGTGCACCCGGCGGCATGGGTGGTGGCGGTATGGGCGGCATGGGTGGCATGGGCGGCATGATGTAGACCCACTTTTTGCACGCGCGGCTTCGCCGCGCGGCAAAAACTGGTTGAAAATATGCGGGCGTGCTCCCGTCACGAGCCTCCCTACGGTCGGCTCGTGGTGGTCCGCGCGCCTACGGCTCGGCGCATCGCGCCTCGCCGCGCAGTTTCGTTCGACGCTGACTGCACAGCAACCGCAACGGCGCGGTTACCGCACAGCGACCGCGACGACGGAATCCTATTCGGGAGCCTCGTACTCCTCGGCGAGCAGGCCGTATCGGAGCACGTCGATGCGCTCGCCGTCGACGAACGCCTCCTTCCGGCGGCGACCCTCCTGCACGAAGCCGACAGACTCCATCACGCCGGCCGAGGCGTCGTTCGTCGCGCACACGTCACCGGTGAGCTTCGCGACCCGACGCTCGCCGAAGGCGTACTGCGCGAGCAGATGCAGCGCCTCGCTCGTGTAGCCGTTGCCCCAGCGTTCGGGGTCGAGATAGTAGCTGATGTTGGCGGTGCCCCACGTGCTCGGGTCGTCCATTCCGATAGTACCGATACCCTCACCGTCGAGACCGATGAAGAACGTGGTGCCGTCGTCGTCCCCGGTAATCCACTTTTCTTCCTCGTGGAGGGCAATCGGGGTCGTCATCCCGAGGTCCTGTCGGACGGCCGGCCGATTGACCAACTGCTGGATGGTCTCGGCGTCCGACTCTTCGATGACGTGGAGGTCGATGCGGTCACCCTCGATGAATACGGGACCGGGCATACCGTCGCTGGGAGGCGGGCCAAAAAGAAGCTACTTCGAGGGTGGTACGCAAACACATACTTCCACCCGAAACGGTGGCGTTTCTGGTATACAGCCGACCCCTGTTCAGGTACGACGCACGGGACTGTCCTGTCGGGCGAACTTCCCCCACAGGGCACGGCGATCGGCGGCTTCGCGGTACAGCCTCTCGCGCAGGCGGTTGTAGTCGCTGAACTGGCGGAGGAAATCGAGCGTCTCGTCGACCTTCGGTGGTGCGAGCTCGCTGCGCTCGAACGCCTGTTCGATCGCCTCGCCGAACGAGTACACCTGTTCGTCAGTGATGAGATGTGCACCCTCACGCCAGTCTTCGGGGAGTCGCGCTAACTGCTCGTCGTCGAGATCGGAGAAGCCGATGACGGCGAGATCGGAGTAGTCGATGAGCCGCTGTGCACACCACGTACAGAAGCCACACTCGTCGTCGTACACGAACGTCGCCGGCTCCGTCATGCCGGAACGTACGCGGGCGATGGACTTCCGTGTTTGGCTACGAGAACCGCGCCGTCTCCGCGTCGCAGTCGACACACGTCGTCACGAGTGCCGTCTCGTCATCGTCTGGACGGTCGATTGCCTGCTCGGTTCGATCTCCACAGTCGGGACACGCCCGAAGGATCGTCGTCTCACCCGATTCCGCGGGCGCGCCGAACGCGAGCGCGCGCACTCGCTCGTCCCCGTCGTTGGACCCCTGTTGCCACTCCCCCGGCTCGAACCGGACGAGTTCGCCGCGACCGACGACCGTCTCGCCGTCTTCCGTCTCGAAGGTCGCCGTTCCTTCGATGATGTAGAACAGCTCCTCTTGGCGTTCGTGTCTGTGGTAGCCGAAGGCGAACGACTCACCCGGAGCGAGCTCGTAGTAGTTGAGTGCCGCGTCCGTCAGCCCGAGCGCGCGTCCGACCGGGCGCTTGACCGAGGCCGGTCCCTGCCACGAGTCCACGTCGTCAACTGCGACTTTCTCCATGCCCGACCAACGACAGGGGCAAAGAAAATCCTACTCCCAGTACTCGACGGCGTCGCCGCGCCAAGCGAAGTAGAGGAACGGGTTTACATGAAGTCGCTGATGCTTCCCTGCTTGTTCTTGTCGTTCTCGAACACCGATTCGAGCGAGCGTTCGAGAATGTTTAGTCGCTGTTTGGTGTACTCCCGGCAGCCGTACTCCTCAGCGACCCGGAGTGCCACGTCCATGTACTTGTTCACGGACCCCTCGTGAACGGTGAGGTTCACGCGACCGCCGCACTCTCGACAGTCGCCGGTCAGGGGCATCCGACGGTACTTCTCCCCGCAGTCGAGACACCGCGTCTCCTGTCGCGAGAACGCGCGAAGATTCCCGATGAGGTCCGGCAGGAAGTGGTACTCGATGACGCGCTCGGCCACGTCGGTCTCGTCCACGGCGCGGAGCTTCCGCGCCAGCGCGAGCTGTGCGTCCATCTTGTCCATCATGCTCCCGAGCGTCTTGTACGCCGAAAGATCAGGCCCGAGCGCGATATCCGTCGTATCGTGGGTGTGATCGAAGCCGCTGTACTCGCTTGCAGTGCCGAGCGTGTCCTCCGCGATTTGGATATCCACGTCCTCGGGGTCGGCCTGCTCGCGGGTCGCCTCGTAGAACTCGCGGGGATACCGGTCGACGATATCCATGTTGTGCGCCTCGTCGTCGATCTCGGAGGGGTCGATACGTGAGGACATCACGAGAGGTGCGTCCATCCGCCCGCCTCGCTGGTTCGGCAGGTAGGCTTTCGAGAAGTTCAGCAGTCCGTCCATCAGGAGCATCACGCAGTCTTCGTCGCCGTCGCACTGCGCGACGTACGTATCGTTCGCGACGAGTGTGTGCGTGTCTGCAACGGTGAGACAGTAGGTGTGTTCGCTGTCGCTCTGGACGGTTTCGACCGAAGAGACAGTATCCGTCACGACACCGCCGTCGGCGGTAGCGGGCCGGGGTTCCTCTGCGCGGTCGGTCGATCGCTGTGTCGGAACGGCGAGATCGTCTCCGACGGTGATCTCGCTGGCTTCGACCTTCTCTATCTCCTGATTCCAACGACAAAGGCGGTGGTCAGGGGTCACAGTCAGCGTCCGGCCCCCCTCGGTTTCGACCCGAACCATGTGTGCAGGAGCCGGGTGTTTCGACACCGCTTCGACCGGCTTCACCGTCTCACGACCGCCGTCCGTCACCGAAGGAACGAACACGTCGCCGTCCAGCTCCTGAACGAGCGTCCCGAAGTCGTCCTCGCGGGCCGTGGCGGGATCGAGTCGCCGTTCGACGAACTCGTCGATGCGACCGTAGTGCCACTCCTCGGTCTCGTCGCGATACCACAGCTTCGTCTCCGGATGGAAGCAGTTCCGCCGTTTCGCGGCGTGAAAGTACGGATGCGCGTAGCCGACGGCCGCAGAGGTGAAGCCGACGACTCTGCCGACGACTGCCGCAGAGGTGTGGGGAGCCATCCCGAAGACGAGCTCGCCGACGAGGTCGTCGCGGTCGTCGAGTTCGTAGAAGGCGTCCAGTCCGTAGTACCGTTCGAGCAGATCGTCCACGTAGTCGGCGGTACGGAGCATGTGTTCGGCCGCGCCGTCCGGAAGAACGATATCCTGCACCTGTAGCTCGACCAGCTGATCGGCGTGGCGGAGCGGCTCACCGTCGATGTCCGTCTCGTAGCCGAGCTCGCGCAGCTGATCGACGCTCACGTCGAGTTCCGCTGCCCGGACGGCGGTGACCGGGAGGTCCGTCATATCGTAGCGGACGGTTCCGTCTTTGAACGAGGAAACGTCGTTTTTCGCCCGCAAAACACCTTTTTCGAGGGGTTCGGGAATCTTATGCATCGAGGTGAGTCCCTTCACGCCTTTCAGGATATCGTACGAGCCGGCGCGCTCGCCGACCGCCTCGTGGGCCTCCCGAAGCTCCTGATTCAAGTCGAGATCGCGGTACTCGGTCGAGCGAGCCAGCGTCTCACAGCCGGGACACTCTGCACGACCCGACTCGTCGGGTTCCACGTTGTGCTCGCAGTCGGGACAGACGTAGTGGGGGTCGGTCCACGAGCCGCACTCGCGACAGCGACCGCGGAAGGTGGTGTTATCACAGTCGGGACAGCGCCGCCGGGCGACCTCGACGTCGATCTCGCCGGGCGCGGCGGGCGACACGTCCCGTTGTTTCGCCGCGCCGGTCACGTCGCGCTGGTTCCCGCCCGCCTCACCGATGGGAAAGAGGGTGTGGACGGCCGGTGACATCTCGCGCTGTTCGGACTTTTCGGGACGGCCCATCCGGTTGCCGATGCGGGTCGGGGCGCGTTCCCGTAGATCGAACGGCGCGACTTCGACGACGGCGCGGTGAGCGTTCTCGCCGTCGGCCCACGTGCGTGCCTCTGACGACAGCGACTCCCACGTCCGGTCGAGGTCGTCGGTCAGGCCGAGCGAGCGAACGAACGGGAGGGCGTCCGGAATCGAGACCCGCTCGTTCCCCTGCGTGTGCTCGATGACGATGGTTTCGAGCGCGTCGGTGACCGCCTCCGTGTTCGGCAGCGTGAGCGTCTGCGGGCTCGGCTTCTCGGGGGACGCTTCCAGCAGGCCGCCATCGGTCTCGGCGAACCGACCAGACTCCGCGACCGCCGCCGTCAGCTCCTCGAACGCCTCGACGGAGAGATCGTGCCAGAGATACGTGTAGGCGGGATGCAGCGGCGCGCCGTACTCGCTGGCCCACGCCAGCGCCCGCTCGGCGGTCGGCCGATCGAGACTCACCCCGGGGTCGTCTGCGAGCGCCTGTACGTCTGCACCCGCGGCCGCGAGATCCTGTCGCCACCACTCGGTCACGTAGGAGGCCGGCGCGAGCGGGTGGTTGTTCTCCACGAACTCGCCGTAGTTGACGAGATACTCGCCCAGATCGAGGATCTCGACGACGCCGTTGGCGATCTCGTTCGCCTCCGCCGGGTCGTCGATACGCCGAACGTCGCCGTTGGCGAGCTTGACCGTCGGCCCGTCGATCGAGTCGACCGGAATGACCCCGGCGGCCTTCCCGGGCCGTTCGGTCTTGATCTGTGTGCCCGTCGCGAGGAAGTCGTCGACGATACGCATCGTCGCGGGGTGGACGCCGGCGGTCGCGAAGCCGTGGTTGCGGGCGCGCCCGTAGCGGAGCCGGAACCCGCCGCTCTCTGAGGGATGGCCGAACACCGGTCGCCCGGCGATGAGATCACGCAGGAACTTCCCGGAGGACGCTGCTCGGGGAGGGCCGACCGGCTCGCTCGGCGTCTCGGCCGTGTCGTCGCGCTCCTCGCCGGGTCCGCTGTCGGTCTCCGCCTCGGTCTCGCTCTCTGATTCGTCTCCGCTCCCGTCGGCTTCGGCGTAGCTGCCGTCGATGAGGTCTTGGAGCCACGGCCAGTCGACCTCGTCGAGCTGGCGCGTGTATCGCTGTATCTTCGGCGCTTTGAGCGCGATCCCCTCCGCGAGGACGAGACACATCCCGCCGCGGGCGGAGTTGGTGGCGACGCGTTCGAGATCGCGAAAGCCCGAGACCTCCTCGTCACCCGTCGGCTCGCCGTCCAGCATCACGGGGAGGTGTTTCGCGATGAACTTCGTCTCCGTATCTTTCGGCGTGTACTGGAGACCGGTCTCCTTGTCGTAGAGGGCGATCTCCTCGGCGTACCGCTCCGTCTCGTCGGTGCGAGCGTTGTACTCCTCGATACCGAGCAGTGCACGGGCGTAATCACCGACGAGGACCGAAAGCGCCTGTGCGGTCCCGCCGGCAGAGCGGATCGGACCGGCGTAGTAGATGTTGATGAACTCCGTGCCGTCGTCGTTTTCGAGAAGCTCGACGCGGTCGATACCCTCGATGGGTGCGGCGACGACGCCCTCGGTGAGGAGCGCGACAGCCGTCCGGACTGCGCCCTCTACTTTCCCGGCGCGGGAGTCGTAGTCGCCGACGGTCCCTTCCACGAAGTCCGTGACGAGTGCGAGTGCAGCCTCCTCGCGCGACATCTCGCCTTCGAGTTCACGGACGCGCGCTGCGACCCCCTCGATACCGAGGATGTTCTCGACCCGGTCGGCCATGTCCTTCGCGACCGGAATCTCGACGTTCGGGCTGGGATCCTCACCGAGGGTCTTCGCCTCCTCGGCGACCTCGAAGGCGTCGTCGAGCTGTTCTTCTAACTGTTCGAAGTACGTCTCGTCGTCCATCTACAGCGGCCAGAGGTCCAGATCGGTCGTCTCGTCGTGCTCGCGCACGAGATCGGCGTCGAACGCACGGACGTACAGCTCACCGGCGAACACCGTGCCGGCGTTGAGATGCCCGGCGATCGTGGTCCCGTCTTCGCGTGAACAGACCGCGTGCGTGTGAGCGAACGGTTCACCGGCCAACATCGAGATGTTGCCGACGCAGGCGGCGACTTCGAGCGGCTCGTCGAACTCCTCGGGGTAGTACTCCTGTGTCTCCTGATCGTAGAAGTAGAACTCCACGTCCTGTACCGCGCCGAGACCGACGAAGAACGCCGCACCGATCTCCTCCTCGCGCGCGAACGTCTCGATCTGTGCACGCCAGTCGCCGCCGTGGTCAAGTCCCGCGACGAACTCGCGCGTGCCGTCGAGCTCGCGATACTCCATACCCACGGCGAACACTCGTGCAGACAAAAGCCTACCGTGGGAACGGGCGACTCCACTCGAAACGGAGGGGTGTACGCGTTGGCGAGGCTAACGCGGAGCGGGCGGAACTGTTTAGCTCGTCAGCTGAGAAGGAGGCGTATGCCACAGGACCGGCTGTACGACCGGCTCGGCGGTCGTGAGGGGATCGCTGCCGTCGTCGACGACTTCTACGCACAGCTCGTGGGCGACGACAAGCTCGGTGTGAGGCGGCCGGCGGCCCGGAGACGTACGACGGCCCGCCGATCCGCGAGGCGCATCTTCACGTTCCGTTCACGCCGGCACACATCGAGCGCGCCGTCGAACTGCTGTATCGGAGTCTCGACGAGTACGGCGTGACCGACGAGGACGCTGATGCCGTCGTGGAGGCCGTCGCGGCGTATCAGGAGGAACTGCTCGCGCGTCCGAACGACGTGTCGTAGGTCAACATATCATAGAACAGTTAACTAGGTAGTTGACTTTGGGTTTGTTGCGATGAGCTACCATTTCAACATAGGTGTTGCATTTATCGAATTGGTAAGACGCTATTTCTAGACAATTGAATGAAAAAGCCAATCCTTAGATTTGAGCAGATGGCTATTCTCTTCGATTTTGAATGAGATAGCGGAGAGAAGAAGTAACGATTCCCAACGTAGCACCTGCAAGAAGGCTGAACTGGAATGAGTTTCCGTTTATCAAGAGAACGGCTGTAAGGGTGAGAAGCGCAATAACCCCTATAACAAGGCTCTCCCCCTCGATTCCGATACGACTTCGAAGAAATTGCTTGCTGTTAGTTTCGCTCATATGTACATATTTCTGCCATCACGGTGAAACTCTTTGGGTAGACTGTATGTACGCGTATCTACTGAATTGTGGCTAACTCGATGGAATCAGGAAGGCATTTAATGATAGTTTAGCGTTTCTTTCGAGCATGGCTGGAGTTTTTGACGTACTGGTCTATGCGAGTTTCTTACTCACGCCTCTCGTCGGATTCGCTGTTCTTCAGCTGCTTCTTTCGAGTGGCTTGTTTACAGCGGGTACAGAAGAGCGAACAGTCCCCTTCTTTTCGACGACAGCAGACTACTTCACGTTCAAATCACGACCCCACAAGTGGGTCGTCATGGCGGGATTTTTCGCCAGTTGGATTGCCGCACTCGGGGTATATATTTATTTTGTTGACCGGCTCTATTTCGGTTGAGTCTCCCACCTGTACTGACAAGAGGCCGATCTTTAGCCGGCTCCCGATGTGCTTGTTAAGTAGTCGAGTCCAGAAACTCCAATACATATACGTTTACAGAGATGGAATAGCGTTCTATGCAGACCCCGAACTCAAATCCCCTCCGGGCCGTGTACAGCCGATATGGCCCTACAACAGATCGTAACGACATCGTTGCAGGATATGCAGCAGCAATTGGTGCCATCTTTGTGTCGGCACTATACATCACGTCGGTCTGGCTCGTTAACTCTGGAGTCCTCGACCTCAACTGGTCACCGTACTTCGCAACGCTTGAGTTCAACTGGGTCGTCTACTCTGCAACGCGTGGGCTGGTCGTTGCCGTGCCAGCTGCGTTTCTCGTCGGAGCGATCGGCTGGCGGATTTCTCCCACTCAGACCGCGTTTAGCGGTGTTTTGAAGGGTGCTATCGGCGCTGTCGCTACGTACATTGTAGCGCTTGTACCTACCGTAGCGGTTGTCTTCGTACTCGACATTGCGAGTTCGGAATCCGTAGGGGTCGGAGTGGCATTAGCAAACGCGCTCGAACTGTCCGGTCTCTTTGTCGCCGTCGGATTCGTACTCACGTGGTGGCTCGCAATTCCGGTCGGCTGTCTCGTGGGAGTCGTATATGCGACCCGCCGTCAGACTGCGAGTTGAACCGCGAACCGTCGTAACCGTGGCCCTCGGTGTGTTTGTCGCACTCAGCTGCTTCTTCTAACTGTTCCGGGAACGATCGTGGGACGTAATCCGCTCTAAATAGTACGTCTCTCACCTGTACTTAGCGATTGAGAGCCAATATTTGTTGGCGCAGGAGGATTTCAGCAGAGCTACTCCATCTGAATATTGAGTACGAGCAAAGAGGCTTAGTAAGCTGTGTGTATCCGTTTCCAGTTCACGATCCTTCTGAGCGGGACTTGAGCTAGGTTTTGTAGTGATACTTCACGGTGAAAGCGATGATACCAAGAATGCCAGCGAGAGTGCAGCCGACGTAGACAGGGATGAATTTCACCCCGTCTACGAAGAACGGGTTCCAAGTGAGTGGATAAAATGGGCGAGCGTCAGTATATACTATCGAGTCGAGGATTACGTGGGAGTAGACACCAAGAACAGCACCGATACCGATTGCCCGACGAGAAACACGATCAGTTAGCCGCCTATAATCGAGCCATTGGTCGATAGAGCTAGGTAGTGAAGAGATAGCCGCTGTGAGGAGGATTGCGATGACTGTTCCACCAGCAAATGTGGTTAGGATTCCGTGGATTGGTGGGTCAAGTGGCCCGAATACGACGAGGGCAGCGCGGATGTCGATGATGATACTGCTCAGTAAGAGTGTTGGGAGATCTACCCATCGGTAGAGAAGAACTCCAAGAAGGAGGGCGGGTCCAAGGTGGAATGGCGTGAAGGGCATAGATAGGGTGTCAATCCGTGCTGCTTGCTGACTATTCCTCTGTACCTAACAGATAGTTCCCCCTGTTAGCTGTCCTACTGTGGGCCGACAACGGATTACGGAAGTGCAAGCAGAAAGCCCCGTCGTTCACGGCGTTGACGAGACGCGAAGCGTCTCGTTCGCATCTCGCAGGAACTCCGTTCCTGCGGACTCATCGGAAATCTTTGATTTCCGAAACACCAGAACGCTTCGCGTTCTGGGGACGGGGCTGACTCCGCCACGTTCATGCCACTCGCACTCATGCGGTGGCCTACCGGAGTTCCCAGGTCGAGAAACGCGGTTTTCGACCGCACCAGAGCTTCGCTCTGACTTCTCGCGTGGTGACAAATCCGGAGCCGACTCCGAACCACTCCGCCACGTCCCGGCCCAGCCGGACGCGAATGGCGAGACCGTGCGGGCTGAATACCCCGCTGTGGAGCGACGAACGGGATTCGTCGCGTCGAAACACCCGGCGCGTCCGGGACGGAAGGCCGCGTTGACACGGCTATACGCGCTGGAACGCACATCCGGGGTCGTAACCGGACGGCAACCGTCGAACGCCCCACGCGAAAGCGTACTTGAGGGCCGAGGAAACGCGCAACCGTGAACTCCCCGTCGGGGAATCCTCGCGCTTTAGCCCGGGGAGGATGTCAATCGCAGTTCGTCCGGAGCATCACCGTATTCTCAGACGCGGACAGCAGCCCCCGACCGACCGGAACACACCCGTCGTCAGGGGTCTCTGACAGAGCCCACTGTTCGCTGCCGTCATCGACGTCAAGGCTGACGAGCCGATCGGTCGTCGGCACGAGACAGGAGTCCCCGACGACCAACGGCGACCCGGCGACAGCAAGCTCCTGCTCCCACTGAACGTCGCCACCCTCCAAGACAAGCGCGTACACTGTTGCTTGGTCCGCGCTGAAGACACGTCCATGCCCGACTGCAGGGGCGAATACGCCGCCATCGTACATCGCCTTCGACCACTGCCGCTCACCAGTCGCCGCATCGAACGCGACGAGTTCGTATCGATCGTAGCTCGCGAGGACGAGATCTCCCGCGTGAACTAACGGTTCCGGGATGTTCGGGCCAGCGATTTCCCAGCGTGTGTCACCGGTCTCGCGGTCTAGCGCGTAGATCCCCTGAGCAGCAGAGCCATCCGCCGTGACGTAGACGTGAGTGTCGTCGACAGCTGGCGGCGCCGGGATACGTGCGCGCTGATGATCGTCACCAAACGTGCGCGTCCAGAGCGTGTCGCCAGTAGTCGCCTCGAGGGCGGCAACATCACCCTGATCGCTCGTCGCGACGAGAAGATCGTCGTCGACGGTCGACGGGTTCGGCCGCCCGTCCGTGTCGTGGGTCCACGACATCGTCCAGCTGGCGGTATCGATTGCGACGAGACCACCGGTCGACGGCTCAGTATAGTCGCCGAGCACAGGCGTGACGGCGATCGACTCGGCGAGTGCTGGTGGGCCTGTCGGTCGCCGATGGAGTTCGTGCGTCGTCTCGGAGCTCCCGTCGTCAATCTGGACAGTGGTTAGGACGCCGTTCTGATCGCCAGGTGTCCCGCCGACGACGACAGCCGTTTCGTTTGTGGCGGTGACGCCCGTGACGTCGACGTCGTCTGCAAGGTTCGTCGTCCAGTAGTCGCCGCCACTCGTGAGCGTCGGTAAATCGGGAACAGCATTCGTGTTCGCCGGAGTACCGCGTGCCTGGGGCCAGCGCGCGACCCCCGGATCTGTCGGCGTACACGATGAGGTCTGGCAGCCAGCAGTTGCCCCAAGAGCTGTCGCGGCCGTCGTCGCGAGGTATTCGCGGCGCGAAAGGGAGGGCATCACGTCGAAATGTCGAAGAGAGACCAATTGGGGGTTTCGATACCGATTCGGACGGCGATCTGCGTCGAAGTAGCGACCGTCCTGAGCACACGATAGAGCAAGCTGATGCGGAAGTCGGTGGGGCGGCAGCAACACTCCTCGAACAGGGACGGGCAGAATCGATCGCCATCTAGACGAACGACGTACCGGCGTTCCGCGGGATTGAGCGAGTCCTCGCACAGCACGGCTACGAAGACCCGGTTCAGCTCGTCAAGGCCTTCGACGTTGTCAACTCTGTCGAAAATCGGTACCAGTTCTCTGGATAACGTTCTCGTCCGTACTTAACTGTCGAACCGCGCCTGAACGAACGGCTGTGCGTCCTCGACCTCACCGATACGGGAGTCAGAGAGGAGGACGGCTTCCGTCTCCTCGATCGGCACTGACATCGAGATTTCCTTCGTGCGTCCGTAGCGACCCTTCGAGACGACGACGGCGTTGACGATCCCGAGCATGTCCAGCTCGGAGATGAGATCCGTGACTCGTCGCTGGGTGAGCACGTCGGCGTCGATCTCCTCACAGAGCCGCTTGTAGATGTTGAACACTTCGCCGGTGTTGATGTTGTGGACGCCGTTCTTCTCTAAGAGCACCGTCGCGTAGAGGACGAGTTTCGACTGCATCGGCAGCGTCCGGACCACCTCGACGACGCGGTCGAGTTCGATCTTCTCCTGTGCTTTGCGAACGTGGTCCTCGTTGACGTCCTCGGTGCGGTCGCGCTCGGCGAGCTCGCCGGCCGTTCGGAGCAGATCGAGCGCGCGCCGGGCGTCCCCGTGCTCCTGTGCGGCGAAGGCGGCACACAGCGGAATCACGTCGTCACCCAGCGACGATGGTTTGAACGCCACCTCCGACCGCTGTTGGAGGATGTCGCGGAGCTGCGTGGCGTCGTACGGCGGGAAGACGATCTCCTCTTCCCCGAGCGAGGACTTCACGCGAGGGTCGAGGAACTCGGTGAACTTCAGGTCGTTCGAGATCCCCATGATGGAGACGCGGGAGTTGTCGAGCTGGGAGTTCATCCGCGAGAGGTTGTAGAGCGTGTCGTCGCCGGACTTCTCCACCAGCTTGTCGATCTCGTCGAGCATGATGACGACGACCCGTTCGTGATAATCGACGGCGTCGAAGAACGTCTGGTAGACGCGGTCGGTCGGCCAGCCCGTCATCGGGGCCGGCTCGAACTCCTCGTAGTCGGCTTCCAGTGTCTCGATACGGTCGTCCAGCTCCTCGGGACTCTCGAAGGGGCCTTCGGCCACGTCGAGATCGCTTGCGAGGACGGCTTCGACCGATCGATCGTCGGAGTCGTCGGTCGTGTTCTCGTCGGACGATTCCTCGCCGGAACGGGCAGTCTCGACGCGTTCACGCAGGTCACGGAGCGCGTCGAGCTTCGCCTCGACGAGCTGTTCGTTCTTGTCGATGAACTTGTTCGCGAGCTGTGTGAGCACGCGGTACTGGGTGTCGGTCACTTCGCAGTTGATGTACTGGACCTCACACGGGACCTCGTACTTCTGTGAGGTGGTCTCCAGCTCCTCGGAGACGAACTTCGCGCTGGCGGTCTTGCCCGTGCCCGTCTTCCCGTAGATAAGGATGTTCGACGGGGTATCACCGCGGAGGGCGGTGACGAGGATCGTCGCCATGTTGTTGATCTGCTCCTCGCGGTGGGGGAGCTTGTGCGGGGTGTAGGAGGGTCGAAGTACCTCCTTGTTCTCGAAGATCGGTTCGCCTTCGAGTAGATCGTCGAAGAGACCACGAGACGCCTCGTCCGGTTCGTCGGCCGGCTCGTCGAGAACGATGTCGTCGAGATCGATCGCCGCGGTGTCGAGACTCTCGTCTCCAGTGCCGGCGTAGTCGCTCCCGTCGAGATCGAGCTCTCCCGCTGTTTCGTCTGGGGACGCCGGCTCGCCGGCAGGCGATTCCTCGTCTTCGGAGTCGAGCGTGTCGTCTGTCATAGTGGTCGTGACCCCGCTGTTTCGGGTGGAGTATCGGCGCGCGTGTGCTAATTCTCCCGTGTAACCGAACGAGACCGGCTGTACCGAGGGCGTGTGATATCGGGAGATGGCAGTTGATGCAGACGAACTGGTGGTGGTGTGAGTATTAAGTATTACGGAGACACGGGCCGGGAGTCGAGCTATCGGGAAGAGACACCACCGTTGCGAGTGGAACGGGCGTGTTGCGAGCAGAACGGAGGTCGATCAGTTCGCCGGGCGGGACGGATGGGTGACGGGTTCACTCTCCAGCCGGCGCGACAGGAAAGACGTGTCAGCCTGATCGATTGGACGTGTCAGCCCGGTCGATCACGGAACGATCACGGCAGACCCCCACCCCTTCGTTTCGGGTGGAACGGACAAGAAGGACGGGGGTGGGGGGTGGGGAATCGTGGAAACACGTCTGTGTAAGCCGGTATCTTTATTATCGATACCGTCTAACCACAGCCGTACTACAAGATACCGTCTGTAGGGTGATGGTGTGGTGTAGTGTTGGTCGGTTTCGTCTCTCTCAGCTTTTAGCGACGCTCTACCGACGGTTTCAGGTTTTCCACCGTCTGGGGGAGGGGGGTCGG
Source organism: Halobacteriales archaeon QH_7_65_31 (assembly GCA_003021785.1). Taxonomy (GTDB): domain Archaea; phylum Halobacteriota; class Halobacteria; order Halobacteriales; family Haloarculaceae; genus Halosegnis. Next base: position 13,734 of record PXQU01000010.1, on the reverse strand, counting down.
CTCTCTCGCCGTTCCAGTCGAAACGAAGGGGTGGGGGTTAGTCAATCGAGATCAACACCACCGACACCATCGATAGATGAGCATACTCCCTATCAAAAATAGTTCACTCGCTGATAGTTAGTGCCCGGTTCTCGGTGTCTGACACAAAGTTAAGTACGCGTGGCGAAGTGATACGGGCATAGCGGCCCGATTCGCGCCGAACGGGCTGTCGGAGAAACGGATGGGACTACTCACCAACATCAGATCAAGCATCTCTGCGGTGACGTCGAGTCTGTTCGCCGGGTCGGAGCCGAAGCGAATCGGTATCTACGGCCCGCCGAACGCAGGCAAGACGACACTCGCGAACCGTATCGCCCGCGACTGGACCGGTGACGCCGTCGGTCCCGAGAGCCACGTACCACACGAGACGCGCCGCGCACGACGCAAGGAGAACGTCGAGATCAAACGCGACGGTCGCACGGTGTCGATCGACATCGTGGACACGCCCGGCGTCACGACCAAGATCGACTACGAGGAGTTCCTCGAACACGACATCGAGAAAGAGGACGCCGTCCGGCGCTCGCGAGAGGCGACGGAGGGCGTCGCCGAGGCGATGCACTGGCTCCGTGAGGACGTCGACGGTGTCATCTACGTGCTCGACGCCTCGACCGATCCGTTCACGCAGGTGAACACGATGTTGATCGGTATCATCGAGAGTCAGGATCTCCCCGTGCTCATCCTCGCGAACAAGACCGATCTCGACGACGCCTCGGTCAAACAGATCCGCGACGCGTTCCCCCAGCACGAGACGATCCCGCTCTCGGCGTTAGAGGGAGACAACATGGACGAAGTGTACGATAAAATCGCGGAGTACTTCGGATAATGTCCGAATCACAACGCTCTGATGACGGCGTCCAGATCGACATGATAAGCGCCGAGCGAATGAACGGTCTCCGGACGATGGAGAAGATCCGACTCATCCTCGACGGGGTCCACGAGGGGAACATCGTCATCTTGGAGGAGGGACTCGATCCCGACGAGGAGTCGAAGCTCATCGAGGTGACGATGTCGGAGATCTCGCCGGACGGGTTCACGGGTATCGAGATCGAGACGATCCCGACCGGAGACGACACCGGACTGTTCGGCAAGCTACTGGGCAACAGCTCGAAGGGCAAACTAACCGTCATTGGGCCGGCGAACCGCATCGAGACCCTGCACAAAGACGAGAATCTCATCAGTACCCTCATCCACGATCAGTAGATGCCCCACCAGTGTACCGCCTGCGGCTACACGTTCGCCGACGGCTCCAAGGAGATGCTCGGCGGCTGTCCCGAGTGCGGTGGCAACACCTTCCAGTTTCAGCCCGACGACAGCGGGTTCGACGATCCCGACGAGTCGGCATCTCCGCCCGAAGCGGCCGATCCCGGAGGCGCAGCCTCTACGGTCGGACGTGCCGCGACGAAGGTCCGTGATTTCGTCTCCGGCGATCGCGGCTCCGAGACGCGCGACTCCGGAGGGGATGCGCCCGGGACACGCGATGAGACTCCCGGCGCGAGCGATCGGCCCGAGCGTGATCAGCCCGACCCCGAATCGGACGATCCGGCCGTGGACGCGCCGTGGCCCGACTCGTCTGATGCTGCCGACCCGATCCGACGCGGCGGTCTCAACGAGGACGGCTCTGCGATCGACGACGAGGCGTCGGATACGGAGGAGCCAGCTTCCGAGACCGACCCTGTCTCCGGTGACAACACCGACGCAGGTATCATTGACGCGGACGATACCGACCCCGATGACGCTGTAAGCGATGATACTGGCACTGTAAGCGAGGAGGACCGCGCGCAGGCAAGCGCGCGATCGGACATCGTCTCCGACGACGAACTCGCTGACGCGAGCACGGACGGGACACCGAACCCACGGACGGAACCGGACTCGGTCGGGGACGACGACCGGTCCGCCCCGTCGGACGGAGACGGCTCCCTTGCGCCGGCAGAGACCGACGACCGACCACAGCCGTCCGACGGTCGCGTCGTCTCGGAACCCAGTGACGAGCAGACCGACATGACGGAGCTTCGCGAGCAGCTCAACGACCAGTTCGAGTCGATCAAGATCGTCGAACCCGGCCAGTACGAGCTGAACCTGATGGAGCTGTACGACCGCGACGAGTACATCATCGCGCTCCGCGAGAACGGCCGTTACGTCATCCAGATGCCCGAGGAGTGGCTCGGCGACCGCGATATCAGAGAGTAACCCATCCCCGTCTCCTCGTCCGAATCGCGTGCCGGAACCGCTATCGGCGTCGCGTGCTGGAACTGAAAGGGTTTAACCACCCGCACGCGGAGTCTCGAACAATGAGTGATGCTACGAAGGTCGTTCTCGGTACTATCGGCGTCGCGGCGCTCGCTTCGCTCGCGCTCATCGCTGTGCTCGCTGTCTGAGGATGTTCACCGAACACAGCCTCGATCCGACGCTCGCTGCCGTCCGTGAGCGGCACGCCCCCGACGCTGTCGTCCTCGAAACCGAACGTGACTTCGAGACGCTGGACCCCGCCGTCGCCGAGCAGCTCGGTCTCCGCGCGGAGCGGCTCGACCTCGTCGCGTACGACTCACAGTGGGTCCCCGAGAGCGCCCCCGACGCGTTACACGAACTCACGAGCGAGGCGTTCACCGTCGGCGCACCGGGAGACGGCGGCGTGACGTGGACTCGCCAGACGGAGCCGCCGTTCGTCTTCATCAAGCCGCGAACCACCAGTTCGCCAGACGCGTTCGTCGACTTTCTCGTCGCGACCGCGCTCGTCGAAACCGGGGCCGATCTCCCCGAGCAGTTCCTCGGCTTCTTCGGTGCGCGGTATCTGGAGTTCGCCGAGCAGTCACCGCTGTCACCGATCGATACGTACCAGCTGGCGGCCGCGCTGTACGAGGCGTACAAGGGCGTCCACACGCGTGATATCTTCGCGGGATGGGAAGCCGAGCATCCCGACCTCCACGCGCAGTGGATCGACGCCGGTGAGCGACTACAGCCGCGACTCGACGGGCTCTCCCGGGAGCTTGCAGAAAACCAGACGAGCTTCGCGGCGGCCGCAGAGCTGGCGTGTGCGGCGGTGCGACACACCGGGCCGGGCGGAATCGAGCTACCTGCCCCGTTCAGCGCGCTCGCGACGGACGCGTACGCCGAGCACGGCAGCGAGTACGCGGTGCAGTGGGCGACACGGACGTTCGACGCACTCGGCGTCGAGCGGTGACCGCTGTGCGCTCGGCGTCGAGGATCACCCCCCGAACTCGGTCGTGACGCGGCCGTCCTCGCTCAGCTCGATGACGGCATCGAACAGCTCGCGGTAGCCGGCCACGACGTCGGCGTCGTGGACCTCCTCCGCGAGGTGGAACAGCCCGACGGCGTCGTACTCGCCGAGCAGATTCAGGATCGCCTCGCCCGCCTCCCGGGCGCTGTCCTCGTCGGCGTAGTAGGCGAGTTCGGTGATCGAATCGAACGAGAGCCGGAGCTTCCCGTCGTGATTCTCGAAGAACCACTGTACGTTCTCGATGAGGGGGGCGGTATCGTCCGGTGCGGGGATGTAGTGGACGCTCTCGGACGTGCGCCGGGAGTAGCCGCGTTCCACGGAGAGCGTATCGAGGATATCCGTCGTCTCGCGGTCGACCTCGTAGTAGTCGAGCTTCTGTTCGACCTCGCGGGCGGTGGTTCGCGTCGAGACGACGAGCCGGTGGTCGGTGTCGGTGTCGAGGAACTCGGTGTCGATGCGATCCGTCTCCCCGGTCGAGGGGTGAACGAGCAGGATACCGGTCCCGCCGGTGACGGTCGCTGGCGTGTTCTCGATCGCGAGATCGTACTCCATACCCTCCGTGGGAGTGGCTCCGTCTTAAAACTCGAAGTTCCGTAGTAACGACGCCCGCCGGGCGATCGCTCGAACGCCAGTCACGACACAGCACCGACGGTACTCATTCGAACGCGAGGGTACTCATTCGAACGCCAGTCACGACACAGTACCGATAGTACTCGTCCGAACGCCAGTCACAGGTCGGTCACCGCTCTCAGTGTCGACGCCGCGGGAGAACGCCCTCGGATCGTCGAAACGAGACCCACCGATCCTCGGGGAACCCACCGCTGAAGTGGACTCGCCTCGTCGCGGCGGTATGAGCGTTAGCGACGAGTTCGATGCGTGGGCGGCAGACGGCCGCGATAGGGGGATGGAACAGCGACACTGGCACACCGCGAAACACGTCCTCTCGCGGATGCCCGTCGAGCCGGGAGACACCGTGCTCGATCTGGGAACCGGGAGCGGCTACCCGCTGCGCGCGCTCGCTGACACGAGCGGTATCGGTCGCGGCTACGGACTCGACGGTGCACCCGAGATGGCGCGCAACGCTCGCGAATACACCCGCGAGGCCGGCCACGAGGACATCGGCTTCCTCGTCGGGGATTTCGGTCACCTGCCGTTTGCCGACGACAGTATCGATCACGTCGTCACGATGGAGGCGTTCTACTACAGCAGCGATCCACACGAGACGCTCGCCGAGGTCGCCCGCGTCCTCCGACCGGGCGGGACGTTCCACTGTGCGGTGAACTACTACGAGGAGAACGTCCACAGCCACGAGTGGCAGTCGAATATCGGCATCGAGATGACCCGCTGGGACGGCGACGAGTATCGCGCGGCGTTCCGCGAGGCCGGGCTCGCCGTCGCCACGCAGGACAACATCGCCGACGAGGAGATCGAGATTCCGCCCGCCGCCCAGTTCCCGACCGAGGAGTGGGACTCCCGACGCGAGATGGTCGAGCGGTATCGGACGTACGGCACGCTGTTGACGGTCGGCGTGGCGCGGTGAGTCGTCTCGCGTCCCTCTGTTCGCCGCACTGTTTAGTACGCGCTGTCACGTAAATGGGGTATGAGCCAGACTCCCGGTGGGTCGTCCCAACGGGAGCCACAGGCTTCGCTCGGGCTGCTCGATGCGACGATGGTCGGTATCGGCGCGATGATCGGTGCGGGTATCTTCGTCCTCACGGGACTTGCCGCTGATATTGCCGGTCCTGCTGCGATTCTTGTCTTCGCACTCAACGGCGGCGTCACTGCGTTCACCGCGCTCTCGTACGCCGAGCTCGCGAGCGCGATCCCGAAGAACGGCGGCGGCTACGCGTTCGTCCGTGAGGCGTTTCCCGCCCCTATCGCGTTCGTGATGGGGTGGACGCGCTGGTTCACCTACATGGCCGCCGGCGCGCTGTACGCCCTCGGCTTCGCCTCGAACTTCGTCGAGTTCGTCCATCTCTACGTCCCCGCGCTCCCCGCAGGGCCGGTGGTCGCCGGTGGACCCTCATGGACGATCGTCTACGCGCTCGGGATGGTCGCCCTGCTCGTCGCGTTGAACGCCGTCTCGACCGACGCAGCGAGCGGCGCCGAGACGCTGGTCACCCTCGTCAAGATCGCTATCCTGCTCGTGTTCGTCGGATTCGGGCTGTTCGCCGCCCGGATCGCGGGGTTCCAGCCGTTCTTCCCGGAGGCGACGACCGGGGGAATCGGTCTCGCCGGTCCCGTCGTCGACGCCGTCGGCGGAACTGGCGGCGCGCTGGCCGTCCTTCCGGCGATGGGACTCACGTTCATCGCCTTTCAGGGGTACGATCTCATCGCGACGGTGACCGAGGAGGTTGAGAACCCGCGACGGAACATCCCCCGTGCGATCATACTCAGTCTCGTCGCGACGGTCGTGATCTATCTCCTCGTCATCTTCGTCGCGATCGGAACCCTCGGCGCTGACCGGCTCGCTGTCGCCGGTGAGACGGCTATCGCGGAGGCTGCCGAGGGGTTCATGCCCGCGATCCCGCTTCTCGGAACCGGCGCTGCCCTCGTCGGGTTCGGGGCCGTCTTCTCGACGGTCTCGGCGCTCAACGCGGTCATCATCGGCTCCTCTCGGATCGCGTTCGCGATGGGCCGTGAACGACAGCTTCCCGCGCGGCTCGGACGCATCCACCACCGATTCGGAACGCCGTTTACCGCCGTGCTCGCCAGCGCGGCCGTGATGTTCGTCGCCGTCGTCGTCGTTCCGATACAGGTGGTCGGCAACCTCGCCAGCCTGTTCTCGCTGCTCGGTTTCGTCGTCGTCAACCTCAGCGTCATCAAGCTCCGTCGGGACCGTCCGGCGATGACGCGACCGTTCGAGATACCCTACTACCCGGTCCCGCCGATCCTCGGGATCGCGTTGAACCTCCTCTTGGGGCTGTTTATCGGCGGGCGAACGTGGCTGCTCGCGTGCGGCTGGCTCGTGCTCGGTGTCGGCGTCTACCTGCTCGTCTCGCGGATCGGTGCGGACGATCGGAGTGACCCGGAGGATGAATACGCATGAACACGAGAGATGAACTATGAACCGGTGGTGTCAGAGATGAACGACGATCTCCGTGTCGTGATCGTCGGTAGTGGTCGCGTCGGTCTCCAGACTGCGCGACTGCTCGACGAGCGCGGCCACGATGTCGTCATCGTCGAGCGGAACCCCGACCGCGTCGAGCGGGCGCTCGACAGCTACGTCGCGACCGTCATCGAGGGGGACGCGACGCGACCGTCGGTGCTCGAACAGGTCGGACTCGACCGAACGGACGTGTTCGCGGCGATGACCGACACGATGGGGACGAACCTCTCGGCGTCGATGATCGTCGAGCGACTCGCGCCCGCGGTCCACACCGTCGTTCGCGTGCCACACGACGACGTCGGCGAGTACGAGCCGTACGCCGACGAGTTCGTCTGTCCGGAGCGCGCCGGTGCGGCCGCGGCGACGAACGCCATCCTCGGTCAGGGGGTCCGAACCGTCGAAGGACTCCCCGGTGAGCTTCAGCTGTTCGAGATCGAGGTGACGCCGCAGGCCCCTGTCGCCGGCAAACCACTCTCTGCGGTGTCGCTCCCGCACGGCAGTGTCGTGCTCTCCGGTGCTGCGGGCCACCGCGTCGCCGACTCCGAGACGGAGCTGGAAGCCGGACACGCCTACCTCGTCGCCGTCGAGCCAGCAGTGGCGGACGAGGTGACACAGCTGTTCCGGGGTTGAGCCGTCTCCGTCTCAGCTCTCCGGTAGCTTCTCGCCCGCCTCGATCGACGCGTCGAGCCAGTTCTCCTCCGGTGGAAGCGGGCACGCGAACGCGTCGTTGTACGCACAGAAGGGGTGGTACGCGAGGTTGAAATCCAGCGTGACGGCGTCGGACGCCGCCAGCTCACCATTGACCTCGAACTCCATATAGCGGCCCGCCCCGTACGTCTGCTGGCCCGTCGTCTTGTCCCGGAACGGGACGAACAGCGAGTCGCCGTCGTGGCTCACGCCGCTGTACGCGACGAGCGTCCGGGAGTCGCCACCGAACTCGAACTGGAGCCGTGCGACCCGCTCGTACTCCTGTTCGGTCTCGACGGTCGTCTCCATCGTGATAGTCTCGTCGCTGTCAATCGGATCGATAGCCGCTTCGACCCGACAGTCGGGATCGGGGTCGAAGTAGCTGAGTCCGTCGAATGCCTCACGCTGGTCGGCCGGAATCGGCGACTGTCGATCCGTCGCGAAGAAGTCGTCTTTGTGCTCGCGGTGGCCTTCGAGCTCCGTGCGCCACCGGCTCTCGTCGGGGTCAGTGCTCATGCGCGTGCTTGTCCTCGTGAACTGAAGGCTGTTGTGTCCTGCCGGCGCGCTCTGTCCTCGATATTCGTACACCCACAGTCGGAACCGATAACTGACACAGGGACACAGACACGGACGATCAGATGCAGCTACCCGACGCCGCGGTCGCCCTGCTCGAATCCGCCAGCGCGACCGACGCCAAACCGATCGACCAGCTCGCCGCCGAGACCGACGAGAAGCCGGAGACGCTCACCGGCGCGGCGTTCGACCTCGAAACCGAGAGCCTTCTCGACATCGAGGAGCGGACGACGGAGTCGCTCGCGCTCACCGAGGAGGGGACGCGGTATCGCGCCGACGGCCTGCCGGAGCTCCGGCTCTACCGCGCGGCCGTCGACGCCGGTGCGACTGACGACCCCGTCTCGATGGGACAGGTCATCGGGCGGGCCGACCTCGACGGGCCGGCGGTGGATATCGCGCTGTCGAACTTCGCGCGGAAGGGGCTCGGCTCCATCGAGTCGGGCGAGCTGTCGGTGAATCCGGACGCCGATCCCGACTCCGACGCCGAAGCCGCAGCGCTCGATGTAATCGCGACCGCGAGCGACAGTGCCGGAGCGCTCGACGACGTGACCGCGGATCGGCTCGTCGAGCGCGGACTGGTCGAGCGTCACGAACAGACCGAGCGGCTGGTCGCGCTCACCGACGACGGCGTGACGGCGCTGATGGAGGGTGTCGAGACGGCCGAGACGGTCGGCCAGCTCACGCCGGAGCTACTCACCTCCGGGGAGTGGGAGGAGGTGACGTTCGCCGACTACAACGTCGAGGCCGACGCCGAACCCGTCACCGGCGGGAAGACACACGTCCTGCGTCAGACCGCCGAATCGGTGAAGGATACCCTCGTCGGCATGGGGTTTCAGGAGATGCAGGGGCCACACGCGGACGCCGACTTCTGGATCAACGACGCGCTGTTCATGCCACAGGACCACCCGGCGCGAACCCACTGGGACCGGTTCACCCTCGACACCGACCCGATGACCGACCTGCCCGACGACCTCGTCGACCGGGTGGAAGACGCCCACCGGAACGGCGTCGGTCCCGACGGCGAGGGGTATCACTCACCGTGGAGCCGCGCGTTCGCCGAGGAGGTCGCCCTCCGAGGACACACCACCTCGCTGTCGATGCGGTATCTCTCGGGCGAGGCGCTCGGCGAACTCGACCCGCCACAGCGGTTCTTCTCCGTCGAGAAGGTGTACCGGAACGACACTCTCGATGCGACCCATCTGCTGGAGTTCTTCCAGATCGAGGGGTGGGTGATGGCGGAGGATCTCTCCGTGCGGGACCTGATGGGGACGTTCGAGGAGTTCTACGCGCAGTTCGGCATCACGGACATCGAGTTCAAACCGCACTACAACCCGTACACGGAGCCGAGCTTCGAGCTGTTCGGCACGCACCCGACGACGGGCGAGACCGTCGAGATCGGGAACTCGGGGCTCTTCCGCGAGGAGGTGCTCTCGCCGCTGGGCGTCGACTGTGACGTGATCGCGTGGGGGCTCGCGCTTGAACGGCTCCTCATGCTGATGTACGGCTTCGAGGACATCCGCGACGTGCACGGGACGCTCACCGATCTGGAGTTCCTGCGGAACGCGGAGGTGGTGTACTGATGCCCGTCGTCGGTATCGATCCCGACGAGCTGCGCGAGCTGGCGGGCCACGACACGGGGGACGAGGAGCTCAAAGCCGAGCTGTTCGGTCTCGGGCTGGAGTTCGAGGGCGAGACGGCGGACGGACAGCTCCAGTTCGAGTTCGCTCCGGACCGACTCGACCGGCTCTCCGTCGAAGGCGTCGCGCGCTCGCTCCGGTATCAGTACGGCGACGTGCGGGGCGTTTACGTCCCATCGACGAACGACGCCGAGTGGCGCGTGGAAGTAGAAGACGTCCCCGACGAGCGCCCGTACGTCACCGCCGCCGTCGTCCGCGACGTCGATATGACCGAGGGGAAACTGGACTCGCTCATCCAGCTGCAGGAGAAGCTCCACGCGACGATGGGACGCAAGCGCGGGAAGGGCGCAATCGGTGTACACGATCTCGCCATGCTCAAAGGCGGGACGTTCGACGGGGACGGCAAGCGTCTCACGTACACCGGTATCGACCCGGAGGGGGACTCGTTCGTCCCGCTCGATGCAGACGCGGAGATGACGCCTGCCGACGTGCTCGCTGACCACCCGACCGGCGACACGTACGCCGATCTCGTCGCCGACTACGACCGGTATCCGGCTATCTACGACGATATCGGGCTGTTCTCGTTCCCGCCGGTCATCAACGGGAAGCGGACCGAGGTGGACGAGGGGTCGCGCGACCTGCTCGTCGAGATGACGGGTACGGACCAGTGGACCATCGATCGGATGCTCGCGATCGTCTGTTACGCGCTCGACGCGCGCGGTGGTCGCATCGAGGACGTGGAGATCGCCTATCCGGAGCACGAGACGGTCCGGCCCAACCTCGATACGCGATTCAAATCAGTCGCCCACGAGCGCATCGAATCGACACTCGGCGTCGAGCTCGGCGTCGAGGAGACCATCGACCTGTTCGAGCGGTCGGGGCTCGGCGTCGAGCACGAGGACGGCGCGTACGAGGTAGAGATCCCACCGTACCGGACGGACGTGCTCGGGCCGATGGACCTCGTGGACGACGTGGGCCGCGCGTACGGCTTCAACGAACTCGACCCGCGCTATCCGGACGTCTCGACCGTCGGGGGTCGCCACGACCGGTCGCGACTCGAACGCGCCGTCCGGGAGACGCTCGTCGGGGTCGGCTTCGAGGACCTGCTGAACTTCCACATGACCGCCGAGGCGGAGAACTACGACCGGATGGGCGTCGAGCCGGGTAGCCCGGTCGTCGGTGGCGGCGAGCCGGTTCGAATCGAGGGGCCGTACAGCGAGGAGTACACTATGTTACGGACGTGGCTCCTCCCGTCGCTGGCGATGGTCCTAGAGAACAACACCCATCGGGCGTATCCGCAGGACATCGCGGAGGTCGGCTTCGCGGCCGAGCGCGACGAGACGCGACCGAACGGCGTCGCGGAGCGGCGCACGGTCGCGGGCGCGCTCGCACGCGCGGACTCATCGTATGAGGACGCGAAGGCGCGACTCCAGACGATCGCCCGGAGCTTCGACCGGACGCTCGAAACGCCGGCGACGACACATCCGTCGTTCATCGACGGGCGGGCCGCCTCGATCGTCATCGACGGCGAGACGGCCGGCGTCGTGGGTGAACTTCATCCCCGTGTGCTCGTCGAACACGACCTAGAGCTGCCGGTCGCGGCCTTCGAGTTCGATCTCGCCGCGCTCCGGTAGCTACGACAGATCCGCGCCGACGGCGGCCTCGACGGAGTCGAACCCGTCCCGCTCCAGCAGGCGGAGCAGTTCACGGTTGATATCCCTCGCGATAGTCGGTCCCTCGTAGACGAGAGCAGTGTACAGCTGGACGACGCTCGCGCCCGCGCGAATCTTCTCGTAAGCCCCTGCCGCATCAGCGACGCCACCGACACCAACGACTGGAACGTCGGTCCGTTCGGCGACGAACCGTATCATCGCCGTCGCCTCGTCCTCGATGGGTGCGCCCGAGAGTCCGCCCTCTTGGACGGATTTCGGTGACGAGAGCGACGCCGGTCGGTCGACGCTGGTGTTCGTCGCGACGACGCCGTCGAGTCCGAGATCGTTCACCACGTCGAGCGCCGATTCGACCGCCTCCGGCGCGAGATCCGGCGAGAGCTTCAACAACAGCGGTGACGCACCGGCGTCCTGAAGCGTCGAGAGGATCCGTTCGAGCGGCTCACGGTTCTGTAGCTCGCGAAGCCCGGGCGTGTTCGGCGAGGAGACGTTCACGACGAAGTAGTCCCCGCCCGCACGCGTGCGCTCGAAGGAGTAGCGGTAGTCGTCGGCCGCCTCCGCCAGCGGTGTGGATTTCGACTTTCCGATGTTGACGCCGACCGGTACGTCCACGTCCGTGTCACCGAGCCGAGCACCGATGGTATCCGCGCCGTGATTGTTGAACCCCAGACGGTTGATGATGGCGCGATCCTCGCGGAGTCGGAACATACGAGGCTTGGGGTTACCGGGCTGTCGTTCGGCCGTCACACCACCGACCTCGACGTGGCCGAAGCCGAGTGCGGCGAGTGCAGCCGGTATCTCTGCGTTCTTGTCGAACCCGGCGGCGACACCGACCGGGTTGGTGAACGACTGGCCGAACGCCTCGACTTCGAGCCGTGGGTCGGTGACAGCGAGTCTGTCTGCGGCTGCGGCGGCGAGTCGCGTCTCTTGGGCAGTTCGGAGCGCGAGATGGCCGAGCCGGTGGGCCTGTTCTGCCGGGAGCGCGAACAGCAGTGGCTTCACGACGTCGTAGAGGCTCATACGTGTACGCGTGTGACGGAGCGCGAAAGGCGATGCGGTCACGCGAGCGACCGCTCGACCCGTTTCCGACCGAACGCCGGTGTGAATCGGGTGCTGTCGCCCGATTCCGGGGATACGCTTAAGAGATACGCTGTTCACATCCCACATGGAGGTACTAACTATGGCAGACGACAAGCGGAACTTCGCGTTGCGTGACTCGAGCGGTGACGAAAGCAGTGTCTTCTCGGGGCGAACCCCCCGGCAGGCCGCGCTCAAGGCCGCTCGTCGGCTCACGCCAGCGAGCGGGGAGGAGAGCGCCGATCGAACGCGGCTCCAGCTGCGAGAGAAAGGCACGACCAAGCTCCACATCTACGAAGGGTGGGCGTGGGAAGAGAGCGCCCCGGACGACAAGCCCGACTGGATGCCGGATAATATCACCGAGGCAAACGTCTCCAAGCAGGGTATCGAGCATCTCGACGAGATCTAGCGCGGCTCCTTTTCTCGGCGGAATCACGACACGTATACCGATCCGCGCGTAGGGTCACGTGCGCGGCACTCATCCGGCCCGACCGACCGTACGAGCGTGGGACGAGGGCTCGATCTCCGGCCGCGCGACATACGCCTCCGAGCCACGGATACGGGCTGAGCCACAGCTGTGTTCAAGACCGACAGCCATCTTGCCCCGTTGTACACGCATGGAGGTGCGTGAAACCGCATGACGTGGCGGGGTCGAGACGACGGGGTTAAGTGCACGTCACCCATCGAATGGGATGTGAACGACGTGGCGCAGGCCACCCGGGTCTGTCCACTCGCCGGCCGCCGTCTCGGTGGCCCGCGTCCCGACTCCGTCGGGCCGCGAAGTTGACCCCGATCCGACGGCCTTATACACAACAGGCTATTCGGATGGAATGCACACGACGTGATTGAGTCACCCTTGGACGGTTGGCTCGTCTCGGGAACATGTACTCCGTAGGGTTTATACCCTCTCTCGGAGTACAGTTAGTTCCTGAAGGAAATGAGGATTCGACCCCTGCGGTCCGCCGTACACGATCGAATCTGATGTTAGCCCTGATGGTTCGGTGACACCCGGTATGGTGTCACCGACCGATCCCACATATACAGATAGCGATCTATACACATTCACCAGAATGTGTCCCGCCTAACCCTCCCCGTTAGGGGAGACATTCCGGTTGATCCTGCCGGAGGCTATTGCTATCGGTGTCCGATTTAGCCATGCGAGTTGTACGTTTAACGTAGCAGACTGCTCAGTAACACGTGGCCGATCTACCCTATGGACTGGGATAACCACGGGAAACTGTGGCTAATCCCTGATAGCGCTCCCGAGCTTGAATGCTGGGAGCGTTAAACGCTCCGGCGCCATAGGATGAGGCTGCGGCTGATTAGGTAGACGGTGAGGTAACGGCTCACCGTGCCAATAATCGGTACGGGTCATGAGAGTGAGAACCCGGAGACGGAATCTGAGACAAGATTCCGGGCCCTACGGGGCGCAGCAGGCGCGAAACCTTTACACTGCACGCCAGTGCGATAGGGGGACACCGAGTGCGGAGGCATAGAGCCTTCGCTTTTGTGTACCGTAAGGTGGTACACGAATAAGGGCTGGGCAAGACCGGTGCCAGCCGCCGCGGTAACACCGGCAGCCCGAGTGATGGCCGATATTATTGGGCCTAAAGCGTCCGTAGCTGGCCGAGCAAGTTCGTCGGGAAATCCACGCGCCCAACGTGTGGGCGTCCGGCGAAAACTGTTCGGCTTGGGACCGGAAGACCC
>PXQU01000004.1 GCA_003021785.1 Halobacteriales archaeon QH_7_65_31 | reverse complement strand
ATGACTGACTCACGCTGGCGGATGTCCTTCGAGTCGGCATCGTACGCCCGCATGAAGTCCGTCCGGCTGTGCTCCTCGAAGGTGTGTTTGATCGCGAAGTAGCCGTCCGGAAGCACCGTCGCACACACCGGACACTGGACGCGCTCGTGGTCTTGCGCCTGATGGACGACGAGATCTTCGACGCGCTCTGTCTCCGTGCCACAGCCGTCGATCGCACACGACCACATACGACGACTCTCCTCCCGGTCGCATTTATACGTTCGGGATACGCCGCCGACGGAAACGGATAAGCCGACCTCGCTCCACTGTCGGCTGTGTTCCGGGTCGATCCACACGTGAAGATCTTGGACGAGCGCGTCGTGCGTCGGGCGAAACAGCGCGGGCTGGACGCCATCGTCTACGCGCCGCATTTCATCCGGCTCGACGAGATCCGCGCTCGCGCCCGCCGGTTCGCCGACGAGGACCTCATCGTCGTCCCCGCTCGCGAGGTGTTCACCGGCGACTGGCGCTCGCGCCGCCACGTGCTGATGCTCGGACTCTCGGAGCCGATTCCGGACTTTATCACCCTCGACGGCGCGATGGCCGAACTCGACCGACAGGACGGCGTCGGGCTCGTCCCGCACCCGGAGTTCGCGACCGTCAGTCTCGGTCCCGACGAGATCCGACGGTATCGCGACAGGCTCTCGGCCGCAGAGGTGTACAACCCGAAACACCGGGAGTACCAGAACGAGCGCGCACAGCGGATCGCAGACGAGACGGGGCTTCCCGGCTTCGGCTCCTCGTACGCGCATCTCCGCGGCACGGTCGGTGAGGTGTGGACGGCGTTCGAGGGGGCGCTCAACAGCCGCGAGTCGGTCGTGGCGGCGTTCCGCGACGAGGCGCCGAGGCGGGTCTTCCATCGCGACGGCTACGATCACGCCCTCCGCCGCCATCTGGAGTACGCGCATCTCGGCTACGAGAACAGCTGGAAGAAGATCGACCGCCTCTTTCTCTCGGGGACGGAGCCGACGCATCCCGAGAACGTCGCGTACGGCGACCGGTTCGACGACGTGAGCGTCTACTGATCCCTCACGAGAACACGTTCGTCGTGTTCTCGACTGCGTACGGGAGCGATTCTACCGCCGTATCGAGCAACCCCGGCACGACGTGGACGACGACGGCGATGAGCGCGAGCTCGACGATCGTCACGACGACCGTCACCGCGTCGGCGTACGTCGAGGAGGTCGTCACCCCGGTCGGGAAGCCGTACTCGGTGCTCGATAGCGGATAGAAGAGCGCGATCCCTCGCCGCGAGCCGATGATATCGAGGGCGTAGTGGGTGGCGACGCCGATCCAGACGTACTGGAGATTGCCGAAGTAGATGGGGTAGGCCGCGACGATCAGGAGCACCGGGAGGTTATGCAGGGTCTTCCGGTGTTTGCCGAACGCGGTGTCCACGTCGGGGAGCAGTGCGCCGAGCGTCACGGGGACGAGCGTCGCGGCGATCGTGCGGAACGTCGCTACGTCGCCGGCGGGTTCGAGGACGTAGCCGAGTCCGATCGCGAGGAGGACTCCGTTCAGAACGTGGCCTTTCTTGTTCACGTCCGGTTCTCGACGGGCGGGATTACAAGGTTATCTGAATTGAGGCGCTAATGCCCCTCCCTCAAGGAGCGACCGAAGGGAGCGAGTAGGGAGGGGATACAGCGTTCACAAGAGCGAAGCTCTTGTGCGGCCCATCAGAAACGCGGCGCGTTTCTGAGGACGTCCCCAGAAATCTTCGATTTCTGGTGTGCGAACGAGACGCTTCGCGTCTCGGTAACGCCGCACAAGTATCGAACACGTCTGACACTCGGCCCGCAGGCCTACGCCATCGAAAATCTTATTTGTGTAGTTTGTGTATTATATGGTGTGACAACGCGCAAGAACATCTCTATCCGCGACGATCAAGAGGAGTGGATTCAGGAGAATCACCTGAGCCTGTCCTCGTTCGTGCAAGAGAAACTTGACGAACTCATCGAAGAACGCTCGTAGATGAACTACAACTACAGGTATCGGCTCCGACCGTCCGACGCTCTCGAAAAGCAGTTAGCGTGGACTGTCGATACCTGTCGGCAGGTCTACAACCACTTTCTTTACCGTCTCAACCGCACCGATGACACCTCAGCATACAGCGAACAGAAGCTCTTGCCGAGTCTCAAGCAGTGGTGGACCGACCTGAAAAGTGTCCACTCGAAGGTTCTTCAGAAAGTCGTACAACGGCTGTACAACAACCTCTCAACACTTCGTGGGCGCAAAGAGAACGGCTACCACGTCGGGACGCTCAAGTGGAAAGGTAAGGGCGAGTACCGTAGTTTCACCTACAGTCAATCCGGTCATCAGACTACGTCTGATGGGCAATCAGAAATCTACGATTTCTGATGACGGCTTCGAACTCAAAAACACGAGTGGCCGGGCGCAACTGTGGCTCTCGAAACTCGGCGAGATTCCCATCACCGTCCACCGTGATCCCCCCGACGACGCCGACATCAAGACCGTCATCATCAAACGCGAACCCACCGGCAAGTGGTACGCCATCCTCGGTGTTGAAACACCTGACGACCCGCCGGAGAAACCGGAGAATCCCGAGCAGTGCGTTGGTATCGACGTGGGGATTCTCACGTACGCCCACGACACGGACGGAATCGCCGTCAAATCGCTCGACCTCTCGGACGAACGCGAACGATTAGAACGCGCACAGCGTGACCTCTCACGGAAACAGCACGGTTCCGCGAATTGGGAGAAACAGCGGTGCGTCGTGGCCGAACGCCACGCCGACCTCAAGCGAAAACGTCGTGATTTCCTCCACAAACTCTCAAACTACTACGCCACTGAGTACGACTTGGTGGCAGTCGAAGACTTGGACGCGAAGGGGTTGATCGAACTGCCGGGCAACTCACGAAACCGCGCCGGAGCGGCGTGGGGGACGTTCCGGCGGATGCTTGAGTACAAGTGCGAACGCGAAGGAACGCACTTCGTGGCGGTGAACCCACGCGGAACGACCAAAGAGTGTGCGTCCTGCGGCGTCTCGACGGACAAACCGCTGTGGGTCCGTGAACACTCCTGTCCAGCGTGTGGCTTTGAGGCGGATAGAGACGCGAACGCGGCGTGGAATATTCTTGCTCGCGGTATCACGAAGCGGTTAGGAGCGGGACACTCCGAATTAACGCCTGTGGAGACTGCACTCCCTGTGGATACCTCGGTGTCTGCAAAGTGCGTCGTGGAAGCAGGAAGCCCCACCCTCAAGCGCGAGCCGTCAGGCGAGCGGTAGGGTGGGGTAGTTCACAAGCTTACTTGTCTGGATCGTCGCCACAGCGTGGTTACCAGTTTCTCGTCCACATCGCCCGGCTTTACCACGCCGCTGCACGTAGATGCCAGACATGGAGTCGCTCGAAGTCGCACATTGGCTGCTTGCTGGCGTTGGTCTCTGTTCCGGCAATAACGTCACTATCGACCCAGAGAACCGATGAGCCACCCGGAGCCAGGTCCAGCAGAACGGTGGGCAGACGAGCGGGGCTTCGAGGTGGGCTTTGCCGACTGCTCGGTCGGCCCGATCCACTACGTCGCTGCCGGCCCGACGCGTGGCCCCCTGCTCCTCCTGCTCCACGGGTTTCCCGACTGCTGGTACACGTGGCGCGATCACATCGCCCCGCTGGCCGAGACGTACCGCGTCGTCGCGCCGGATCTCCGCGGCTACAACCGGTCGACGCGGCCCGAAGGAGTCGACGCCTACCGGCTCGACGGACTCCGGACGGACGTGTGTGACCTCATCGACCGGTTCGGTGACGGCACGGCGACGCTCGTCGGGCACGACTGGGGCGGCTCGCTCGCGCTCTCCGTCGCGCGCCACCACCCCGACCGCATCGAGCGGCTGGCCGTCGCGAACACGCTCGACCCCGAACGACTCCCCGCACAGCTTCGGGGCAGACAGCTGCTTCGGTCGTGGTACGCGGGGCTGTTCCAGCTCCCGTGGCTCCCCGAGCGACTCCTTCGGGCGCGCGAGTACCGAGCGCTCCGCGAGATGTATCGTCCCCTCTCCGGGCACGACGACACGGACACCGAGCGGTATCTCGGCGCGTGGCGACGCGAGGGGGGTCTCACGGCGAGTCTCAACTACTACCGCGCGCTCGGACGCCGGACGCTCCGGCGACCGTTCGACGCACCGGATCGTATCGCCGTGCCGACGAAGCTGCTGTGGGGGACCGACGATGTCGCGCTCCGACCGTCGCGCGCTGCGAGGGCGCGAGCCACTGGGTCCACGTCGATCAGCCCGAGTGGTTCCGGGCGGAGCTACGCGCGTTCCTCCGATAAGGCGTCACAGACGCGCGTGGAGTCGTCGATAGCCCCGAGATCACAGGTGAGCGCGGGTCGCCAGCCGCGACGCTCGATACGGAGCCTGTCGTCCTCGAAGCGGAGGCCGGCGATATCCGTTCTGTCGAGGATGCGGTAGGTTTCCGTCGCCCCGTAGCAGAGCTCCTCGTCGGTGAGCCAGTAGCGGCGGCTGTTGTGTCCCCGTGCGGCGACGACGGCAACGCAGTTGACCCAGATGAGCGGTGTGACATCACGGGTTACAGCGAACGCGGCGAGCAGAACGACGGCCAGCGCGACGGCGACGGCGTACCACGCGCGCCGTCGTCGCGCGTCCGGTCGGGCACGCCACTCGGTCGCCTCGACGCCGTCGAGACGAGCGCGCGCCTCGACGTTCGCCGCGACGATCGCGATGAGTCCACCGACACCGGCGGTCACGAGACCGCCGAAGAGGAGTGGGAGTGCGGCCCCTCCCGGGATGAGAGCGAGATGGAGCGGATCGAACAGCAGCACCACGGCGACAGCAGCGAGACCGAGACCGGCGAGCCCGGGTAACAGCCGGGCCCCACTCGCGTACAGCGGTCGCGGGGCGAGCCGCGCCGGAACGCCACGGAGTCCGAGGACCGTCCCGAGCGTCGCAACCAGCCCGGTGCTGCCGAAAACGGCGACGATCGGGACGGTCGCTCCGCGCACACCGGTCGTGAGGAGTCCGGCAATCCCGAGCGTCACGACGACCGTCGTGAGATACAGCGCCCACAGGAGCTGGTACGTCGGGCCGTCGCCGGTGTCTGCCATACGCGGAGTAGTTCGCCCGGAGAGAAAACGCTACTGCCCCGATGCTTTTACTCGCGCCGCTCGCCCGGGCGGTATGGACCCCACCGTCCACTGCATCGACCGTGGCACGATGGCGATCGACGTGAACTACCCGCTGGAGGGCGCGGTGACGGCGACCGCCTCGAACCCGAACCCGGACGCCGTTCGCACCGACGGGCCGGTGTTCAACCTCGTCATCGAGACCGGCGAGCGGACCGTGCTCTGGGACACCGGCTCACATCCCGATGCGGGCGACGGTCACTGGCCGCCCGCGCTCTACGACGCGTTCACCCACCGCGATGCGGACGAACACGCCCTCCCCGACGCGCTGGCGGAAGCGGGGTTCGCGCTCTCGGACATCGACGCCGTCGTCCAGTCGCATCTCCATCTCGATCACGCCGGCGGGCTACACAACTTCGCCGGGACCGATGTCCCGATCTTCGTACACGAGTCGGAGCTGAAACACGCCTACTTCGAGGCGGTGACCGGCGAGACCGGCGCGTACGTGCGGGCGGATTTCGATCACGACCTGCGGTGGCGACCGCTCTACGGCGACGACGGCTACCTGTTCGAGGGGGTAGACTGGATTCACCTCCCGGGACATACGCCCGGACTCGTCGGGCTGGTCGTCGAGCGCGGAGCCGCCGACGGCCGTGATCTCGTCGTCGCCGGCGATCTGGCCTACTCGGCGGCCAACTACGAGGACGGCCACCCGATGGGTCGTGACCTGCTCCACTCGCGGCCCGATTGGGAGGCGAGCCGTCGCCGGGTGCAAGCGATCGAGAGACGGCGGGACGCGCTCGTCGTCTACGGCCACGATCCCGAGCAGGTCGCCGAGCTGTCGGCGCTGTTGTGAGCCGCGTCGCGTCGGCTATCGCTCCTCGCAGTGGCGCACGTCGACGGCCACCCCGCGCGTGGACTCGTTCATCTCCGGGCCGGACATCGCAGCGCGGCCGACGGCGAACGCCGTCGGCCCCTCGATGACCACCTCGTCGCCGACCCGAATCTCTGCACTCGCATCGACGATACCGGGTGCGAGGACGCTACCCTGTGGGACGAACGCGTCGATCTCGACGGTCTTGGTCGGCACGGCCGATTCGGCCCACTCGCGCGCGCCGGCGAGCGTGAACGAGAGCGTGCCGTACTGGGCGACGAGCGTCGCCAGCTGCTCGCCTTCCTTGTGGACGCGGAGCTTCGGGTAGCGCCCGCCCGTCTCGATATCGTCGAACAGCTCGTCGCCGGCCCCATCCCCGATGAGGTAGTCCGCGACGGCGCGGACGGTCGCGTGTTCGCGCTCGCGCATCCGGAAGCTGTCGTAGCCGTCGAGCGCGTCGGAGAGAGTCGCGAGCGACGCCTCGGTCGTCGGATGGTCGGTGACGGTGTACTCGAAGGAGACGCCGAGTGACGCCTCGACCCGCTCGCAGATCGGTCGGTAGTCCTCGGGGACGTGTGCGATAAGCTCGGTGTAGCAGTCTCGGTTGCGGTCGAGATACCGTTCGAGGACCGCCGCGACGAACTCGTACTCGCCGGCCGTCCAGTCGCCGGTGACGACCGAGTCGTACTGCTGGGCCGGGTAGGTGAGTTCGAGCTCGGTCGGGACGACGCCGATGGGCGAGGTCATCGAGACGACGTGCCCGCGGTAGGAGACGGCGCGCGAGAACTGCTCGTGGCTCTGTGAGTCGCTGTACGGCTTCCGGGCCGAACACGGGAGGAGGACGAGCGGGCGGTCGTCGAGCCGGGGGACGTAGCGGCTGGTGACGCGGTCGGCGAACCGCTGGATTTCGACCCGGTTGAGCGTATCCTCGCTGGCCGCGAGGATATCCTGTCGCCGCAAGAGCGGGGTCCGTTCCTCAAGATACGTGTACTGGCTATCGAGCCGGCGAACGAGGGCAGTGGTCCACGCCTCGTGGCGGGCCTGCCCCTCGACGTAGTCGCGGAGTCGTCCGCGGCGGATTCGCTGGCGAACGCGCGACAGCTCCGTCTTCAAGGCGTTGACGTTGTGCTCGGCGCAGTCGCGACGGGTGAACGTCTCGCGCGGCTGTTGGCAGGCGGAACAGACACAGGGGAGTTCGTCGAGGTCTTCGAGGAACGACTCGCCGTCGGTGTGGAGATAGAAGCCTTCCGTTCCACGGACGTACGCGTAGTCGCTGTCGAACAGGTCGACACCCGCGTACGCGAGTGTGGCGACGTTCGCGGGCGTGGCGATGCCCGAGACGTAGAGCGCGCTGTCGGCGGGTGTCGCGGCTTTCGTGTTGAGCAGCGCGTCGACGAACCCCTCGGCGTGACCGGAGCGTCCGGGACCGCCCGAGAGGACGTACGCGTCCGCGCCGAAGTCCCGGGCCGTCTCCGGCGAGATGACCGCCGCGCTCGGATACGGTACGTCGTCGTACGCGATCTGAAACGCCTCCTTCACGCGGTCGTCGGTCCCGGCGGGAAACGCGCGATGCGGGAGCACGGTCAGTTCACTCTCGTCACCGTCGGGAAGCGGCTGGTCCTCGCGCCAGAGGCTCCCGGCGTCGTGGAGCACACCATCCACGAGCGCGGGCGTCCGAACCGGGTCGGCGAGTCTGAGTTCACCAAGTCGGGCCGGCCCGTCTCGGTCGTACACCTCGAAGTAGTCGGTCATTACGCGACGAACGTGGCCCGCGTTTAATTCGCTTCCCTCTCCGGCGTCCGTCCTCAGCTCTTCTCAGTCAGATTCACGAGCGACAGCGCCGGCAGACGGGCGAGCGCGCTCTCGGGCCAGTCGAAGTGCGCGACGGTGAACGCGGTGTCGGGGTTCGCTTCGACCAGCCGAGCGATACCGTCTGCGGCGGTCTCGTACGCTGCTCGCGAGAGCCGATCGGGGACCTGTGCGGTGAGCGGATACGTCTTCGAGAGCCGTCGCGGGAACGGGCCGAACGGCGGTTTGATGCGCCACGTCGCGTCGAAGTCGCCGTTCGCCCCGCCCTCGGAGAGCAGGATCTCGTCGCCGTCGATCGGGATGCGATCGAGCCGCTCGTGGTGGCGCAACACCTCGGGTCGGCGGGCGCTCTCGGCGGAGGTATGGAAGAAGCTGTCCTTGCGAACCGGGTCCGTCGCCTCCAGCTGGCCCGCGTGATCGAGCAGCGCGCGGTAGCCGTCGACCATCGTCGGATGCGAGCGGGCGCGCTCGTCGACGAGATCGAGCAGGGTCCCCTCGCGAATCGCCTGCTTGACGCGATCGAGTTCCGCGTAGCTCACGTGGAGGTTGTGACGCGCGAGCAGCGTCTTGCGCTCGTCGTCGGGGCGGGCGCGAACGTCACTCGGCTCGCGGCTCGTACAGACCGGACACGAACAGGGGAAGTAGTCCATCTCGGCGAGCTGTTTCGTTCCGCGGACGGTGAGATAGCGGTCGTCGCGCGCGTACAGCGCGTACGCGGCAGAGTCGAACAGGTCACAGCCCACGGCGACGGCGAGTGCGAACATCATCGGATGGCCCGCGCCGAACAGGTGGACCGGCGCGTCGGCTCCCAGCCCGCGCTTCGCGGCGGCGACGATTTCGACCATCTCGTCGTACCGGTAGTCGTTGAGCAGCGGGACGACCGCGCCGACGGGGAACACGTCGAGGTCGGTCGTGTAGGCGCGAGCGGCGGCGTCCTCGCGGAGATCGAGCTGTGTCGCTCCCTGAATCGGGGCGTTGACGAGCATCTCACCGACATCGACCGTCTCGGCGGTTTCGAGGGCAGCTTCGGTCGCTGCAAGCTCTCGTTCGGCTTGCTCGCGGCCCGCGTCCGGCGGCGTCGGGATATCGACCGGTGTGCCGATGTCGCTGCCGATGTCGTGCTGGAACTGGAGGATTTCGGGCGTATCTACGTCGATATCGCCGTACTCAGCAAGCTGGAAGGAGCCGGAGTCGGTCATGATCGCTCCCGAGAAGTCGAGGAGATCGTGCAACCCCTCTTCGAGCGCGCGCTCGCGGTAGTCGTCGGAGCCGTAGAAGATGTAGCCGTTCGTGATGAGCATCTCCGCGCCGAACTCGCGTTCGAGTTCGCTCGGCGCGACGGTCTGGAGATGCGGATTGATCACGGGGAGGAGCGCGGGCGTCTCGACGGTGACCCCCGCCCGCGGGACCGTGAGTTCGCCGATGCGGCCGGCGGCGTCGTAGTCCCGGATCTCGAAGCAGTCGCGCATACCCTGATTCGACCGGAGCCGCCGGTAAGCGTGTCGTTTCTACTCGTCGTCGAGATACGAGACGGTCTCGGACACGACGGCATCGGTGAACGACCGCGTGACCGTGCCCTGCACGCCGATGACGTCGCTGTCTGTCTTCAGCGTCGCGACGGTCCACGGGAGAACGTGGCTCTGTCGGTCGGGTTCACCGCGAAGCCACGCTTCAGTCGACACGGCGAGGCTACCGGGATGGTGTGACTGTGACGTGAACGCGACGCCGATCGCCTCGCTGTCGTCGTACGGGAGCCCGGCCGAGACCAGCAGCCACGGGCGCGGGTTGCTATCGCCGGATTTGAACGGGTCGGGAGCCTAGACGACCGTCCCCCGGTCGCGGCTCACTCCTGCTCCTCGTCGTCGATTGACTCGACGGCAGCGTTCATCCACGCATCGATAGCCTCGTCGGAGAAGCCGCCGTCCAGCTCCGTCGCAGTACGGTGGCTGTGGACGACTGCCGATTCGGCGGCGTGTCGCTCGTCGGTGATCGACCAGAAGTGGCCGCGGTGGTCGACGAGCCCGTGTGACTCCAGTCGGCTCAGGGTCGGTCCGACGCTCCCTGCGGGCACGTCCACCTGATCGATGAGCTCACGCTGCCGGTAGGCGCTGTCGGCGTGACGCCGGAGGAACCGATACAGCGTCCCCTGCGTCGTGTCCGGTGAGAGATCGAGTCCACGCTCGTCGTCTATCGAGTGGAACTCTCGCTTCGAGATGGGCATACGTATCGGTTTGTATCAGAAGCTATTATACGTGTCGCCAGACGAATCGATCCGCTCGCAGGACGGACAGACCGGCTACTCGTCGTCCACGTTGATGTGTGTCGGCTCCTCGGGCGCGTCTCGCGTCTCGGTCGCTCCGTCACCGAGCAGACGGTCGCGCAGGTCGTCGGCCAGCGTCTCGGCGCGGCTCTTCAGCGTGGAGATCTCGTCGCCGAACTCCCCAACCGCTCGCTCGACGTACTGGACGCGTTCGCGCGGAATCCGGCGGACGTGGACGCCGTCCTCGTCCTCGCCGGCGCGGAGCACCCAGTGGTCCTGGAAGTAGACGAGATGCTCGTTGCGAACGTGCTCTTCGATGATGTCGTCTCCCTGCTCGTACACGATGGTCGCGTGCTGCTCGTCGCGCATGGCCGACCGAACGCGACCGAGACTCAAGAGTCCGACGCTCACGCGAAGTAGTCAGTGAGTCGGTCGGCGGCCGCGTCCGCGCGCGGCGTGACGAGGGCGAATCGGAGCCACTCCTCGCGGGCAGTGCCGAACGCCTCGCCGGGCATTCCCGCGACGCCCGCCTCGTCGATGAGTCGTTTCGCGTTCGCGAGCGTGCCGGGGAAGCCATCGAAGCGCGCGAGCACGTAGAACGCGCCGCGGGGCCGGATGTACTCTGCGCCGGCGGCATCGAGCGCGTCACAGAACGTCTCGATTCGGGATTCGAGCATCGCGCGCGTCTCGGCGTAGTAGCTGTCTGGCGTCTCTCGGAGCGCCTTCGCCGCGGCGTACTGCCCGGGGGCGGTGACGGCGACGTTTGTCAGCATATGTCGGGTGCGTGCCGGGTCGAGCAGCCGGTCGGGGAGGATCGCGTAGCCGACCCGAAGCCCGGTAGTCGCCATCGCCTTCGAGACGGAGTTAGTGACGGCCACGTTCGGCGAATCGAACCCGACGGCGGAGTGGAATCGCCCGGAGAAGTCGAACTCCTCGTACACCTCGTCGCTAACGTAGAGGGCGTCGTTCGCCTCGGCGATGTCCGCGAGCTCGCGCTTGACCGACTCACCGTACACCGCACCGGTCGGATTGTTCGGCGAGCAGGCGACGATGAGCGCCGTCTCGTCGCTGGCGACTCGCCGCACGCTCGCGGGATCGAGCGTTCCGTCCTCGGCGACCGGGACGTAGGTCACGTCGGCGTCGAGCAGCTCCGCGCGGTCGGCGTAGTAGGGGTAGACCGGGTCCGTGAGGATGACTTCGTTTCCGGAGTGGGCGTCCAGTCCGCACGCCATCGCGAGATGGTTCGCCTCGCCGCCGCCGTTCGTGACGAGGAGTCGTTCGACGGGGACCTCGTGGCGGTCAGCGAGTAGCTCCCGGAGTTCGGTGTCACCCGCACTCGGCGGATACTGATACGCTGCGACGGGGGCGTCGGCGAACTCGCGGATCCCTTCGCGGAGTGCAGCCGGTGGCTCCCAGTCGGGGTCGCCGCTCACCATGTCGATCACGTCGCGGTCTGCGTCGTCGGCGTAGGCCATCAGGTGGAAGAACAGTGGCCTGTCGTCGTCCATAGCGGCCGTTCACTCGGCGGCGACTTTGGTGCTTCTGTCTGTGAGCCGAACGCTTTTGTTCGCTATCGTACAGGGTTACGCATGGCTAATGTTGACGCGCAACGCATCCGCGACTACTACGAGCACATCGACGCGAACGACCTCGAATCGGTGTTCGCGCTGTTCGCCGACGATATCATCTATCATCGGCCCGGTCAGCCGGCGCTCGACGGGATGGCCGAGTTCAAGCGGTTCTATCGCGAGGACCGTCCGCTCTCGGACGGGAGCCACGCGGTCGAGTCGCTCGTCGCCGGCGGGGACACCGTGGCCGTCCGCGGACGCTACGAGGGGCGACAGGACGGCGAGCGGGTCGCCTTCGGCTTCGCGGACCACCACCGGTTCGACGCGGATGGACTGGTAACAGAGCGGTGGACCTACACCGACACCGGCGCGGTGTAGGTTGAAGACCCGGGCACGCGAACCACGGGTATGCGCGAGTTCGCTGACGATCCCGCGATCGAGGAACGCATCGCCGGCCCGCTGTGTGAGACGGACGCGACCGTCGCTACCGCCGAATCCTGTACCGGTGGACTCATCGGCTCGTATCTGACCGACGTGCCCGGCTCCTCCGAGTACTTCGACCGGACGCTCGCCACCTACAGCTACGACGCCAAGCTGGAGCTGGTCGGGGTCGCTCGCGAGACGCTGGACGAACACGGTGCGGTCTCGGAGCCGGTCGCTCGGCAGATGGCTCGCGGCGTTCGGGACACGGCGAACACGACGTGGGGACTCTCGACGACCGGTATCGCCGGCCCCGACGGCGGAAGCGACAGGAAGCCCGTCGGTACGGTGTTCGTCGGCGTGGCGTATCGTGGCGACTGGGGTACACAGGACTCCTTCGCCCGAGTCCGTCGCTACGAGTTCGACGGAACGCGACTCGAAGTCAAAGAGCAGATCGCACGACGGGCGCTATCGGACCTGTTGACGGCTGTGGAGGGGAAGCGAGACCAGTGATAGCCCGACGACGCTGGCTCGTCGCGGCTATCGTCGCCGGCGTGATTCTGGTCGCAAGTCTCGTTCCGATGGATGGTGGAACAACGCCGACGCTACTCGGTGTCGGTCTCGATAAGTGGCAACACACGGCCGGATACGCTCTGCTCGCTGTCGCAGTCAGCCACGCGCTAAGGGCGACGGAGCAGTCGGTCGCGCAACGACGGCTCCGCACGGTCGGGGTCGTCGTCGGCTACGGAGTCCTCATCGAGATGCTACAGCTACCGCTGGCAACGCGGCTATTCACAGTGACGGACGTACTCGCCAACACCGTCGGCGCGTTAGTGGGCATAACTGTTGTCAGTCTGGTCGCTCGGTGACGTGGGTTTCGAGTTTCTCGAAGAACCGCTGTGCGACCTCGCCGACGACTGGTTTGAGCGCCCCCGAGAACAGCTCCACGCGGCCGCTGACGGTCGCAGTCGCGTCCCACGTCACGTCGGTCAGCTCCTCGCTGTCGGTCTCGGCGAGGATGAGTGTGGCCGTCGTATCGAATGTAGAGCCGGCGGCCGCACCGCTGGCGACGAGTTCCATCTCGGGATACTCGCGTCCGGCCACCGTCACGTCCGTCTCGAACGACGGCGAGACGGGACCGATACCGATGCTGATCGTCGCGGTCCCCTCGTCACCCGCCTGCACGTGGTCGCGATCGACGCCGAAATCGAGGGTCTCACAGCCAGGAACTATCGTCTCGGTCACGTCGATATCGGCGATTGCGTCCCACACTACCTCGGGCGGGGCGGCGATCCGCCGCTCGACGGTCACCGAGACGGTCGTGGCGTCCTCGGTCGAGTTCCGGCGTTCCATGCTTGTCGTACGATCTCTGTGTATGTAGAGTGGTGGGACCGTCTGCGAACCCGACACGGCTTTCAGCGACCACCTGCTATCGAGGATAATGAGTAAGCCAAGCCCCGAGGTGTACGAGTCCGACCGGGGGATGGACGCCCACAACGCCGCGATGCGAGAGATCCGGTCGCGCAACGACCAGACGTACGACCCGACGGAGCCGACCCGCGTCTGGCTCGACGAGGACAACACACCTGACGGGGTGAAGCGGTCACTCACCATCATCCTCAACACGGGAGGCTGTCGGTGGGCGCGCGCCGGCGGCTGTACGATGTGCGGCTACGTCGCCGAGTCCGTCGACGGCGGCAGCGTCGGCCACGAGAACCTCATGACGCAGATCGACCGCTGTCTCGACCACGAGCGGGAGAACATCGAGCCGGCGGCGTCGGCCCCGGGGGACGACGGGCCTGCCGACGCGTCGGCCGATCTCATCAAGATATACACGTCCGGCTCCTTCCTCGACGAGCGCGAGATTCCCGCCGAGACGCGTGCGGCCATCGGTGAGCGGTTCAGCGACCGCGAGCGGATCGTCGTGGAATCGTTGCCGGACTTCGTCGAGCGCGAGAAGCTGACCGACTTCACCGAACAGGGGCTCGAAACCGACGTGGCCGTCGGGCTCGAAACGGCGACCGACCGGGTGCGCCACGACTGCATCAACAAGTACTTCAACTTCGCTGAGTTCGAGACCGCCTGTGCGGAAGCGCAGTCGGTCGACGCCGGCGTCAAGGCGTATCTCCTCCTGAAGCCGCCGTTTCTCACCGAGCGCGAGGCCATCGAGGACATGAAATCGTCCGTGCGCCGGTGTGCGTCGGTCGACGGCTGTCACACCGTCTCGATGAATCCGACCAACGTCCAGCGGTACACGATGGTCGAGGAGCTGTATCACGAGGGGGGGTATCGGCCGCCGTGGCTGTGGTCGATCTGCGACGTGCTCGAATCGACGGCGGATACCGACGCAATCGTGGTCTCGGACCCGGTCGGTCACGGCTCCGACCGCGGCCCGCACAACTGCGGGGAGTGTGACGACCGCGTCCAGACGGCGATCAAGGATTTCGACCGCAGACAGGACCCCTCGGTGTTCGACGAGGTGCGCTGTGACTGCGAGCTGACCCACGAGGCGGTCACGGAGCGCGAGAAGAGCTTCGGTGCACCGCTGACGAACTGACGGGAGGACTCCCGTCTGTAAGCACCGTCACCAGAGAGTAGCAATCATTAACAGCTGAGCGCGTCTCGGTTCACAGCATGACCGTCGTCAGCGTCTCGATGCCGGAATCGCTGTTGAACCGTCTCGACGAGTTCGCCGACGAGCACGGCTACACCGGTCGGAGCGAGGTCGTCCGGGAGGCCTCGCGAAACCTGCTCGGTGAGTTCGAGGACAAGCGGCTGGAGGACCGCCGGCTCATCGGCGTCATCACTGTCCTGTTCAACTACGAAACCTCCGCGGCCGAACAGCGGATGATGCAGCTTCGCCACGAACACGAGGGACTCGTCACCTCGAACGTCCACAATCACGTCGGCGACCACTACTGTATGGAGCTGTTCATCGTCGAGGGACGGCTGGACGAGATATCGACGTTCGTCGGGAAGATTCGCGCGACGAAGGACACCCTCTCTGTGGACTACTCCGTGATCCCGGTCGACGATTTCGAGGGAGCGCTGGCGGGTGAGACGGACACAGCGAGCGGGGAGTGAGCCGCCGGTCGACTCACTCGGTTGGCGTGCAGTGGTACTCGATTTCGAGCGAATCGATTTCGACGCGTTGCTCGTCTTCCGCGATGAGCCCGAGCCGTCCGTGGTGAGGCGGCGAACCGATCGTGATGCGGTATTCGCGAGCGTCTGTCGTCGGAATCTCAGCGACGAGAGCGCCGTCGGTGTCTCTGATTTGAACCGACTCGACCGGAAGCGCGTCGGCCTGCTCCCGTAGCGTGACGCGCAGGACGACCGACTCCCCGTCGACCATCGCCGCCGCTTGCTGGAGTATCTCGCCGTCTCCGCGATCGACCGCCTTCGTCGAACAGTCGAACCCCTCGGAACTGGCACTGCCTGAACAGCCCGCCAGCCCGACCGTACCGACAGCGGCGATTGATGCGAGAAGTCGTCGGCGTACCGTTCTGTCAGAAGGGACCATACCGACGTCCGACTCGC
The DNA here is from genome assembly GCA_003021785.1 of Halobacteriales archaeon QH_7_65_31. Taxonomy (GTDB): domain Archaea; phylum Halobacteriota; class Halobacteria; order Halobacteriales; family Haloarculaceae; genus Halosegnis. The sequence goes on along the minus strand of PXQU01000004.1, from coordinate 191,758 downwards.
TCATCTCATAGCTTTTGTGGAGCCGTTGGAGCCGCTGGTGGGCTACCGGAACAGACGGCCGCTCCGGTTGACCTTCTGTCGTAGGCGTAACGAACACGCTCAAGACGAGCCCCGGCCAAGCCGGTCCATGCACGTCAGCGTCATCGGCTCCGGCTACGTCGGCGCGACCCTCACCGGCTGTCTCGCCGCGCTCGGTCACGAGGTCACGGCCATCGATGTCGACGAGTCGGTCGTCGCGAGCATCGAACGCGGCGAGCCGCCGATGTCCGAGCCCGGACTCGACGGGCTGTACGCCGACCACGCCGACTCGATTACGGCGACGACGGAGTACGCCGCCGTCCGCGAGACGGACTGCTCGTTCCTCACTGTCCAGACGCCCGCCCGCGACGACGGGAGCATCGATCCGTCGGTCGTGCTCGCGGCCGCCGAGTCGCTCGGCGAGGCACTGGACGCGAAAGACGAGTTCCACACCGTCGCCGTCAAATCGACCGTCATCCCCGGAATGGTAGAAGAGCAGGTCGTCCCGCGTATCGAGCAGGTCGCCGGCCCGGAGGGAGAGGCGTTCGCGGCTGCCGTCAACCCCGAGTTTCAGGCACAGGGTAGTGCCGTCGACGATTTCATGTACCCCGACAAGGTCGTGCTCGGGACCGACGACGAGCGCGCGCTCGCCACCCTGCACGCGGTGTACGATCAGCTGCCCGACGAGCCGCCGGTCGTCGAGACGGGCCGCCGAGAGGCCGCGATGATGAAGTACGCCAACAACGCCTTTCTCGCCGCAAAGGTCTCGCTCATCAACGAGCTCGGAAACATCTGCAAGGAGTACGGTGTCGATTCCTACGCGGTAGCCGAGGCGATGGGGCTGGACGACCGCATCGGGAGTCAGTTCCTCCGGTCGGGAGTCGGCTGGGGGGGAAGCTGCTTCCCCAAGGACACCGACGCGCTCCGTGCCGCGGCCCGCGAGCGGAGCTACGAACCCGAGCTACTCGATGCCGTCGTCGGCGTGAACGAGACACAGCCCCGCCGGATGCTGGAGCTACTCGACCGTCACGTGGACATGGCCGGCGAACGCGTCGCCGTCCTCGGACTCGCGTTCAAGCCCGACACCGACGACATCCGCGGCTCGCGCGCGAAGCCGGTCATCGCCGGGTTACAGGAGCGCGGTGCGTCCGTCGCCGCGTACGACCCCTCCAACGCGAGTGAGACGATGGCAGCGACGTATCCAGACGTGACCTACACCGACAGCGCGAGCGCCGCCCTCGACGGGGCGATCGGAGCGCTCGTCGTCACCGACTGGCCCGTGTTCGGTGAACTCGACGGCGAGTTCGACGCGATGGCCCGACAGGTCGTCGTGGACGGCCGGCGCATCATCGAATCGCGAGAGGGGATGACCTACGAGGGGTTGACGTGGTGACCGTGCTCGCCGTCGTCGGCACGCGTCCCGAACTCGTGAAGATGGCTCCCGTGGTTCGCGCGCTCGATGCAGCGCCGGCGACGGAGCCGCGACTGCTCCACACCGGCCAGCACTACGACGACGAGCTCAGCAGCGACTTCTTCGACGTGCTCGGACTGCCGGAGCCGGCGCGGAATCTCGAAGTCGGGAGCGCGAGCGGTGCGAAACAGACCGCCGACGGGCTCGTCGGCATCGACGCCGAGATCGCCGCGTACGAGCCGACCGCTGTGCTCACGCTCGGAGATACGAACGCCGTCCTCGCGGCGACGCTCGCCGGGGCGAAACGCGATACGCTCGTCGGCCACATCGAGGCCGGACTGCGGAGCGGCGACCGCTCGATGCCCGAGGAGGTGAACCGCGTCGTCGCGGATCACCTCTCCGAACTGCTGTTCGCACCGACCGACAGCGCCGTCGGGAACCTCGCGAGCGAGGGGATCGAGTCGGGCGTCACGCGGACCGGAAACACGATCGTCGACGCGTGTCTCGACCACGCGCCGGTCGCGCGTGAGCGGTCGGACGCGCTCGCTCGGTTCGGACTCGACGGTGACTACGCGCTCGCGACGATCCACCGACCGCACAACACCGACGACCCCGACCGACTGCAGGCGATCCTCACCGCACTCGACGACGCACCCGTTCCGGTCGTCCTCCCGGCGCATCCGCGGACCGAGACGGCGGTCGAGGTCCTCGGCTTCGAGCCGGGTCGGTCGCTCCGACTCGTAGAGCCACAGGGGTATCTCGACTTCCTCGCCCTGCTCGACGGTGCGCGTCTCGCCGTGACGGACTCCGGCGGCGTCCAAGAGGAGGCGTCCGTGCTCGAAACGCCGTGTCTGACGGTGCGACCGAACACCGAGCGACCGGAGACCGTCGAAGCCGGCGTGAACGAGCTGGTCGAGCCGACGGCGCTCGGTGCACGGCTGACGCGGCTCGCGACCGACGCGACCGCACGAGCCGCGATGGCCGGGCGTCCGGAGATCTACGGCGACGGAAACGCCGGCGAGCGGATCGTCGCGACACTCGTCGATCGGATGGAGGAGAGACGATGAGGGTCGGAATGCTCCTTCGCGGGACCTATCCGGACGACATCCGCGTCCGGAAGGAGGCTGCTGCGCTACAGGAGGCGGGCCACGAGGTGTATCTGCTCTGTCTCGCCGGCGAGGGGGTCGAGCCAGCGACTGTAGACGGAGTGGCTATCGAGCGCATCGACTGGGACGGGTATCGCGCGTCGATCCGGGCGCTAAACCGCGCGAGCTACCTGTTCGGCTCGTTCGACGGCATCTGGTTCCGGCGCGCGCGGCGGTTCGCGGCCGTCCACGGGATCGACGTGCTCCACGTCCACGACCTGCCGCTGGTCCGAACCGGGCTGCGGGTCGCGCGCTCGCTCGGAGGGATCCCCGTCGTCGCTGACCTCCACGAGAACTACCCCGCGGCGATGGCCCAGTACCGCTCCGAGCGGTCGCTGTTCGAGCGGGTTCGCGCGCGACTCCTGCGACCGGTCTCGCGTATCGAGCGCGCCGAACGCGAGGCCGTCCGGGAGGCGGACGCGGTCGTCACTGTCGTCGAGGAGGCGCGCGACCACTACGTCGAGGACTGTGACGGCGACCCCGACAGGGTTCACGTCGTCTCGAACACCGTCGATCTCGACCGCATCGACGCGATGGAACAGACCCCCGTTCCCGAGGACGTACCGGACGGGTTCGTCGTCTCCTACGTCGGCGCGTTCGGCCCGCATCGCGGGATCGAGACCCTGATTCGGGCGCTTCCGGAGACGCCGGACGCGGTGTCGCTCCTGCTCGTCGGCGCGGGGAGCGAGGCGTCCGACCGCCGGCTCCGACGGCTCGCAGCGAGCGAGGGCGTCGCCGATCGCGTCACGTTCACCGGCTGGGTCGAGTTCGAAGACGTGCCCCGTTACATCGCGGCCAGCGACCTCGCGACGGTTCCACACCGGGAGACTGACCACACCGCCACGACGGTCCCGCACAAGCTGTTCCAGTATATGGCGCTGGAAACGCCGGTGCTGGTGACGGACGTCGGCCCGCTCGGTCGTATCGTCCGGGAGACGGAGGCCGGGGTCGTCGTCCCGCCCGAGGATTCGGCTGCGGTCGCTGCGGAAATCGCCGGCCTGCTCGGAGCGGAGCGTACCGACTACGGCGAGAACGGTCGCCGCGCCGTCGAGACGCGTTACAGCTGGGCGCGCGACGGCGAGCGACTGCGGCAGGTGTACGACGGGTTCGCGTAGCTGAACAGTACCGGCAGATTGTGCGAACGCTTTTGTTGGCAAATCCACTGCTATCATCCATGAGTATCGGTCGTGAAATCCATCTCACCGAGAATCCCGACGGACAGTGGACCGCACGCGATGAAGAGGTCGGGATTAGCGCTCAGGGAGCGAGTCGGGCGGCCGCGCTGGATGCGCTTGATGACGTGGTCGGTGCAGTCACCGGCGATGGCGGCCACGAGCCGACCGAGGAGGAGCTTCGTGACCTCGGTGTCGATCCTGAGACCGCCCGGACACAGGGCGAGAAACTCCCCGACGCGCTTCGGTAGCGCCGATGGTGACGCGGGATTTCAGCGGTGAAGACATCTACAAGGTGCTCGTCAACACCGGAAACGTCCAGCACGTTCGAACGACCGGGGACCATCTCATCCTCCGCTGGGACCCCCCGGCTCACCACGACACTGACGCCCGTGTTGTCGCGGTTCCGGCCCACGATTCCGTGAGTATCGGGACGCTACATGATATCGCAGACGACTGTGGTGCGGAGGATTTCGAAGCCTTCTGCCGCTGGATCGACGCGAACCGATAGCGCGGACTGTCGATGTGTCGGTGAGATATCGGAGCGCACGGCGAGTTCAGCCTCGGGACGTTCACCACACGGACAGCTCCGTGAGTGCGAACAGATACGCGCCGACCTCGTATGCGCCCTTGAACTGGTTTCCGGGCGCATCGAGCCGGTCGTCGGTCGTGAGATGGCGTGTCGGAACCCCGAGTCCGGTTATATCGGTCAGATCGCGGTCGAGAGCGTTCCCGCCGTAGAGCCAGTCCATCGCGCGTCCGACCGGTCGATCGAGGGGACGATCCCCGCCGGCGGCCCGATAGTGGGCCGCCGCGAGAGCAAAAAAGGACTGATGACAGGCGAACAGGAGCTTCCACTGGGGGTACTCGCCGCGACCGAGCGCGACGCTCAGGCGTTCGAGCCGGTGGGGTTCGAGCCAGCGGAGCGCGCCGTCCCCGCGGAGGCGAGTGTCGAGCGTGTAGTCGAGTGCGGCCTCGGCGTTTGCCAGATAGCCGTCGCCGGCGGCCACCTCGACAGCGCGACACAGCCCCCAGAGCACGTACATCTGGTTCTGATGGCGATCGGTCGTCGCGTTCGAGAACTCGAACAGCCCTGTCTCGGGATTCTGTCGGGTAGCGACTGTCTGGCTTCCCTCGCGGAGTGCGTCGGTCACGGCGGTCGGGTCTGCGAGCGCGTCGTGGAGATAGCTCCAGCCGTGGAGCAGGAGTCCGTCCTCACTGTGGTCGAAGTCGAACCGGTCGCGACCGGTCGCGAAGGCGCGTTCGGCCGCGTCGAGCGTGTCGAACCCGGCCATCGAGAGCAGGGCGAACGCGCCCGTCAGCGGGCCGAGGGCGTAGCTCGGTAGCTCGCCACTCTCGGCGTCGAGGAGTCGCTCGTAGCCGGCGGCGAGCCGCCGGAGCCGGTCGTCGTCGCGGTCGTCACCGAGCGGCGACTGTCGCCAGCGCGCCGCCCCGAGCAGAGCGAGCGGCCCGTACCGTCGGCGTGACCCCTTGCCCGCCTGCCACGACATCGTTCCGTCGTCGGTCAGGGCGTAGTCGAGCCGACCGTGAAAGCGGTCGGTTTCGGGGTCGAAGAAGCCGCGGTCGGCGACCGGACGCAACAGACAGTCGAGCGCGTCGTCGGCTCTGCCGCGGTAGTCCGGTGCGTTCGCTCCCGTGACGACGTAGCTGGCTCGCTCGCGAGCACAGGTCTCGGTCCGGCGCTCGGCGTAGCGTGCGACCGAGCGCCCGACCGCGTCCGGGAGGTTTCCGGCGAGCCACTGGAGCTTCTCGGGCGGCTGGTAGATGTACGTCTGCTCGCCGGGGGTGAGATGCGGGGCGAGCGTCGCTTCGAACTCGTCCGGCGTCCGGTAGCGGAGTTCGTAGCGGCCACCGACGTAGTAGGGGGACTCGGGCGTCGGAGCCGTGACGGCGAACGTCCCGTCACGCGAGAGGACGCGGCTCACCTCTCGTGCGAGGTGGTCAGCATCGAGAAACCGCCAGTCGAGCGGGCCGACACAGACGGCGGCGTCGAACCGCGAGCGAGGGAAGGGAAGCGTCGGCGACTCCGGAGTCGTCGTCTCGAAGCGCGCCACATCGTCGAGGGCCGTCGCGGCGCGAGCACTGGTCTCGGCGGAGAAGTCGAGCCGGGTGACCGTGGCGTCGTCCGGGAGCCGACGAGTGACGCCCGTCTCGGAGCCGATATCGAGGATACGCGTCGGATTCTTTAGGGCATCGAGGGCTGCTCGACGCTCGGCGTCGCGGAGATACTGCACGAGCGGGCCGGCGTCGGGCTGGTCGGTCCACTCGGTGAGCAGCCGCGTCCGGTCGTCCATACCGACTACACTGTGAGTCGTCAAATCAGCCTTCCGGCTGGCGGTCGAAACGCATTCGACGCCCGGGCGTGAACAGCAGGTATGCCGCCGCTCGTCTCCGTCGTCATTCCGACGCACTACCGCAACGAGCGGCTCGTCGAGAGCATCGAGAGCGTTCAGGCACAGACGTATCCCGACGTGGAGTGTGTCGTCGTCGACGACTCCGGTGAGGGCCACGCCGCCCCGGTCGCCGATCGGCCCGCCGTGACGTATCTCGCGCTCGACGAGAACCGCGGGGGAAACCCCGCCCGCACCGTCGGTATTGAGCACGCCGAGGGACACTACGTCCATCTGCTCGACGACGACGATCGGCTTCACCCGGAGCGCATCGAGCGCGGGATGGACTCCCTCCGCGCGAGCGACGCCCGCGTCGGCTTCTGCGGCTTCCGCTTCGAGAACGGCGACGAGCGCTACCCGCACGCCGACGGAGCGATGCTCGATACCGCCCTCGCGTTCGACGCCTCGCCGTGTCTCACCTCGACGCTGCTCGTGGAGGGTGAGCTGCTTCGGTCGCTACTCCCGCTGGCCGACCGCCCCGGCGGGGACGATCTCGGTCTCATCATCGAGCTGGCCCGCGAGACGCGCTTCGACGCCGTGGACGAGCTGCTCGTCACCCGCGCGGTCGAGCCGGACTCCCGCGGGAAGTCGACGGGACTCGTCGAGGGGCGGCGCGACATCATCGAGGAGTACGCCGACTGCTACGAGCAGTATCCGACGGCGCGACGACGGGCGATCGCCGACACCGCCCGCGTGGCTGGCGCACAACTGCTCCGGGCAGGGGAACGCCGTGCGGCACTCGGCGAGTTCTGGCGCGCGTTCCGGACACAGCCGACGCCGGCACGGGCCGTCCCGCTCGTCGCTGCACTCGGCGGCTGGCGCTGTTACCGTGCGAGCGAGCATCTCACTGTCCGGTTGCAGTAACCGGCCAGTCTCTCTCGGTTCGCCTGCCGTAGTCGGACGAAACTGCTTTCTCCGGCCGTCGCGTTCGCCAGCTATGCAAATCTGTGTCGTCTTCGGTCTCACGCTCGCACCCCCGGGCGGCGCAGAGCGGCTCTGTGTCGAGGAGAGCAGTCACTTCGCCCGCGAGCACGAGGTGACGGTGCTCGCCCCGGCGTACGACGCCGACTACGTGGCAGAGACGCTCCCGGACGCGGTCGAGACGGTGGCGTACGGTCGCCCGCAGAAGGGGTGGCGCGGCGTCCGGCGGCTCTACCCGCTGCTCGCCGAGCGCGACCCCGATCTCGTCCTGTCGCATTACGCGACCGAGGAGGTGAGCGTCTGTGCCGGACTGCTCGACGCGCCGTACGCGCCACACGTCCACGGCTCCGTGCTCTGGTTTCCGGACGATCCGCGGCTCGTCCCGCACGTCGGAACGCCGGCGTACGAGCGGCTCGTCGGTGAGGTCCCTGGCCACCAGACGTTCCACGACCCGCCGTCGCTATCGGCGCGCCAGCGACTGTGGGCCGGCGTTGGCGAACGCGTCCGGGGCTACGGGCTTCGGTGGGCGGCGACCGTCTTCACCGGCTCACGGCGAGTCGCGCGTGAGCTCGACGGACTGTACGACGTCGACAGCACCGTCGTCCGGCCGGGTGTCGATGCGGGGTGGCGTGGCGACCACGAGCCGCGAGCGCTCTCCGAGCGCGAGTACGATCTGCTGTCGGTGCGCCGGCTCGACCCGCGCAAGCGCATCGAGACGCAGATCCGGGCGACGAAGCTGTTGGCCGACCGCGGCTACGACGTGTCACTCACCGTCTGCGGGACCGGCCCGGACGAGAACCGACTGCGCGAGGTCGTCGCCACCGTCGGCGTCGAGGAGCGAGTCGAGTTCGCCGGCTACGTCGCCGACGACGAGCTTCCGGGCTACTACGCCGGCGCGGATAGCTTCGGCTGCTCGGCGTGGATGTCGTACGGGCTGTCGCCGTTGGAGGCGTACGGGGCCGACACGCCGGTCGTCCTCGCGACGGACACCTACGCGAAGGAGCTACTCGCTCCGGAGCCGGCCGTTTCGGTCGCGGAGCCGGGGCCGGAGCGGTGGGCCGACGCCGTCGCGACGCGGCTCGACAGCGACGAGCGACCGAATCAAGAGGCCGTACCGACGTGGCAGTCGTTCTGTGACGGGAAGGAGCGTCGGCTTCGCGAGCTGGGACTGCTCACCTGAGCGCGTCGAGCAGCTCGCGAACGGGAGCGAGCGTGTCGAGCCGCGTCCGGTCGAGTGCGACGAGGGCGGTCGCGTAGACGAGGACACCGACGGCGATGCTCCCGAGCAGACCGGGAAGCGTCGACGGAAGCGTCGTCACCGTCGGCGCGACGGCCGCCGTCATCAGAGCGGTCGCGAGTGCCGGCCCGGCAAGCGGTGTCAGCAGGGGGGTGACCGACGTATCGAGCAGTCGCGAAACGAGCAGTATCCGGACGGGAGCGACGAGAACGGCGGTCACAGTGACCGCGGTGGCCGTGCCGACGACGCCGTATTCGAGCGTTGCCGGTACAGCCGTCACGAAGAGCACGGCCATCGAGAGCGTCTCGGTTTTGGTGTACAGGTCCGGGCGATCGAGCGCCTGCCAGAGCGAGCTGGCGGTCGCCGTGACGGCGTGGCCGGCGGCGGCGAGCGCGATGATCTGCAGCGGGCGAACCGTCGGTCCCCACCCCTGCCCGAGCGCGACGGGGACGAACAGCGGGGCGACGAGGGCCGTGCCGACCGCGGCCGGAAACACCGCCGTCACCGCGACTCCGAGCGTCCATCGGTAGCCGACCAGCACCGCGTGCAGATCGTCGCTCACCTCGGCGTAGGTCGGAAACGCCACCTCGCTGATGACGCCGGTCAGCTCAGACTGCGGGGCCTGCCCGAACTGGAACGCGTTCCGGTAGTAGGCGAGTCCGGCGCTTCCGACGACGGCTCCGACGAGCGCGTCGTCGCCCTCGCGGTAGATCCACGAGATGATAGAGCTACCCGTGAGCCACTTGCCGTAGTCGAACAGCGTCCGCATCTGTGCGATGTCGAGGGAGGGCCGCGGGCTGTGGGCGGTGAGCAGATGCGAGACGACGGTGTGGACAGCCGCGCCGGCGACGACGCCGGCGATCAGCGCGTCGACCGACTGGAGCCGATAGGCGAGTGTGACCGAGACGACGGTGTTCGCGAGCACGCCCGATAGCCGGAACAGCGACCGGCGACGGAAGTTCAGCTCCTTCTCGAAGACGACGGTCGCCGGATTCTCGACCGTGTCGATGAGCGGAATCACGGCGATGAGTCGGACCAGTCGGACGACCGATTCGTCACCGAAGACGGCCGCCGGAATCGGCGCGGCGGCGTAGAGCAGTCCGGCGAGCAGAAGCGAGCGAGCGATCTGGAGCGTGAATGCAGCGTCGAGCTGACGGTCGAGATCGCCGTCCTGTGAGATAATGGCGGCGTCGGTTCCCAGATTCGAGAACCGCTTGACGGCCGAGAGCGTGAGCACGCCGAACGTGAACAGCCCGATCTGGCTCGGCACGAGCAGGCGGGCGATGGCGACGTACCGCAGCAGCTCCAGTCCGCGAACGAGTGCGGTCTCGCCGGCCGCCCACAGCCCACCGCGGGCCGCGCGGTCTACGAGTTCGACCATTTCCCCCAGTGGTCGTCAGTGAGCACGTCTCCCGGTTCGACAGCCGTCGATTAAATCCTGCCGTGTTCGTCGCCAGTGCTGCTGTCGGGCGACGACGACTCGCTCAAGCGTAGCCGAGAGCGGAGAGCCGGTCGGATAGCTCGTCATCGTCGCGGTCGAGACGGTCGATAGGTGGGTCTGCAGTCGTCGCTCGGGTCGGGACACTGGGATTCGTGACGAGCCACGGCACATCGACGAGTTCGGGCGTCTGGTACTCCTGGGGATGCCCCCAAACAGTCTCCGCAAACGGAGTGGCGCGCTCACCGAGCATATTACCGTGATCACTCGTCACGACGGTTCGTCCCTCGAACGCGTCCAGTAGGTCGTGGACGGCAGGGAGTGCGAGCGTGAGGTTGTCACGGTAGGCGCGCCACAACGTCTCGATGGGGAGGTCACCTGTGTCGACCTGTCGACCCCACTCGCGCCACGCGCGGGTCTCCGTTCGCGTCTCCCCCTCGGTGACGAACTGCCGGAGTCGCATCTCCGGGTCGAGTAGGTCGTGCTCGCGGGCGAACCGACTGACGAAGGGGTGATGTGGCTGCATGAAATGGACGAGCAGTCGCTTGTTCGGATACGTCTCGGCGGCCCACACAGCGGCGGCGGCGACGGTGTACGGCATCGTCGTACCGTCCTCGACGAACGCGCCTTCCGTCAGGTCGATTACGTCGTGGAACGTCTCCGAGAGGTCCGCACCGACCCACTCGGTCGCACGGTACATCGGGTTGGCCGTCACGTAGACGGTATCGTGGGCGTCGCGGTCGGCGAAATGGCGGCGCAGCCACTCGGCGGTAGCCGACCCCTTCGAGTGGCGCTGTTCGAGTTCGCCCGGCAGATCGTGAGTCGAGGCGAAGAGGTCGTACCGACAGGCGTCGAGAATAACGAGATTGTCCCATTCGGCCTCGTAGTGGTCGAAGGCGTCGCGACGCCGAAGGGCCATCAGCCTGCGGAACGCGGCATCGCGAAGTCGACGGCGTGCCCACGGGTAGGCGTTCGTCACCCACCAGCGCGGATGTAGCCCGTTGTCGCGCACTTTTCGGGCGATAATCCGGTGGAGTGGGTCGGCGTCGTCGCTCATATCTCGCCTGCGACTGCGACCCTAACTAGCCTTGTGTCCCGTCACCGAGGACGGACACCTCGATGCCGGCCTCGCGGAGCGTATCGTGTGCGAGGAGATTGCGCGTATCGACGATCGTCCGGGTTCGCATCCCGTCGAACGTCGCCGGCGACAGCTCGCGGAACTCGTCGTGATCGGTGAGCACGACCGCACAGTCTGTCCCCTCCAATGCGGTCGCGCGGTCGAGCAGCGGCTCGTCGTAGCGTTCGACGTGCGGATCGTGGACGGACACCTCGTAGCCGGCGTTCTCGGCGCGGCGGATGAACCGTCCGGCGGGGGTCTCGCGGGTGTCGCTCACGTTCCCCTTGTAGGCGACGCCGAGGACAGCGACCCGCGGGCGACGGACGTGCGCGACCTGCTCGCGCACCAGCCCGAGCACGTGGTCGGGCATCCCGTCGTTGATATCACGCGCCAGCGGGACGAGCCGCGCCTCCGAGCCGGCTCCGGTGAGGAACCACGGATCGGTGGTGATACAGTGGCCGCCGACCCCCGGACCGGGATCGAGGATATCGACCCGCGGGTGTTCGTTGGCTATCTCGATGGCTTCGTGAACGTCGACGCCGATACCGTCGGCCAGCTTGGCGAACTCGTTGGCGAGCGCGATTTCCACGTCGCGAGAGGTGTTCTCGGCCAGCTTGACGAACTCCGCCGTCCGCGGGTCCGTCAGATGGAGCGTGCCGTCGGTGAACGCGTAGAGATCGCGAATCGCTTCCGTTGCCTGTCCGTTCGTGCCGACGACGCGGTCGTTCGTCGTCATCTCCGCCAGCGTCCGCTCGGGGATGGCCCGCTCGGGGCAGTGGGCGTAGGCGATATCGGTCGCGGCGTCTGCCAGAATCGGCTGGACGAGCCGTTCTGACGTGCCCGGCGGTACGGTCGATTCGACCACGACCAGCTCTCCGGACGAGACTACTTCGGCGACGGATTCCACGGCCGCACGGACGTGCCGGAGGTCGGCGACGTTCTCCTGCTGGTCGAGCGGCGTCGGCACGGTGATCACGTACGCGTCGGCCGGCTCCATCGCCGTCGTCGCGGTGAATCGGTCTGCGACCTCGGCGTACAGCGCGTCGAGCCCGGGTTCGTCCAGCAGGAGATCGCCGTCGGCGAGCGTCCGAACGCGCGTCTCGTCGGTATCGACGCCGACCACCTCGTGCTGTTGGGCGAGCAGGAGGGCGGTCGGGAGTCCGATGTGGCCCAGTCCGACGACGACGGTCTTCATCCGAGCACCTCCGCCGGCGAGGTCTCCCGACCGGCGAGTGCGTCGTAGAGCCGAGGATGGACCGCGGCGGTCGCGAGCGAGCCGAGATGCTCGACGGTCGGGGCGAGCAACGACGCCGCGAGGAAGTGTGCGGTCGCGCGACGACGGTCGCGATCACCGACGGCGACCCGTCCCCGGTGTTTCTCGTGGGCGGCGGCGAACCGACGTTCGATCTTTGGATGCGCCCGAAGCTCCTCGCGAAACGCCCGTCGGATGCGGTCGCGGGCGGCGACCTGATACGCCGGGTCACCCGTGAGCGCGCCGCCGGAGACGTTGTCCCCGTGGAACTGCCGATCGACGAGAATCTCGTCTACGTACGCGACACGGAACTCGCGGGCGAGCCGGATGTTCACTTCCCAGTCGACGGCCGCTGGAAAGTCGGTGTCGAACCCGCCGACCTGTTCGAGACACGATGCGCGGATGAGATGACTGGAGTGGGGCGCGAGCGGGAACTCCGTGAGGATCTCGGGGTAGCAGTCGCCGTGGACCGTCGGACGGACCTCGGTGAGGACGGTCCCGTCGTCGTCGACTCTGGTCCCGCCGGCGTAGACGAGACCATACTCGTCGTCGAGCTGGGCGAACCGGTCGAGCTGGCGACTGGTCTTCTCTGGTCGCCAGCGGTCGTCGTCACCGAGGATGCCGAGATACTCGCCGTCGGCGACGGCGGCGGCGCGGTCGAACGTGGCGGCGATACCGCGGTTCTCGTCGTTGTGCCGGACGCGAACCCGGTCGTCGTCAGCGTACGCTTCGAGCGTCTCTCGCGTCTCGTCGGTCGACCCGTCGTTGACGACGACGGCCTCGATCTCGTCGTGGCTCTGTGCGAGCACACTCTCGATTGCGCCGCCGACCCGGTCGGCTCGGTTGTACGTCGGGATCAGCGCAGAGACGAGTGGCATACCGCGCAGTGCGGTAGCGGGGGGCGAAAGCCTTCCGGACGGAAGTGCGACAGAGCTACGGTCGTGGCTCCGCGACTCCGCGTATGCCAGAGTCGGTTCCGTTCACGGATATTGCGATGGACGACGCGATGGTCGAGCGGGTGGAGTCGGTGTTGCGCTCGGGCCGTCACGTCAAGGGGGACGAGTGTGAGACGTTCGAGGCCAACTTCGCTGCGGCCTGTGAAACCGACCACGCCGTCGGCGTCTCGAACGGGACCGCCGCGCTCCTGTTGGGGATGCAGGCGCTCGGGATCGGTCCCGGCGACACGGTGTTCGTGCCCGGACACACCTACTTCGCGACGGTGTCGCCCGTGCTCGAACTCGGAGCGACACCGCGGTTCGTCGATATCGACCCCGACCGCTACACGATGGACCCGGACGCGCTCCGCGCGGCGGTCGAAGCGAGCGACGACCCGACTGCCGTCGCCGTGACCCACATGCACGGCCAGCCGGCCGCGATGGACGAGATCCTCGATATCGCCGACGGAAACGACCTGCTCGTCATCGAGGACGCGGCACAGGCGCATCTCGCGACCCTCGACGGCGACCCCGTCGGTGGGCTGGGTGACGTCGGCTGCTTCTCCTTCTATCCGACGAAGAACATGACCGTCGGGGGGGACGGCGGGATGGTCACGACGGACGACGAGGCGGTCGCGCGACAGCTTCGCGCGCTCCGCAACCACGGTCGCGACGAGACGGGCGAGCACGTCGCACTGGGGCTGAACTACCGGCTGGACGAGACCAACGCCGCAGTCGGCGACGAGCAGCTGGCCCGGCTCCCGGAGTGGATCGAGGGGCGGCGACGGGCGGCCAGCCAGTACGACCGGCGGCTCGGTGACTGTCCGGCGGTCGCGACGCCCGCGACGGTCGAGGACGCGACGCACGTGTATCACCACTACCCCGTGCAGGTGTCGACCGGCGAGCGCAAGGCGTTCCGCGCGTTCCTCGATGAGCGCGGGGTCGCGACGGGAATCCACTACGACCGCCCGGTGCAGGAGCAGCCGGCGGTTCGCGAGCGGGTCGAGCCGGCGGAGACGCCGGTCGCGGCGGCCTACTGTGCGCGGACGGTCTCACTCCCGATGCATCCCCGACTCACCGATGCCGAAATCGAGACCGTCTGTGCGGCCGTCGAGGCGTTCGCCGACGAGTCAGGGCAGGTCGAGACCCAGCGCAGCGGCCCGGGACACAGCGAATGACGACCCACGCCGTCATCGGGACCGGCTACTGGGGGAGCAACCACGTCCGCGTCGGCGCGGAGCTGGTCGAAGCGGGCGATATCGACGAGTTGGTCGTCTGTGACGCCGACCGCGAGCGGGCGAGATCGACCGCGACCGACTACGGCGTCGACTACGTCACCGACCACACCGATCTCGACGTCGACACCGCGGTCGTCGCGACGCCGTCGCCGACCCATCGAGAGATCGCGACCGATCTGCTGGCGTCAGGAATTGACTGTCTGGTCGAGAAGCCGCTCGCGCTCACGGCCGCGGACGCGTGGGCGATCGTCGACGCCGCCGAAGAGACGGGTGCGACGCTCGGCGTTGGCCACATCTTCCGGTATCATCCGGCGTTGCGCGCGCTCCAGCGACGCGTCGATCGCGGGGAGCTGGGCCGGCTCAGATATCTCTCGACGGATCGGTACGCGTTCCGCGCGCCGCGGGCGACGGCGGGAACGCTCCACTCGCTCGCCGTCCACGATATCGATATCTACGGCTGGCTGCTCGGCGAGCGGCCCGATTCGCTCTACTGCCGGCTCAACCGCCATCTCCGGCCCGACACCGACGAGACCGCGACCGTGGTGGCGGAGTACGGCGAGACGACGGGCGTCATCAACAGCTCTTGGCAGGTCCCGGCGTTCGGGAAGCGCCGTGAGCTGGTCGTCGTCGGGACGGAACGGGCGGCGTACATCGACTACCTCGCCGACACCGAGCTGGCGCTGTTCGACGCGACGGTCGTCAAGGAGGGCGGCCAGCTCCGTGCGCGCGACGAGGGGAAGACGACCTACGAAGTGGACGGCTACGAGCCGCTCCGGATGGAGGTCGAGTCGTTCATCGAGGCGGCACGGAGCGGGGAGTCGTTCGAGGCCTCGGGGGCGGTCGGTGCGCGCGCGGTCGAGCTACTGGAGTACGCCGAGCGGTCGGACGAGCGGGGTGAGACGGTCACTGTCGGTAGCGTCGGTAGCCGTCGCGAGTGAGGTAGAGACGCTCGCCGGCGACAGTCGTCCAAGCCGGCTCGTGCGGGGGGAAGTCCAGCGCGCGGATACGGTCGTACAGTTCGGTGTCCCCGTCGGCGAGTCGTTCCGGGTCGATTTCCTTCCGACCGTCGAGGCTGTCTTTCGCGTAGAAGTAGCGTGGCCCGTCGAACGCAGACTGTGGCGTCTGATGCTCGGCGACAGTGCGGTCGGCAATGGCCGGTAGCCACGCCTCGAACAGGTCGATCGACGCCTCACAGACGCGCTCGTACAGCGAGCGCGCCGTGTCCGTCTCGCGTATCTCGGCGAACTGGCGATCGATTATCGCTCCGGAATCGACCGACGGCTCCATCACGTGGAGCGTCGTGCCGTGTCGCCAGTAGTCGTCCTCGCGGGCGTTGAGTATCGAGTGGGTGAAGACGTTGCTGCCGCGGTAGCGGGGAAGCTCCGCCTGATGCAGGTTCAGCGGCAGCTCGTCGGGGTGGTCCAGCAGCGACTCGTCGAGGATATCGGGGTAGTAGACGGAGAGCAGATAATCGACGGGCGTCTCGGTGAGCTGGTCGATCTCGTCGCGCGACAACGGCTCGTAGCCGAGTTCGAGCGCGCGGTCGCGGACGGAGCCGTCCCACCACGTCTCGGCATCGGCGGCATAGGTGACGACCGCCGTCACCTCGATATCGGGATGGTCGTGGAGCCGGTCGAGACAGCGGACACCCAGTGGGTGGCTGGCGAGGAGTGCGAGCGTCGGCATACCGGTCTCTCACAGGGGCGTTCCCTAAACAGGTCCGTTCGAACTCAGTAGTCGGTGTAGCCGTCGGTGTCGAGCCAGTTGTGTGCGACGGTGATACTGTGGTCGGCGTGGAGTCGCTCGGGGCCGACGCGGAAGCGACTGTCCGCGCGGTCGGCCAGCAGTTCGCGCTCGGCGGGCGTGAAGTCGCTGTGATCCGAGAGCACGAACGTCGGATTGGTCGGAGGGACGGCCTCAAAGAGCGGCTCCCCGTCCTCGTGGAGCTGGACGGGCGTGCCGCCGACGCGATCGAGCGTCGCCTCGAACCCCAGCTGTCGGAGTTCGACCCCCGGTGACGGCTCCGCCGGCATGTGGCCGATCGCGTCCTCGCGAGCGTCGAGAGCGGCGCGGATGCGAGCGGCGGTCGTGCGCTCGTCGGGGTGGAGCTGTCGGGCGCTCGCGCCGTCGAACGTGACGGTGTACTCGTCGGCGAGGACGAGATGGATTCGGCTCTCGCGAATCCCGTGTGAGAGAAACAACGCGCTGTTGACACAGCGACAGAGCACGTCGAGTCGCCCGGCCGCGGACGGGAGATCGTCGAGCGGGAACTCCGGACTCGTGGGGGCGTCGTGGCCGACGACGACGAACTGACGCATACCCGTCGCTTCGGACGGATACGCAAAGCGGTATCGAACGACCGCGCGCGGTCACAGCCACGCGTCGAGTTCCTCGCGGCTGTCGAACGCTTCGCGGTCGCCGTACGCGTCGATCATCGAAAGCAGGCCGGAAACGAGCCGATACGCCGGCATCGTATCATCGTAGAGTAGCACGATACCGGCGTGTCGATCGTCGGGCAACGCCCCGAAATCAGTGACGTCGCTCGTCACGACGATTCGCTGCTCCGTCTGAGCGTACGGCAGGACGTCCCGTTCGTCGCGCGCCCCTTGCCAGAGCGCGTCACGGACGTGTTCGGTGTCGATATCTTCCTTCTGAAGATAGTTCACTGCCTTCGGGTCGATATTCTCGTCCAGTAGAAATCGCCACTCCGCCATCTCAGGCGGTATCGGGACTGATACCGTCGGGTCGATCGATCGAAGCTCGGAACGTCGAAACTGCCTCCTCACGCGTGCGTTCGATATCACGCATCTCGCGCGGGTGGTCGTGGTAGTAGGCGAGTGCGTGGTACACGTCCGCCACGTCGAGGTCGTATCGGTCGGCGACCGTCTCGGGGTCGGTGTCGCCTGCCTCGACGAGAGCGTGAATCTGACGGACGCTGATGCGGTGGTCCCGGACGTGTGGCTGGCTCATGAGCTCCGTCGTGATTCGGCGGCTGGCCCGCTCCGGCATATATCAGAGTATCGTCCGCGTTGATAAAAGCGTGCTGTCGGTGTCAGAGGCCAGAGTCAGTCCGGTACGGAGCGACACAGAGGCTATCAGAGCGGAACGAACGGAAGCAGGAACGACTCGCCGAAGAACTGGAACACGAAGACGCCGACGACGTTCGTCGCGCAGCTTCCGGCGAGTCCGAACAGGACGGCTCCGGTGCGGTCGGACTGACGACCGAGCGCGGCCGCGACCGACCAGCCGGCGAGGACAGCCGCGAGCGCGAGCGCGAGGAGCGCGTACGCCTGAAGCGTCTCGCTGGCGGTGTGTCCAGCGAGCGCGACCACGAGCACGGTGAGCTGGCCGCCGATCGCGACGCCGCCGGTGTAGACGAACGCCAGCAGCGTCCCGTGACCGCGCACGACTGCACGGGCGGCCGGCAGTCGCGCGACGGCATAGAGCGCGAGCGGGAACAGCGGGTAGACGTACCGGACGGTCAACGTCGCGTGCAACGGGAGCCGGGAGATGTAGGTGAGCGTGAGCAGGAACGCGTAGACGAGTACGAACGCGTCGGCAGTCCGGGTCGGGGTGGCGAGCGACGTTCGGAGTCTCGACCAGTCCCGGCTGCGAGCGCGGCGAACCGCGAGCAGCGGGAGGGAGGCGAGCATACCGGCGATCGGCAGCGATTCGAGGAATGAGAGGTTGATCGCGAGTCCGGTCGCGCCACGGGCCTCGGTCGCGACGTAGCCGCTGCGGAAGATCGTATGGTACACCCGCGCCGGTGTCGTGACGGCCGCACGGACACCGTCGGTGAGAAAGCCGACGAAGACCCCGAGTCGGGCGATCGCTGTGGCGAACGGCTCGACGAACGGCGCGAGTGAGAATCCACTTCCACCGTTACTACCACCACTGCCGCCACCACCAGCACCGCCACCGCTACTACCGCCGCCACCACCAGTACCACCACCACCACCACCAGCACCGCCATCGCCGCCTGTGAACTGGATATCACCGCCACCGCTGGATTCGTACGGCGGGAGCATCCGGGGCACGACGAGCGGATCACCCGAGACGATGAGGTTCGTCACGAGAAGCGGGAGGAGCGAGCAGGCGAACGCGCCAGCCACGAGCGCGAGACGACGGCGACCGAGCCGCGGTGTGGTGGCGATATCCACGACGAGAAGCGCGGTAAGCAGGATCAGTCCCTCGGCGGCGTTGAGCCACGCCGCCAGCCCGACCGGAACGTACGCCAGCGCGTGGAACCGGCGGGCCGACGGCTCACGCGCGGTTCGGCTCCGCGCGAGCCAGTAGCAGGTCGCGAGCGCGAACGCCGCGGTCAGGACGTGCCGTTTCGGTATCGTCGCCCACAGCACGGCCGGGGAGGCGACGGCGAGCGCGACTCCGGCAGCGAGACCGGCCCGCTGACCGTGGAGGAGGGTGACGAGCCGGTAGGGCAGGGTCGCCGACAGCCCCGCAGCGGCGACAGTAGTGGTCTGCATCGCGAGCAGCGAGAGATGCGGCTGATCGAGCGGCGTCGCGAGTACGACGCCGGCCGCGAAGGCCACGAGCGCGAGGAGCGAGCCGAAGAGTCGGGCAGCCCGACCGCGATCGAGGATGTCGCCGGCGGTCGCGACGGTAGCGAGCAGGAGGAGCGACCAGCTACCGACGAGCGCGACGGAGAGATCCGCGACGGCATCGATCGCCTGTAACAGCCACAGCGCCGGCAGCGAGAGGACGATATGCGCGTAGTTGCGGGCGACGGTGATCCCCTGTGCGCGGACCATCCCCGGCGTTTCCAGTGAGGCCCCGAACGTCGCCTTCGTCACCGCGACGTGGCCCTCCGAGAGCGCGACGAGACCGTTCACCACGGTGTAGTTATCGGTGATACTGACGACGGTGCGCCAGCCGACTGTCGCAGCGAGCGCGGCGAGCAGACAGACGAACAGCCCGCGACGGTCACCGAAGACGAGCCGCCAGCGCGCCCGGGTCACGACTCCGTGGCGACGACAGTGACGTTTCGCCGTGCGAGCGTGCGTTCGACCTGCCGACCGGCGTCGGTCCCGCGATACACCACCGACACCGTCGCGTTGTACTCGCCCGGACGCACCTCGTCAGGGGAGAAGGTGGACTCGCCGACGGTGAGCGAGAGCCGACCGGCGGTACAGCGGCTTACGACCGCTCGGCTGCCGACCTGTCGGCCGAGTTCGGGGATGAAGATGCGGTAGGAGAGCGTGGGGCGACCGCGTACGTCGGAGACGGTGACGACGGCCGGCGGGACAGCGAGTGTCCAGACCCGTGCGCCGTAGTCGGCCTGCGTGAGCGTAGCGCTGTCGGGGAGCGAGCGGATCTCCGTCGTCGCGTTGCCGACCTGTGAGCGCACGTGGCCGTCACACGCAGACCCGTCGGGCGTGAGATCGACCGGGGTGGCCGGCCCGGAAACGAGTGCCGTCACCGCGATGACGGCGACGAGCGCGACCGGGGCGACGCGGGTGAGATCCACGCCGTACCGTCATCAGCGATCGAGAAGTAGCTGACGGTCACCGATGCGACTCGGTCGCGGCCGCATATCGCAACACACCGACGGCTGCGCGTCCGTCGCGCAGCTCACCGGCGACGGCCGCCTCGCGGAGCGCGTCGAAATCGCGCTCGGTGACGCGGATCGACTCGTTCTCGTCGAGTGACTGCCCGGCCGTTGGTCGGCAGTCGTGCGCGACGAAGTGGTAGTGGGTCGCGTCGAGCAGGCCGTTCGCCGGTTCGACGGCAGCGACCTGTTCGAGACGATCGGTCTCGTAGCCCGTCTCCTCGCGGAGTTCACGCCGGGCAGCGGCGAGGAGATCACCGTCGTCCGATTCGAGTCCACCAGCCGGCAACCCGAGATTCATTCTGCCGACGGCCTGTCGCCACTCCTCGATAGCGACCACGTCACCGTCAGGCGTGAACGGGAGGATCACGACCGCATCGGGTTCGGTGACGCTGTGGAACGCCCCGGTGGAGCCGTCCGGGAAGGTGATGCTGTCCTCGCGGACCGCGAAGCCGGGACAGTCGTAGTCGATACGCGAGTCGGTCGTCTCCCACGCGAGCGCGTCGGTGTCGTCCATGTATCGAGCGAGGAGAGCCGTCATAAAGACTTCTCTGGCACGTGGCTCGGTTTTTCCGGGTGCATCGCGATAGGCGGCGGCCACAAGGTTTGTATCTCGGACGAGGGAGCTATTGGCAATGCGTCGCCTCCAAGCTGCGTTCCGGCTCGCGAGCGCCGTACTGAGTATCGCCGCCGTCACGATGGTGCTCGGACAGGGGATGCCAGAGTCAACGTTCGTCATGCGGATCGCGGTCGGCGTCCTCGTTGCGGCCGTGCTGCAGGTTGGATACGAAGCCACCGAGGAGCAAAGCGCAGAGGCGTGAGCCAGCAGTCGTCCGAGGTGAAGCGACCGGTCTGACGGGCAGCCGGCTCGCGTCGCCACAACGCTTGTATACACAGCAGACAACGTAGACACATGGGAACCGTCTCTGCACGGCTACCGGAGGACATCGAGGCGGAGCTGGAGTCGTATCTCGATGCCGAGCGGGTCGATCGAAGCACCGCCGTACGGCAGCTGTTGGCGGAACAGCTGGCGACGTGGCGGCGGGAGCGCGCGCTCGATCAGCTGGTAGACGGGGAGGTGACGCTTTCGAGAGCGGCGGAGATCGCCGAGATCGATAGCTGGACGCTCGCAGCGCTCGCGAGAGAGCGCGAGCAGTCGTGGATCGACAGCGACGGTATCGAGGAGGATATCGAGTCGTTCGATGCGTGAGTGGGTGTTCGACGCGACGCCGCTCATCCATCTGGCGAGAGCCGACCGTCTCGGAATCCTCACGTCGGTCCCCGAGCCGGTGACGACTGAGCGGGTCTACGAAGAGGTCGTGACAGACGGACTGGCGGCCGGATACGTCGATGCGAGACGGCTCGAACGGTTCGCCGACGAACACCTCCGAGTGACAGCGGCTGCCGAAGGGCCGTTGTTTGAGCGGCTCGAAGCGATATCGGCGTTGAGTGAAACCGACGTGTCAGTGCTGGTCCGTGCGGCCGAGACCGACGGCGTCGCGGTAATGGACGAGAGTGCCGGTCGATCTGTCGCGGACGTGGAGGGTATCAAGGTCCACGGGACGGCGTATCTGCTCCTCTCCTGTGTCGAAGACGATACCCTCACCGCAGCGGCGGCGACGGAGCTGCTGGACGACCTGCTCGATGTCGGCTGGTACTGCGCGCCCGACCTGTACGCGAAGCTCACGACCGCGTTCGAGCGACTCGACGCTTAGAGATCGATCTGCGCAAGGTCAAGCTCCAGCTCGGCGACGTGGTCGTTGTACGCGGCGACGAAATCCGGCGCATCAGGCGCGAACTCGCGAACGCTCTCTGCCGACGGCTGTCCGTACTGCGAGAGGAGATACGTGCCGCCGGAGCCACCGACGCGGAGGTAGGAGGTCCGGGACTCCTCGCGTTTCAGCTCCCACCGGGTCCCGTCGACACGGGCCGTGAACGTGCCGTAGTCGTCCATCTCGTAGCGGTAGAGCTCACCGGCCATCCGGTCGCACACCTCGCGAAGCCGGGTGACGATGCGGTCGCGCTCGGCGGTGATATCGGCGGCAGAAGCGGGATCGGGGAACTCGGTCGGCACGTCGTCCAGCAGCCCGTCGAGCGAGGCGACGTAGCCGTCGAACCGATCGACGAAGGCGTCGTAGTCGGCCAGCGCCGTCGCGAGCGCAGCCGGTTCGGGCGGCTGCTTGGTGGAGACGACGTACGTCTCCTGCCCGCTCCGGGGTTCGAACTTCAGGAACTCGATGTCGCCCTGCTCGTGTTTGACGGTCCACTCGCCGTCGTCCGTCTCGAAGGTCCGGCGACCGTACTCACCGCCCTCGATACGGGCGAGAGCGTAGGCGATCTCGCCGGCGTGATCGCGAACGCGGGCGACGACGGCGTCGCGCTCGGCAGCGACGGCAGCGGGGTCGGCGGCGATATCGAGTCGGTCTGACATACTGGTCGTTGGAGCGGTATCGTATATCCGCATACCGGTTAGCGGGGGAGCGATCGGTCGTCGCGAGCGAGCGCGGCGTACGACGATAATCGGCGCGCCGAGGGATCTAAATTCATCGGACACGAGTGTGAGCGTATGACACTCGGGGCGTTGCCGTCGTACGACGAGACGGCCGTCGACACCGTCGGCGAGCACGCGATCGTGATCGGCGGGAGCATGGCCGGACTGCTCGCGGGGCGCGTACTCGCGGACGGGTACGAGCGCGTGACGGTGCTCGACCGCGATCCGTTGCCGGACGAGTCGATCGCTCGTCGGGGCGTTCCGCAGGCGGTCCACGCACACGTGATGTTGGAGCCGGCGCGGTCGATGCTGGCGACCCTGTTCCCGGGCTATCTCGACGAGCTAACCGACGCCGGTGGCGTCACTATCGACACCGCACGGGAGCTCTCGTACCACCACGACGGCGGCTTCGTCGCCGACGGGCTGGCGTCCGTGCCGATGTACTGTGCGAGCCGACCGCTGTTCGAGCAGCTGACGCGCAGCCGCGCCGC
Organism: Halobacteriales archaeon QH_7_65_31; assembly: GCA_003021785.1. Lineage (GTDB taxonomy): Archaea > Halobacteriota > Halobacteria > Halobacteriales > Haloarculaceae > Halosegnis. The sequence goes on along the minus strand of PXQU01000004.1, from coordinate 168,915 downwards.
GGCGACCGAGAACGTAACACTCCGGGCCGAGACGTACGTGACGGGGCTGGCGAGCGACGCGACTGGTGAGCGCGTGACCGGAGTGAACTACCGCGAGAACGGCTCCGAGACGACGCTGTCGGCCGATCTCGTCGTCGATGCGCGGGGGCGCACCTCGCCCGTGCCGTCGTGGCTGGAGCGACACGGCTACGAGGAGCCGGCGACGGACACCGTCTCGGTCGACGTCGGCTACGCGACGACGCGCATCGAGCGACCGCCCGAAGAGACGACGACGATGCTCGTCGCGACCGCCCCGCCGGTCACGCAGGGCGGAGCCGTCATCCCGATCGAGAACGACGAGTGGATGATCACGCTGTCCGGGATTCACGGCGACCACCCGCCGACCGACGCCGAAGGGTTCATCGAGTGCGCCGAGGCGCTACCGGTTCCACACGTCGCCGAGCTGCTCACCGCTCACGAGCGGGTCGCGGAGATTCGACCCTACCGGTTCCCGTCGAGTACGCGCCGCCGCTACGAGCAGCTGGACGCGTTCCCCGATGGCCTGCTCGTGACTGGGGACGCGCTCGCGAGCTTCAATCCGGTGTACGGACAGGGGATGTCCGTCTCGGCGCTGGACGCGCTCCAGCTCCACGCCGCGCTCGCGGAGGGGACCGACGGGCTACAGACGCGCTTCTTCGATCAGGCGGCCGAGATGATCGATCCGGTGTGGCAGCTGACCGTCGGCTCGGACTTCGCCCACGACGCGACCACCGGCCCGAAGCCGCCGGGGACGGATATCTTCAACCGGTATATGGACCGACTCATCCCGACCGCACACGATAACGACTACGTCGCCGAGGAGCTGAAACGCGTCATCCGGCTCCAACAGGACCCGACGAAGCTGCTCGCGCCGGGCGTACTGGCGCGGGTGCTCGCGCCGGCGTGGCTCACGTCGTAGGGAGGACTATACCGACACGGGTCGAGGGGAACCCATGGCCCGCGTTCCGCTGTTGAATGCCGAGGATCTTCCCGAGGAGTACCGCTATCTGTTCGACCAGAACGACGTCGGGACGGCAGACATCTTCCGCGGGATGGCGAACGCGCCGACCCAGTTCCAGTGGTATATGCGCTACGCCAGCCGGCTGTGGGAGGTGCTTCCCGCTCGCGAGCGCGAGCTCGTGATTCTCGCGGCGGCGCGTGCCCTCGAACACCCGTACGAGTGGCAACAGCACGTCCGCCTCGGTCAGGAGGCCGGGCTGTCGGACGCGGAGATAACGGCGATCAGTGAGGGACGCGGGGAGCCGTTCGACGCGTCGGAGGCCGCGCTGCTCGCGTACGCGCGGGCGGCCGCGCTCGGTGACGTGCGCGACGACGACCACGACCGCCTGCGCGAGCGGTTCGACGACGAGACGGTCGTCGGCGTGGCGATGCTCGCCGCTCACTACGTCGCGACGGCGCGCGTGCTGGACGCGATGGGTATCGAGCCCGAGGAGGAGTTCGTCGGCTGGCGGGTCTGAGCTTCACCCGGTTCAGAGTGCAGTGAGACCAAGACTGTACTCGAGTGCGGTATCGACTTCGTCCATCCGTTCTTGCGGGACTGAGCCGAGGGTCTCGGTGATGCGGTGTTCGATGGAGACCGTTCGAATCTGGCTACAGAGTGCGACGGAATCGTCTCGAAGCGCACACTCGTCGGCCGGGACGAGCACCTCGAACGGGTAGCGCTGTTCGCCAAACGAGGTGGTGAACGGAACGACGACCGTCGTCGGCGCGTTCGCGTTCCCGATGTCGTTTTGAACGACGAGACACGGACGCGTTCCTCGCTGTTCGGAGCCCTGCGTCGGATCGAGCTCGACGATACAGATGTCCCCTCGGCGGACAGACACCACCGTCACCACTCCGGAGAATCGCCTAACTGTTCGTCGGCCTCCGTCGAGACGCCCGCCAGTTCGCCGGCGAGTTCACGATGCTGCTGGGCACGCTGACGGTATCCTTCGGCCAGCTCCTCACGGGTGACCGGTCGCTCGATGACGAGCTTTCCCGTCTCCTCGTGGATCACGACAGTATCGCCGCCTGTGATTCCGAACCGCTCTCGGAGCGCTTTGGGAATCGTCACTTGACCTCGCTCCCCGACCGTCCGCCGTTCGTTCTCGCTCATACGTACTCATATCGTATTCATACTGCTAAACGCTTCGGGAGCAAGCAGTCAGTACGACGCCTTTCGGCGACGGAGTGCACTCGATGAAGCAGTGTCGGCGACGCGGCTCAGCTCGGCGGCGAGAGCTCGGTCGCCGCGCCCTGCCCGAAGCCGACGCACTCGGTCGCGATGCCGCGCTCGACGCCGCGCTTGTTTATCTCGTTGACGGGCGTCCGGTATGAAACCCCCTGTTCAGTGGACACGCGCACGCCTATCGCGTGCAGCGGCGCGGAGAAGAGTGAAGTGGGCCGGCCCGGATTTGAACCGAGGTACCGAGGACCCGATCCTCGAAGGATACCAAGCTACCCCACCGGCCCTCGTTCCACGATTCGGACAGTCGGCATTAACCGTTGCGACTCGGTGTACTCAGAGCGTGTAGCGTTCGACGTACCGGGCCGCGAATCGGGCCGAGAGGAGCCCGGCGAGGACGCCGACCGCGATCGGGACGACGAGTCCACCCCACTGGACGACGGCGGGGTCGAAACCGGCGATCGACCCGCCGAGCGAGCCGAGCGCGTCTGCCACGCCGGCGAGCGGGCCACCGACGTACGCGAAGGGGAACGCGAGCAGCACGCCGACGAGGCCGCTCGCGACCGTTCGCACGAGCGTCGGTTCAAGGCCGGCCGCGATGGGAAGCCCGACGACGACGCCGACAGCGACCGAGTAGAGTCCCATCGCACTCGCCGTCGGAGGGATCGCCTCCCGGCCGCGGGAGACCTGAACCGTGTCGGTCCGCGGGAACACCATTCCGATACCGGTGGCGAGCATGGCGGCGGCGGGGATACCGACCGCCGTGACAGCGGTCACGAGTACCGCGTCGGACGGCCGGAAGCCGGTCGCGAGTGCCAGCGCCGGCACGACGGGGAGACAGAGACCGCCGATGGTGATACCGGGTCGGACCAGCCCGCGGATATAGGTCTGGCCGGCGACCGGTGAGGTGAGGGTCAGCGGAAGGACGCTACCTTCGTCACCGAGCGGGTTGAGGGTGAACGCGGCCCCGGCGATCCACGGGAGCGCAAGCGCGAGTCCGGGGGCGAACACGGCGGTCGGGACCGTGAGTTCACCGACGACCGCCTGAAGCACGACGGAGCCGGCGATGATGAACGGGAGGAGGAGATACGAGAGCTTCGCCGGCGCGCGGCGTGCGAGCAGGACCGTTCGCCGGGCGATCCGCCCCGACTGGCCGGAGCCGAGCGGGAGCCGTCCGAGGAGGCCCAGCCCGCTCGCGAGCGGGTCTGTGCCGACCCGCTCGACAGTCGCTTCCTGCGTCTCGATCTCCGGCGTGACGGAGTCGCCGAACCAGAACGCCGTAGCGATCCGCGTTGCGAGCGGGAGCCCGCCGGCGATGAGGAGTCCGGTCGTGGCCAGCCCACCGGCGGCGTGGCCCGGCGAGACCGTGACGGGGAGTGCGAGTGCCGCGAGATCGGCCACCCAGCCGACGGGAACGAGCCCGAGACCGCTCACGCCGCCGCCGGAGGCCTGAACGACGGTGTAGCCGCCGAAGAGGACGACGACGGCGAGCGTACCGAGTACGGTTCGATTGCGCGCGAGTACGGGAATCCGGGCGACGGCGAGCTTGACTGTGAGTCCGAGGACGTGGGCGACGGTGACGCCGCTCACGAAGAGGAGCGCGAGTGCGAGCGCGACGAGCGGGAGCGTGGCGACCGACCCGGTCGTGTACACGAGGGCACTCGTCACGACGAGGAGCGGCAGGCCGGCGTACGCGAGGATGCGCCCCGTCTCGGCGAGAACGAGCCCGGTCACCGCCGTCGCTGGTCGGACGGTCGTGAGGAGATGGTCGGGCGCGTCCGGACGCGGGTTCACCGTCACGACCCGCTGGGTGATGATGGCGACGACGAAGAACCACTGGAAGACGATGGCGCTCCGGACGCCGCTGGAGACTGCGAAGTCGGAGAGATCGGGCGATGTGGTGACGAGCAGATACGAGACGACGGCTGCACCGGCAGCGAACACGAACAGCCCGAAGCCGAGCCCGAGGAGCTGTGAGAGTCTGTCCGTCACCTTCCGCCAGCTGCGCCGCAGCTCCGTTCGGGCGACGGTGAGCGCACCGGCGAGGTGACCGATACTCATCGAAGCTCCTCGTCGGGGGCGGTCTCGGTCACGTCGAGGAACACGTCTTCGAGGCTCTGATCGCCGGTGTCGGCGTCGACGCGGCGTTTCAGCGTCGACGGGGCCCCCTCGGCGACCAGCTTCCCGTCGGAGAGCACCCCCACCGTGTCGGCGTGCTCGTCCACGACGGGGAGGATATGCGTCGAGAGGAAGATTGTCGTTCCCCCGTCGGAGAGCTCGTCGATGAACGCCCGGATGGTGCGGGCCGCTCGCGGATCGAGACCGGCGGTCGGCTCGTCAAGAAACAACACGTCCGGCTCGTGGAGGACCGCCTGAAGGAAGGCGGTCTTCTGGCGCATCCCCGTCGAGTAGGTGTCGATACGGGTGTCGGCGTCCGCGGCGAGCGACACCCGTTCGAGCAGCGACTGGATGCGCGACTGCGGCTCCGACAGCTCGCGCAGCCCGGCGGCGTAGGTGAGCTGTTCGCGGGCGGTGAGCTCGTCGTGGATCGGCGGCTCCTCGGGGAGGAGCCCGATATGGTCGATGAGCGACGCCCGATCGGTCGTCGGAACACCGGCGACGGTCGCCTCACCCGAGGTCGGCGTCGCGAGCCCGGTCAACAGCCGCATCGTCGTGGACTTGCCCGCGCCGTTCGGGCCGAGGAAGCCGTAGACGCTTCCCTCGGGAATCGAGAGATCCAGCGAGTCGAGCGCGAGCGTCGCGTCGTAGCGTTTCGTGAGCTGCTGTGTGGTGATTGAATCCATGTTCAGGTCGATGTCAGAACGGAGCACTGGTCGTGACAAGAAGTTGGCGAATTTCCGGGAAACCGACGTGAGGGACAGTTCGAGACGGTCGCGGAACCGAACATCTACCACGACCCGGTGTGAGGGGCGGACATGCGTCGGCTTCCGCTGCCAGCGGTGTCACCGCGTCTCCGATACGTCGGCGTCGCCGTCGTCGCCGCGCTCATCGGCTACTACTCGCTTATCAGCACACCGCCACAAGCGCCCACGACCGGCCCGCTGTGGGATAAACAGCTCCACTTCCTCGGGTACGCGATGTTCGGCCTGTCGGTGGTGTACGCGACGATCGATCGGTCGCTCGGCGAGCGTGTCCTGTTCGTGCTCCTCTGTGCAGGGCTGTACGGCGTCTCGATCGAGCTGATACAGGGAGCGTTGCCGGCTCGCCACTACGGCGCGGGCGATATGCTCGCGAATCTCCTCGGGGCGACGCTGTCGCTGGCGTGGCTGCTCGTGGAGCGAAACGTCCGGTACGTCGCCGTTTAACCGAGCAGGCCGAGCGATTCCAGCTCGTCGGTGACGGCGGCGGCGGCCTCGGAGGCGTCGTCGGTCGTCTTCCCGCCGGTGATGACGAGCTTGCCGGAGCCGAACAGCAGCACGACCACGTCCGGATCGTCCATCCGATACACCAGCCCGGGGAACTGCTCCGGCTCGTACTCGATGTTTTCGAGCCCGAAGCCGATGGCGATGGCGTTCAGATTCAGCGTCGCGCCCAGATCCGCCGTCGAGACGATGTTCTGGACGGTGATCTCGGGATCGTCGTCTACGGGAATGTTCAGCTCGCGCAGGCGGTCGAAGGCGATCGACAGCGCCTCGTGGACGGCGTCGATGCTGTTCGCGCCGGTACAGACCATCTTTCCCGAGCGGAAGATGAGCATCGCGGCTTTCGGCTCCTGCAGCCGGTAGACGACGCCCGGGAAGTTCTCCGGATCGTAGCTCGATCCCGTCAGATCGGCGGCGAGCGTGTCCAGATCGAGCTCCTGTCCGATGCCTGTCGAGGCGACCACGTTCTGTATCTCGATGGTGTCGGCTGGGTTAGTCACTATAAGTAGAAGGATCGCCCGGGTATATAAAAGAACCGTCGAGTAGTGACGAACGTTGCCGGGAATCGCTGAAAAGGGAGTCGTCGGTCACGCGTCGAATGGATTCTCCGGCGTCGTGAGGCGAGTCAGTTCGGGGACACCGTCGAATCCGTCGTCGAAGCTGTAGAGATACTCGATGTTCTCACGGTGCATCGCTGCAGCGATAATCGCATCCGTCAGCGAGAGTGGCTCGTGTTGACGAAACAGCGACCGACCGGCGGTGAGGTCGGGTTTCGTCGTGCGGGTGAGTGTGAACCCGCTACTCTCGATAAGCGCATCGAGAGTCTCTATCGCAACATCGTGTCCGGCTCGCGCTTGGAGATAGTTGATTACCTCCGTGAGAACATCACTCAGGACGTATGCCGTCGGGAGCGTTCCACCGTCGATAGCGTCCGCAACTGCGCTTGCACGCTCGTGATTCTGGTCACGAGTGAGGCGGGCCGCAATGAGGACATTCGCATCCACGACGACACCGGCCATCAGTTACCTCCAACAACGAGATCGTGATCCTCGGTAGCATCCGTCACGTCTCCGATATCGACCGGATCGAGCTGTGTGAATGCGCCGTGCCGTTGTTCAACGAATTCGACCGACAGAGTACCCTCCCCATCGAGCCGCCACCGTAGCTTGTCTCCCGCTTCGACGCCCACCGCTTGCCGTATCGCGGCAGGAACGGTGACAGAATAGCTCTCGTTCACCGTCGTTTCATCTTCGATTTTTCGTGACACGGGTGGGCTATGCAGTGTGGACTCAAATAATTTGCCGCCTCATTTGTGCGACAACAGTTCCAAAGATCGATTCACCGCCAGATAATTCCTCGATCAGTGGCCACGAGCACACGAGTAGTCAGGGGTGACTGGAGTTGTTCATCCATCCGCGCTGAAGTGAGCATTGTAACGGCTCGCCGCGTCGCCAGCCTCGTCGCTGACTCCCTCCTCCCTCACTCCAAGCAGCGATTCAGATGGTACTCGAAGCCGAGGGCGTCCCGCTTGTTATCCCTCGATGACGGTTATAGAGCTGTACGTCGGTGTCGGGAAGATAGCAAACACTCGCGACGAGCAACAGACGGTGGACACCGTCTTGGATTCTTACCCGTTGGTGGATATGCCCCCCAGTATCTCGCGGCGTGCTGGACGACTACTCGGTGAGCGGCTGGCCGACGACGACGGTGAGGGACCGGGAATTGGAAAAGAAGATGCAGTGATCGCCGCGACTGCACTGGAGCGCGACGAGCCAGTGCTTGCTGGGGATAGCCACTTCGGAACTATTCCGGGTGTCACCCGCGAAGCGTACCGCTGAGGAACTCGCGGAATGGAGTGGCTGGATTTATTCACCCGTCCGCGTAGGAGTGGGTATGGAAACGGCTCGCCGCGTCGCTGAGCTCGTCGCTGACCGGCCGACGCTCGAAGCAGCGATTCGGGCGGTGCTCGCCGCCGAGGAGCCGTTCACGTTCGACGAGCTGGCGATCGATTCGGGGGCGTTCGGGGAGATCGTCGCCGCCGGAGTGGTCGAGGAAACCGATGACGGTTACCGCGTCGCGGACCCCGAGGGGGTGCGGGCGGGGCTGGCCGGCGATGTCGAGCGCGGGGAGACGCGCGACCGCGAGTGGTCGATTTCGCTCCCCGACCGGCGCGTTGTCGGTGCGCTCGCCGGCGCGCTCGCGCTCGTGGCGCTGCTCCGAACCGTGTTCTCGTTCGGACCCGTCTTCCAAGAGGGGAGCGTCGTCCTCTCGGCGAACGATCCGTACTACTACCGCTACTGGGTCGAACAACTGCTCGCGACACCTGATCTGACGCTCTCGACGCTGCCCGACACGGTGACGAAGGGCGAGCCGCTCTACGTCGCGACGATGTGGCTGGTCGCCTCACTGGTCGGTGGTGACGCCGCGGCGGCCGGGCAGGTGCTCGCGTGGTTTCCGGTCCTGTCGGCGGTGATTTCGGGGTCGCTCGTCTATCTGCTCGCGAAGCGTGTGACGGGAGACACGCGGATCGCGCTGGCGGCGGTCGTCTTCTTCGCCGTCGTTCCGGGCCACGCGATGCGGACGAGTCTCGGCTTCGCGGATCACCACGCCTTCGATTATCCGTGGCTCGGCGCGACCGCGCTCTCGCTCGTGACGCTTACGAGGGCGGAGCTACGGTCGCGGGCGACCGCGCTCGGCGTCGTCGGGCTGGCGATCGGTGTCGGTGGACAGGTGCTCGCGTGGAACGCCGGGCCGCTACTGGTCGCGCCGATCGGACTCATCGCCGCCGGGCTGGCCGCCGTGTGGGCCGGGCGCGGCGAGTCACCGCTGGTTGCCGGCGCACCGATACTCACGGGGCTACTCGGCGGGGGCGGACTGGTGTGGCTCGGACACACCGCGCTCGGCTGGCACACGCCGGTCGTGGCGACCGCACCGCTCCTGCTGGTCGGCGGCGTCGCGGTCGTGTTCGGCGTGGCCGAGGTCGTCGCTCGCGTCCGCCCGGAGCCGCGACTCGCCGCCGGAACCGTGCTCGCGAGCGGGTTACTCGCGGGAGGGGGAGCGATAACGCTGTTTCCGGACAGCTGGCAGACGCTCCAGTCGCGAGCGAACAGCGCGCTGTTCCGGAGCGATGCGATTGCTGAGACGGCAGGACTGTTCTCTGACGCACAGGGCTGGCTCCTGCTGTTGGGGTTCGTCCGGGCGCGCGAGGAGACCGGCTGGCTCGTCCTCGCCGGCTACGCGTGGAGCTTCCTCGTGCTGGCGCTGTTTCAGGTGCGGTTCGTCGGTGAGCTCGCGACCTTCGTCGCGGTGTTCGCGGGTCTCGGCTTCGTCGTCCTCGTCGAACAGGTGGACGCGGTCCGGTCCCCGGTTCCCGACGATCGCGACTCGGTGGCGCTGCCGGATCGCCAGCAGATGGGCGCGATCGCCGTCGTGTTCCTCCTCGTCGGCGGGCTCGGCGTCCTGCAGATCCCGATCAAGACGGGCCAGCTGACGACACCACCGGCGCGGTACGACACCGCCGACTGGATGGCAGCGCAGGCCGCACAGCCGGAGTGGGACGATCGGCCGGAGTACGTCTTCAGCCAGTGGAGCTATAATCGCGTGTACAACTACGCCGTGAATGGCGACTCGCGGTCGTACGGCTACGCGCGTGCCAACTACCGATCGTTCCTCGCGAGCAACGACAGCGAGGACTGGTACGACCGGCTCTCGGGGCGGGCCGGCTTCGTCGTCTACCCGACGGGGGAGGAGACGGGAGCACCCGAGACGGTCGGATCGCGCTTGGCCGCCTACGGCAGTCAGACCGACGGCGGTGACGGGCTGGCACACTATCGTGCCGTCTACGAGTCGCCCGACGGCGCGTATCGGGTCTTCACGCTCGTCCCCGGGGCGACGCTGACCGGGACGGCGGCGGCGGCGAACGCGACCGTCGAGCTATCGGTTCAGGTCGATGGCGAGGGGTTCGAGGCGAGCTACGAGCGGACGGTGCAGACGAACGCGACCGGTGGCTACAGCGTGACGGTCCCGTATCCGGGCACGTACACTGTCGGTGAGGAGACGGTACGGGTGTCGGAGGCGGCTGTCGTGGAGGGTGAGACGGTTCGGGGGTGACATGAGGATGAGACGAGCGAGCGGGCCACGAGTCGGTTTTATCCGAACAGTGAACCGGTGCACGACCCAACTACTATACCCCTGTGTAAACAAGGTAAACACATGGCGACGAAGATGGTCCGTATCGACGAGGACCTGTACGAACGAATCAAGAGCAGGAACCGGGATAACGAGACGTTTTCCGAAACCATCGAGCGGCTGACGAACGGGTATTCGCTCGTGGACTTCGCGGACGAGTTCGCCGAACGAGACGAGAGCCGCTGGAGCGAGCATAAGTCGGCTATCGAGGCTGCTGAGGACGCTCAACGAGCGGAGATGGCCGAGTTTTACGATGAGCAGTCCGGGGAAACGTCCGCCGAGCGATGATTCTGGATACGAACTTTCTGGGGGCACTGAAAGATCAGCATCCCGGGGCCCGGCTGAAGGCGCAGGAGCTGGAGTTGTCTGCTGAACCGCTTCGTGTGCCGACCATCGTCGCGTACGAGCTGTTCATTTCGGTCGGAAAGACAGGAGATGACGTGTATAAACAGCAGGACAGACAAGCGTATCGACGGCTCACAGCCAGCAAGCCGAAGGCGGAGCTAACCGAAGCGATTGCAACACAGGCGGGGATACTCGAAGGCGACCACCAGCGGAGCGATTCGAAACCGAACCTCGGGGGAGGTGATGCGATCATCGCGGCGACAGCCCAACAGTACGATGAGCCGGTCGTATCTGATGACACCGATTTCGATCACGTCGACGGCATCGAACGAATCGGATACGACTCCGAAGGGTGACGCGTCGCACTGCCACCCGGCCGGCCGGTCGTAACTGTGTTCGGTCCCGTTCGAGACGAAACGGTGAGTCGGCAAGCACTTTACCGCTGGCTCGGTGAAGGGAGGTATGCAAGCAGTCGTCATCGCGGCCGGCGAGGGGACGCGGCTGCGTCCGCTCACGGCGGACAAGCCGAAGCCGCTCGTCGAGGTGGACGGACGGCCGATTCTGGAGTACTGTCTCGACGAGCTGATCGAGCTGGGCGCGACGGAGCTGTACGTCGTCGTCGGCTACAAGAAAGAGCAGATCATCACCCGGTACGGGGACACGTACGAGGGCGTCCCGATCACCTACTGCCACCAGCGAGAGCCGAACGGGATCGCTCACGCGCTGTTGACCGTCGAGGAGCATATCGACGAGGAGTTCATGCTCATGCTCGGGGACAACATCTTCCGGGCGAACCTGCAGGACGTCGTCGATCGCCAGCGGGAGGATCGTGCTGACGCGGCGTTTCTGGTTGAGGAGGTCCCGTGGGAGGAGGCCTCGCGGTACGGCGTCTGTGACACGAACGACTACGGGGAGATCACCGCCGTCGTGGAGAAGCCCGAGGAACCGCCGTCGAATCTGGTGATGACCGGATTCTATACCTTTTCACCGGCGATCTTTCACGCCTGTCACTTGGTGCAGCCGTCCGACCGCGGGGAGTACGAAATCTCGGACGCGATCGATCTGTTGATTCACTCGGGCCGGACGATCGACGCGATCCGGATGGACGGCTGGCGGATGGATATCGGCTATCCGGAGGATCGGGATCGGGCGGAAGAGCGGTTGGAGGAAGGCCAAGTTAAAACGTAAGATACGAGCGTTTCAGGAGAAGGGTACTAATCGATCAGTCGCCGGCTGAAGACACAATATGGCCGACACTGCGACCGAGCACTTGCTCTGGCTCACTCCTGAGGAGGGGACGAAGGCGGCTCAATAGTTTCGAGGCATAATTAACGACCTCGTCGCGACACATGGGGATACCGGCTCCTTTGCGCCTCATACCACAGTTGTCGGCAGAATCAACGGCGATCGCACGGCGCTAATCTGACGTAGAGTTTCGAGTCAATGAACTACTGCGAGGTCAGTAGCGGCAAGGGTGTCGTCTGTTCGCGTAAGTGAAAGGATTGTCTGCCGTGGCAGCTGGTCACAATCTGCTCAAATGTGCCGTCTACGGTTGAATGACGTGAATACAGCAGATCTTTTTAATGACGGTGAGAATAGAACTAGTAATGCGAATACTCGTCACTGGTGGTGCTGGCTTTATTGGCGGTCATCTCGCCGAGCAATTCCTCAGAGGCGGCCATGACGTGACCGTTCTTGATGTGATGCATCCTTACTATGACCTCCGGATCAAGGAACACACGCTGGACGTACACCGATCAATTGCCGACGCCGAAGGCTGTGACTATTCCTTCGTCGAAGGTGATGTTCGAGATAGCAGTCTGGTTGATGAGCTCGTCAGTGAGACAGATATCATATTCCACCAAGCTGCGCGTGCTGGTGTCCGCGATAGCGTCGCCGAACCACGAGTATACGACGAGGTGAATGTCGATGGGACACTAAACATTCTGGACGCAGCCCGCGAAACGGATATTAAGCGGATTGTAGTGGCCTCCTCTTCGTCGGTCTATGGTGGGCGTGGTGAGTACGTTCCGTTCGAGGAAACTGATCCGACACTTCCTGTGAGTCCTTACGGGGCATCGAAACTTACTGCCGAACGGTACGCAGCCGCCTATCACGAGGTATACGATATTTCCACGGTGTCGCTACGGTACTTCACGGTGTACGGTCCACGGATGCGGCCGAATATGGCGATCTCGAACTTCGTATCCCGGTGTATGAACAACGAGCCACCGGTAGTGTATGGAGACGGAACGCAAACACGGGACTTCACATACATCGAGGATATTGTTGACGCGAATCTGACGCTGTTGGAGTCAGACGCGGCAGATGGAGAGGTTCTAAATATTGGTTCGTCAGACAATATTGAGATTCGGACGCTAGCAACAGAGATCCGCGAGCAATTGGCTCCAGAGTTAGAGTTGGAGTATGCCGAGCGCTACGACGCTGATGCTGAACACACCCATGCGGACGCGTCGAAAGCAAGCGACCTTCTAGAATACAGTCCAGAACACACAATTCGTGAGGGGGTTGAGAAATTTATTGATTGGTACGGAGAGAATCAAGAGTGGTACGAGCCGCTGGTTCGAAAATCATGATCAGGTATTTCGGGTTCCGTATAGATTTGACAATAATTACCGTGTCTATAGATTGGATACCGCCGGTTTTTGATCAAGAGGGCGACAGATGACTCTATCCACGTTCTCAGTGTTGATCTGTGTGTACGGGAAGGATGATCCGGAGTATTTCAGAGTGGCACTTCAAAGTGTAATCGATCAAACAGTAGTACCTGACGAACTCCTTCTTGTAGCAGATGGTCCGCTGACCGACTCACTTCACTCAGTCGTTGATGATTTTCAATCCGAGTACCCAGATATCGTCCGCATGGTTCAGATCGAAACCAACCAGGGGCTTGGTGCTGCGCTTCAGACTGGCGTCGAAGAATGTACTCACGATATTGTCGCCCGGATGGACGCAGATGACGTAGCTGTCGATGATCGATTTGAAAGCCAGCTCGAATATCTCTCATCGAATCCGGATGTGGACGTTGTTGGAGGATTTATCGGGGAGTTCAGAGACGATCCCGAAGATATCGTTCAAGTTCGTGAGGTTCCAATTGAGGCTGATGAAGTCGAGTCGTTTGCTCGGTTCCGGTGTCCGACGAACCATCCAACAGTGATGTTCCGACGAGATTCAGTTCTCGAAGCTGGTAATTATCGACCACTGAGGACACAGCAGGATTACGAATTGTGGGTGCGAATGCTTTCACAAGGTTATACGATCGAGAATCTACCAGAGGTGTTAGTACGGTGTCGGGCTGGTGCGGAATTATATGATCGACGTGGCGGATTGGAATATGCGCAACTCGAATATTCGCTGCAACGGGAATTCATTCAACTCGATGCTATCTCGCGGTTTGAATTCGTTCGGAATATTCTTCTTCGGATCCCAATACGATTAGTTCCGGATCGGATTCGAGGAGTAGTCTATAAAATTCTCCTTCGTAAATAAAACTGTGTAGTATTAATTTTGAATATGAATAATAACGAAGATGGATTTAATGAGGGAACAATCAGCAAAAAATCCGGATCCAAATCAGAATTTTTGATATTCCTGATAGGTATTTTCTCCAGTATTCTTGTTTTCATCAATCCAAGTAATCCAGTATTCGGATTTTCGGCGATAGTCCTTGCACTCATAGTTGTCTGGTTTATATTACTTGGAAATAAATTGAGGGTCCAGAAATCTCTTTTTATACCACTGGCTATAATATGGTCGATATATTTCTATCACTGGTTTATGAGTCCAACAGATATTATAGCTAATATTAGAACACCAGTATATATTTTATCCACGATTGTTTGGGTCTTAATACTCCCCCAATTAATAAATTCAAGACAATTTATTGATTCACTCTCAGTTCTTGGATCAATATTCGTGTTAGTAGGACTGCCAAGTATCGTCACTGGAAGGTATTTGATTGGTCCGTTAGAAATCACTGCTTTTCATAGTATGATTGATTTCCCCATTAGTATTGAACTATATAAAATGAAATCAATTTTTGCTAATCCTAATTCATTTGGTGTTTTTATGCTCGGCTCGGTTCTTTCTTGTGTTGGATATTATATCCGTCAGCGAAACTTATTATCGATAATTATGTTATTTCTCTCATCGACTGGCCTATTCCTCTCCAATAGTCGAGGAGCCATGATTGGTACTATTGCCGGGATATTTATTATTATATCGTACATGTATGGTGGACCATTTATACTGCGTCTGGTTACTATTACAGGGACACTCGCTTCTATAGTGTTTATGTTATCTGTACTCCGAATACTCCCGATTCCTATAGTTGAGACTCTAGACATGACGGGACGTGATCAAATATGGAGAGGGACGGCAAGAGCTATTCTAGATCGCCTGGTACTAGGCTACGGGCCTGGAGATACAGGCAATTATGCAGAATCATATATACAGGGAAGGTATGCAGGACTTCAACCACATAATTCCTATTTGCGATTATTTTTAACAACAGGATTAATCGGAGGATTGTCCTATTTAATCATGATAGGTAAGACTGCACTTGATACTATGAAAGTCATATCCGATTCAACAGAGGTAGTGATATTTGCTATCTTCTGTGCTATATTAGTGAATCAAGTATTTGCTGGGGATTCACTCTTTGGATTAAGCTCAAGTTCAGCAATCGGTGCTATAGCTCTGGGATTTAGCGCAAAGTTTGTTCGCGCACATTTGCAAGGTTGAGGATAATACCGATAATTGGACGATCCTTTTTTATGAGAAGTGGTTACGATTACTTATGATATCTTGGCTGTATTGAATAGCCATACAGCGGTGGAATTCACTGTTTGACGGCAAGCTTGATGTTGTAGACGACACGCGTTAGAGCGATTTCTCGGAACTGACGGAACTAAGGACGCGCTCGCACGGAGAAGCCGAGCAAGCTCTTCACAGCAGAATTGACGGTTTCAGTCATAAAGCGTTGGTTGTAGCGTTTTTCGTCGATCCTGTCGTGTAAGTGTGGTCGTATGGTGCGAAGATGCGGTGCTTGATGAGTAGTCTGATTCCGGTTTCACGCAGTGTCTCGGGAACTGACTGCTTGCTTATCATAGAGACAATCTATGACACATTCTTATTAGGAAATAGAACAGTGAGGTAGTCATCAGCAATATTTTCTACTCGATAGCGTTCAGCATAGTTCGCGTAGTGACTGCAATCTATGTCACAATCTAGAGTTTCTAATATTTTTTCGGCCATTTTTTCAGTATCTCCCACTGGAACCAGTGGCGCTATCGATCCATTTTGTAGAATTTCATTAGGTCCACTCGGACAGTTTGTAGAGACAACTGGTGCATCACATGCCAGAGCCTCAATAAGGACGTTTGGACAACCTTCCCATTTCGATGATAACACAAAGGCATCGCATTTCGACATATACCTATAGGGATTATTTACAAACCCTGGAAGATCTATTCGATCAGAAACTCCAAGCTCATTCGAGAGATGAATTAGCGCCTCACGTTTCTCACCTTCGCCTAGAATTACTAATCGAGGTTCTGGTGTTCGGTCAATTATGGCGAATGCTCGTATGAGTGTTTGGAAATCTTTTTGTTCAGATAATTCACCAACTGCTAATATGACTGGGTTTGAGTCATCAAACCATGGGTGGCCAACCGATTTCTTCTTTAAACTAATTAATGCCTCATTGATAACAGGATTGTAAACTGTTGTAACTAGGTTTGGATCTACCTCCAAGTACGAGATTACATCCTCCGAAACACCATTAGAGACACCGATAATATGATTCGCAAACGGGTATATCTGTTGAGCCGCCCAATGGACAATTTTGTGTTTCGGATGATCTAACGCTTTTTCTTTAGATGAAAGCATATTCGAGATTCGAACGATAACTCTAGTATCAACAAAAGATACATTCCCTGCAATAATGGCTGCAACATTGGCAGAGTCAATCGTTGATAAAAGGACATCAGGACGCGCTGATCGAAGATACTGGATAAGTGCAGGAACAGCTGCGAGAAAGCGACGGGTGTCAAGATTAACAATAGATACTGAGCTTGAAACGTCGTCAAGATATTCACCTTTATTTTTGACAAGTACTATATCTACAGCATAATCTCTGTTTACAAATTCATTTGCAAGTCGGACGATAACTCGTTCCGCACCCCCTCCACGAAGCGAAGGGACATAGAGCGCGATATGTTGAGGCTGTTGTTGCATCTTTTTCGATGCTACTCCCGAACAACCCCTCTTACGATCTGATAGAGTTGCGCCGAAGGCGGACCAATAACTCGATTTGCCAAGTCAATAACGTCTCTCTCAATTAGAGGCACTGATATATTGTACGTCTGAAGGAAAATAGATAACGACGCGAGCCACGTAAGAAGTTCATCAATCGCATTAGTTGATTGGGTGTTCGCTCGCGGCCAAACCTGAAATAACCGTTCCAGTGCTGATTCATTGAACACACGATACAATGGTCCCGACCTTATATGGCGAATTACGTCGTCTGTCAGATCATTACGTAGCCAGCGTGCATACTCATGGTGCTCCTTTCTAAGACTATCGTTCACGGGTTCGTTTCTGGCTGGAGGTATCCCTGTTTTGGCATTGGGAAGTTGTTCTAAATCGCCAGGGAGCTTTTTCAGAACTGCTGTACAGTGTGGTTTTCCACGCGTTTCCGGATCTAAACCCAACATCAATTCAACCACGTCTGGGGCAGTGAAGAGCTGGTACAGTGGTACACGTTCAGCTATATGCGTCATACACGGTTGGAGAAGTCGCCGCATATAGTGTAATTGTTGTTCAATCTCACGGAATTGGTAAGATTCGGATCGACTGATTCGCGTTCTGTATTTGTATGCGTCTCCCAGAACCGTTTCACGATATGTGGACACAATTCCATTTCTTAGCACTCCAAATTTATTCAAACGATGAGGAACCATCTTGTAAAGATCGGTAACATGATTACCAGAGTATTCTGCTCTCCCAATACTGTTCCCATAGCTCCCAGCCAACATTACATCAACATTAGCTTGGTCTCGAATTTCTGGAAGTGCATGAAGATGCAAAGGAGAAAATTCAGCACCCAATTCACCTGCATGCTTGATATTTTCTTTCAGTAACTCAGCATTTAGAGGGAAATGTTTAAAATCCCAATTGAACTTATCGGTTATCTCGCGTGCATAGTATACGTCACGGCAGTCATCAACACCCCACGTGAACGCGGTAACATCATCAATTTCGTCTTCAAGCTGAAGCTGTCGCACGATACCCGCTACAATTCGACTATCTAATCCACCAGAAAGTAACAGACCAACGCTTCCATAGCGCTTAGTATATGACTTCGCCTCGTGCCTAAGCCTCGTAACGAGTTTTGAGGCAACTTCTCCTTCGGGAAGAGACCGATCTCCATGGTTGGGTATTTCATGGAAGATCCAGTCGTTCTCATTTGGTTCAGCCATCCACGGCGACCGACGAAGGCCAGTAACGAGTGTACGATTTCCGAGTGGCCACCGACGGAAGAGGACTTCAAGCACTCCAGCTAAATCGAGCTCTCGTTCTTCAGGGGGTATTGTCTCAATCGCATTTCCAATATTCAAAAAGAATTCATCAGGAGACTCAGTATTATAGTATGGATAGTGACTGCCAATATGGTCGTATGTATCAAGCCATGTCGGCCACCCTGAAGGAGTTTGCGAGGTAGAGCGATTAGACATTGTTCAATTTGAGTGTGACCACATTCTTAACGCTTCTCCAAGCTCACCACTCAAAAAGAGAACTGTTAGAAAACGCTACGAAATATCAGAATCTCATTCATGCACGTCAGATTGGTTGTTATTAAAAAGTTTTTGATACTGTTTTGTGGATCTCTCTATTGAAAAATCACGTGCCCTCTCTCTCAACTTTTCTGCAGACAATGGGCTCTCTAGAGTATTCTTTAACGCATTTTGCATCGCCTCTGAATCTCCTACTGGAACGAGTTCACCATACTCCCCATTCTTCAGCACTTCTGCAGGACCACTTGGGCAGTCAGTGGAAACAACCGGAGTACCGCATGCCATAGCCTCCATAAGGACAAGAGAAAGTCCTTCCCATCGAGATGAAAGTGCAAAGACATCTGCATACCTCATATATTGAAAAGGATCATCAACGAATCCCGGGAGAATCATATTTTCCTGAATGCCTAATTCATTAGATAGACGTTTGTATTCCGCCGTGAGTTCACCCTCGCCAAGTATAATTAGCTGTAGATTACTATAATCAGCTCGTAATTTTGCAAACGACCGAATTAGCGTCTGAAAATCCTTCTGTTCCACATGTCGTCCGGCACTGAGTACTATTTTAGTATTATTTTGTTGAGGTTTTAATTGCGAGGGAATCGATGAATCACCGGTAATTAGTTCTTCGCTTATTGCGGGATTATAAATTGTGAACACTTTATTAGAATCAACATTTGCCCAGTTTATAATGTCTTGCGAGACTCCTTTAGAGACACCAACAATACCATCCGCATATTTATACAGGTATTTCGCTAATATCAAGTCCCGCTGTGTCGAGACTGAATCCTCATTTAATTTTTTTCCGTGCTCTGTCACAATTATTTGGGGAGATATCATTGATAGCTTCACACTGAGAATCATTATTATATTCGCAGGTGTTAGAAAAGAAATTACGGTGTCTGGTTGTGAAGATCGCAGATGTTTAATTAGAGGGATTACCGCCCATCGCATTCGATCCGCAGGGAGAACAGTGAACTGAACATCAGATACAAGATCGGTTACTAATTCTCCCTGTCTGGAAACAACAACAACTTCTACTTGATAGCCGTTTTCGGCCAGTTGATTAGCCAAGTTTACCGTTACCCGTTCTGCGCCACCAATTGAGAGATCACCAATAAACAATGTGACTTTAGTGCTCATTATTCGTTCTTAAATCTGAACGACTTAATTATGTTGATCAAATCGATGGCACGTCAAGGAGTTGTAAAGTACTCAGAGATACTGTTCGTATCGCCACCATATCTGTTCATCGCAGTGTATCGCTCTCTCGATTGGCGCCATACCTCGTCACTGTGAGCGGGATTGGATTGTGTAGAGTTCAGCGTACTGTCCCTCATTGTCGATGAGTTCGCAATGACGACCAGCTTCTACGATCTGTCCGCTGTCAACCGTGTAAATTTGGTCCGCGCTCTTGACGGTAGAGAGTCGATGTGCAATACCGACCATCGCATAGTCTCGATTCATACTCTCGATAGACTCCTGTACCTCCCTCTCGAGATTGGAATCGAGATCGCTGGTCGCCTCGTCCAGCACCAGTAGATCAGCCTCTTTCAGGAGTGCCCTAGCGAGCGCCACACGCTGTCGCTGTCCACCCGACAATCGCACGCCTTCGTCGCCGAGTTGCGTGTCGTATCCGTTCGGTAGATCGTCGAAGAACTCATCGATCTTGGTAATCTCGGCAACACGATTAAGCTCCGACTGCGAGACGGCTCGATTACCAATCGTCAGGTTGTACCGTAACGTGTCGTTGAAAACGAATGGATCCTGACGGACGATCGCGATCTTCGATCGCCACTCGTCGACATCCATATCGTGAATCCGTCGACCGTTCGCCCGGATCTCCCCCGAATCGGGTTCGTACATCCGAGCCAGCAGCGAGACGATCGTCGATTTGCCCGCACCAGATTGGCCGACAAAGCCCACGAAATCGCCTTTGTCAAAGCTAAAGGATATTTTGGAAAGGACCTCATCATCTTGCTCTTCGTAGGAGAATTGGACATCGTCGAACTCGACGGACGTCACTTCCTCCGGTACAGGTTCGGAATTCTCAATGGGTTCACGTTGCCGCTTGAGTTCGTCGATGAACTCCTGTGTTCGGACGAGGTGGGGAAGGTTGTTCTCAATTCGGTAGAGCTTCGAGTTCATGTTACTGGCTTTCGGACCGAGTCGGAACATCGCAAAGAGGAATACGCCGAGTGAGCCAAGAGAGAGATTGGCGTACGTGATCCCGGCGTAGATGAGGACGAACACAGAGACCGCGGTGAGAAGATTGTAGAAGTTCTGTATCGCCTGTTCGTTGCGACGCATTTTGATACTTGAACCAGCGAACTGATTTACCGCCTGAAGAAAGTCGTCGTACAGTTCTCGCTTAAGACCGAACAGTTTCGTGTCACGGATCCCCTGTGTTCCTGCCTGTGCCGCCTGTTGAACGCCTTCGTTCGCCTCGGCTACCTCGTCACCGAGATCATACCCGGATTCCAATCCGTACCGGAACAGCGCTGCGAACCCGCCGAGGAACGCGAGCGCAAAGAGCGTGAGATATGGTGCGATGATGAACGTGACGAGAAGATACATCAGAACGAGGAACCCCTGTTCAATGAAGTTGATGACGAACCTGATCGTTCGACCTGCGTATTCCGCCTGCGTGACGATACCGTTGAGTATGTCATCCGAACCTTCCTGATCGAAGTACTCGATGCGTGCGTCGAGTGCCCGGTCGAATGCGCGTTTCTGGAGATCACGCGTGTAATCGATCGAGAGAGCACTCCGCAGCCACCGGACAAGAAACGTCATCGTCCATCGAACTGTCAGTACAAGACTGACGCCGACGACGACGGTCCCCAGTTGAAACGGAACTCCTAGGAACTGGTAGACGGATACGAAGACCTCCTGCAGGCCACTTGCCTGTTGCGCTGGATCTCCGGATGATTGGACGATTTCGACGATCGGTAGAATAAATCCCAGTCCGACGCCCTCAAGCAGCGCAGCGACAACGCCGCCCACAATAATTGTGATCGTCAGACGAGGCCGGAACTTCGCGACCCTAGCGAGAGCTGCGAGTCGCTCCCTGCGGCTGATGTCGTCGACCTCGCTCATTACTGGATATTGATTTTTTCGTAGTTTTATAATCGTCGTTCCTACGATCGGTATGGCAATACCGTGACGATTTTCGTACGGTCTCCCTATCCGCTATTGCCTGTTCAGCAGCTCAGTTGATACTTACCCGGAAATGAACACACGAACTCGACAGCCACCCATATCGCTCGGCGGAATGGATCAAGAAGAGTGTTATGTGCCAGAAACGATGGCTGGCTATCGATATCCACCTCAAACCGGTGTATCACATAAACGGCTAGAAAGTGAAGACTGCGCTGACTTCTGTTACCAACTGCTACTCAAATAGGCTGGATTTAGAGTTAGAAACCTACTCAGCGAGCCCTCTATGCCGCGTCTCAACACATAGAATATTGGAAACGGTGGTGTGTTCACTCGGTCATCGGTTCAGGACGCGATACGAAGGGCGGTCGGCCAGCCAATGTAGCCGTCGCCACCGGTGAATAGTATGGACATTATTCTTATTTCACTGAACTGGTGTAACTAGCTTATTATTCCGAAGATTGGTAGCCGCGGTATATTCCAATATCTGTTACTCCCTCACCCCACTGCGTCGAGTGTTCTTGACATTAGTGTCCTCACCTACAGTCAGTTCGTGTATGAGCCATCAAATATCATATTCGAATATATTTTCCCACCCACCCCACTGTGTCGAGTGTTCTCCCCAAACAGTCACTCCAACGAGTGCACAAGCTCTGAAACGCGCCGCGGCAACGACACGCCTTCGAAATCGCTGACGACTGTCGTCACGAGATCGAGATCAACGGCAAAGCTGTACTCGTAGTACTGTCCGCCAGATCTTCCTTCGTTCCGAGCGGTTCGGTCAAGGATTCCAAGCATAGCGAGGTCAGCGAGATGATCATGCATACGCCGGCGAACTAGCGGATCGATATTCGACTGTTCAGCTATCGTCCGATATCGCGGATAGATGTTCCGCACTCGAAACGGGCCCGTTGATTCGATCGCTAGTTGGAGCATCGCGATGAGTGAGAGATGACCGTGGCGAGTGAGTTCACGCATCCCGTGTTCGATCTGGCTCCGTTCGAGCTTGCTTCGGGCGTCGTGTACGTTCGTTTCGCTAATCCGGTCGTGGTCTGTCGCCCGTGCCAACTCACCAGCCTGATACAGTAGATCGAGAGCCTGTCGGGCACTGCCCGTGTCCTGTGCAGCGATCCCGGCACAGAGTCCGAGAACACCGGATCCGATAGCGCCATCATACAGCGCCTCTTCGGCACGTCGTCCGAGAATCGCCTCCAGTTCGGGGGCATTGTACGGTGCAAAGTGAATCTCTTCCTCACAGAGCGTATCTTTGACCTTCGGTGAAAGGTCATCTCGGAATCCGAAGTCGTTGCTGATTCCGATCACACCCGGCTTCGTTTCTGTGAGATAGTCGTTGGATCGGGCTCGCGGAATCTCGTAGAGTATCTCGTCGTCACTACCAATGTGATCGATCTCGTCAAGGACCAGAAGAACGGTTCCACCGACTGCGTCAAGTTCCTCGTACAGGAGATCGAACACTCGCTGCTGTGGGTAACCGGTCGTGCTGATCTGATCGTCTGCAGGGCGGAGTTCGTTAACGAGATTGACGGCGACCTGATACGATGAGGAGAGGTTCGTGCAGTTGAGCCAGACCACCGAGAGATCCACATCGTCGTACTGCGTCGAATCCCGTTGCAATTGGTCAAGCAGATAGCGGGACACAGCTGTTTTTCCGACGCCGGTTTTCCCGTACAGGAAGATGTTTCGTGGCTGCGCGCCGTTGATCACCGGCTGGAGTGCAGTTTGGTAGGCGTCTAGCTCTGTCTCCCGTGCCGTGATTGAGTTCGGCTGATAATCGTCACGGAGCATATCCTCGTCACAAAAAATGTCCGTATCGGGGGTGAACGTCGTCATGCGTGATTCGTCTCTCTCATCGGAGGATTGTAAAACCATTGTGTCGAGTGCGTCGGGTGAAATATGCGCCGCTCGAAATCGGTTGATAAACGCGAGTCGTAGAACAGCCGACGCGGTGGAGGGTGAGAGGGTGATATTCAGTGAATTAGGCCTACCTGACCGAAGAGCACGCGACACGGTGGAGTGTAGAAGTGGCAGAAACGGGGAACGCTCTCACCCTGCCAAAGAACATTCGACACAGTGGGGTGGGAGACAGAAGTGTAGAGTTACGATTCATGCCGACAGAGAACACTCGACGCGGTGGGGTGTGGAAGTAAATCAGAAGGACACACTCCATCAAGACGCAGAACACTCGACATGGTGGGGTGAGAGACCAGTAGGCGAACAATCACCGTCTTTCTCAGAAGAAGAACACTCGACACAGTGGGGTGGGAGAGCACCCCCAAGACGAGCACTAGACCTCAATGATGAAGCATCCTCACACAACACGTCCACGAGAACTACCGAATCGCCTCGACAACGTCCACACCGACTTTCCACACCTGCCGTACGACCAACTTCAGATCGTACCAGAGCGACTGCCGTTTCACGTACTGCAGATCGTACCGGATCTTCGTCGCAGGATCGGCCCCAGTCACGTCGTTCACCTGTGCCAGCCCAGTCAGCCCGGGCTTCACGAACCATCGCTTGCGCCAGTCGACGACGCCCGTCTGAATATCGGAGTCCAGCTCGGGTCGCTCGGGCCGCGGCCCGACCACACTCATATCGCCTCTCAAGACGGCCCAGAGCTGTGGGATCTCGTCGAGATGCGTCTGTCGGAGCAGCCGCCCGACGCGTGTCACGCGCGGATCGACACCACCGGCGTCCTCCTCGCTGATCATCGCTCCCGTCACCGCCTCTGCGTTCTCGACCATCGACCGGAACTTGTACACGTCGAACCGCTCTCCGAACACCGCCGTCCGTTCCTGTCGGTACAACACCGACCCACCGTCCTCAGCCTTAATCGCTACAGCAATCACCAGAATCACCGGACTCAACACCAGCAGTCCGATTCCCGAAAACACCACGTCGAACAGACGCTTCAACACGTAGTCCTGCACGTCCCACGGTTCGACATCGACAGCCACCAACGTCCCGACGTCGCCGTCTGCGGTCAACACCTGATCGGCGTAGTCGCGATGGACCGTCGCGTCGACGCCGTGCTCGTAGCAGGCGTCCAGTGCACCGAAGAACTCCGCGCGATCCGTATGTGCGAACGCCAACACCACGGTATCGATATCGTACTCAACGAGGATGTCCTCGATGCGGGACAGTCCACCGAGCCGGTCCAGTCCGGCCAGCGAGCCACCGTCAGTGGCCACAGCAGTGGGCGAGTCAACGTGCTGCCCGTCGAACGCGCTCGTCGGGCAGAGATAGCCGAGCAGCGGCCGCTCGACGTCGCCAGCGAGCCGCCGAATCTCCGCGGGAGAGTCACCGACGATGATCACGCGATCCGACTCGTCCGTCGGCTGCCGGCGAATCCAGACGAACCACGCGGGCAGCAGCACCAGTAGGATGGCCGTGACCACGAGCAAGGTCGCACGCGGGAGCCGATACGTGTAATCGAAGTAGCCGACGGTCGCGAGGGCGAAGGTGGCGACAACGACGCGCTTCTGCGTGAGAGCGACGATGTCCAGAATCCGGCGCGGTCGGGGTTTATACAGCGGAACGAACGCCGCCGTGACGATGACGACGGTCGTCGTGATCTCTAAGACACCTTCGAGACCGCTCGGCGCATCGGTGGCGAGAGTACCGATGACGGGAACTGCGCTCACGATACTCTGCGTGAGCGCGTTGTTCGCCAGCGTAACTGCGAGCGCCGTCAGCGCGGCGACGCCGAGCACACTCTCGATTCGGTATCGCCAACCCCCAGTCACTTTTTGTTTTAAACCATCAGCCATATTAAACACTGCGTCTCTGCCAGAAGCGGTGTCTGGATACGGGGTGAAACCGGCCGACTGCGGTCGGTACTGTACCCCGTATGTCCGTGGAGCGAGACGGCGAGACAGTCGAAGGTGTTCAGCCGGTGACCACCACGCCGGTCGTCGCTGCGTATCCGAACAGTCCCACGGTCACAGGCGAGGAGGTTTTGCCTGTGGACCACACGCTCCCAGTGTGCCCGAACGCAACGTCTTCGGCGAGGAGCTTGCTCCCTGTAGCACCGCTCCACAGACCGGCTTCGATCGCGACGGCTGCTGTGGAACGCATCCCGGCGACCGGGGCAGACACGAGTTGTGTGCGGTGATGACCGACGAGTTCCTCTCGTTCAGCAGGCGACAGGGCAACGATCTCGTGACGCCGCGCCCGGAGTTTGGATTCCCCGGACTCGATCCCGGTGACCGCTGGTGTCTCTGTCTCGGCCGATGGGTCGAGGCGCTCGAAGCCACGCAAGCCGAGCAGCTTCCGGAGGCGACCGTCCCGCCCGTCGTTCTCGAAGCGACCAACGAGGCGGTGTTAGATACCGTGAACTTGGAGACGCTGGAACGCCACTCGCACGATGGCGAGTAACTAGTTCTGTACAGCTGCGCTGAACCACTGCGGCGTCACTCACGCTGCCTCGGTCCGGAATCGGGTAATCGGAACGTCACTGATGCCGTCGTAATCATCGTCAGCACCGACGAGGAGCGTCCCGTCGACGTATGCTGCGGTTCCGAGCGCGAAGGCGTCACCGAGTGCTGGCGAGGAGCGGAACTTGAAATCGGCCGCCGCTGGCCAGACGTGTTCGGTATCGACGCGACGGATGCCGCTTTCTGCGAGCACATCGGCGACGGCGTCAGCGCGCACCTCGTCGTCAATCGCACGGACGATATAGTGGACCTCGGCGAGAGTAACCGCGGAGATATATCCATCTGACGCGCCTTCGACAGCATCGACGTACGTCTCGACGGTATCGCTTCCCGGTTCGTTACAGAAATACGCGATGAGTGGTTCGGCGTCGAAGACAATCGTTTCGGGAAGCTCGGCCCCGGTCGTCATGGGTCAGCCTCGTCATTACCGGCGTAGCGTTGCCGTATCCGCTTTTGACTGGCTTTGTCGGATTCACGTTCCTCTCGGAGGCGTTCGGTTGCTGAACGACCCTGTTCGTCGGTTTTCCCGTCCAGAACCCCGCGTAGGTCTGTCACCGAGTGGATAGGGCGAACGACGATATCACCATCCTCGGTCTGAATGAACTTCACGCGGCCGGGCGCGTCGATGCCCAGTTCCTCGCGGAACTGCTTTGGAATCGTGGCTTGGCCCCGTGCTGAGACAGAGACTACTTTTTCAGACTCTGTTTTACTCATACGTTCTCAACTCAATGTCTTACTCTACTCATACATAAGTATGCCTCGACAGAGAAACCGGATGCCACTGCATCAGATCGTCGCTTCCAGCGCGTTGAACGAACCCACTATTTTCACCTGACCCCGCGAGACACCACATATGCCCACCGTCCCATCGCTCGGTCTCGGCACGTCCGGCAACGACGACCCCACTCAGTGTGCGAGCTCCGTTGCGACGGCTCTCGACGCCGGCTACCGTCATATCGACACCGCCCAGATGTACGACAACGAAGCCGCCGTCGGTGACGGTATCACACAGAGCACCGTCCCGCGCGAGGAAATCTTCCTCGCGACGAAGATTCACCCCTCGAATCTCGGCTTCGACGACGTGCACGCGAGCGTCGAGGCGAGTCTCGACCGGCTCGGACTCGATACCATCGACCTGTTGTACGTCCACTGGCCGACCGACGCGTACGACCCTGAATCGACGCTCCGGGCGTTCGACGAACTCCACGCGGCGGAGACCATCGACCACGTCGGCGTGAGCAACTTCACGCCTGCCCTGATCGAGGAAGCGGTCGATATCCTCGATGCGCCGATTCTCGCGAATCAGGTCGAGGTCCATCCGCTGCTCGGCCCGCGCGAGCCGCTCTTCGAGACCTGCCGCGACCACGGAATCGAGATCGTCGCGTACGCGCCGTTCTGCCGGGGTGACGCGCTCGACGTGTCCGAGATACGAGCGATCGCCGAGCGGCACGACAGCTCACCTGCACAGGTCTGTCTCGCGTGGCTGGTCGGTCACGACGTGGCGGCGATCCCGAAGGCGACCGGTCGAGCACATATCGAGGAGAACGCCCGCGCCACGGAGCTGACGCTCACCGACGAGGAGATCGATCGAATCGACGGGATCGACCGACGCTACCGCCGGTTCGATCCCGATGGTGCGCCGTGGAGCGAGTGAGAGGAAGCTTTACCCGCCCCGGCATCGATTCGACGGCGTGTACCAGTCTGTCGATCGCCTCCCGCGACGAGTGCGCAAGCGCATGCGGTCGCTGTTGATGGCCGACGAGCGGTTCGTCACGGCGGCCACCGCGACCGACGGACTGCTCGACCGCTGGGCGACGCATCTCGTCGTGACCGACCAGCGGCTCCTCCTCGTGAAGCTCGTCGGCTTCGAGTCGAGCGTCTCCGGCGTCCGACTGGACCGGCTCGACGCCTGTCGGGCCGAGAGCGGGACGCTCCGGCTCGCGTTCAGCTACGACACGTACGGCTACGGGTTCGACGACTCCGAGACCGCGGGCGAGATCGTCGCGGCGGTCGAGCGCCAGCGCGACGACGAGACCGAGCCAGCGACGGATCCGGCGCTGGATCTGCGTCCGGAGTCGGAGGATGGAGAGGACGAGACAGGCGCCGAGACAGAGTAGCTATTATCCCGAGTCCGGCTGCCGTTCGGTCGCCTCGAACTCGAGATCGATCCCGAGCACGTCCGAGCCGTCGGAGGCGGCATCCGCCGGGACGCTCGGCGTCTCGTCAACGTCACGCGGGTCCCCGTTGAGCGGCTCGCCGAACCCGTCCGTCCAGTCGGTGTTGTCGACGGCGAGGTGGTAGCTCCCGGCGTCGGCGTCGAACACGTAGTCGTTGACGTTGGCGACGCCGAACAGCGAGCCGGGGTTCGTGTAGCGGGCGCGTTCCCCGGCAAGATAGGCGTTGAACTCCTCGTCCGACTGGAAGAAGAGGAGATCGACGCCCGGCTGTGCGTTCCCCCACCGAATGATCACGTCGTACCGGACCTGTACCGCCGTGTCGAAGGTGAGATCGTACGTCTGACGGTCGCCCCCCTTCAGCCGGAACTCCGCGTCGATCTCCCTGACCGGCCCGTCCTCCTGTGTACTCGCGTCCGAGTCGGTGTCTCCGTCGAGCGCCTCCGACAGGACGCCGGTGGCGGGGACGACCCGATCGGTGAGCGCTCCGCCGCCCGTGGCGACGCCGGCACTCGCGAGAAACGCGCGGCGACTGAGTGGCATACGCGAATGTCGTGATCATCGGTAATAGACGTACTGGCTCGACGAGTCGAGGGAGCGGCGACGGACAACTTAAGTCGTACGCGAGTGACCAGCAACTGTATGGCAGTATCGCGCGACCCGACCGACCGCCGTTGCGGGGACCGCCGGTGAACAAGAACCTGCTCGCTGTGGCAATTATCGTGCTCGTCGCCGCCGTCGGGGTGGGCGCGACACAGCTGGGCGGGCAGGGTACGTCGACACCGACGCCGACGCCGGAGTCACCGACGCCGACGGCCACTCCAGCAGAGAACGGGACCGCGACACCGACCCCGACTGCAACGCCGACCTCGACGGACAACGGAACACCGACTCCGACCCCGACTCCGACGGCCACCTCCGCCCCGGCGCTCGATACCGACCAGATCAGAGAGCAGGTCGAGCGCGACATCGTCGCCTTTCAGGACGATCCGACGACGGCCACGAACGAGGCGATGGCGACCGAAGGGTCCGTTTCGTCCGTGCTCTCCGCGATGGCGAGAAACCACAGCCAGCAGATGGCCGAGCGCGGGCGGCTCGCCCACACCATCGGTAACTCCACGACCGACGACCGCTACGAGCGGCGACCGGCGATAGCGAACTGCCGGGTCGTCACCAATCAGGAGACGTACACCGTCGCGAGGGAGTCGATGGAGGGGATCGCACGCGTCCCGCGAACCGACGACAGCGAGCGCGACTACGGGAGCCGCCTCGTCGAGCGGCTCATCTCCGACGACCACGCTCGGCGCACGCTGGAGTTCGACGACGCCGACCAGCTCGGGATCGGGATCGCGGCGGGCGAGGAGTACGTCTACGTCACGATCGCGGTCTGTTGATCACTCGGCGAGCTGCTCGCGGATCGTCGCTTCGACCGTGTGGTGTGGCTCCCAGCTTAGCGTCTCGCGTACCGCCGTCGTATCGACGGTGAACTCCTCGACAAGCGTCTCGGCCTCGCGCGGGTTCGCGACGAACTCGACGGTCGGCTCCAGCCCGCGCTCCTCGCGGGCGATCCGGGCGACCAGTTCGGCCATCTCCGTGACGCTCGGCGCTTCCTCGGTCGCGAGCTCGAACGCGCGGCTTCCCGTCTCCCCGCGGTCGCGAGCGTCGACCAGCCGCTCGGCGCTCAGACAGAACGCGTTCGCGACGTCCTTCACGTGGACGAAGTTACGGGCCTGTGTCCCCGGCTCGTAGACGGTCAGCGGCTCGCCCGCGAGCGCCCGATCCACGAAGAAATCGATCACCACGTCCTTCGAGACGCGTCGACCGTCGATGCGGTGGTGACCGTAGAGGTTCGCGACGAGGAACTGGTGGGCCGGGAACGAGCCGGCAGCGAGCGTCTCGATCGCCTGCTCGCCGAGCACCTTCGTCTCGCCGTACCAGTTCAGCGGCTCACGATCCATCTCTGTCGTGATGGGGAACTCGGTCGGGTCACCGAGCACGGCCGCCGAGAACGGGAACACGAGTGCCGCTCCCGCCCGCTTGCAGAGATACGCGACGTTCGTCGTGCCGACGACGTTCGTCTCGTAGGCGAGATCCGGTCGGTCGGCACAGCTTTCGACCCCCGACAGCGCCGCGAGATGAACGACCACGTCCACCCCGGCGAGCGCGTCGGCCAGCTGGTCGCGGTGACGGATGTCGACGTGATCGATAGAAATGCCGGCGACTTCGCGGATCTCCCCGCGATAGAAGTTGTCGAGACCGGTCAGCTCCCAGTCGGGGTGATCGCGCCGGAGCTGTGCGAGGACGCGGCTCCCGATGAAGCCGGCGGCCCCGGTGACGGCGACAGACGGACGAGACATACGGCGACGTAGCTCCCTGTGGAGTATGGCTCTTGGGAAAGATCGAGGGACACGGCGGCAGGGTGACGCGGGGGGTACAGATCACGGCGAGAAGCGTTTCTCGTGCTACGTCTCCCGGCGAAACGCGTCTCGCAGGTCACGAACGCCCTCGCGGAGCGTCCACTCCGTCTCGTAGCCCGTTTCCGCGAGCCGGTCGAAGTCGACGTGATAGGAGGGGCCGGGTCGTTCGTCTTCGAGATACGAGATATCGACCGACTGCACCTCTCGGCTCACGATATCGGCGATCGTCGCGATCTGGTAGTTCTCGCCGTTCGCACCGACGTTGTACACCTCCCGGCTCCAGTCGTCGGGCGCGAGTGCGGCGTGTCTGTACGCGCGAGCGGCGTCCCGCACGTGGATGAACGGCCGCCAGTTCGTCCCGTCGCCGTACACCGTCAGCGGCCGGTCGGTCAGTGCCCGGAACACGAACTGGTTGACGACGAGGTTGAACCGAACCCCCGGCGCGTGCCCGTAGTTCGTCGCCAGCCGCAGCGCCGTGCCGTCGAAGCCGAACTCGGCTTTCGCCTCCCGGAGCAGCGATTCGGACTCGTGTTTCGTTTCGGCGTACGGGTTCAGCGGCTCCGGCTCGACCGACTCGTCGATATCGCGGCTCGATGCGCGTCCGTAGATGTTACACGACGAGGCGAGTACGACGTTTTCGACGCCGGCCGTTCCCGCGGCGTTCAGGACGGTGCGTGTCCCCTCTACGTTCGTCGCGACCGTCTCCGCGCGACGGTCATGCGTACTGTCCGCACCGGTGATAGCCGCGAGATGGATGACCGTATCGACGCCGCGACAGGCCGGCTCCACCTCGCCGTCCTCCCGCACATCTCCCTCGTAGAACGTCAGCCCGTCGCCCAGGGTCCCGAACAGCGATCGCGGCGAGCTCGCCGAAAAGTCGTCAAGCACCGTGATCTGCTCGACACGTTCGTCCTGCTGGAGGAGCGGGACGAGCACGCTTCCGATGTAGCCGCAGCCGCCGGTGACGAGGACGTTCATTCCTGAAGCGCGTCGGGTAAGAATCGGTCTTCGTGGCTCACGATCGTCTCCTGATAGCTGCGGAGCGTCGCTACGATGTCGTCGATCCCGTCGGCGAAGGTCGCTCGCTGCTCGCCGATCACGTCCATATACCGGTCGTTGTCGATCTCCATCTGGTGGGTCTCGTCCTCGTCGCGGGGGTTCTCGACGTGCGTGATCTCCACGTCGAGCCCGTGCTCGCCCGCGACCTCGCGGATCGTCTCTGCCATCTCGACGATCGCGATCGGTCGCGTCACCTGATTGTACACCGTGAGACCGTCGGGGGTCTCACCGAGCGCGAGCCGCACGAGTCCCTCGACGGCGTCCTCCAGTGAGACGAACGGTTTCCGCTGTTCGCCCTTCCCATACACCGTGAGCGGGTAGCCGGCGACAGCTTGTGCAGCAAATCGGTGGGCGACGACGCCGAAATAGTAGTCGAAGTCGAGCCGCGTCTTCAGCCGGGAGTCGGCCCGCGTCTCCTCGGTTTCAGTCCCGTACGTGATCGCCGTTCGCACGTCCGAGACGGGAACATCGAACTGCTCGTTCGCGAGGCGGAGGTTCGCCGCGTCGTGAGATTTCGAGAGGTGATACCACGAGCCCGCCATCGCCGGAAACGGCACGTCGTCGCGGTCGCCCGCGTGCTCCATCGTCGCCCCGCCCTCGGGGATCGGGAACGCCGGTGCACCGTAGATACCGGTCGTCGTCGTCTCGATGAAATGCGTCTCCGTCAGCCCGTGGTCGTGCAGGCCGAACAGGAGGTTCCGCGTCGCCTGCATGTTGTTGTGCTGGGTGAAGTTCGCCCGCTCGCCGTCGATCTGTGAGTACGGCGCGGACGGCTGGGCCGCTGTGTGGACGATCACCGACGGCTCGTGGACCGTCAGCAGGCGATCGACGAAGGACCGTTCGGTGAGATCACCCTCCACGAACGAGAGGTTCACGGCGTCGTGGACCTCGCGAGCAGCAGCCAGTCGCGTCTCCGGGTCGGCGACCGGTGTCGCGCTGGTCGCGCCGACCTCGGCGACCCACTCGCGGCGGGCGCAGCTGTCCACGGCGACGATACGCTCGTCGGTACGGGTGGCGAGACGGAGGGCGGTCGGCCAGCCGATGTAGCCGTCGCCGCCGGTGACGAGAATCGACATGGGCGACGTTGCGCGACCGTCCACAAGTAGCTTCGTGTCCGGGCCGGAGACGGAAGCCGTTATGTCCCCGCTTGCCGAGTCACGAGTATGGAACTGCTGGACGAGCACGGGCGCGTGTTCGGTATCGTCAACGTCATCGATCTGCTCGTCGTCCTGTTCGTCGTCGCCGTCGCTGTCGCTGGGGTCGCGCTCGTGCTCGGGGCGGACGGACCCGGCGACACGCAAGCGGTGAACGAGGGGGCTGACGTGCTGATAAACCGGACGGTGACGGTCGATCTGGGCGCACACTCACCGGCAGCGGCGGCGCTCGTCGAACCCGAGACGGTTCGGTTCGGCGGGACGAACGCGACGGTGACGGACGTGTACCGGACACCGAGCGATGCCGGCGTTCGAGTAATCGCGGCGCTTCGCGTGCAGGGGCGGATGGAGACGAACGCGTTCACCGTCGGCGGAACGGCGGTCCGTCACGGCTCGACGCTGCAGATCACGACGCCGAGCTACCAGTACGACGCGAACGTGATTGGGCTCGACGAGGAGGCCGCGATCCCGACGGCGCCCGTCACCGCGACGCTGACGGCGAACGTCTCGACGGCCGTCGCCGACGCCGTCGAGCCGGGCGACGAACACCGGACGGCGGGCCAGACCGTCGCGACGATCCAAGCGGTGAGTCGCGAACCGATGAGCGGGAACCGCGAGCGACTCACCGTTCGCGTCGAGTTCGTCGCGAGAGAGACCACGGCGGGACCGCTGTACGGGAACGACCAGATCAGAATCGGTCGGCAGGTCGGGTTCGCGACGGAGCGGTACGAGTTCGTCGGTGAAGTAATCGAGGTCGAGTCGTGAGCGACCGTATCGAGACGGCACTCGACGGCTCTGCGCTCGTACAGGCCACGGCAGTCGCACGGGACGCCCTCGCGGCGTCTTCATCTATCAGGGCAGTCCGTCGGGTCGGACAGTCGGCCACCGCCGTAGCACGCGACTCGCGACTGTATCGGTGGCTCACCGCCGAGCCAGAGCCGACGGTCGTTGTCATCGATCTGCGTGAGACCTACACCGTCGGTCCGGTGATCGCGCTGATCGATCGGCTCGTGACGCCGCTGTCGGCGCGCTGGGAGCAGTCGACACTGCGTGAGAAAGTGATCGCAGCCGGAGAGTACGGAGAGCGCGTCGTCGGTTCCTCCCGCGTCGCAGGGTGGCTCGCCCGACTGTTCGAACCGCCGGAACCGCCCGACCGGTGAGATCGCCCCTCGGGCGACGCTCAGGCCCGGTAGTCGCTGCCGAGGGCCAGCGCGGCGAGATTCACGGCGACGAGCGCGACCAGCAGCGTCGGATCGGCCCCGGTGACACCGGCGGCGAACAGCGGGATCTGTGCGAACGCGAGCGTGATACCGCTCCAGAAGGCGACACCGCGGGTCGCAGTGCCGGCCGCTCGGGTGACTCGGGCGAGTCGCGGCGGCGTCACGTCGGGGAGAACGTCGGTCGGGGAGGACTCGGTGGACATGGGCTCTCTACTCACACCATACACCCCTACCCATATATACCGGGTCGACGCTGAGTGTGTTTTTGCGTCGATTCATCGAGTCGAGCGCCTGATGATACCCGGAGAGAACGTTTTACAACGCATTGAGAAGCCCGGAGACGTTTTATCGAGTCGTTAGCGTCGTTCGATTTGGATCGTGGGGAACGGGCGTGACGGAACGGGATCGATCACAGAGCGATCACGAGAGCGACCGCGAACGAAGATGTTCGGTAGACAGTTCGTTGTCGTGTGGGACACATCGTCACGTGTGATGCGAAAACAGGAGCTACTCCACGTTCACGGGCTGTTGGCACAGGTACGGCGGTTCTGCGGGGAGCGTCTCGACGAGGAGATCGACGCGCCCGGCTACGAGAAGTTGCAGCTGCGACCGAACGCGATTCACGTGTCGAAACAGCGCCACGAAGCCGCCGTGTTCGCGCTGGCGTCGGCGCTCAGCGGCTCTGGCGAGGAGCCGTCCTCCAGCGGTAGCACAGAGACGACGGGTGAGATCAGGGCCGACTGACACGCCGCGAGAACCACCGGGCCGCACGTCGGAGTGGCCGTATCAGCCCGGCGTCGAGGAACGAAGCGGAGCCGCGAGGCGTTTCGTCGCCGTAAAGAGCCGTACCTCGGTCAGGCGGCTACGTTTTCGGCGGGCGATCGATCGTTTCGAACCGCAGTCGACTGGTTTTAGCGTAGTGATACCCCGCCGCGAGGGACAGTCCGACACCGTACAGACCGATCCAGACGGGCGCGGGCAGAGCGGCGATGAGTGGGGCGGAGACGCCGAGCGCGAGTGCGATAGCGACACCGACGATGCCGTAGCCGACGTAGAACAGACTCCACGGGAACTCTCGGCCCTGCAGTACCTCCAAGTGGATACGGGCGTCGGTGAACGCCTCAGTGGGGGCGACGATACCGCGTTCCTTGTCGAACTGGATGACCCCCCAGTCGTCCATCTTCGGGAGATGGTGCTGTTGAAGCGACGTGTAGACGCTCTTGCGCTCTTCGTGAGAGACATTGGCGACTACCCCGCCGTTCTCACGGGCCGCAACCAGTTCAGAGACGGTCCCGAGATCGATAGCCTCCTCTGTCGTCCGTAACGCGTGAATGACGCATCGGCGCCGGCGGTTCGCGAGAAGATCAAACAGTTCGTTCTGCCGTGACGCATCGGCGAAACGATGGCTTTTGGAGTGGTCTGAGCTCATCTCTCAGTGCGCTTGTCCTTTTCTACCACACTGTATTAGTAATTATCACGAATACGCAGTACAATCACTCGTTGAAACGGTACAGACGCGCACGGAGAGCGGCAACGCTGATGATTCAGACCCGGATACGGCTGCTCCGAACCGTGGTACTGTATCACACGAGCGTCGCGTCTCTTCAAATGTATATTCAGTACCACCGAATTCCCGCTCAACGTCGCCTTTCGGCCTCACTACGGCCGGTTGAACTTCAGAACGCCGAATCTACGTGTCAATAACAATAACCGGTACAGACGTGTACTCCAGTGGTCGTTATGAAGAAAAGCGCACTCGCGATTGGACTGACGGTCCTCATGATCGTAGGGGCGGCCGCACCGGCACTGGCGGCGGCTCCCGCATCAGGGGCAGAGGTCCAACCAGATGGGGTAATGGCTGATAAGACACCGGGAGTATCGATCAGTGACGGGGGGACGAGCCCCGACATCGAAACACAGCCCACAGATCAAGCGGCGATCGACGACTCGCTTGAGCAGGCCGAAGGGACCGTAGAGGTGGTCCTCCGGCTCGACAGCGTCGATCAAAGCTCACTACGGGGGCTCAGCGACACGCAGGCAGTCGAGATGATGATGCAGCACGCCGACGAAACTCAGCAGGACGCGTTGCGATACGCGTACGACACTGAGGGCGTCGAAGTGCTCAAGCGTCTGTGGATCGCTAACGCGATTCTGCTCGAGGTCAATACGGACGAGGTCAGCATCGAACGGCTGACCCGCATCAATAACGTCGATCGCGTACACGCGAACTTCGAACTCACGCTGCCGACCGACCCAGAGCAGAGCGAATCGAGGGCAGACGGGCCCAGCGCCGATGCCGAGACGACGTATGGACTCGACCAGATCAACGCTCCGGAGGTCTGGGAGGAGTACGACACCAAAGGTGACGGCGTCGGCGTCGCCGTTCTCGACACCGGCGTCGATCCGGACCACCCGGACATCGACATCGATCCGGAGAACTTCGTTGAGGTGACCGACGACGGTGAGGTCGAAAACGTCGATCCGTTCGACAGTGACGATCACGGAACCCACACCTCGGGAACCGTCACCGGTGGAGACGCCAGTGGGGAGTACATCGGTGTCGCTCCCGATGCCACGCTGTATCACGGTCTCGTGATCCCGGGCGGTGGCGGGAGCTTCACGCAGGTCGCTGCCGGCATGGAGTGGGCCGCGAACGAGCCCGGCGTCGACGTGGTTAGTATGAGTCTCGGGGCGGACGGCTACTTCACCGAGATGATCGAGCCGACGCAGAACATCGAAGCGGCCGGGAAGATCCTCGTCGCCTCCGCCGGTAACAGCGGTGAGGGAGCCTCGGGCAGCCCGGGGAACGTCTACGAGGCGATCGCCGCGGGCGCGAGCAACGAAGATCTCGGCATCGCGGCCTTCTCGAGCGGTGAAGAGGTCGACACGAGTGAAGCGTGGGGCGACGCCGCGCCGGCCGACTGGCCGGACAACTACGTCGTTCCGGACTACGCTGCACCCGGCGTGGCCGTCAAAAGCGCTCTTCCCGGCGGTGGATACGGTGAGAAGAGCGGTACGTCGATGGCCGCACCGCACATAAGCGGGGCAGTCGCGTTGATGCTCGCGGCGGGCGGTGACGTCGATCAGTCGACCGTCGAGGAAGCACTCACCGATACCGCGTTCGCGCCGGTCGATGACCCCGATCCGGTTCGGTACGGTGACGGGATTATCGACGTCAAAGCGGCCACGGATCAGGTCGCACTCGAACAGGAGATCACCGGGACCGTCACCGAGGCGGACAGTGATGTACCGATCGAGGGCGCGACCGTGAGCACCGATCAAGGGTTCGACAGCGTGACGAACGCAGACGGCGAGTACACGACGCTCGCCGACGTCGGCACGGTCGAGGTGACCGCCGACGCGTTCGGGTACGACGAAAGCAGCGCGACGGTCGAGGTCGGTGACGAGGAGACCGTCACGCAGGACTTCGGGCTCGATCCGGCACTCGACCTGCAGCTGCTGCAGGGCCAGCCGGACGCCATCGAGGGCGGTGAGAGCGCAACCGCGGTCGTACAGGCCGCGAACCTCGAATCGTACACGGCTGAACTCGGTGACGGCTACGACGAGGCCGACGCCACGCTGTACGTCAACGGTGACGAGGTTCCGTGGGGTGAGTCGGTCACCTTCCCCGAGCCGACCGACGTGACGGCGGAGGTCACTGTCGAGACGGCAGCCGGAACCAGCGGCGAACTCTCGGTCGTCCATACCTTCGAGGGGCTCGGTAGCTCCGTGGAGGTGACGACCGGGCCGACGGACGTGTTCGAGGAGTTCACCCAAGTCGGCATCGTGACCGACGAGGGCAGCTACGGCGATCAGATCACGGCGACGCTCAGCGAGCAGCTCCCTGCGAGCTACGCGATCGACGTGCTCACGTCGTCAGAAGCGATCGACAGCACCGAGGAGTACGACAGCTACGTCGTCAACAACCTCGACGAGGAGAACGCCGAGGCGTTCGTCAGCGCGACGAACGACTACTCCACCGGTGTCGTCTATCTCGACCAGTGGGGAAGCTACAGTAACGGGATCGAGATGCGATCCGACGTGCTGGGCGACCCAGCAGAGACGGCTGACGGCTTCAGCAACGAGAATCCGACGTACGTAAACGTCGCAGATCACCCGATCTTCGAGGGTGTCGGCGAGGGGCCGATCCAGCTGCATACGGCCTCCTTCAGCGACAAGATGTGGTTCAGCGACACCGACGCCACGGTGCTCGCTGACGTGTCGAACGGTGAGGTGCAGGGAGCCGGCGTCGCCGTCGACAGCGATCGCTGGGACATTCTCGGCGGATCGCTCGGTTACGAGACGTTCGTCGAGGGCGAGGACTACACCGAGGAAGCCGACACGATCCTCGGTAACATGGTCGAAGTGGCCTCGAACCCGCCCGAGCCGGTCGGAACGGTGACGGTCACGGACACCGTGATCGGTCCAGAAGACGAGAGCGCCGAAGTGACGCTGCAGACCGACGTCGACTCGGTCGCAGGGTACGAGGCGACCGTCTCCTTCGACGCCTCGAAGCTACAGGTCGAGAGCGTCGACGGTATCGATATGGACGATCCGGCAGTCAGCATCGATAACGAAGACGGGAGCGTCACGCTCAGTCAGGCGCAAGCTAACGGCGCAGACGCTCCGGTCATGGCACAGATCACCTTCGAGGTCGTCGAGATCGAGAACGGCGACGAGGCGAGCCTGATGTTGGACGCCTCCTCGTCAGCGATCTACGACGAGAGCGGCTCGGCGTACCTGACGAACTTCGACGGCGGGACGGTTTCCGTGCTGTCGTCCCAGCTCGGTGACGTGAACGCCGATGGAGAGATCACCGCCGGTGACGCGGTGATCGCTCAGCGGTACATCGCCGGCCTCCCGACGGAGGTTCCCGACGAGCAGATCGAGACGCTCGGCGACGTCAACCAGGACGGCACGATCACGTCCGCGGACGTGACGGCTATCCTGCAGATCGTCATCGGCAACGAGGAGCCGCCAGAGAGCGAGGACGACGAGCGAGCGTCGCTCGTCACCAACGCGGCCCCTGCCGCTCAGATCGCGGGCTAAGCCGACAACTACCGTCACCGCGCGGACGGGAGCGGTCCCGTCACGCCTGCCGGTAACTATTTTTTATACGCGATTAACACAATGATATCACCAATGCGATACGCAATCGCTGCACTGTTACTGCTCTGTGTCGTTACCGCGCCGTTCGCGGCGGTGGCGACGACCCCGGCCAGCGCCGACGCTGCCCTCCAAGACACCGCCGGCGAACTGACGCTCACCGTCGATGACGCCGGCGACGGGACGGTGACCACCACGCTCGCGACGACGGCCGACGGCGTCGCCGGCTATCAGGCCAACGTGACGTTCGATCCATCGGTCGTCCGAGCCCAGAGCGCCACCGGCGTCGATATGAACGATCCCATCGTGAACGTGAACAACGAGCAGGGTTGGGTGTTCCTCACACAGTCGGCCGCGAACGGTACAGACGCGCCGACCCTCGCGCAGATCACCTTCGAGACCGTCGGTGAGACCGGAAGCGAGACGAGTCTGGAGTTCGTCCGCGAGGACACGCTCGTTAACGACGTGGAGTCGGAGAACGTATCGGTCGACTACCAGACGCAGTCGGTCGCAGTGACTGACGGCGGAGCGATCGGTGTCGACGCGGCGACGGCAACCGGGGCAGGACCCGACGGTGACGACGGCGGACCGAGCGGCGGCCTGCTCTCGAACACGCTCCTCCTCGGGGTCGCCGTCGGCCTCGGAATCGCGGCACTGCTCGGGGCCGGTATCCTCGTCGGCGTCAGGGTCAGCAGCTGACGCGGCGATACCGGCTCGGCGGCTCCACAGCGGAGCCGTCTGCCGGCGACGGCACGGAGCCGGCGAGCGAGCTCAGAGCCGACTGACACGCCGCGAGAACCACCGGGCCGCACGTCGGAGTAGCTGCACCGTCCCGACGGCGGTGAAACAGAGTACGCCGACGAGCACGCCGGCTTCGACGCCGGGAAGCGTCGGGAACGGCGTGTACCGACCGGCGATAGCGAGCACGACAGCGAGCAGCCAGAGCACGTACACGCCGACCGCCGCCCGCGTGACGACCGGTGGAATACGAGCTGTCACTGACATACTGCGCGTAGACGCGAGAGGATGATAAGCCCTCGCTACTCGACGGTGACAGATTTAGCGAGGTTCCGCGGCTTGTCGATCGAGCGTCCGAGCTCGTTCGCGACGTGGTAGGCGACGAGCTGGAGCTGGACGTTCGCGAGCACGGCGGCGGTACGCGCGTGGGTCGCCGGCACGTCGAGGACGGCATCGGCGTACCGCTCGACGTCGCTCGCGCCGTCGGTGATGGCGACGACCGGCGCGTCTCTGGCTTCGACCTCCTTCACGTTCCCGATGGTCTTGCGGGCGGCCTCGTCGTCACCGGTGACGACGGCGAAGACGGGCGTGTCGGGCGTGACGAGCGCGAGCGTCCCGTGTTTCAGCTCGCCGGCCGCGAACCCCTCGGCGTGGGTGTAGGAGATCTCTTTCAGCTTGAGCGCGCCCTCCAGCGCGACGGGGTGGTGATACCCCCGCCCGATGAAGAAGAAGCTCTCGCTGTCGACGTACTCGCGGGCGACGCGTTCCGCGTCGGACCCATCGAGGACGGTCTGGAGATCGGCGGGGAGATCCCGAAGCGCACCGATGAGATCGCGGAGGTCCCCGTCGCCCGCGCCGACGGTCGCGAGCGCGAGGAGATTCACGGCCGTGAGCTGGGCGGAGAAGGTCTTCGAGGCCGCGACGCCGATCTCCGGCCCCGAGCGGATGAACAGCGCGTCCGTACACTCACGCGCCATCGTGGAGCCGACGACGTTCGTGAGCGCGAGCGTGTCGGCCCCGCGGCGGTCGGCCTCGCGGATAGCTGCCAGCGTGTCGGCCGTCTCGCCGGACTGCGAGACGGCGACCACGAGATCGTCCTCGATCGGCGGCGTCTGCGTCGCGTACTCGTGGGCGAGAAACGCCCGAGCCGGCGTGCCGGCGGCGCGAAACAGCGCGGCCCCGTACAGCGCTGCGTGGTACGAAGTACCACAGGCGACGAACTGGACGCGGTCGACATCCGGGTCGATATCGAGCGTCACCGAGCCGGCAAGCTCGTCCACGCGCCCCTGCAGACACTGCCGGAGCGCCCGGGGCTGTTCGTGGATCTCCTTCAGCATGAAGTGGTCGTAGCCGGCCTTCCCCGTGGCCTCGGGGTCCCACTCGACCGTCTCGACGGGCGGGTCGCGCGGCGTCCCGTCGAACTCGGAGACGGCGTAGCCGTCGTCGTCGAGCCGGACGAGCTGTCCGTCGTCGAGATAGACGACGCGGTCGGTGTGTTCACGGAAGGCGGGCACGTCGCTGGCGACGTACGTCGCGTCGTCGTCGACACCGAGCACGAGCGGCGAGTCCTGTCTCGCGGCGAAGATCGCCCCGGTGTCGGCGATAGCGACGGCGATGGCGAAGCTCCCCTCCAGCCGGTCGAGCGTCCGTCGCACCGCCGTCTCGGGATCGTGATCGGCGAGCAGCGTCTCGATGAGATGTGGAATCACCTCGGTATCGGTGTCCGACTCGAACGCGTGGTCAGAGGCGAGCTCATCGCGAAGCGTCTGGTAGTTCTCGATGATCCCGTTGTGGACGACCGCGACCTCGCCGGTGCAGTCGCAGTGCGGGTGGGCGTTGGCGTCGGTCGGCGGGCCGTGGGTGGACCAGCGGGTGTGACCGATCCCGACAGCGCCCGACAGCGACCGGTCCGCGAGGTGTGAACGGAGCGCGTCGAGTTCGCCCGCCTTCTTGCCGGTCTGGACGGAACTGCCGGCGAGGGCGACGCCCGCGGAGTCGTACCCCCGGTAGTCGAGCGTATCGAGACCGCCGAGCAGGGTGTCGAGCGTCGCACTACCGCGCCCGACACAGCCGATGATACCACACATCAGCGAACCACCTCCGCGCCCGTGCCAACGCGGTCGCGGGCGACTGCGCCGACACCGACGGTCGCATCGACCCCGAGGACGGTCCCCGGTTCACAGCACGCCCCGCCACGGAGCGTCACTCGGTCGCCGGCGATCGCGCCGAGCCGCTCGTTCTCGTGAACGTCGGTCCCGATGTGCACGTCGGCCACACCGCCGGGTACGACGACGCCGGGACCGAACTCGCCCGCCGTCCCGGTGACGCAGTCGCGAAGCGTCGTTCCCGAACCGATACGGGTGTCTGCACCGATCAGCGAGCGCTCGACCGTCGCGTTCGCCGCGATCGTGACGTTTCGCCCGAGCGCGGTGTTCGGGCCAACGACGACGCCGGCGGCGATCTCCGCGTCCGGTCCGACGACGACAGGGGCCTGAAGCGTCGCTCGGTCGTGGACCCGGGCCGTCTCGTGGACGTAGACGCCGGGGTCGGCTGTTCGCTCATCAGCCAGTCCGGCGTCGAGCAGTCGCCGGGTCGCTTCGAGGAGATCCCACGGGTAGGTGATATCGACCCAGAGACCTTCGGTTCGGACGCCGAGGACGGCGCGCTCGGCGGTGAGTTCGACGATGGCGTCGGGAAGATACAGATCGCCGTCACGGCGACCGGTCGCGGCGAGCCGGTCGAACCAGCCGGACGGGAAGGCGTAGACGCCGGCGTTGATGAGCCGGTACGGATCGTCCGGCTGTTCGACGAGCTCGGTGACTCGGCCGTCGTCGAGCCGAACCGCGCCGTTGGGGTACGCGGTCGCGTTCGCGTGCTCGCGGACGGCCATCGTGGCGGTCTCGCCGTCGAAGCCGTCGAGCACGTCGGCGACCGTCTGCGGGTCGATGACGCGGTCGCCGTTGACGCTGACGAACGGCCCGTCGACCGCCTCGCGGGCCTGAAGCAGGGCATGGCCGCTCCCCAGCTGTTTGCGCTGGTGGACGTAGGTGACGGGGTGACCGCGGTAGGTAGAGCCGATGTGATCCTGAACCCGGCCGCGTTTGTAGCCGACGACGAGCACCAGCTCGGAGACGCCGGCATCGACGAGCGCGTCGAGAACGTACTCGACGATCGGGCGGTTACAGACCGGTAACATCGGCTTCGGGCGCGTCTGGGTGAGCGGCCGGAGCCGGGTCCCCTCGCCGGCCGCCAGTACGACGCCTGTCGAGAGATTCATACAGCCTGTTACCGGGATCGCAAATAAACACTTGCTCCGTCAGTCGAACATGCGCTCGTCGGCCTCGGGGAAGTCGATCGTTCCCTCGCCAAGTCGCGCCTGCAGCCGACACCGGTAGAGCATCATCGCCATCTGTGGAATCGCGTTCGCCTGCACCGACAGCGGCTCGTCGAACGACTCCCCGGCCCACCGATTGTAGTCGTCGGCGAGGTCCATCGCGTCCTTGAAGGAGCGAAACATCAGCTCCTTGAACGGGTCCTGCATACCACCGTATTGGAGAGTGAACGCCTTACGCCCGACGATCCGGACATCCTTGTGACGGGCGCTCGTACGTCGACTGTGAACGTCTTCTGGCATCAACGTGACCTTCGGACCCCCGACAATCGCGGACTCGTCGCCGCCGCGAACGACGACGTAACGATCCCGGTGTACGTCATTGACGCCGACGTACTGGAGGGGGTCGGCACGCGACAGCGCGCGTTTCTCCTCGCCGGCGTGCGATCGCTCAAATCGACCTACCGCGAGCTGGGGAGCGACCTGCTCGTACGGACCGGCCCGGCCGACGAGGCCCTCGAAGCCGTCTGTGAGGCGTACGACGCAGAGACCGTCTACTACAATCGCCACTATCGACCCTCCCGGCGGAACCGCCAGCGTCGCGTGGACGAGCGACTCCAGACCGAGTCGCGGAGCGATCTGACGCTCACCGATCCCGAGGCGTTCGATCCCGGCCACGAGACCCACAGCCAGTTCAAGCGGGCGTGGACGAAGACGCCCACCCTCCCGCCGATAGACGCCCCCGACCGGGAGACGCTGGCTGACGTGTGCGACGACGTGACGATCCCCGTTCCCGAGCTGGAGATCGATATGCCGGACCCGGGCTACGAGGCCGCACGGCTTCGCATGGAGACGTTTTTCGACGACGGAATCCGGTCGTACGCCGGCACGCGCGACGACCTGACGGCCGCGGTCGAGCGACCGACGAACTCGGTGTCGCGGCTCTCCCCGTATCTCGCGGCCGGGATGCTCGGAATCCGGGAGCTGTACGGGACGGCGACCCGGCTGTACAACGACGTGGACGGCAGGAGCCGGTCACAGGTCGACAAGTACCGCGACGAGCTGACGTGGCGCGAGTACAACTACTATCTGCTCGCGCACCACCCGACGCTGCTGACGGAGTCGTACGTCGATTTCCCGAACCAGATCCAGTGGCGAAACGACGAGGACGACCTCGCAGCGTGGAAAGCGGGCGAGACCGGCTACCCGCTGGTCGACGCCGGGATGCGCCAGCTCGACCGCGAGGGGTATATGCACAACCGGACCCGTCAGGTGACGGCCTCGTTCCTGACGAAACACCTGCTCGTGGACTGGCGAGCGGGAGCGCGGTGGTTCGCGGCGCGGCTGTTCGACCACGACCCCGCCTCGAACTACGGCGGCTGGCAGTGGACCGCCTCGACGGGGACCGACTCCGTCGACGTGCGGATCTTCGACCCGATCTCACAGATGTCGAAGTACGACGAACAGGCCACCTACGTCACGGAGTACGTCTCCGAGCTCCGCGGTGTCGATCCCGAGCGGCTCGTCGAGTGGCCGACCCTCTCACAGTCGGAGCGCGACCGGCTCGCCCCCGAGTACGCGGACCCGATCGTCGACCGCAACGACGGCTACGAACGGGCACAGCGCGTCTTCGAGACGGCGCTCGGGAAGCGGTGATCACAGGATCGTCACGACGCCACCGACGACGGCCAGCCCGCCGAGCCCGAGACAGACGACCCAGAAGGCGACTCGCGCAACCACTCGGAGCAGCGCGTCGATAGAGAGATAGCCGACGACCGCAGCGACACCGGCCGCGACCGCACCGGCAGCCAGTGATAGCTCCGGGACGCCGTCAGCGAGAGTCAGTACGCCAGCACCGAGCGCGGCAGGAATCGACAGCAGAAACGAGAGCCGGAACGACGCCTCGGAGTCGTACCCCCGGAGCAGCAGGACCGACACCGTCGATCCAGATCGCGA
This sequence comes from Halobacteriales archaeon QH_7_65_31, assembly GCA_003021785.1. GTDB lineage: Archaea > Halobacteriota > Halobacteria > Halobacteriales > Haloarculaceae > Halosegnis. Next base: position 124,208 of record PXQU01000004.1, on the reverse strand, counting down.
GATGCCCGGGAGGATGGCGAGTCCTTGGAGCGCACCGACGAGGAGTCCGTCCGCCAGTGTCGGCTCGGTTCGACTGCCGAGTCGGGTGTTCGCGACCCGCTGGAACAGCCCCGTCGCGACGAGGAGGACACCGATGAGAACGATGAACGCCCCGCCGGTGAGCGCGGAGAACAGCTCCTCGATCGTGGCGTACGCGGCCAGTCCGACGACGGCAGAAGCGAGGGTCGCGACGGCGAGGAACGTGAGTTCACCGTCGCGGGTCGTCCGCCACCGCGGGACGCGGCGGGCGAGCGTGGCGAGTTCGCTCCGATAGTAGAGCGTCGCAGAGACGGCCGTGCCGACATGGAGAAAGAGCGCGAACTCCGTCGCAGCGGTCGGGGCGAGCCCCTCGATGGCCGTGAGATACAGTGCGATGTTTCCCTCCGAGGAGATGGGGAGCCACTCGAAGAGACCCTGAAGGATGCCGACGACGACGGCGATACGGAACTCCGACATACGCGTACGGGGTGAGCGGTGGGCTTCAAGCCGACGATTAAGACGGCGAGCCGATACACACTTCCCGCGAGCCGCCTGAACGACGGTAATGACGATTCTCGACGACGCCGAGCGGCTGGCGGCGACCGGCCCGCTGTGTGACGCCTGTCTCGGCCGCCCCTTCGCTGAGCGGAGCTTCGGTCTCGGCAACGACGAGCGCGGGCGGGCGCTGCGGACGACGCTCGCACTCGATTCGGACGAGCCGTACGAGTCGCCGGATACCGAGAAGTGCTGGGTCTGTGAGGGGCTGTGCGGTCAGTTCGACGCGTACGCCGACCGCGCCGTCGCCGCGCTGGAGGGAATCGACTTCTCGACCTATCAGGTCGGGACGCGCGTCCCGCCGCTGGTCGAGGAGAACGGCGAGCTCCTGCGTGCGGACGCCGGACTCGACGTTGATGCGGGAGAGCTACTGAAATCGGAGTTCAACCGCGAGGTCGGCAAGCGGGTCGGCCAACAGACGGGCAAAGCGGTCGGCTTCGAGCGCCCGGACGTGCAGCTGCTCGTCGATCTCGACGCCGACGAGATCGAGGTGACGATCAACTCCGTGGCGGTGTACGGCCGCTATCGGAAGGTCGAGCGGGACGTGCCACAGACGGAGTGGCCGTGTTCGAACTGCGGCGAGTCGGGGACGCTCCACGGCGGGCGCACCTGCCCGGAGTGTGACGGCACGGGCTACCGCTACCGGACGAGCGTCGAACAGGAGGTCGCGCCACCGCTCGTGACTGCACTACGCGGCGACGAGGGCGTCTTCCACGGCGCGGGCCGGGAGGACGTGGACGCGCTCATGCTCGGTGACGGTCGACCGTTCGTGTTGGAGGTGAAACGGCCCCACCGGCGCGACGTGGAGCTCGCGACCATCGAAGACGAGATCAACAAGGCCAGTGACGCTGTGAAGGTAGACGACCTCCGGTACGCGACCCACGAGATGACCGCTCACGTGAAGGAGCACGACGCCTCGAAGACGTATCACGCGACGGTCGAGTTCGGATCGCCCGTCGACGAGACCGCGCTCGAAGACGCACTCGAAACCTTACAGGGCGCGACCGTCGAGCAGCGAACGCCCCACCGCGTCGACCACCGACGGGCCGATCTCGTGCGGGAGCGCGAGGTGTACAGCGTCAACGGCGACCGCACCGACGACACTCATGCCACGATCGACGTGCACGGGGCCGGCGGGCTCTACATCAAGGAGCTCATCTCCAGTGACGACGGGCGAACGGAGCCGTCGCTCGCCGGGCTGCTCGAAACGGACGCGACCGTTACAGCCCTCGACGTGCTGGCCGTCGAGGGGGAAGACGAGCCGTTCGAACAGCCGGCGTACTTCCGCGACGAGTAGCCGTTCGGGACAGTATTTATAATGATTGATCACGTACGATACGTTGGTGTCGTGACTATGTGTCACCAGAGACCAATCGGCGAGCTGGAGCGGATGCGTGAACTGACCGACGAACGCGAGTTCGAGGACGCCGAGGCGGGCGAGGAGCCGCCGGAGGAGCGTCCTGCGGCCGAGCCGGTCGGCGACGAACGAGAGCGCGAACCCGAGCCTGACGCCGAGCCGGAGCCGGTCGCACCGACCCCGAGCGGGGATTGACGGTCTCGCTGACCGCGAACGCACAGTGAGGACTAACAGTCTCGCTGACCGCGAACGCACGGCGAGACGAGCGAGGTCAGTCGCCGCGAGCGACAGCCCACCGCGACACTTTTTCGACGTGCCACCGACGAGTAGCCATGCGCTTCGGCGTCGATGAGGCGGGAAAAGGACCGGTGCTGGGGTCGATGTTCGCGGCCTGTGTACGCGGTGAGCCGACCGAGCTGCCGGAGAGTGTGGCCGACTCGAAGCGGCTCTCGCCCGCGCGCAGACGGGAACTCGACGCGGCGATACGCGCCGTCTGCGAGGTCGGCGTGGCCGAGATTCCGGTCTCGCGCATCGACGGCGACGAGGACATGAACACGCTGACCGTCGCCGCCCACGCCGAGGCGATCGACGCCGGCGCGTGCGACGACGATACCGGGCTGTGTGATGCGGGCGACACCTCCGAGCGTCGGTTCGCGCGTCGAGTGGCCGACGCCTGTGAGCGGAGTGTCGAGATCGATGCACGCCACGGCGCTGACGGAACTGATTCGCTCGTCGCCGCCGCCTCTATCGTGGCGAAGGTCGCCCGCGACGAGCACGTCGCGACGCTCGCCGACGAGTACGGTGCGATCGGGAGCGGCTACCCGTCGGACGAGACGACGCGAGCGTTCCTCCGCGAGCACGTGGCCGAGAGCGGGACGCTCCCGGACTGTGCACGGGCGTCCTGGCAGACGAGCGAGGACGTGCTCGCGGCGGCCGAGCAGTCGGCACTCGCCGAGTTCTGACCCCCTCGCGAGTGCAGCGTGGGACAGTATCGGGCGGCGCGGCCGGCAGGAGACGTGTTCGCCCGTCTGTTTGGAGAATTCTTAAGCTATCGTGTACTGTGCAGTTTAGGTACGATGCTGAGTCGGAACCGGATAGTGGCGTGGGTGTTCGTGACGATCGGCGCGTCTCTGGCGGCGTCCCTGTCACAGTCGACGTTGCTGGCGGCGGATACGGTGGTAGTACTGGCAGTGGTCGGCGGTGTGCTGCTGTACGTGGGGATACTGTGGGAGGACGCGATCGGTAGCCAGTCGCGTGACGAACGAGCAGCGAGGATACATTATCGGTCGGGGTACAACGCGGCGCTGGCGATGGCCGTCGGAATCGAGACGGCGGTCGTCGCGTTCGCGAACGGTGCGGCCGACGCGCCGCTGACCGCGTTCGGGCTGATTCTACTCGTCGGTTTCCTCGCGTACGGCGTCTCCATCGTCCGGTACGAGCAGGTCGTGTGACGGTCTACACGTGTACGGGCCGCGGTCTGACAGGGAGAGCTGGCCCGGTAGTTCGACTACCGGATCGAGATCGCCGGCTGCGAATCCGCTCAGTCCAGCACGACGTTCCGGAGGATGTTCCCGTACGCCGGTCGGGTGACGAACACGCCGAGCAGGACGCCGACGATAGTGACGATGGCGAATCCCTGAAGATCACCGAGCGAGAGCACCGCGAGCGGACTCATTGCGATGGTGGTCGTCGCGGCCGCAGCGCCGATGACCCAGAACGCCTTGCGGAAGCGCGACTCGAAGACCCGGCCCGTCGAGACGCGCTCGCCCTGAAGGATCTCGTCGGCGATGATGATGAGATCGTCCACCCCCGTGCCGATGACGGCGATGAAGCCAGCGATGTGTGAGAGATCGAGCGCGAGCCCGATGAGTGCCGCGAAGCCGAGCAGGAGATACACCTCTGCGCCGGCGGTGAGGATCATCGGAAGCGCGACACCCGGCTCGCGATAGCGGACGAAGACCGTAATCGAGACCGCGAGCACGGCGACGAGTCCGGTCACCAGCGAGAGGAACTTGAAGTCCTGTGCGAGGGAGGGCTGGAGGAAGTAGGTCGTCCCGCTGTCCACGTCGAGCGCGCTCGGGAGCGCACCGGCACGGAGATTGATCTCGAGCTCGCGAGCGTCTCCCTGCGACTGGCTGCTGATGAAAAAGCGCGGATCGTCGGGGAAGCTCCCGCTCTCGATCGTATCAGCCAGCGGTCCCATGCTGACGGCGTCGACGACCTCGCCGTTGCGGACGGTCAACAGACAGTAGGCGTTGTCACCCTCCGGGCCGGAGCCGACCTCGTAGTTACACTGTCCCCGATTGTTCGTGTACCCCTCCTCGCGCATGATGTTCGCGAACCGCTGGGCCGTCTCCTCGTTGTTGACCGCGACGTCCACGCCCCACTGACCGCTGCGGTCCTGTCTGACGCCGTTGACGTTGAGCGTCTCCTGATCGAACAGCGGGACGCGCTCGTAGCTGCCGTTTTGGCCGGGGTGAAGCCCGACGACCTGCACGCGACCGGGATCACCGACGAGTTCGAGTACCTCCGAGCGGTTGGCGTTCGGGACTTCGACGAGCAGATACGTCCGGTTACCGGTAGTGACGCTGGCGTCCCCACCGGTCAGCCCGCCGGCGTCGATCTTGCTGTCGAGGACGCGCTCTGCCGTGTCGTAGGTCGCGCGCGTGAGTCCGGGATCGATGACCGACTCGTCGGCGTCAAGCCCGGCCGTCTGTAGTGCGGCGGCGAACTCTGCCTGCGTGACGGAGTCGTTGTACACCTCGACGGTCCCCTCGGCCCCCTGTTGTGGATAGCGCACCTCGACGGTCGGCGGGGAGAGACCGAGCTCGTCTGCGATATTGCGTTCGAGGTCCCGCGCCGACTCGCCCTGCAGATCGACGGGGTCGGCAGTCATCCCGACGAGCGGAGCGCGGACGCTGGCTCCGCCCGAAAGCTCAAGACCGTACTGGAGGTTGGTGGGCGAGTCGCCGCTGGCGGCGGCCCCGAGCGGGCCGAACAGGGCGAGCGAGCTACCGAGCACCAGCACGACCAGCAGGACGAGCCGCCAGTTCTCTCGAATCATCGTGCGACCGCCTCGTACTTGTAGTAGCGAAGGAGACTCACGTTCAACAGGTAGGTGTTCATCAGATCGGTGATCAGTCCGAAGACGAGGATAAGACCGACCGACGGAAGCAGGTTGATACCGAGGACCCTCGCCGTGATCGTCATCGCGGTCATCGCGGCGATCGAGGTGAGCGTCATCGTCACGCCGGTCTGCATCGCCCGATAGGTCGATTCGTAAAAGTCACCGCGCCGGCGAAGGATGTGGTTGTTCAACAGCAGGTCCGAGTCGACCGAGTAGCCGATGAGCATCAGCAGCGCGGCGACCGTCCCGAGCGTTAGTGAGATATCGAGGACGCTCATCAGCGCGACGGGAATGACGATATCGGAGAAGGCCGACGCGATCACGGCGATCGAGGGGATGAAGGTACGGAACAGCCCGAACACGAGCAGCGCCATTCCGACGAAGGCGATACCGATACCGAGGAACGCCTGCCGTTGGGTGTCCGCGCCGAAGGAAGCGGCCCGTTCTTGACTCGATATCACCTCGTAGCCGGCGGCTTCGGCCTGACTCTGTGGGTCGGCGTCACTGGGCGGGAGCGTGACGATATACTCGTTCTGTTCCGCGCGGATCGGCGCGATCGACTCGGTCTCGGCGTCGAACGTGCGCTCGATCTGCGGCTGCGTGTCGGCCGTCTGAACACGAAGCTCCGTCCCACCGGTGAACGCCACACCGAGCGAGACCGGCGACGTTCCAGTGATGATGGCGTTACCGATAAGAATGACGAGCGCCAGTCCGAGCAGTGCGAGCGGAATCGCGATGAGCTGGCGGTTTGAGTACCGGGTGTAGTCGACGTCCGGTATCTCGAACTCTACCATACGGTGACTCGTGTGACGTACCCGATAAGCCTTCCCAAACAGACGCAGGCTACAAGCGGGTGGCCGTCGGAAGGGGCACAATGGCCGCGACACTCGACTCGGTCCACGTGTATCCGGTGAAATCACTCGACGGGATCGAGCGCGACCGGACGACCGTCCGCGAGTCAGGCGGGCTGGCGTTCGATCGCGAGTACACCGTTCGCGACGCCGACGGCGACTACGTGAACGGGAAACGCGAGCGACGAGTCCACCGGCTCGCCAGCGAGTTCGATCCCGACAGCGGACGCTGGACCGTCGGTCCTCGCGACGGCGAGCGCGAGACGTTCCGCCTCCCCGACGAGCGCGGGGCCGCCAGCGAGTTCCTCACCGACGTCCTCGGCTACGAGGTCCGTATCGACCGCGACGCGACGGGGGGATTTCCGGACGACGGCCGCGCCAGTGGCCCGACCGTCGTCTCGCGGGCCACACTGGATGCGGTGGCCGGCTGGTACGACGAGATCGACGCGACGGAACTCCGGCGACGGCTCCGCCCGAATCTCGTCGTCGGCGGCGTCGAGCCGTTCTGGGAGGACAGGCTCTACGCGGATCGCGAGTCGGTCGTCCGGTTCACCGTCGGCGGGACGCGGTTCGAGGGGCGAAACCCCTGCAAGCGGTGTGTCGTCCCGACCCGCGACCCCGATACCGGCGCGGAAACGCCGGGCTTTCGCGAGCGGTTCGTCAGCCGGCGCGAGACGACCCTCCCCGAGTGGGCCGGCGAGGACTGGTACGATCACTACTTCCGGCTGATGGTGAACACCCGCGTGCCACCGGAGACCGTCGGCGCGCGGGTGGCGGTCGGCGACGAGATCGAGATCGGCGAGACGGTCGACGTCGGCGAGTGAGTCAGGGGAGATACCGAACGCTGACCGTTCCGGTCTCCGGGTCCGAGCGAACCTCGACGCGGACGACGTCATCCATTCGAGCGGCGCGTTCGAGCGTCCCGTCGTCGTCGAGCACGTCCTGTACGGCGTCGGCGGTCTCCGCCGGTGGGACCGTGATGACGTGAATCTCGCCCATCCCGGCGCGTTCGCGGCGAGTCAGTTCACCCACCGCTTGGTCGGCAGCGATCTCTCGTTCGTGAGCGGTCGGCGGCTCCTCGCTCTCGTGGCGGCGGACGTGTCTGCGCTCGGCGACCGCCACGATCCGGTCGGCGATTTCGAGCGGCGGCTCCGGTGCGAGCGTCGCATCGAGCACGTCGCCCACCTCAATACCCGGGTTGTCAGCGAGCGTGTGAACCTGTCCGGAGTCGATATCGCGGAGAACGGCGGTATCAGCGTCGGCGTTGGTGACGACGTAGCGAGCGGTCGACTGCTCGCTTCCGTCGATGTCGGCGGTCTCGATCCCGTCGGTATCGCTCATGTCCTCGGAACGAACGCGAGGCGTTTCACCCCGTCGGTCACCGGTAGCGACGGTGGGTGAGCCAGCCGGCGACGGCGACGGCGATCGGGATCGCGGGCGAGCCGAGGGGCGGGATCGCGTACAGGAGCGAGAGCACGGGAGCGAACAGCCCGGTCGCGGGCGGGCGAGTGACCGTCTCGCCGTCGAGGACGAACGACTCCGGGATAGAGGCGACGAGCAGCAGATACAGCGAGAGCAGATAGACGAGTCCGGCGACGGCGAGCGCGCGGTCGTACGCCGGCTTCGATCCCTCTCGGCGGTGGTGACGCGCGACCAACAGGACGGGCGCGACCACCGGAACGACGACGGCGAAGCCAACGATGACGACGAACGTGCGGACGAACGCGTCGGTTCCCCCGGTCGCCAGCCCGGCCGACTGGGAGATAGAGACGATCGCTGCGAAGGTGAACACGATACCCAACAGGAGGGCGAACAGCCCACCGACGACGGTGTAGAGCCGGAACAGCCGCGAGTCGCTCTGCCGGAAGGCGTACGGGAACGCGGTAAGCAGGCCGCCGTAGTCGTCATCGGTCGCCGCCGCTGTCTCTGCGCTCATTGGCCGAGGTTGGGCGGAGACCGTCAAAAGGGCCGCGTTCAGCGTTCCGTGACGGTGATGTCGAGATCGTCACCGTCCTGCAGGACGTACGTGGTGGGATCGACCGGCTCACCGTTCACCGTGATCGAGACGCTGGCGTTCTCACCGTCGACGTAGCGAGTCCCGTCGTACCACACCTCGCCCGGCTGAACGCCGATGTCGAGCGTCGACATCGCGTACTCCAGCGTGACACCAGGCGCGTGTTTGTGCCAGCGGCCGTCCCCTTCGAAGTGGAAGTTCTGGTTTCTGGTACTGTATATCTGGTACTTGTCCTGAGTGAAATCCACCTCGGTCCCCGTGACGGTCATCGAGATCTGGCCGTGCTCGTGGACCTCGCCGCGCGCGTCCTCGTTCGGCTCCTGTTCGACCTGCGTGACGCTCTGCGGGAGGTCGGAATCGCCGCCGTCACCGCCGGCGACGAACAGATACCCACCGACGACCGCTGCCAGCAGAATCGCTCCCGCGAGGGCGAGCGGAACGACACCGATCCCGGCGTCGTCGTCCTCGGAGACGCCCGCGACCCGGCGCTGTTCGATCGCGCCAAGCTCGTCGGCGTGTTCCGACCCGAGATGGGAGAGATACGGCTCCTCGGCGTCGAACGACGCTCCACAGTGGTCGCAGTCGGGCATACCGTCGATCGGTATCCGAGCGGCCTACCTGTTTCGGTGCTCGGCGAGCGCGTCCGCGTGCGCGGTGAGCTGTGTGACGAACGCCTCGCGTTCGGCCCGCTCGCGTTCGGCTCTCGATCCGCGGTGCGTGCCGAGCCGGCCGAGCGCCCGAAGCGCACCGGACTCGTTGGCCGCGAGCTGCGCCGCGACCGTCCGCGGATCGGAGACGACCCGCGAGACCAGTCCGATCGAGCGCGCTTCCTCGGCGTCGATCACTCGTCCCGACAGCGAGAGATCGTTCGCGTGTGTCGTCCCGACAGCGTCGGCCAGTCGGGCGGTCCCGCCCCATGCCCCGAACAGGCCGAAGGTGACACCCGGCTCCGCGAGCGTCGCGTCCGGCGTCGCGACCCGCATCTCACAGGCGAGCGCGAGCTCGACACCGCCGCCGCGGGCCGCGCCGTCGATCCCGGCGACGACGACCGAGTCGGCCTGTTCGATACGGCGCATGGTCTCCTGTCCGCGCTCGACGAACGCGCGAGCGCGGCGCTCATCGGTCGCGGCCTCGGCGACCGTCGGGAGGTCCGCACCGGCACAGAACGCCTCGCCAGCACCACGGACGAGAACGACGGAGCCGGGGGTCCCCTCGACTGCCGTCGCGAGGCTGTCGAGACCATCGAGCGTGAGTGCGTTGCGCGCGTCCGGACGCGAGAGCGTAAGGATACGAACGCCGTCGTCGTCGCGTGTGTGAATCACAGGCTGTTGTGACCTTGGCTTCCAAAGGTCTTTGCCACTCGCTGGCCACTGTTCAGATGATGGAGGCAATCGCCGCGGTCCGTGACGGGGCAGTGTCGACCGTCGGCGATGTCGTCCCGGAGGGGTTCCACGACGATATCGTTGCGTTTCTCGACGGCGGCTCCTTCGTCCCCGGCGTGTTGACCGTCCTCGCCGCCGACAGGGCTCGCCGGCGAGCCGCCGTGGACCGAGAGCCGCGAGCCGACACAGGCGAACGTCGATATCCTCGCGGCGGACGTGCTCGTCGCTCGCGGCTTCTACCTACTCGCAGAGACCGAGGCCGCCGCCGACGCCGTCGACGTCGTGCAGTCGTTCGGCCACGACCAGACCGTCCGTCACGAGACGGGCGGGGACGGCCACGAACTCGAAGCGGACATCCTCGAGCTCGCGCTCGTCGCCGGGGCCTCGACCGGCGGCGGGGTTCCGTTCGACACGGCTGCGCTCGCGGCCGAGCTCGCAGACGGCGACGACGACACGATCGGCTTTCCGGATCCCGGCGTGCTGTTCGATACCGCCGCCCGCGAGCGAATCGATGCCGCGACGGGCGGGAGCGGGCGACCCCTGAATCGAAACGATTGAGCTACCAGAGTCGCACGTCACGAGACGGCACGCCCGGTAGCATTCACCACATTCATATACGGCTATGCAGTAAGGTCGGACGCGAAAGGCCGAAGCTGGGCGCACAAGCCCGATGTATGCCTGGGTAGCTTAGCGGTAAAGCGCGTCCTTGGTAAGGACGAGACCCCGGATTCAAATTCCGGCCTAGGCTCTTCTCACGAACCAACTGCGCGGAGTTCCATCTCCGCGCGACCGGCGTGAGTGAGAGGGCCGATAGCGGGATTTGAATCGAGAGAGGGCGCAGCGCGAGCGAAGTGAGCGACCGTCCTCGCGTAGTTCAAATTCCGGCCTAGGCTTTCTGCGAGGAACAAACGCGACGAGTGAACGTCGTCACAGAATGTGATTTTTGTCGTGCTGGTTGTAGCCGAAGCGGACGTTCGTGAAGGGGAGACGGCGAGTGGATATGTTTGCCTCGACCGCCGAAGGCGACCTCGGTTGACTCTCCTCCATCGAGCGAGATCAGGTAGTAATCGGTCGTGAGCTACACCCGCTGTGGCCGAATCCTTATCAGGCAATCCGAACAACGTAGTCGTATGAGCACCGGGCGCGAAATTCGGCTCGTCGAAGAGGACGACGGCTGGTGGTCGGCCGTTGACGAAGAGACGGGCATCGCGAGCCAAGGCGAAACACGACGTGAGGCCCTCGAAAACCTCGATGAGGCGGTCGCGGTGACCGAGAACGCTCGGAACGACGGCGCGCCGGCTCCGGAGCCGGGTGCTCCGTGGTTCGAGTCCTCCTAAATGGTATCACGTGACTTCTCCGGTAGAGAGATCGTTAATGTGCTTCGAAGCTTCGGCTACCGACACGACCGGACGCGAGGAGACCATGCAGTTCTAAAATACACCCATCCCGATACCGGTGAGAAACGTACCGTCACCGTTCCGCTCCACGATCGTGTCCGTATCGGAACGCTCCAGAACATCGCGAAACAGTGTGGAGCGGAGGATTTCCGCAAATGGTGTCACTGGATAGACGACAATCGGTGAGCTTCACGCCCACCGAGTCGTTCCTCAGACAGCTCAACGATACGTAACGGGAAGATGATTCGATAGCTCGAAGAGATCATAACTTGACCGGATGAAAAACGATAGGCTCTCTCGTACACACAGTGTCGAGAATGAACGGTGTATCAGTGATCAAAACCGCGCTATATTACAGAGTGAAGGAGGATCGGAATCACGACCGTTCTGCAATCGACTACCAGCTCCCACTCGATTCAGTGTTTACACCGCATTTATTGGCTAATCGTTGTATCTGCCGTTTCTTATCCTGCTTGTTGAAGCTCGTATAGAGACAGTAACCGTCTGTCAGGTCGCGATACGTTCGCATCTCGCGTTCATCGGGATGAGTCGGCTGATCGTTGATTAGGGCGTTTTTATTTCCAGGGACGTACGGCAGTGGTTCGATCTGGGAGATCAGGTTATGATTTCGAACTAAGTAGTCCACAGCGTCAGCCATTACGTCGCTCTGAGTGCTACTACCAAACGTAGCGAGAGAGTCACCGTTCTTCTGCAGCTCAATGACGTACTCTCCGTCTACATCTTGATTTTCACTGAGAGAAACGTCTGGTTCAGTAATCGCCCGTCTTGTCTTCTCTCCATCGGCGTCAATCTCCGAGCTGATATCTTCAGTAAGCCGGTCTATCATCTCTTTCGCCTGCGTTTCTGCGAGCGACGAGATTGCGTCAGAAACCTTGTCTACCAATACGTTCGAGAGTTCACCGGTCAACGCTTCTTTATCTGCTTCGAGGGTTCGACGGGCTTCGCGGAGTTCATTAATCCGGCCGAGAATCTTCCCCGATTCACCCGATTCGATGGCTTCTCTATCATAAGCCGTCAGGACAGAGAGGTGATTGGGCAGCTCTGTGAGAGCCACGTCACCGACCCGCTGGACGGTTACTTCCGATGCGTCCACGTGCCGCTGAAAGAAGCGGTACTGTTTACCGTTCGTGAGGATGCCGTAGGTGACGTTCTTGTTCATCATATACGACGATAGCTGTTCTTCGTGATTGCCGCTCAGGGCTGTGTCTGCACCTTTCGCTTCGAGAAACGCGACCGGTGTCCCTTCGAGAAGCAACGCGTAATCAACTTTGTAAACCTGCCCGAACGCCTCGACTGCGTATTCAAGCTGTGTATTCTCAGGGATTTGCCAGTCGAGAAGCCGTAGAAAGTCACGGAGAACAGCAGCCTTCGTGTTTGCTTCGTCCATCTGGGGGGAAGAGTCGAGTACAGCCTTGGATGTCGTCACGTACTCTTGAGTCGACTCCTCGTTCATTCTATGCCAGCATATAACAGGAGTAGCTTATCAAACCCACTGACGACCGGTGCAGTGGAATCACGACAGAATTGGTTTCAGTTTGGTACTTACGCCGCTGGCGGTTCCACGTCCGCTTCACTCGCCTCACGCCACGAGTGAACCGGCTCCCAGTCGAACAGTCGCTTCGCCTTCGCGACCGAGTACGCGGCGGCGTCACCCTCTACGGTGCAGTCGTCAGGGACGCGACCGTACTGCTCGCGCATGAGATCGACGAGCGGACGGCCGAGAGCGTTGTCCGGACCGACGCAGTTGACCGCCTCGTGGCCCGAGTGCGGCGAATCGAGCGCGGCGGCGACCAGTCCGGCCACGTCGCGGGCGTCCACGTACGACCAGTAGTTGCCCGCGCCGGCGTCGAGGCTCTCGACGTAGTCGTCATCCCGACAGGGGTAGTCGCCCGGCTCCTGAATCCACGAGGGGCGAATCGAGGTGACCGACACCCCATCGCGGCGGGCGGCGGTCTGCCCGATCTCCTCGGTGACGACCTTCGAGAGACCGTACGGGTCCTCGGGCCAGAGCGGATGTGATTCGGGGATCGGGAGCCGGTCGGGTACGGGCGTCTCGTCGGCGAAGAAGAAGCCGTACGCGCCGTCCGAAGAGGCCTGAACGACGCGAGCACCGACTCGTCCCGCGGCGGTGAGGACGTTGTACGAGGCGAGCGTGTTGTTCCGGTACACGTCCACGCCGGGGCGCGTGCCGGCGACCGGGATCGCCGCCCAGTGGACGACCGCGTCGGGGTCGATCTCGGTGACGACGTCAAGGACGCTCCCGGCGTCAGTCAGGTCGAGCGCGCGGTACGCCACGTCGGGGTGGCCGACGCCGGCATCGGGGTTCGTCCGATCGAGACAGACGACATCGTGATTATCGGCGAGTCGGTCGAGTATCCAGCGACCGGACTGGCCACGGCCACCGGTGACGAGTAGCTCCATACGCTCGTGACAGCCGCGAGTCGGTAAGACCTACCGACCGACGACCGCAGACGGAGCGATCGAGGGGGTGTGAGAGTGCTACGCATATTAGGTGTTCGCAGGGGTTCGAGCTGGTAAAACCGATTAAGAAATATTATCATTATTGTTCATAACACTCTTACGTGATCCCGGAACACGGAGAGATACAGATGGCCCACGAAACGGATTCGGACCCAGTTGCAGAGAACGTCCGCGACACGGACGCGATGATTCGAGACGTCGACAACCACGCGGCCCGCGAGCTACGGCGGAAGTTCGAGGAACAGGAGTTCGTCTTCGCGCCGGGGCTGTACCACGCGCTCGACGCGCGGCTGGCCGAGATGGCCGGACTGGACGCGGCGTATATGTCCGGCTACTCGACGGTGCTCGGCCAGTTCGGCTTCCCGGATCTGGAGATGGTCACCATGACCGAGATGGTCGAGAACGCGAAGCGGATCGTCGAGGCGACCAATCTCCCGGTCGTCGCCGACTGCGACACCGGCTACGGCGGCGTCCACAACGTCCGTCGTGCCGTTCGCGAGTACGAGAAGGCCGGCGTCGCTGCCGTCCACATCGAGGACCAGACCTCACCGAAGCGGTGTGGCCACATCGCGGGCAAGCAGATCGTCTCCCGCGAGGAGGCCCGCGCTCGGTTCGAGGCCGCCGTCGATGCGAAACAGAGCGAGGACACGATCATCATCGCTCGGACGGACGCGTACGGCTCCGCCAACGGTGACTGGGAGGAGCATCTCGAACGCGGCCGTCTCTACGCCGACGCCGGTGTCGATCTCGTCTGGCCCGAGATGCCGGACCCGTCACGCGAGGACGCCGTCGACTACGCCGAGACCATCCACGAGACGCATCCGGAGCTGGATCTGGCGTTTAACTACTCCTCGTCGTTCGCGTGGTCCGAGGAGGAGGATCCGCTCACGTTTCAGGAGCTGGGCGATCTCGGCTACGTCTACCAGTTCATCACGCTGTACGCGCTCCACTCCGGCGGGCACGCGGTGTACGAGGACATGAAGAACATCGCGGCGAACGACGAGGCGGCGCAGTTCGATCTGGAGGACCGGTATCTCGACCACGAGACGGAGAGCCACCACCAGCTCTCTTTCGTCCCGCGGTTTCAGGATATCGAGGCGCGGTTCGATCCCGAGGCGCAGTCACGGATGGAGGACTCTGCCGGCTTCACTGAGGAGGGAGAGGCAGTGTTGTCGAGCGAGCAGGACGACGATTAAAATTCCTGCCGACCGCGAACGCGTCGAGACCGACGCGTCTCCCGGTTCGCGTTGACCGCATCCGTCGATTATTTGTGATCAGCGAGAGCCAACTGAGACACACCCATATGGAACGACGACACACACGCACGTTCGTGCGGACATTTTTCACGACACCGACAGCACTGGACGGCGAGGACGACTCGGCGAAGATGCTCAGTCGCGCAGCGGAGCTGCGTGGCATGGAGGCCCCCGACGTGTGGGTCCCCGACAACGAGGACGCCACTGCGCCGTCGATGCGCGACGAGGGCGCACAGAACATCATCGACGTGCTCGCCGAGAAGGGAGCCGAGTTCCCCGGCGAGATCCACCCGCGTATCGTCTGGCATCGCGACAGCCCGACGACCCGCCATCAGGGGTTCGAGCGGATGCTCGAAATCGCCGACCCGGACAACGGCGCAGTCGAGTTCCTCGACGGCTTCGTCGTCCCCGAGGTCGGCGGGATCGACGACTGGAAGAAGGCAGACGAGTTCCTCACCATCGTCGAACACGAGCACGGACTCGAAGAAGGCTCGCTCGCGATGTCGGTCATCATCGAATCGGGCGCGGCAGAGCTCGCGATGCGCAAGCTCCGCGACGAGATGGGGAAGCCGGAGAACAACCTCGAACGTATGTTCCTGCTCGTCGACGGCGAGGTCGATTACACGAAGGATATGCGTGCGATCACGCCGACGGGGGGCCTGCCGGAGTGGCCGGAGCTGCGACACAACACCGCTCGCGGCGCGAGTGCGGCCGGCTGCATCGCCGTCGACGGTCCGTACGACGATATCCGCGACGTGGCGGGCTATCACGAGCGCATGACTGACAACCAAGCGAAGGGGATGCTCGGCATCTGGTCGCTCACCCCCGGACAGGTCGTCGAGGCGAACACGAACCCGCTCCCGCCCGCCGACGGGAGCTGGCTCCTCGACGCCGACGGCCGCGAGGTCGAGCTGACCGAGGAGGACGGCGTCTTCGTCTACGCCGGTGATCGAATCAGCCTCGACGAGACGGGCGACGAGTACACCCTCGCGGTCGGGGGCGACGAACAGACGCTCGACGAGCAGGCGCTCACCGAGGAGCTGCTCGATCGCACCGACTACGTCCCGAGCATGGACGACATCGTGGACTCGATGGAGGAGTTCGAGACGGCGCGTGACGCCGGCACGGGCGCGATCGCGATCGAGCGGTCCGCGACGCTCCGTATCGACGGCGTGGACGTGGAGATCTCGACCGACCGGATGTGGGACGAAGCGACGTATCAGGCCGCGAAGACACCGATTACCCTGTTCCAAGACGTGTACGAACACCGCCCGGACCAGCACGAGGACCTCGCGGCGCTGTACAGCGAGGACGTGGTGGAGCGGGCGGCCAGCGTCGGGAACTGAGCGCTACGCGGGCGCTCCTCACTCCGCGCCGATAGATTCGATCGCGAGATCGAACCGGTGAGCGAACCCGTCGTACGAGTCCGCCTCGTCGAGCGTCTCCAGAAACGCCTCCGTGGTGAGATCCTCGGCGTGAGACTCGCGGAACGCGGCGACGTTCGCGGCCGCCCGCTCGGCCACCTCGCGATCCGCGCCGTACTGTTCGGTGAACACCGGAGTCAGTCGCGTCTCGAAATCGCTCATAGGAGTAGATCGGGATCGAGGGTGTAGGCAATTTCGGTCGGGAAGCCGTCGAAAGCGTAACCGGGATACCGACGACCGCCCCAGTCGCGGTATGAAGCCGATTCGTGTCGTCTGGGGAACCGGACACGCGGCGACGGAGATGGCGGCCTACGACGCGGCGCTCGCCGACGCCGGCATCGGGAACTACAATCTCGTCGCCGTCTCCTCGGTGATCCCCGAGGGAGCGACCGTCACGGAGGCGGGAACCGCACCGACGCTCGGCCCGGTCGGCGAGCGTCTCACCGTCGTCGAAGCCAGCGAGACGGTTCCGGTCGGTGACCGTGACCCCGCCTGTGCCGGGCTGGCGTGGGCGACGACGGAGTCGCAAAAGGGGCTGTTCTACGAGGCCTCGGGGCGCGACGAGCGCGCGGTCCGCGACGCGGTGACCGAAGGAATCACGGCCGGCCGGGCGCTTCGCGACTGGTCGTTCACCGACCAGACCGCCCGGGTCGCTGTCGCCGACCGCGATCCCGAGATGCACACGTCCGCCGTCGTCGTCGCGGTCTACGGCGACAGCGAGCCGATCCTGTGAGCCGTTACCACGGAAAGCGGTGGGTTTTTGCGAGCCAGTCGACTAAACAGTTCGAATGCACGGGAATCACGACGAGACGGTGGAACTGACGACGAAACAGCGCCGGCAGCTACGCGCCGGTGGGACCGCCGTCGCCGCCCGGACGCGAGAGCTTCTCCCCAAGGGGTTCGTCATCGGCGCGGAGCTGATCGACGGCCACGACGGCGTGCAGGCCGCGATCGCCGTCCGACCGCCGAACGGGACCGTCGTCTCGGCCGGGTTCCAGCTGTCGGAGTTCGACGACGGCGACACGGACGACATCGCACAACAGATCGCCGCGGGTGCAGCGCTGGAGGCGATGTCGAACCCGTCGCGCCATCAGCAGACCGGTCGGTAACTTACTTGCCCCAAAACGGATCGCGGTTGCGCTTCTCGTCGAGATACATCTGGAGCGCCTCCCGTTCGTCGGTCGGTAGCTCCTCGGTGACCTCCTGTTCGAGAATCTTGGCGTGTTTCTCGGGGAGCTGCGTCCAGAGGATATCCCCCTCCTCGATCTGTCGGCCGACGGTCGGGCCGTCGATGGACGCGGCGACGCGGTCGCCGGCCCGGACCTCGTCCACCTCCTCGCTGTCGTCCTGAAGCGATTTGAGCTGACCGACGCGCGTCGTCTCCCCCTCCTCTCGTTTCTCGACGCGGGAGTTACGCTTGAGCGTGCCCGCGAGCACTTCGACGCCGACGACAGCTGGGTTCGACTGCCGGAACGTGTGGTCGTCCAGTATCTGGAAGCGACACGGGCGGGCGATCTTGTCGAGCACCTGCTCCTGTTGTGCCTCCTCGATACCGGTGACGAACTCGTCGTACGCCTCGACGAGCTGGTAGATGACGTCGTCGGTAAAGAGTCGGACGTCATCATCTCTAGCCTGCGCTTGTGCGTCAGGGAGCACGTCGACGTTGAACGCGAGGATCGCTTCGTTGGTCTCCTCGTCGGCGGTCGAAGCGACGGCCACGTCGCGAGGTGCGACAGCGCCCACCTCCGCACGGACGATGGGGATCTCCTCCTCGTCGAGCGTGTTGGCGATGGCTTCGAGCGAGCCGAGCGTGTCGGCCTTCACGACGACGCCGTTTTCGGCCGTCTCGACGCTCAGGTCAGAGAGCTCGGCTTCGACCTCGGTGATAACTGTCTCGACGGCTCGATCGCGGACGACCCGAACCGGTGCGCCGGCCATCGCGCCGTCGAGATCGGGTGCGGCGATCTTGATCCCCGTCGCGGCCGAGACGGAGTCGACCTTCTCGAACTGCTTTTCGGTGCGGATCTCCGCGAGCGGGCGCGGATGGAGCAGCGCGCGCACGTCGGTCACGATCGGCCCGTTCTTCCCGCCGACGACGACGGTGTCCGTATCGGTGACCGTGCCGTCGTAGAGGATGATGTCGACCGTCGTCCCGAACCCCTGCTGGTCTTTCACCTCCAGCACCGTTCCCGCGCCGGGACCGGTCGCGTCGATCGACATGTCCTCCTTCAGATACTGCTGTGAGAGACCCATCATGACGGTCAACAGGTCGGGAACGCCCTCGCCTGTCATCGCTGACGTCGGGACGACGCCGATGTTCGAGCGGAAGTCCTGCACGCGCCAGTACATGTCCGCGGAGAACCCGTTATCCGACATCTGGCCGATGACTTCGTACAGCTGCTCGTTGAGTCGGTCTTCGGCGCGGTCGGACTGGGTATCGAGCGACGCCTGAATCGGGAGCCCCTGCTGTGGTTTCCAGCCCGGAACCGTGTCCACCTTGTTCGCGGCGACGACGAACGGCGTCTGGGTTCGCTTGAGGATGTCGAGCGCTTCGAGCGTCTGCGGCTGGAAGCCGTCGTTCACGTCCACGACGAGGATAGCGATGTCGGCGAGCGCGCCGCCACGCGAGCGCAGCGTCGAGAAGGAGTGGTGACCGGGCGTGTCGATGAACAACAGCCCGGGCAGATCGAAGTCGTCGGGATCGACGAGTTCGCCGGCCATCTCGCCGATGGTGTCGAGCGGAACGGCCGTCGCGCCGATATGTTGGGTGATAGCGCCGGCTTCTCCCTCCTGAACTGCAGAGCCGCGTACCGTATCGAGGAGCGTCGTCTTCCCGTGGTCGACGTGGCCGAGGACGGCGACGATAGGCGTTCGCAGCCCCGTCGCGTCGGCCACTGTGGCGTCAGCATCAGACATGGAACGTTCTTGACTACGCTCGCCTCTGCCGACAGATAACTCTTTCAGAACTGAACACGACGGTTCTCGTCGGCAGACGAACGTCTGACGGAGGCCCAGTCGTTTATGTACTCGCGTGCATACGACGGGATATGGCCGAGATACTCGCGGAAAACCTCTCAGACAAGCGGGTCGTCGGAAGCGACGGCGCCGAGATCGGAACGCTGTACAACGTTACGATGGAGTTCCAGAGCGGCTCGCTACGGCATCTGCTCGTCAATCCCATTGAGGGCGTCGGCTCTGACTACTCCGTGAACGACAGCGGTCGACTCGAAGTCCCCGTCTCCAGCGTGCAGGCCGTCAAGGATCACATCGTCGTCGCCCGCTAGATGCGCGTACTCGACGCCTCCGCGTTCATCGACGACTACACCACCGACGACGAGATGGCGACCGTGCCGGCCGTTCGCGAGGAGCTGACCGACGACTCCTCTGGCTACCGGTTCGATGCGCTCGAAGGCGCGGGGATGCGACTCCACGTTCCCGGCGAGGGACCGCAGACGCGGGTGGAGCGAGCCGCCCGCACGACGGGGGATCTCACCGAGCTCTCCGGCGTCGATCTCCGACTGCTCGCGGCCGCCTTCGAACTCGACGCCGTGCTCGTCACCGACGACTACGCGATGCAGAACGTCGCCGACGAGCTCGACGTCGCGACCGACGGCGTCTCGAAGGCCGGGATCGAGGAGCGGCGCGACTGGGACTACCAGTGTCAGGGCTGTGGACGGGTGTACGACGAACACCGCGATCGGTGTGAGGTCTGCGGGAGCGACCTCAAGCGGAAGAACCCTCAGTAGCTCGTCTCCGTCACCACGGTCCCGTTCGTTGCGGTGGCGGTGACCGTCAGTGAGATGTCCGGGAGCGGCGGAGCCGCGGGCTGTGACCCAGACAGGGCAGTCTGGGTGAGCGTCTCCGACGCACCGCCCGGAGAGCCGTCGGGTATCGGCCCGCCGACACAGCCAGCGAGTAACACGAGACAGACCATCGCGAGGGTTCGCATACCCGAGCGACGGGGACGAGCCGTATGACCCCTCTTGACGCTTCGAGCCTCGGACGAAGCCAAGAGCAGTGCGGGCGAGACCCTCACCCGAGCAGTTCACCGAGCCGACCGGAGGGAGGCTCGGCTGCGGCTTTTTGGTGCAGATTTTTGAACTGAGTGGCTCACCGCAGGCGCGGCTTCGCCGCGCCGAGGAAGCCCGAAGTTCAAAAAGGTGCGTTAGTGGAAGGCAATCGGCGTCCCGGCGGTGTCGTCGCGGTCGATCTTCTCTAGCGCCGCCTCGAAGTCCTCCGTGCGGACCT
The DNA here is from genome assembly GCA_003021785.1 of Halobacteriales archaeon QH_7_65_31. Lineage (GTDB taxonomy): Archaea > Halobacteriota > Halobacteria > Halobacteriales > Haloarculaceae > Halosegnis. The sequence goes on along the minus strand of PXQU01000004.1, from coordinate 104,077 downwards.
CGGTGCGCTCGTCGCGGATCGCGAACATGCCGGCCTCGGTGCACAGCGACTCCAGCTCCGCGCCCGAGAAGCCCGCCGTCTTGCTCGCGAGGTCACCGAACTCGACCTCGGCGGCGAGGTTCATCTCGCTGGTGTGGATCGCGAGGATCTTCTCGCGGCCCGTAGCGGTCGGCTCGGGCACTTCGATGAGCCGGTCGAAGCGACCGGGCCGAAGGATAGCGCGATCGAGCATGTCGAAGCGGTTCGTGGCCGCGATGATGGAGATGTCACCGCGCGCCTCGAAGCCGTCCATCTCCGAGAGCAGCTGCATCATCGTCCGCTGGACCTCCGCATCCCCAGAGGTCTTCGACTCCGTGCGCTTCGAGGCGATGGCGTCGATCTCGTCGATGAAGATGATCGCTGGCTCGTTCTCCGCGGCGAGCTCGAACAGATCACGGACGAGCCGTGCACCCTCACCGATGAACTTCTGGACCAGCTCGGAGCCGGCCATCTTGATGAACGTGGCGTCGGTCTCGTTGGCGACGGTCTTCGCGAGCATCGTCTTCCCCGTCCCCGGCGGGCCGTGGAGTAGGACCCCCGTCGGCGGCTCGATGCCGACCTCGTCGAACTGCTCGGGCTCGGTCAGCGGATCCTCGACGGCCTCGCGCACTTCCGTGACCTGCTCGTCGATCCCCCCGATGTCGGCGTACTCGACGGTCGGCTGTTCGGTGACCTGCATCGCCTGCGCGCGAGCGTCGGTCTCGTCGTCGAGGACGCGCTGGATGGCGAAGGAGTCGTCTATGGCGACGCGGTCGCCGGCTTCGAGCGTCTCCGAGAGCCGCGGCGAGAGATCAGCGAGCACCTCCTGATTGTTGCCGTGCTGTTTGAGGACGACCTCGTCGTCGTTGACCTCCTCGACCGTGGCGATATACAGCGAAGACGCCTTGAGCGTCTTGTTCTCGCGCTGGAGCTGTTCGACCTCGCGGTGGAGATCGTCCTGTCGGCTCCGGGCGTCTTCGAGCTGACCCGCGAGCTGATCGTGGACACCGACGATATCGGTGAAGTGCTCGCGTATGGCGTCGAGTCGCTCCGATCGCGACATCTCGGGATCCAAGTTCAGCGTCGGTCGTTCGGGGAGCGATGGGCTGCGAGACATTTGCAAAATGTAGGTGGGGCGCGTAAATGTGTCTTTGGGTCTGCAAAGGAGTGACAGTGTCACCGAGCGCGTCAGGACAGCGCCTCGAACTCGGCGACGTAGCCGTCGTACGCCTCGATGGCCGACTCGACGACGTCGGGCGAACGCATATCGACGCCCGTCCCGGAGAGGAGTTCGAGCGGGTACTCCCGGGAGCCGAGCCGGAGGAAGTCGAGGTAGTCGTTCGCCGCCGATTCGCCCTCGTCGAGGATGCGGTCGACGATGGCGTTGGCCGCCGAGATACCGGTCGCGTACTGGTAGACGTAGTAGTTGTAGTAGAAGTGCGGGATGCGCATCCACTCGCGCTCGATCCGGTCGTCCACGTTGGCGTTGGCGTAGAACTCCCGCTTGAGATCGCCGTAGATCTCGTCCATCGCGTCCGGCGTGAGCGCGCCGCCGTCCTCGACGACGCCGTGAATCTGATGTTCGAAGTCGGCGAACAGCGTCTGCCGGAACAGCGTCGATCGGAACCGTTCGAGATACTCGTCGAGAATGTGTCGTCGGAGCGTCTCGTCCTCGACGGTGTCAAGCAGGTGGTGGGTGAGAAGCGCCTCGTTGACGGTGCTCGCGACCTCGGCCACGAAGATCTCGTAGTTGGAGTAGACGTACGGCTGGGCGTCGCCCGTCAGCTCGGAGTGCATCGAGTGGCCAAGCTCGTGTGCGAGCGTGAACATCGAGCTGGCGTCGTCCTGATAGTTCATCAGGATATACGGCTGACTGTCGTAGGTCCCGCTGGAGTAGGCTCCCGACCGCTTGCCTCTGTTCTCGTACACGTCGACCCAGCGGGAGTCGAGCCCCGCTGCCATCCGCGACTGATACGTCTCCCCGAGTGGGGCGACCGCCTCGATGACCCACTCTTTCGCCTGCTCGTAGGAAACATCTGGTGGCTCTTCCTCGGTGAGCGGCGTGTAGAGATCGTACATCTCCAGCGTGTCGACGCCGAGCCGGTCGCGTTTGAGATCGAGATGGCGCTGGAGCACGTCGACGTTGTCGCGGACGGTTTCGACGAGGTTGTCGTACACCGCCGGCGGGACGTTGGTTCCGTCGAGCGCCGCCTCACGTGCGGTCTCGTAGTTGCGGGCCTGCGCCGTCTTCACGTCGGCCGTGACACCGTTCTTCAGCGAGGCGGCGACCGTGTTGCGGAACTCCCCCCACTCGCCCATGTACCCCTCGTAGACGCGCCGGCGGAACGCGCGGTCCTCGTCTTTCAGGTGGGTCGTGAAGTTCGACTGCGTGATCTCGATCTCGTCGCCGTCGGGACCTTCGACGACCGGGAACGACATATCCGCGTTCGACAACATCCCGTAGATGTCAGAGGGCGCACCCGTCACCTCGGAGAGGTCGGCGAGCAGCTCCTCGACCTCGGGCGAGCGGGTGTGTGGCTTCATCCGGAGCACGTCGTCGATGTAGTGGTCGTACTGCTGGAGATCGGGCTCCGCCTGCATGAACGACTCCAGCGTCTCTCGCGACTCGCGCTGTAGCTCCGGCTCGATGAACGACGCTGCGCTGGAGGCGTCACTCGCGAGCGACTGCGAGCGAGCCTTTAACGCCTGATACTCCTGATTTCGGGTGTCCTCGTCCGAGCGCATCCGAGCGTACGAGGTGACGTTCGCGACCGTTCGCATCAGCTCCTCGCGCAGTTGTAACACCGCGAGCAGGGTCTCGGCGTCGCTCGTCACCTCCCCCTCGTACGCGCGCAGCTCGTCGAGCCGGGACTCGACCGTCTCGTACGCGTCTTCCCACTCCTCGTCGGAGACGTACATCTCCTCCAGTGCCCACGTGAACTCCTCGTCGATCTCGTCGCGTTCTGGAACCGAGCTCATTGGCGGGCGTTGCGACCGATCGGACGTAAACGCATCGTTATCAGTTCCCATGGGGCTTTTCCGCGCGGCCAGCGAGAACCGAGTATGGACGACGACGCGCTGGCACGGCTGGCTGGTCGCGCCTACGACGACCCGTTCCCGTGGCGATTCCTCACTGAACTGATCGAGATCGGGCCGCGGCTGGGCGGATCGACGGGTGAGCGTCGCGCGGCCGAGCACGTCGCCGAGGCGTTCGACGCGGCTACTGCCGACCCCGAACTCCTCCCGTTCGACATTCAGCAGTGGACGCGCGGGGACGCCGAGCTCGAGATTCGAGTGGAACGCGACGAGCGGGTCGTCGAACGCTCGTTCGACGCCAGCGCGCTCCCCTACTCACCGCCCGGAGACGTGCGCGCCCCGCTGGTCGGCGTGGGACACGGCACACCCGACGAGACCGACTCCGCCGACGTGTCGGATGGTGTCGCGCTCGCCGACGCTGCCTCGCCGTCCGACGGTCGGTATATCCACCGGATGGAGAAGTACGGCCACGCGGTCGAGGCGGGAGCAGAGGCGTTCGTCTTCGCTCACCACGAACCCGGGCAGCTCGCACCGACCGGATCGCTCCGGTTCGGTCGGGAGGGGGCCGTTCCCGCAGTCGGTGTCTCTCGCGAGACGGGCGCGTGGCTGCGGGAGTACGCGTCCGAGGGAGGGACCGTCAGGCTGCGCGTCGATGCGACGACTGAGGCGGGAGTCTCCCACAACGCGCTCGGAACCCTCGGTCCCGAGACGGACGATGGGATCCTCGTCGTCGGTCACCTCGACGCCCACGACATCGCGGAGGGGGCACTCGACAACGGCTGTGGAATCACGACGGTCGCGACCGCGACCCGCTATCTGGCGGAGCTCGATCTCGGCTGTCGCGTCTGGGTCGCCGGCGTCGGCTGTGAGGAGACGGGACTGCTCGGCGCGCGTGCACTCGCCGACCACCTCGAACCCGACCGCGTGCGCGCCGTCGTCAACGTCGACGGAGCCGGTCGCCACCGCGACCTCCGGGCGCTCACCCACGGGAGCGAGGAGCTGGCCGAGCTGGCCGAACGCGTCACGGACGACGCCGGCCAGCCGTGTCACGTCTCCGAGACGCCCCACCCGTACAGCGACCACTGGCCGTTCCTCCAGCGCGGCGTCCCCTCGCTCCAGCTCCACAGCCAGCCCGCGACGGGTCACGAGCGCGGGCGGGGCTGGGGTCACACCGCCGCCGATACCCGCGACAAGGTGGACCGCCGGAACCTCCGCGAGCACGCAGTACTCACGACGCTGCTCGTCGCGGAGCTCACCCGCGAGGAGGTCCCCAGAATCGACACCGACGCACTCCGCGAGACCCTTGCTGACGCCGGCGCGGAGTCGGGGATGCGCGCCGCCGGCGTCTGGCCCGACGCGTGGGAGTAACGGCATGTGAGAGTTGCGACGAGTAAGATCAGGGGTCGCGAGACGCGCCCGACCGGAGCCGTTCGGCCACTTGCGCGCCGGTCAGCCGCTCGATCCGCCGCCGCTCGAACACCGTCCACGCGCTCGCTGCGGCCGCGTCGTCGAGCTCGAACGCGGCGTCGTACTCGACCCGGCGGAGCAGGAGGGGTTCGGGCGCGGCCGCGGCGACCCCATCGGGACCCTGTAGCTCCTCCGCCGAGAGCACTCGGTCGAGAAACGAGTGCTCGCGCTCGCCGGTCGCGACGCTCGTGAGAAGCCCGACTGCACGACGGACGAACTGGCGAGGGAATCCGCCCGCCGTGAACCGACAGACGAGGAACGGGCCGTCCCGCTCGCACGCGGCGTCGAGATCACGTTCCGTTCCCGACTCGTCGGACGTGAGGTTGTGGAAGTCGTGTTCGCCCGAGAGCCGGTCGCACACCGCCGTCGCGCGCTCGTCGTCGACGCAGCTCGCGGCTTCACCGCTCGCTCTGTCCGTGGCCGCCCGCTGGTCGGCCACGCTGGGTGCATGGAGATGATACTCGTACGTCCGGCTCCGGGCGTCGTACTGCGCGTGAAATGCGTCTGCGACATCGGCACTGGCCCACGCCCGCACGTCAGCCGGAAGCTCGCTGTTGAACGCGACGGGCGAGAGCCACTCCGGGGCATCGAACGAGACCGTCTGGCCGACCGCCGAGACGCCCGCGTCAGTCCGGCCCGCGGCGGCGTAGCCGTCCGGTGGGACCTGCGGATCACTCACCACGTCGAGCGCGGCGAGCGCGCGGAATATCTCGTTTTCCACGGTCTCGGCGTGGGGCTGGCGCTGGAACCCCCTGTACGCCGACCCGTCGTACGCGACCCGGAAGGCGCGACGCATCTACGCGGGGAACTCGGAGACGGGAACGGTCTCCTGTTCGCCCGTCTCCATATCACGGAGCGTGTAGTTTCCCTCAGCGAGATCGTTCTCGCCCACGATGACGACCGTCTCGGCGTTGATCGAGTCGGCGTAGCCCAGCTGTGCGCCGAAGCTCCGGCCCGAGAGATCGGTCTCGACGACGTGCCCCTGCGCGCGAAGCTCGCGGGTGACGCTCGCGGCCGCCGGTTCGGTGTCGCCCACCTGCAGGACGTAGTAGTCGGTCGACAGCGACTCCTCGGGGGCGACACCGGCGCGTTCGAGCAGCAGCGGCAGCGTCGCGTAGCCCTGTCCGAAGCCGACCGCAGGGGTCGGCTGACCGCCGAACTCCTCGATCAGGTCGTCGTATCGGCCACCGCCGAGGACGGCCCGGGACACCTCGCCGGCTGCGTCGAAACACTCGAAGACGACGCCGGTGTAGTAGTCGAGTCCGCGGGCCGTCTCCAACGAGAGCGTACAGAACTCGCCCGCGCCGAGGTCGTCGACGGCGTCGAGCACGGCCGTCAGGTTCGAAACGGCGTCGCGAGCGGTGTCGGTCCCCGCGGTGTCGGCGAGCTCCGACAGCGAGTCGCGGTCCGTCGCGGCCAGCAGGTCGTCGAACTCGGCGGCCTCGTCGTACGACAGACCGGCGTCGTGGAGCAGGTCGTGATACTCGGTGCGGTCGATCTTCTCGCTCTTGTCGACGGCGCGGATCGCCGCTCGCACGTCCACCTCAGAGTCGAACGAACGGAGCACCGCTCCGAGGATGTCGCGGTGTGAGACGCGAATCTCCACGTCGTCCGCGTCGAGACCGAGATCGGAGAGATACTCGGCGGCGAGCGCGATCACCTCGGCGTCCGCCCGGGGGTCGTCCGTGCCGAAGATATCGGCGTTGGTCTGGTAGAACTCCCGGAACCGGCCCTGCTGGACCTGCTCGTACCGCCAGAACGGCCGCGTCGAGAACCACTTGATCGGCTTCGACAGCTCCTGCTGTTTCGCGGCGATCATCCGGGCGGCCGTCGGCGTGAGTTCGGGCGCGAGGGTGACGTGTCGCTCGCCCTTGTCCTCGAATGCGTACAGCTCGTCGACGATGTCCTCGCCGGACTTGTCGGTCCACATCTCCGCGGGTTCGAGGAACGGGCTGGCGGTCTCGCGGAAGCCGTAACGGCGGCAGGCGTCCTCGACGGTGTCGACGATCTCGCGGCGAGCGGCCATCTCCTCGGGATAGAAGTCGCGAAACCCCTTCAGCCGGTCGTACATACGCGTCGGTTCCGCAGGCGGGCGTAAACCTCCTACGGTCGGGGGTCGCCCTCGACGCGGTCCTCCTCGATGGCGTCGAGACCCAGCTCGACGAGCTGATCGAGCACTTCGCGCTCGGTCAGCCCGTACTCGCGAGCGAGGGTTCGTATCTCACGTGCGGTCGACTGCGAGGCGAGATACTCGAATCGTTCCATACTGAGAAGGCGTCACACACGCGTATAACTCTCAGTCAGACGGTCGTCAGCCAGCCGTCACAGCGGTGGCAGCGGCGTACTGCGAGAGAAACGTGATGGAGTTGTACACCGCGTGGACGAAGACGACGACGAGAAGGTTCTCGCTGCGCTCGTAGAGCCAGCCGAGCACGAGACTCAGGACGAACAGCTGGCCGAAGTACGGGAGCGCACGCCCCAGCGGCGTCGCGACGAGGTTACCGGCGTGACCGAGCGTGAAGACGGCCGACGCGAGGACGATGGCCACGACCGGCGGATAGGCGTCTTTCAGCCGTCCCTGAATCACACCGCGCGCGAGCAGCTCCTCGCCCGGCGCGACGAACAGGATCGTGAAGGGGATGAGATACAGCGCGATCTCCGGCTGGCGCTCGATGACACCCGGTAACACCGTCTCGGGGAGCTGTACGTCGAACTGGGTGTAGAGCGCGCCGAGCACCAGCACGACCGCGAGCAGCCCGAACACGCCGACCACAGCGAGCTTGGCGTCTCCACGCGTCGGGAACCGAACGTCGATGATGTCGAACCGGTCCCGGAGTCTGAGAAACAGCACCGAGATGAGTCCGAAGCCGACGCCCTGTAAGCCGACGGTCTGGAGCGCGTAGTAGAACCAGTCGTCCTGAGTGGCCATGACACCGACTCCTTGGAGCAGCCCCAGCGCGAGCACGGACGCGACGAGACCGACGACGAAGGCCGTCACCGCGAGCAACAGTCCGGTTCCGAGCGCGCGGAGTCGCTCGCCGAGCGATCCGGTCGCTGACGTATCGAGTGACACACCCCCGATAGCAGCCGAGCGGTGATACCTCTTACTCAATCCGATACTCGCGCTTGTCGCGTACCGCAGCCGCCTCCGCGGTCTCCGCGCCGCCCAACAGTCCGCGCGCCGCGTTCTTCCCCCACTCGACGGCCGGCTGTGTGAACGTCTCGACGCCCATCAGCTCGCCCGCCATGACACAGCTCGCCTCGAAGGAGTAGAGCAGGTCCCCGATACCGCGCTCGTCGATGCGGTCGACCTCGACCCGGATCGAGGGCTTGTCGGCGGCCGCGAGACTCGCCTCGGTCGCCTCGAACTCGGCGTCGAGCAGCGCACCGAGCGTCGCGTCACCGAGATACGCCAGCCCGTCGACGTCGACGGCGGGGATCGCGCGATCCTTGCGCGCGGTCGGGCGAACGAGCGTGACCATCGTGTCGTGGCGACCGGCGCGGTAGAGCTGAAGCTGCGAGTGCTGGTCGGTCGCGCCGAGCGCACGGGCGGGCGTCTGACCCTGACCGTCCTTGCCGAGGGACTCGGCCCACAGCTGAGCGAACCACTCGGCGAACGGCTCTAACGCCTCGGCGTACGGCATGATAGCGTTGGTGTAGACGCCACGGCGTTCGAGCGCGACCGCGAGCGCACCGTACGCGTACGCGGGACAGTCGTCGAGCCGTCCGGTTAGGGAGTCGCGCGCCTCGCGCCCACCAGCGAGCACCGCCTCGATATCGTAGCCGAGGATGGCTGGCGCGACGAGACCGACCGCCGACAGCGCGGAGAAGCGACCCGGAACGCCGTCGGGAACGGCCAGTTTCGGCAGCGATTCCTCGGCGGCAAGCTCGGCGAGCGGCCCAGACTCGCCCGTCGTGACGACCGTGCGCTCGGTCCAGTCGACACCCCGGCTCTCGTAGGCGTCGCGAACGACGAGGAAGTTCGCCAGCGTCTCGGCGGTCGTCCCCGACTTCGAGACGACGTTGATCGCCGTCCGTTCGAGATCGAGGGAGTCGAGCAGTCGCGTCGTCGCCTCTGGATCGACGTTGTCGAGGAGATAGTGGTTCGGCTCACCGAGCGCAGCGGTGATGGTCTTCGCACCGAGTGCCGAGCCACCGATACCGATCGTGAGAACCGCATCGGCGTCGATACCCTCGACGGCGCGCTCGATACCGGCAGCACTCGTCGTCTCGGGGAGGTTCAGGCTCGCGTAGCCGAAGCGGGCGTTCGACATGCCGGCGGCGATGGTCTCGTGGGCGTCGGCGACCGCTCCGTCGAGTCGGTCGAGGGCGTCGGTCGAGACGCCGGGCGTCGCGACGCTATCGAGGGCGTTCCCGATATCCAGTTGCATACGCGAACGCCCAACGCGCAGGCGAATAGGCGTTCGGTCTCTCAGGCGTCAGCGGTGGAGCGCAGCCGGCGCGGGCGGCATCGACCGCTTGTGTGTGCTCTCCTCGACCAGTTCGACGACGTGATCGATCACGGTCTCGGGAACGCCGAGCGACTCGACCGTCGCAGCTTTCGAGAGCGGCCCGTCGATGTGGAGCGCGAGGACGGCATCGAGCGTGTCGTAGTCCAGCCCCATCTCCGCCTCGTCGGTTTGCCCCTCCCACATCTCGGCGCTTGGGGGCTTCTCGACGAGGTCCTCGGCGATCCCGACGTGGTGGGCGAGCTGGCGTACCTGCCGTTTGTAGAGGTTGCCGATCGGGTTGCAGTCGACAGCCTGATCGCCGTACTTCGTGAAGTAGCCGGTCATCGCCTCCGACCGGTTGCCGGTTCCGAGAACGACGCCGGACTCGTGGTTGGCGACGAAATAGTTGAGCACGGCACGCGTGCGAACCCGGACGTTGCCGGCGGCCATCTGATCGTCCGTTCCCTCGGGGTACGCGTCGAAGAACGCGTCCACGATCGGGTTGATGTCGAGCACGTCGTACTCGATTTCGAGCCATTCAGCGACGCGTTCGGCGTCGCTCATGTTCCGGTCGGTGTTCACGTCCGAGGGCATCACCAGCCCGTGGACGGAGTCCGCACCGAGCGCCTCGACAGCGAGTGTAGCGGTGAGCGTTGAGTCGATACCGCCGGACAGCCCGATGACAGCGCCGTCAGCACCGGCATCGTCCACGACTCCTTCGATGAAGCTCGTGATGTGGTCGCGTTGGGTCTCCAGCTCTGTCGTCGAGAGATCGAGAGTGATCGCGTCGGCGTCGGCGATGGCTCCTGACTGTGACATACGAGCACGTACGGCTGCGATCGTCAAATAGCTGCTGTGGCCGGTGCATCGGTGGACGGACGTGGAGTTCTGCTGAAACGCTACGTTCAAGTACAGCGGTCGGGTAGCCGAGAGTGACTCAGGTCGGGCCGTCGGTGAGCGGGCGTCGCCCGCGAGTCTCGGTGCGACCGAAGAGAGTGCCGTTGGTCCAGTGGTAGGACATTAGCTTCCCAAGCTAATAGCCCGGGTTCGATTCCCGGACGGCACATGGTTTTCGAAGGAAGTACATACTTACTCATTAGAACTCGATCGGACAGTTAGAGTCGAGCTACCGACGACCGTAGTCGGAGTCGTCGTCGAGCATCTTGTTCTCGTGCATGAATTCTAGGACATCTCGTCCTCTACTCGTAATAGCGTACACTCGGCCGCGTTTCGTCTCCTCGTCCACGAGGAGTTCGATGAGATCACGATCACGGAGAGCGTGCACAGCTTCACTGATACGGGAGTACGCTTGTCCAGTGGCCTCGCGGATCTGTGAGGGAATAGCTGCTCCCTCGGAGAGCCGCCGAAGAACCGCTGTCCGGTTTGTCGAGCGTAGAACGAACGATGCATCGTCGACAACTTGACTCATCTTGCACGCAGCTTACTTTCAGCTACGTATGCCAATACCTACACTCTAACTCAAAGTACTTACACCGTCGCCGCGGACACAATGATAGAGAATAAGACACAATGGGACAGAGTACTCAAGCAATGAGCTATGAGCTACGTCACGGCAACTGCTTCGAGGTGCTGGAGGAGTTCGACGAGAACTCTATCCATGCAGTGGTAACAGATCCACCGTACGGGGTCGTCGAGTTCGAAACTGCGAACATCGAGAAGATGCGGGATGGCGTCGGCGGTGTGTGGCGAATCCCACCTGAACTGGACGGATCGAAACGGAAGCCGCTTCCTCGATTCACGACGCTCTCGGAGAGCGACAAACAGAAGCTGCGAAACTTCTTCGAGACGTTCGGCACAGCGGTCGAACGTGTACTGAGACCGGGAGGTCACGTCTTCCTAGCGACGACGCAGCTACTGATGCACGAGGTCTCCAATCAGCTCGACGAGGCAGGTCTGGAACGTCGTGATGTGTTGATCCGTGAGACGAAGACGCTTCGCGGGGGAGACCGGCCAAAGGGATCACACGATCACCCCGAGTATCGAAGCGTATCCTCGATGCCGCGGGTGTACTGGGAGCCGTGGTTGCTGTATCGAAAGCCGTTCGATGGGCGTTTAGACGAAAATCTGGACGAGTGGCAGACAGGCGGACTCCGACGTGAGTCGAGCGAGCGACCGTTTACCGACCTGCTCGAAGGTGGAAAGACGCCGAAGACAGAGACAGAAGTCGTGAGAAATGCCCATCCGGGAGACGGTGAGAAACAGGAAGCGCATCCGAACCTGAAGCCGCAGTCCCTGATGCGCGAACTCTGTCACGCGTCGCTCCCCCTTCAGCGGGGAACGATTTTAGACCCGTTTATGGGTTCCGGATCAACAATCGCAGCCGCTCAGGCGCTTGGTTACGACGCAGTTGGGATCGAGCTAGACGAGACGTTCTATCAGATGGCCGAGAACGCGATTCCTCGACTCGCAGAGATTTCGACAGACGTCGAGAGGCGAGACGATATCCAGAGCCGTCAGACCGAGTCACACTCTCTCAGCGAGTATCGGTAGTTAAAATGATCAGTTTTCGAAGGAGATCAGTTACTCCGTCACGAACTCCGGATGCGCATCTGCGAACGCCGGATCGAACTGAGCGTGTCGCTGCTTGTATTCGACGAGTTCCGTACCGCGACCCGTAATCGCCGCAGGATCTTCGTATACGGGGTTCGAGCGGAGTTTGTACATCCCGGAGGAGATAATAGATGACGTGATAGTCCGACGTGAGTCTTCACCCCGACCAGAGTGTGACCAGTCGTCGGCATTGAGACGGCCAGCGAGGACCTGTACTAACCGAATCGGGTCCATCTCGTCGATCTCGTCCTCGGGATCACCGCGCTCGTAGCGGAACACGATAAACCAAGCTTCCTCGTTGTTGTGTGCCTGCCAGCCGCCGCTTGATTTGCTACATTTCGTTTCGATTCCGTCGCCACCGTGGTGGATCTCGTACGCTTGATCGGCATACGTCTCGTTATCGATCGGCAAAATATCGGGGAAGCCGTCTTGTTTCTGATTGATGATGAGTGAGTCACTAGCCTGTGCCAGTTCTTCGGTCGCAACGTTGCCGATGAAGTCAGAGAGCGCGTTGTTCGCCCGCAGAACCGTCTCGATGCGTCCGTGGTCCTCGCACATCAGGAACTGATTCAGATCGGCGTAGAACGCGTAGAACTGTTCGATGGCCGTTCGAATCTCGTCAGGTTCAACGCCGTACGGGAGATCCGCGTTCGGGTTGAACCAGTCGTCGTTAAACTCGGGAGTACGCACGAGTCGACGTACGGAGATTCGTGACAATGCCGCTAATACGATCTAACTCGATATACCTACAACAGAGACACCGGCAGAAGCAGAGCGTACAGCTCCTCAGATAGTTTCGATATGTGCTCCGACTGTAGATGTAGTGGTAGCTGTGCGCCGTCACCGATGTTTATCTACCACGGCTCGTAGACGGAGCCATGTCAGTGTTCAATGTCGACGGGAAGACCGAGCTCAGACAGCTGTTCGACCACCAGCTCGACGCCGGGCTCCACCACGGCGCGCAGTTGGCAGTGTACAAGGACGGCGAGCAGGTCGTCGATTTCGCAGGAGGGACAGCGGGACCAGACGGGGACGCCGAGACGAGCGATCGGAAGCACCTGCTCTTCTCGTGTACGAAGCCGTACGCCGGTGCGTGTCTCCACCACCTGATCGACGCGGGCGCGGCGAGCTACGACGACAAGGTGACCGACCACTGGCCGGCGTACGCGGACCCGTCTTCGACCCGAGACGAGGCGACGATCCGTCACGTGTTGAGCCATCAGGCGGGCGTGCCGGCCAGCCCGGTCGACGAGCGCCCGGACGTGTGGGGTGACTGGGACGCGGTCGCGGAGCTGCTCGCGACCGTAGAGCCGTCGTTCACGCCCGGTGAGACGGCCGCGTATCACGCGCTCTCGTACGGCTGGCTCGTCGGCCTGCTGGTGCGTGAAATCGCCGGCGAGACGGTCGGCAGCTACGCTCGTGAGCATCTCTTCGATCCGCTGGGGATGGACGATACGCACATCGGGCTCCCGGCGTCGGAGGCGGACGACGTGGCGACGCTCGTCGGCTTCGAGTCGTTCGACCGCTGTCGCGACGCGGACGCGGGCCTCAAGACGATGACGAACGCCGAGGCGGCGGCGCTGTTCAACCAAGAGCACGTCCACCGGGCAGAAGTGCCGGCCGCCTCGGGCGTCGGGACGGCGAGCGATATGGCGCGGTTTTACGCCTGTCTCGCCAACGGCGGGACCCTCGACGGGACGCGTGTGCTCTCCGAGTCGGTCGTGGACGAGCTGACGAGCTGTCAGGTCGAGATCGAGTCGGACGGGACGCTCGGCTCGCCGACACGCTACGGGCTCGGCGTCTTCCTCGCCGGGCATCCGACGGACAAGTACGGGACGTTCGCGCCCGATCACGTCTTCGGCCACGGTGGGCTGGGGAGCAGTCTCGGCTGGGCCGATCCCGAAAGCGGTATCGCCGCCGCCTATGTGACGAACGGAATCCGCGACGAGTTCGAACACGGGAGCCGAACCACGCAGATCGCCGACGCGGTACGGGCCATGTGCGCCGAGTAGCTACTCGATGTGTTTCTCTTCCTGTACCGTCTTCTCGCTCTCGACGTTGCCAGTATTGCGCGTTTCGGCCGGCTCGAACAGCAGAAGCCGACACTCCTCCTCGGCGACGGGCCGATGTTCGACGCCGGCCGGGACGACGTGGAACTGTCCCGCCCGAAGCGTCACGTCCTCGGTCTCGCGGAAGCGAATCGTCAGCTCGCCCTCGTGGACGAAGAACAGCTCGTCGCTCTCGGCGTGGTGATGCCAGTCGAACCGACCCTCGACGCGGGCGAGTTTCACGTGCTGTCCGTTCAGCTCGCCGGCGACGTGGGGGTCCCAGTGCGACTCGATCTGCTCGTACGCCTCGTCGAGATCGACGACCATACCCCGGCTACCGTCCGGACGGATACGGATGTATCGGTCACAGCCACGGGTCGAACGTCCGCGAGTCGAGAACCGAACGGAGCGTCTCGGTCGCGTCGGCGTCGTATCGGAGCGGGCGTCGCCACCACGGACCCTTCCCGGAGTCGGCAGACAGCTCGGTAACGAGTCGGTTCGCGTCGACGCCGGCCGAGGGAGCCGACAGCGGGACCGCGCGGTCGAACAGCCCCGACTGCTCGCCGCCGGCTAACAGGACCGCGGCGTCCATCCGCTCGCGCTTGCAGTGGGCGTTGTTGGCGAAGACGGCTCGGTCCGGCTCGGCGAGCGCGTCCCAGTCGGTGACCGGGTCACGCGAGAGTCGAAGCCCGCCGACGAGATACGCGCCCCACGACGGCGGTTGCCAGTCCGGTCGGTCGTCGCCCTCGCCAGCAGTATCGAGCGTCGCGTAGAACAGCGCCCAGTCGCCCGCCGAGAGATCGGCGAGCGGTCGGGCCTTCACGCCGTGTGGGTCCCCGTAGGTGTGACGCTCGCACGCGGGGTAGCCGGCAAACTCCGGATCGAGGTGGACGGGCGTGTCGCGAATCTCGTCCGGAATCGTCATCCGGAGTCCGGACGCGAGAGCGCCGTACGTCGGGACCGGCTCGCGTGTCGGCTCCGTCTCGGGGATCGGGAGGAAGTCGAACGTGCCGTCGGCGTAGATCGGGGCGCGGAGCCCCGGCTGATTCGTGTTCGCGCCGACGTTCACCGCGACGGCTCGCGTCACTGTCGTCGCCCGGTGACGCGCGTCTGCATATGCTCCGGAAACACGTCATCGACAGCTGCATCGCCGCCGGCCTCGCGGACCAGCTTACGCAGCTCTCCCTCGTAATCGCCCTTCGCGAGGGTAGCAGCAGGGGCCTCCTCGACCTGAAGCGTCTCCGTGACGAGTCGATCGACCGCGCGGCGACCGAAGCCGGCCAGCGGCGAGAGATAGTCGATCTCGTGGCGCTCTTCGAGCGACTGCGCCCACGCTCGCGAGACGCTTGGGACGCGGTCGTCACGGCGCGTGCCGTCCGCGACGGCGTCGTACCCCTCGGCGGCGACGGCGTCGAGTGCCCGCTCGTGGAGCTGCTGAATCCCGTTCCGCTGGAATCCGTCCTCCCGAAGCTGGGCGACGACCTCCTCGCCCACCTCCTCGTCGAGCTCGAGCCGAGCGAACGGGAAGCCGAGCGCCTCGGCGGTCGTCTCGGCGTTGCTGGCCGCGTCCCCGATGCCGAAGCCGACGTGGACCAGCGTCACATCGTAGAAGTCGGTCAACAGCAGCGCCGCGAGCGAGGAGTCCTTGCCGCCGGAGAACAGCACACCGGCGTCCATCTACCGGCGTTTGATATTGAACTCCTGTTTGTCCGGCTGGAGCTCCGAGAGCAGCGATTTCATCTGTTCGTCGTCGATCTTCCCCTGAACGCGTCCGGATCGCGAGAGCGCGACGACCTGCTGTTCGACCTGCTCTGCGAACTCGGGTTTCGACATCTTCACCGAGTTGAGCCGCTGGCGCGCGCTGTCGGTGAGGGTCTTGCGGAGCGCGGCCTTCTTCTGTGCTTCCGCCTGCTGGCGCTGCTGTTCGCGCGCCTCGCTGTTCCGCTCGCTCTGCTGTTGCTCTTTGAGCTGTTCGAGTCGCTCCTGTCGTAGCTCGTCGATTTCCTCGTCGTCTTGACTCATAGAATCTCGTAGTCGTGCGCGATGAAAAACGGTTTCGCCGTCAGACGTAGCGTTCCAGCTCCGGTCGGTCCAGCTCCTCGATGACGTCTGTCGCCGTCTCGTCGAGCAGCTGTTTACCCTCGCCGGTCACGTCACGACCGCGTTTCTCGTTCGTGGTGATGTAGCCGGCGTCGTCGAGCTGCTGGAGCAGCGTTCGGATGAGCTTCTTCGAGCCGTCGGTCTGCCGGTTCGGACGAACTCGGTAGCGGGTCGATCCCTGTTTCGTGTCCCCGTACGCCGTCGAGAGTCGCTCGACGCCGACGGGACCGTCGACGGCGACCTTTCGGAGGAGCGACGCGCCACGCAGCGCCCAGAAGTTCTCCTGCTGTGGCGGCAGTTCGTTCGCAGTGCCGGCCTTGGTGAACTCGGCCCAGTCGGGCCGGTCGAGATCGGCTTCGAGCTCGGCTGCGGTCGCCTCGATAAGCTCCTCGGTCGGAGCGTCGTAGAGTGTTGCCATTAGACTCTCTTCCCGTCGGGATTGTTTAACTCTGACGTTAGGCAGGAGCCAGAGCCGAGCGAAGCGAGGCTGTGGCTCCGAACGATGAGCGGGAGCGAGGAACGAGCGACACGCGAATGATACTGTGAGCAAAGCGAACAGCACCGAACGATGAGCGGTTACGCGCCGATAGAGACGGTATCGGAGCCGAGAACGCCGGCGATACCCCCACCGATCGCGGTCGGGAGGAGGTAGGTGGCGGTGCGGTGGATGATGACGGCGGCAGCGGCGACGCCGTTCGGGACGCCGAGCGCGACCAGAAGCGCGATGAGCACGGTCTCGACGCCGCCGAGACCACCGGGAAGCGGGGTCGCGCCGGCGATCGCACCGACGGGGACGACCACGAGCGCGACGGGGTACGCGACCGTCTCCCCGAGCGCGAACAGCGAGAGCCACAGCGAGGTGGACAGACAGAGCCAGCCGGCGAGCGCGAAGCCGAAGGTGAGCGCCAGCCCGCGGCGGTTGCCGCTGACGCGCTCGATGGCGGCGAAAAACCCCTCGGCGCGAGCGCGGATCGAGTCGCGAGTCGGCGGTGAGCGTCTCGGAACCGCGCGACCGACGAGCCGTCCGATAGGCGTGATGAGTCCGACGGCGGCGGACTCGACGCGGTAGCGGTAGCGCCAGCCCGCGAGCAGGAGGACCGGAACCGCGGTCGCGAGCACGGCGACGGCGTACGAGGCGAACTGGAGCCGCGAGCCGAACGAGACCTGCGTGGAGAAGTAGGCGATGCCGACGGACGCGAGTCCGACCGACGGGACGAAGTTGATCGAATCGACCGACGCGATCGCGGCCAGTCCGGTCTCGTACTCGGTGTTCGCGCTCTGTGAGATGAACAGCGCGGCGACCGGTTCACCGCCAGCCTGTCCGAACGGCGTGACGTTGTTGGCGAACGTCGCGGCGACGAAGACGAGGACGGCCGAACGTGCGCGGATCGAGCTGCCGAGTCCCGAGAGGACGGTCCACAGGGCGAGCCCCCACGCGGAGAGCCAGCAGACGGCGACCAGAAGGACGGCGGCGAGCGCCGCCGGCTCTGCCCGTCGGATCGCGTCGGCGACTTCGGCGAGCCCGACGGCCCACAACAGCCCTGCGAGGACGACCCCCGCCAGCCCGAAGCCGACGGCCGACGCTCGCAGGTCGACGTTCATGCCCGTTGGTTCACAAGCCTGTGGTTTATCGCGTTCGATCTCTCCACCGATACGACTTTCAGCCAGCCAGTGCGCGAGCAGGTATGGACGAACGGGCCGCGCTCGGACTCGTCGGTGACGCGCTCCCCGCGGCCGGTGACGACTGCGCGGTCGTCGGATCGACGGTCGTCACGACGGATATGCTCCACGAGACGACCGACTTCCCGCCCGGAACGACGCGGTACACCGCCGGCTGGCGGGCCGTCGGCGCGTCGCTCTCGGACGTGGCTGCGATGGGGGCAGACGCGACCGCTGCCGTTGCCGTCTACGGTGCGCCGAGCTTCGAGGAGGACGAACTGGAGGCGTTTCTGCGCGGGGCACGTGCGGTGTGTGAGACGGTCGACGCGCGCTACGTCGGCGGCGATCTCGACGGCCACAAGGAGTTCACCGTCGCGACGACGGCGCTCGGTGAGACGGACGCGCCGGTGAAACGGACCGGAGCCGCCCCCGGAGAGGCGGTCTGTGTCACCGGCAAAGTCGGTCGGTCGGCAGGGGGGTTCCGACTGTTCGAGGGCGACCCCGAGCGCGCGAACCGGCTGTTCCGGTTCGAGCCGCGCGTCGCGACCGGGCGGGCGGTCGCCCCCCACGCCAGCGCGATGATGGACTCCAGCGACGGGGTGGCGCGCTCGCTCCACCAGCTGGCGGAGGCGTCAGACTGCGGGTTCGCCGTCGAGTACGATCGCCTCCCGGTCCACGAGAGCGTCGCGACCGTCGCGGACGACGCCGCAGACGAGCGTGAGCTCGCCGTCCACTTCGGGGAGGATTTCGAGCTGGTGTTCACGACGGCAGAGCCGAAGCGGGCACGCGAGGCGAGTCCCGTACCGGTGAGTGTCATCGGTGAAGTGACGGAGGCAGACATCGAGATGGACGGCGAGCCGCTCGCCGACCGCGGCTACACGCATTAGGCGAGCTGGAACGGGACCGGAACGAAACAGAGCGCGCCGAGCACGAAGGTGATCGCGCCGAGCGCGAACCGACCGCGGTCGAGCGGCTCGTCGTAGACGGGTTCGGCGAAGCCGGCGGCCCCGGCGAGCGCGGTCATCCCACCCCAGATCCCCCAGAGGAAGGCCGCGCGACCGCTGTTCGTGAAGAAGAACAGATAGCCGGCCAGTCCAAAGAGGACGACGGGGACGACCGAGGCGACCGATTCAGCGCGCTCGCCGGCCATCGAACGGAGGAGATGGCCGCCGTCGAGCTGGCCGACGGGGATCAGATTCAGGAAGGTGATGAACATCCCCGTCCAGCCGCCGAAGACGATGGGGCTGACCGCGAGCGTCGGATCGTTCGGATACCGGAGCGGTTCGCCGACGAGCGCGGAGAGCAGCTGGATGAGCGGCGGATAGCCGAACTGGACCTGAACGGCGTCTGAACTCTCGACGATGCGCTGTGGAACCGTGATCGGGTCGGCGGTCAGCCCGACGAGCGTGACGGCGACGGTCGCGACGAGCCCGGCGAGTGGCCCGGCGACACCGATATCGAACAGCGACCGACGGCTGGGGAGTCGCCCCTTCATCCGGATGACGGCCCCCATCGTCCCGATGAGCGTCGGGAACGGGATGAAGTAGGGGAGCGAGGCGTTCACGTCGTGATACCGCGCGAGCACGTAGTGGCCGAGCTCGTGTGTGACGAGCACCGAGAGCACCGCCGCGCTGAACTTCCAGTTCTCGCCGGTAAGCAGTTCGACCGGACCCCACGCCGGTTCGTGATACCAGAGCGAGCCGACGAACAGCGTCGTGAGCACCGTCAGCGCGAACATGAGTACGTTGGTCCACGGAACCGAATCGAGGCTGTTCCCCGCCGGCGTCGCGACGAGGGCGTAGCGTCGCGAGCGGAGTTCGACCCCCGAGATCGGGTCTGCTTCGCTGTCGGTGATCGTCTGTAGCCGCACGTCGTATCCCGCCTCGCGAAACAGGGGCCACACCTGCCGTTCGAGCGTCTCGGTCGATAGCAGCGGCTCACCGACGTAGACGACGCGATCCTCCTCCGCGCGCCGCTCCTCGACGTGGAACGCGTCCGCTAACGCCGTCGGCGTCGGGAGGGAGTCGTATCCCTCGTCGTCGCTCATTGTCGAACGAAGGGAGGACAGGGAAATAAACCCCAGTGTGAGAGGGCAGGGGATCGGAGCGTCGGTCCCGCGTCGGGGGCAGCGTCAGGCGGGAGTGATACGCCACGTGGTCGCGCTCGTGTACGACCACTTCTCGACGTTGATCTCGGTGGCGGTATCGCGGAGTTTCACCATCAGCGCGCCGATCTCCTTGGGCGATAGCCCGACCTCGTCCGCGATGAACTTGGACTTGAAGTACAGCTCACCGTCCTCGGCCTTCCGTGCGAGGTAGTTTTTCAGTCGACTCTCCTTACCTTCGGACTCGGACTCGGTTGCGGGGGTAGTTGCGCTCATAGGGTGTCTCGCCTCACTCACGTCAGGGGGCCATAGGGACATATAAATGCGAGACGCTTCGGTTCGCTTCGGCACGATTTGCGCTGAACCGCGGCGAATCGGTGTGAAATGAACGTTTTACGAACGGTCGAGAGACAGTTAGACGTTTTACGACGGCTTCTAACGGCTTCAATCCGTCTCGACCTGCTATCACCGAGTCGGTCGGTCTACGGCCAGTTGTAAGAAATTGTTGCCGCTACTGTCGGGGTCAGTCGCGGTGACGGCCCCAGCGCGCACTGTCCGTCACCCGTCAGAGTCGACCCAGAACTGCTCGTCGGTCGTCTGCTCCCGCTTGAATATCGGGACTTCCCGTTTCAGCCGGTTGATGCCGTCCGATACCGCGTCGAACGCCTCCCGTCGGTGACCGGCGAGCACGACGACGAAGACGATATCCCCGCCCGCGGGGATGTACCCCTGACGGTGGTGGAGCCGGACCTCGAACACCTCTTCGCGGGCTTCAAGCTCAGTCTCGAGCTCTCGCATCTTGGCGAGAGCCACCTCGTCGTACATCTCGAAGTCGAGGTGGGTCGTCTCGACGTCGTCTGGCCCGTCGAACCGACGAACCCGACCGGTGAACGTCGCGATCGCACCCGCGCGGTCGGCGTCACCGGAGCGTTTCACCGCGGCGACGAGCGATTCCAAGCTCTCGTGTTCGGGCTGCTCGTGGAGCGCGTCGACGACTCGCTCGGCGTCGGGATCGGTGACCGACTCATCGAACAGCGACAACCGAGAAGGGCTGCCGTCGAGGACGAGCTGTGGGAGGTCGGCGTTGGGAACGTCGACGACGAGCGCGTAGTCGTGGCTCCGCGCGAGGCGATCGAGTATCTCACCGAGCGGCTGACTGTCGTCGCTGGTCGCCTGTCGCCCGTCTCCGAACGTCGTCACTGTCGTGACAGCCGACGGCGGTGTCGCGGTCTCACCGGTGGTGACGAGCGCGACATTGCCGGAGACCACACCAGCGATGTCAGCTGCGGTCTCGCGGGCCGACGGACCGACGATGCTCAACGCGTACACGTGCCGTCGTTCGGCGCGAGCGGCTTGTAGCTGTCGCGGTCGCTCGCGCGCTTGATAACGCTTAAGCGGCGAACGCGGAACAGTTTGACAATGAGAATCGTCGTTTCTGTCGGTGGGAGCGTCCTCGTCCCCGATCCAGCCGCGAACCGGGTCGCCGAGTACGCCGCCGTCATCGAGGGGCTTGTCGAGTCGGGCCACGAGGTTGCCGTCGTCGTCGGTGGGGGCGGGGTCGCCCGCGAGTATATCGGCGCGGCGCGCGAGGTCGGCGCGAACGAGAGCGAGCTCGACCAGCTGGGGATCGCCGTCACGCGGCTGAACGCGAAGCTCCTGCTTGCCGCCCTCGACGAGTCGATCACGGCGTCGGTCGTCCCCGAGGATTACGAGCAGGCGCGGACCGACGTCCAGCGCGGAGAGGTGACCGTCATGGGCGGTGTCGTCCCCGCACAGACGACCGACGCGGTCGCCGCGGTCCTCGCCGAGTACGTCGACGCCGATCGGCTCGTCTTCGCGACCTCCGTGCCGGGAGTGTTCACCGCCGATCCGAACGAGGTGGACGACGCACGGCGACACGACGAGCTCACCGCGAGCGAGCTGGTCGATACCGTCGCATCGATGGAGATGACCGCGGGCGCGTCTGCGCCCGTCGATCTGCTCGCGACGAAGGTGATCCAGCGCGCCGGGCTGGAGACGGTCGTGCTCGACGGGGCCGACCCGGCGCGAGTCACTGATGCGGTCGAGCACGACTCGTTCGACGGCACGCGTATCGTTCCGGACGAGGAGCGGTCATGAGTACTCCGCACACGCTCACCGACCGGCAGTACGACTTCTGGGCCGATGCAGCCGCAGACGCTGTCGAGAAACGCGTCGACGGGGACGAGGAGATCGTCATCAAGGGCGGGATCTCACCGTCGGGGGTCCCGCATTTCGGGAACATGAACGAGCTGCTGCGCGGTTACTTCGTCGCCGAGGTGTTGCGCGAGCGGGGGCACGACGTGCGGCAGGTGTTCACGACCGACGACCGCGACCCGCTCCGCACGCTCCCGCGGAAGCTTGCCGACCTCAACGGGAACATCGTCGGACTCGGAGACGTGGACGCCTCGGCGCTCGGGACGAACCTCGGGAAGCCGTACACGGATATCCCGGATCCGTTCGGCTGCTGTGGCTCCTACGGCGACCACTTCTCGGAGATCATCCGCCAGTCCGCGGAGCTACTCGATATCGACATCGACGTTCGCTCGAACACCGATCTCTACGAATCCGGCGCGTTCGAGGATGTGACTCGTCACGTCCTCGCGAACGCCGAGGAGGCTCGCGAGCTGCTGAGCGCGTATCAGGAGAAGGTAGACGAATCGTACGTCCCGTTCAACCCGATCTGTGCGGACTGCGGGATGGTGACCGAGACCGTGACGAGTATCGACGCCGAGTCTGGGACCGTCGAGTACCGCTGTACGGATACCGAGACCGGCGGTCAGACCATCGAGGGGTGTGGCCACGAGGGAACCGCGACGCTCCGGGACGGGAAGCTACCGTGGCGCTTCGAGTGGCCCGCCCAGTGGCAGACGCTCGATGTCGACTTCGAGCCGTTCGGCAAGGACCACGCCGAGGGGTCGTGGCCCTCCGGTGAGCAGATCGCGAGCGAGCTGCTCGGGACAACACCGCCCGTCCCGATGGTGTACGAGTGGTTCACGCTCGACGGGGAGCCGTTCTCCTCCTCGGCCGGGAACGTCGTGATGGTGTCGGAGGTGCTCGATATGCTCGAACCCGAGGTAGTCCGCTACTTCTTCACGAAAGACCCGAAGCGGGCGCGCGACTTCTCGATCGAGCGTCTCGATCAGCTGGTCGACGAGTTCGACCGCTTCGAACGGCTCTACTTCGGTGAGGAGGACGGCGGCGCGACCGAGACCGCCCGCGCCGAGCGCGCGTACCCGTTCGTCACCGACCCGGACCCGGAACGCATCCGTATCCCGTACACCTTCGCCGCCGTGCTCGGGATGACCGACGACGACGAGCTTCGGGCGACGATGGCCCGCCGCTCCGGTCACCTGCCCGAGGACGCGAGCGACGAGCGGATCGAGCGCGCGCTCGCTCGCGTCGAGACGGCTCGCGCGTGGGCCGTCCGCACGGACAACGAGTACAACTACCGGCTCGCGGAGGAGCTGCCGGACGTGGCGTTCGACGACGCGACGACCGGCGCGCTCGCGGCGCTCGCCGACGACATCGAGACGACGGAACCAGACGGTGAGGACCTCCACGAGCGGATATTCGAGACCGCACGCGAACACGATGTCGAGGTGGGCGAGTTCTTCACCGCCGGCTATCGGCTCTTCTTGGACGAGACGCAGGGGCCGCGGCTCGGGCCGTTCCTCGCGGCGCTCGACACCACCTTCGTCACGAACCGGCTTCGACTGGAGAGCTAACCGCGTCGGATAAGTAGCAGAGTCCCCAAATCCGAGTATGCGACACCGGCAACTCGGCGACTCTACTGTCGACGTGAGCGAGGTCGGCTTCGGCGCGTGGGTCATCGGCACGGACTGGTGGGGCGACCGCGACGAGGCGGACGCACTGGAGATGGTAGAGTACGCCCTCGATGCAGGTATCACCTACTTCGACACCGGCGACGTGTACGGTCACGGTCGATCCGAAGAGCTGCTCGGCGAGGTGCTCGACGAGCGGGGCGAGGAGATGGTCGTCGGAACGAAGGTCGGCTACGACTTCTACAACAACCCGCAGGCCGGCCACGGCGAGCTTCCCAAACAGTACGACACCGAGTATCTGCGCGACGCCGTCGAGCGGTCGCTCGACCGGCTCGACACCGACCACGTGGAGTATCTCCAGCTTCACAACCCGGACGTGGCCGAACTCGACGGCGAGATACTGGAGCTGCTCGACGAGCTCCGCGAGGAGGACGTGGCCGACGCGATCGGACTCGCGCTCGGTCCCTCGATCGGCTGGCTCGCCGAAGGCGATTTCGCCATCGAACGGGAGTTCGACGGCGTCCAGTACGTCGGCAACATGCTCGAACAGGACGTACACCGCCATTTCGTGGAGACGGTCGAGACCGAGGGGTCGAGCACGTCGCTCATCCCGCGTGTCCCCCACTCGTCGGGCCTGTTGAACGAGCAGGTCACCCCCGACACCGAGCTGGAGGCGGGGGATCACCGCGGCTTCCGCCCGGACGAGTGGTACGACACCGGCTTCGAGAAGCTGGAGACGCTCCGCTTCCTCGAACGCGACGGCGACCGGACGATGGGCCAGGCCGCGATCCAGTGGCTGCTCTCGTACGACGCGGTGGCGAGCGTGACGCCGACGTTCCGCTCGAAGGCCGATATCGACGAGTGGGCGAGCGCGCCCGAGACGCCCGCGCTGTCCGGCGACGAGCGCAGCCGCGTCGAGCAGCTGTACGCCGACGAGTTCGGCATCGACCGCTTCGACGGGATGGAGAAGGAGGAGTACCGCACCAGCGTCGACGGCGACGATCTCCGCGCGGCCGGGATTCTCACCGCCGATTAGCTTCGGTTCGGCTACTCGTCGTTACCGATTCGCACGTCACAGCCGGTAGTGGGCGGGTCGTCTGCGGCGACCGTCTCGCCTGCGGGCTGTTCGTAGCTGACGACGGTGACGCCGACGAACTCGCGGGAGAGTCGCTTTTTGTGACGCTCGCCGGCGAGCCGCCGGAGTCGCCGCTGTTCGCGGTCAGCGACGTGTGAGAAGACGAGCCACACCTCCTCGTGGCTCGCCAGCCGCGGGCGAATCGCCGCGGTCGGTGTCCGATCGTGGGGCGTCCCGGACTCCGGGCCGACGGAGCCGACGACCGTGAGGTCCTCGCGGTCGGCGTAGTAGGTGTACGCACGTCGGGTGATACAGTCGCTGACGACGACGAGCGCGCCGGTGTCGGCCCGCGATTCGACGGTTTCGACCGCCGCGTCCCACTCCTCGTTGTCGGTCGTCGTGTGAAGCGTAACCCCGGAGACCGCGAGCGCGGCGACGAGCGCGCCGGCGACTGCGATCTGGACCGTGCGGGCGGTCGTGAGCCGGGTGTCGATGTCGAGCGAGCCGAGCGCGAGCACGCCGCGAACGACGAGAAACGGGAGCGCGGGCGCGGCGACGACGGCGTAGCGGTCGTACAACACCGGTGTCGCGAGATACGAGACGGCGAGCAGCCCGAGGATCGGAACGGCCAGCCAGCAGGCGAGCAGTCGGGTCGCCGGCTCCCGACGCCCGGCCCAGAGCCCGACGAGCGCGAGGATTCCACAGCCGCCACCGATGACGGCGTTCCACGGCCACGGCCACTGGCCGAGAAAGGAGCCGAGGACGGTCGCTATCTCGCGAGGCCCGGGCGTCGCGACGAACGTGAGCCGCGCACCGCTGAGGAAGCTTGCGACACCGAACACGCCGACCACGAGGACGGGAAACAGAGCGACCGCGACCGGCCACTGCGTGTCTGGGGTGGTCCACGTGCGCTCGACGGTCGGCGCGAACCGGTCGGTGGCGAGCACGGTCGCGTGGACGAGCGGGAGAAAGACCGCGAACGGGTGAAGCGAGAGCGTGAACAGCGTCGAGACCAGATACGCCGCGGTGAACCGTCGCCCGTCGTCGAGTCGTGTGAACAGGTACGTCGACGCGAGCACGCCGAGCGTGACGGCGGCGTACATCCGGACTGCCCGTGCGTGAGCGATGTGGTAGCTGGAGAGCGCGATCGTCACAGCCGCGAGCAGTCCGGCGGTCGAGTCGTAGAGCCGACGGATGAGCAGAAACGCGACCGGAACAGACAGTGTTCCAGCGACGGCAGACGGGAACCGGAGCGTCACCGCCCCAGCTCCGAACAGCCCGCGCCACAGGTCGAGCGCGACGTAGTAGGTTGGGAGATGTGGCTGCCGGCTCGGAATCACCGTCAGGAGCTGAGCTGGGGTGTACTCGGCGAGAAATCGGATCGTGATTATCTCGTCGATCCACAGCCCCTCCACGCCGAGACCGGCGAACCGGAGCACCGCTGCGAGCGCCACGGTGAGTGCCAGCCAGCGGCGATACGAGGGGGTCACGCTGGCGGGAGTGACACACAGCCAGCCTAAACACGTGACGGAACAGAAGCGAGCGCACGTATCGTCTCGCAACGACTTTCCGTCTCTGTGTAAAAAGCCAGCCAATGGAAGTGAAGACCGCAGACGAGACAGGCGTGTCTATCCGTACGGTGGGGTGGTACGGGACGGTCACCGTACTGGCGCTCGCGCTCGTCACTGCGCCCGCTCTCCTCTCCGGGGCGTACGCCACGGCCCTCCGGACGGTGTTGCTCGTGCTGTTGATCGGACTGGTCGGACGGACGTATCTCGGCGCGGTGCTCGCGTTCCGGTCTGCCTCACCGCCCGACGTTGAGCTCACCGATCCGCCGACGGTGAGCGTCGTCATTCCCGCGTACAACGAGGGACCAGTCATCGCTGACACACTTGATGCGGCACTCGCCGTCGAGTACCCCACCGACAAACTCGAAATCGTCGCCTGTTACGAGGCCGCTTCGACCGACGACACGGCGGAGATCGTGAATCGGTACGCCGACGACCACGAGGAGATCGTCGCGATCGAGCGCGACGAGGAGGGCGGCGGGAAGGCGAAAGCGACCAACTACGCACTCCAACACGCAAGCGGTGAGATCATCGCGAGCATCGACGCCGATCACGAGTTCGCGCCCGACGCCATCGAGCGCGCGGTTCGGTACTTCGTCGCCGACGAGGACATCTGGTGTGTGAAAGGCCGCTGTTACGGGTCGAACCCGACCGACTCGCTGCTCGCGCTCCACGCCACCGTCGAGCGGCATATCGCCGAGCTCGCCGACCTGTTCGGCCGCGAGGTGTTCGGCGGCTTCACCATCTTCGGCGGCGGACAGGCGTTCTTCCGGCGCGAGCTGTTCGACCGGCTCGGCGCGTTCGACGAGGAGATTCTCGTCGAGGACGTCGATATGTCCGCGCGCATCCACGAGGCAGGCAAGCGAATTCGTGTCGATCCCGACGTGGTCACCTACGAGGAGAACCCCGCGACGCTGTCGGCGTGGTGGAGCCAGCGCACCCGGTGGGCGCGCGGCTGGATGCAGGTCGCGGTGCGGTATCTCCCTCGGCTCCCGTTCGACTCGACGCTGACCCGGCGTGCGCGCTTCGATGCCGCCTACACCTTCGTCTACGCGCTCGTTCCCGTCGTCACCGTCGTCGCCGCCCCGATGTTACTGCTCGACCGGACGCTGCTTACCGGCGGGACGTATCTCCCCTACGACTGGCTGCTGTGGGGTCTCGTCGGTGTCGCGCCGTTTCTCACCTCGCTGCTCATCTTCGTGCGGGATTACCGCCACGGCTACAGCCACCATCCGGCGGAGCTACTGGCCGCCATCACCCTCTGGGGGTATCTGTTCGGTCAGGGCATCGTCTACGTGACGTCGTTCCTCGACGAGTTCATCTTCGACCGCGAGAGCGTCTACGTGACGACGACGCGTGCGGATACGCCGGTCGACGACTGACGCTCTCTTCTAAATCGCTCGCTTCGCTCGCAGTTACGCTAAGAAGACGTGTCGCGGCCGGTCGGCGAGCACGTCACGGCCCCACTGGACGGTGTCGCGAAACGCGTCCGAGCGGAAGAACTCGAGTGCGGCCTCTTTCTCCGTCCACTGGCTGGCGATGAACATGTCGTTCTCGTCGGCCGCGTTCACCATCAGATCGGTCTCGATGTGGCCGTCCAGCTCGGCGAGCATCCCGCCGACCGTCTCGAACCGCTCGACGAACGCCTCGCGGTAGTCGGGCTTGACCGTGTAGAACATCCCCATCGTGCCGAACGTCGACTCCTCACCGGCGCGACCGACGATCTCCGGCAGGTCGGCGAGGTAATCGCCGGCGGTGTCGGCGGCGTCGCGGGTGTCCCACAGCGAGACGACGGCCGCGCGGTCGGTCGCCGTCCCCCCGTACAGGTCGGTCCCGACGTGCGTATCGTAGCGGTCGAAGCCGTCCGAGAGGGAATCGACCTCCTCGCGAAGCTCCGCGGTGTCGGCTGCGGAGTAGAGCACCATCGCGTACACGTCCTCGCCGTGTGGCTGTCCGGCGTAGATGTCGAGGTCGGCAAGCTCGCCGCGGATGTCGTCGTCGGTCTCGTCGTCGGTCCCCTCGACGGGAGATTCGGCGGCGTCCCTGTCGTCGGTCGTGGTGTCAGCGTGATCGGCGGCGTCGCGGTCGGCCAGCGGTCCCCCGATACCGTCGCCGCCGACACCGGTGAGATCGCCGAGGAATCCAGACGCCGTGTTAGCCGCGCGCTCATTCTTCCACAGCGAGACGACGGCAGTGCGCCCGGCGTGTGCGCGCACGGACGTGAGCAGATGGGTGTCGTAATGCTCGAAGTTGCCGCGTAGTCCCTCGACCTCATCGACGAGGGCTTCGGCGTCCTCGTCGCTGTAGAAGACGAGCCCGAAGCCGGCTTCGGGATGCTCGGTCGCGTCCACGCCGAGCCGGCGCAGCTCCTCCGCCAGCTCTTCTGTCGTCGCGGCGTCGTGTGGCGGCTCGCCCGATTCGGGGCGACCGCTCGACTCGCCGCCGCTCTCGGACTCGGAGCCTGCCGCCGCTTCGTCCGTCTCGCCGGGCACGGAATCGCTGGTTCCAGCGTCGGGGGTCTCGGTCTCGCCGGAGCCGTACGCCGGAAGCGACCCCCCGGCGAGCAGCTCGGGGAGCCGTTCGGGGGCGAAGCGGCGACCGAACCGGAAGCGACCGAACTCGGCGTACCGCGAGGAGGAGGGGTCGAACCGCATATCGGCGAGCAGCTGCTTGAACTCGGTCGGATCGTCGGCGAAGAGAGTGACGCCCCACTCGTGGTCGTCGAACCCCATCGATCCCGTGATGATCTGGGTCACCTTGCCGGCGTACTCGCGACCGATGTCGCCGTGGCCGGCGATGAGGTCGGCTCGCTCGTCGAACGGGAGATCGTACCAGTTGTACTCCGGCCCGCGGCGCTTGTCCATCGGGTAGAAACAGACGTGTTCGGCGTCCGGAATCGACGGATACAGCCGCTGGAGCATGTAGTTCCGCGTCCCGTCGTCGTCGATGTTCTCGATGCCGTCCGCCAGCTCCTCGGTGACGTAGCCGGAGACCTCGGTGACGGAGACGTAGGAGTCGGCGCGCTCGGTGAACCCGGCGAGTGCGGTCTGCTCGAAGGCGCGTTCGATGCGGTCGAGCTGTTCGGTCTCGGGGCGGAGATGCAACAGCATGAGGTCGGTCTCGTGGCCGGTGAGGCTGAACACCGCAGAGCCGCCCTGCTCGGCGTCGCTCAGGGCCTCGCGGGCGCGGAGGAACTCGACGCCCTCGCTGAGCGCGCGGTCGCGTTCGCGGTCGGGAGCGTCCCGCCACGCGTCCCAGTCGATACGTCTGAAATCGTGGAGTGCGTACCACCCTTCCTCGGTCGCGGGAGCATCACGTCGGGTCATACGGTCCCGTTCGTGCTCGGCTCTCATGGACTGTTCGGTTGAGCGCGGTCGCAGTCACGACCGAGCAGTGGGGCGAGCGATCAGGGTCCGTCTCCTGACCCGTCGTGGCCCGGTCCAGTCGTCGTACTGAGATGATGTCGCACGCCGAGCGCGAGCGGAGCGGCCCCAAGCGCGGCGAGGAGTCCAGCGACGCCGAACCCCTGACGGCTCAGCCTGCGCTGTGGCCCGTCACCGACGATGACGACGCCGCGCATTCCGCTGTCGCCGTACCGCTCGCACTCGTACGTCGAGAGACCGTGACCGCCGAATTCGACGGCGAACTCGTAGCCGGGGTTCGCGACCTGTTCGGACTGGTAGCCGAGGTCCGGGTCCACTACATCGTACTGGTGGGGACCCTCCCACACCCAGCGAACGGTTGTCTTGGGGGAGATGTGTATCGCAGCCGGGTCGAAGGCGAGCCGTCCGCCGTTGCCGTCCGCGCCGACGGCCACCGTCACCTCGTCGTCGTCGCGGGCGTCAACGACGCCGGTGTAGTTGTCCGTGTCCGCGAGCCAGCCGTCGAACGAGCGCGGCTCAGTCGGCTCGGAGCTGGCGGCAGAGTCACCCGGCGCGGTCGGCGTCGGCGTCGCGTTGCCGGGAAGTTCGACGGCCGCGTCGCCGACGACGACTGCCCCGACCATTCCAATACTCTCGTGCGGGCTACAGTAGTAGCGCGAGACGCCGGGCGACTCGAACGCGTGTTCGAACGTCGCCCCCTGCTCGCCGTACAGCTCTGACTCGTACGCGCCACTCGACGCGACGACGTTGTGGCTTCCGCCGTCTCCGGTCCACTCCCAGCGGACGGTCGCACCGGGATCGACGCGGACGACCGGCGGGCCGAATCCGAACGCACCGCCGTTCCCGGCTGCGCCGACGGTAACGGTCACGGTCTCTGTGCCGGTGCGGTCAACGACGCGTCCAGCGTTATCGGTCCCTGCAAACCAGTCGGTGAGGTCCGTGCCTTCCTGTGCAGTAACGGGCCGAGCAGCGACCGTCAGTCCCGCACCGCCGACCGCGCCAGCGAGGAAGGAGCGTCGGGTCGGCATAGATCTCACCCCTCGTAGCCGGCGTACTCCATCAGGCTGGCGAAGATATCCGTGTTCATCGCCTCCTCGTAGACGACACCAGTGAGCATCCCACCGGGGTACGTCGATCCGTTACGGATATGGTCCACCTTGTGACAGTGCATCAGATAGATGCCGGGATCGGCGTCGGCCTCGAACTCGATGGTGTACCGCTCTGCCGGACTCACCGACTGCGTGTCGCGTCTGTACCGGGCGACGTCGGGGATCGGTGAGCCGTCGCGCTCGACCACGTCGAACCGGTGGTTGTGGATGTGAAGAGGGTGTGACATGAACCCCGCGTTCAGCCAGTGGACACGGACGGTGTCACCGGCCGAGACGACGATCGGACTACCGTCCTCGGGGTGGAGCGTCCGGGGGGCGGACTTTCCGTTGACGGTGAACACGTCGGGCCGGCGGTTCGTCAGGTCGTACGTGGCGTCGCCACCGGCGTACTGCCGTGAGAGCCGCGAGTCCCACTCCTTGACGGTCATGAAATACTCCCGGTCGGCGCGTTCATATCCCGTCGGATCGACGCGAAGCGCCCCGTACATTCCCATCTCCATGTGGCGAGGCGTCTGGTAGTGACAGTGATACAGGTGTGTTCCGGGCGTGTTCGCCGTGAACTGATAGGTGTGTGTCTCACCGCCCCCGACGGTGATCCCGGTCGTCGTCGGAACGCCGTCGTTCTCCCACGTCGTCGAGATACCGTGAACGTGGAACGTGTGTGGCGTGCTCATCTCGGAGTTGTCGAGCGTCACCTCGAACTCCGTCCCCTCGTCGACACGGAGCACCGGCCCGGGGACGGACGGCTCGCCGTCGTCGGCCTGCCAAGCCCACACGCGAGGGAGTGACACCGGCCCACCCATCGTCTCACCGGGGTGTGGCTGGTGAGCCGCGGTCACCGTCTTCAGCGTCACCGAGTCGTCACGCTCGTTCAGGTCAACGATCTCCGGAGGGCTCGTCGTCGGAACGGACTGCATCTGTCGAGACGAGCGACCGTCCCGCTCGTCGACCGTCGGCTCGCTCGTCGTCGCACAGCCAGCGGCCGCAGCGATACCTGTCGTGCCCGTTGCCGCCATGAACTCGCGTCGCGTGATACCATCGCCGGGTGCGCCGATCGTCGGAGGCATACGGATCGGTGTTGGCCGGGGAGATACGTAGCCCCCTGCGGTGAGTCCCAGATGCGTGGACACAAGCGAATAGGTTCGGTCGATGGTATATAAGCCGTGGCTGGGAGTCCGGCAGTGTAATGTGGCGTCCCGGGCGAATCTACTGACAGGGATGGCGCGTGCACGACTGGCGGTCACGGCTCCTGACGGCTCGTGGCCGGCACGGCTCACGAGCGAGCATCCCGCTGCTCGGATTCGCGTCCGAACCGCCACGATCGGTGATCCGGCGACGCTTCTGGCAGACGTCATAGCACCGTCGTTGCCGGCGGTTCTCGCGGTCATCGCGGAGGCAGCGGGGGTCCGCTCGCTCGATATCCTCGACCGACACGGTGAGCGTGCGGTGTGTCAGATCAGCGTCGCGAACGCCGGACCGCTGGAGACGGCCGCGGCCGCCGGCACGCCTCCGGCGTTTCCGTTCGTCGTCGCCGACGGTATCATCGAGTGGGAGCTTACCGCGCCACACGAGTCGTTGACGACGCTCGCAGAGGAGCTGACGGAACGCGGGCTGGAGTTCTCGGTCGAGGCGATACGGCCCGGTGACGACGAGGAGACGCTGCTCACGGCTCGCCAGCGACAGATCGTCCGGGCCGCACTCGACGGTGGCTACTACGAGATTCCCCGAGACTGCTCGCTGGCCGACGTCGCAGCGGCGACCGACCTGTCGAAATCGACGTGTAGCGAGACGCTACGACGCGCAGAACGGCAGCTACTCCGGCGGTACTTCGACGGTGGGCGGCTGTGAGCACCCCCTTCGAGGAGTCAGTCGATACCGAGGCGGTGGTAGCCGCGCTCGACGATCCCGCCTGTCGTGCACTGGTGCATGCCCTCGACTCACCCGCGACCGCCGACGAACTGGTCGATCGGTCAGAGATCGCTCGATCGACGGTGTACCGGAAGCTCGACCTGCTCACGGACGCGGAGCTGATCGAGGAGCAGACGGTGGTTCGGAGCGACGGCCACCACACGGCGCAGTACGCGCTCGCCTTCGAGGCGGTACACGTCCTGCTCGATGACGACCGCCGTCTGGAGATCGAGATCGACCGCCCGGCGGAGGATCCCGAGGAGCGCGTCGCCCGGCTGTGGTCGAGTATCAGAGATTCAACATGACACATCCATACGCGATCGCGACACTGAAGACGGTCACGCTGGCGCTCGGTATCGTCATCACCTACTACAGCGTGAAGGCGTACCGGCGAACGGACGCGGAGCCGCTCGCGGCGCTCGCGCTCGGCTTCGGTATCATCACGATGGGTGCGTTCACAGCCGGCGTGCTCGACTGGTTCGCTCCCGTCGGCCGCGAGCTCGCGCTGCTCGTCGAGAGCGGCTTCACCGCGCTCGGCTTCGGGACGATCTTCTACGCGCTGTTCGTCGATCGGTCGTGACGCTCACCCGAGGAGCTGTGGCGCGAAGATAGTCGCGAGCAGCGACACGAGCATCGACAGTCCGATCGTGACGGTGACGGCGCGGGTCGCGGCGTACTTCTCCGAGAGCGGGAGCCGCGAGACGACCGCCTCCGTCGAGGTCCGGAGGATGCGACCGCCGTCGAGCGGGAACGCAGGCACGCAGTTGAACTGCCCGAGGATGACGTTGATCCACGCGATCCAGAACAGCAGCGTCGCGAGCAGGAGCAGCGGTCCCGTGCCGAGGAACGCGAGGGGACCGTCACCGGCCGCGTAGAAGTTCTCGTAGACGCCGACGAAGCCGGGGAACGGCTGATCGACGTTCGGGAGCGTCACTGCCGCGAACGGGAGACTGATCGTGAACACGGCGCGCTGGATACCGTTCAGTCCGTCGTCGCCACCGCCGCCGAGGGCTGTGAGGAAAACGTCTGCCGGATACTCCTCGACGCCGAAGTCATCGACGCTCATCCCGGTGACGCCCGGTTGGATGGTGACGCCGAGGAAGCCGGTGTCCTCGCGCGGATGCGCGGCGAGGGTCACGTCGAACGTCCGGCGCTCGCCGTCGTGGTAGCCGGCGACCGTGACCGACTGACCGGGGTCCGTCTCGTCGAGCAGCGATCCGAGCGTCTCGCTGTCGACGACCCGGTTACCGTCGAACGCGGTAATGATGAACGACTCACCGCCGAGTCCGGAGGCGTCGGCCAGCGGCGACGGGCCGCGCTCGCCCGGCTGTGAGACGTTCGTGTACGCTCCGATCGGTGTAGTGACGCGCTCGCCGGCTGCACTCTCGATCGTCGCGACCTCGCGATCGGTCACCGCGGCGGTCAGCCCGGGTTCGGTGTACACCGCCGTCGCGTTCACCCGCGCGACGGTCGTGTTGATACCGAAGGGGGCGTTCGCGCCAGCACCGGTGACAGTGAGCGACCGCTCGACGCTCGTCGTCTCGCCCGATTCGAGCGCGACGGAGACCGTTCGCTCGTCGGTCGAATCGAGCAGGGTATCGAAGTCGGCGGGGCCCGTGACCTGTGTCCCGTCGACGCTGGTGATCACGTCGCCGCGATCGACACCCCCCTGTGCGGCGGCTCCGCCGGGGAGGACGCCCGCGATCGGTGCGCCGGAGACGACGGCGATAGAGCCGGCGACCGGGCCGAAGAGGAGAGCGAACGCGACGATGGCGACGGCGAAGTTGTTGGTGATCCCGGCGGCGAACATCCGGGTTCGTGCGCCCCGGCTGGCGTCGGCCTGCTGCTGTTCGTCGGGTTCGACGAACGCGCCGACCGGGATGAATGCGAGGAGCGCCAGCCCCATCGAGTCGATTTCGATGTCCTCGACCCGCGAGAGCAGTCCGTGTCCGCCCTCGTGGACGACGAGACCGACGAGGAGGGCGGCGACGATCTCGGGAGCCGCAGACAGCGGGAGGAAGTCGTTCACGCCCGGGATCGCGAGGACGTTCCGCGGCTGCGTGAGCTGTGTCGGCTGCGGGTTAGCGAGCGCCTGAAGCCCGCCGAGGAGGACGAGGACGAACGAGCCGGCCATCACGATCAGCGCGACGCCGACGCCGAGGTTCCCCCACGCGCGCCAGAACCGCTTCGGCTGAGCGAGCTTGGTGAGAAGCGCCTTCCCCCGGTCGGTGTGGAGCGTCACGATCGGGCCGGAGAGCTGAAGCCACCCCGGGAGCAGCCCCCGCGATTTCGCGCCGAGACCGGCGAGCGTGAAGCCGAGTACCGCGACGAGCACGAGCGTCAGCGTATCCGCCATTACCGCAGGAACGGTCGTCCGTCGCAAGAGCGTTCCGGCTCGGGCACTTAGATCGCCGTGACTCCGCGGAGCGCCCGCACGTGGGCGGTTACCGAGAGGTAACGGTTCGGCGACGGAAACGCTGATACGCGCCGCGAGGATACCAGAACGTATGACAAAACGCCACGTCCGACTCCCGCCCGATGCCGAGACCGGACTCGAACAGCTCGTCACCGAGGTCGACGAGCGACTGACCGCCGCACGCACCGACGGCGGCGAGAGCACCTGCGAGGTCGTTCAGGACATCCTCGTGGACCTCCACGGTGACAGGGAATCGTACGAGCGGTGGCAGTCGGGCAAGTCGGTGTCGGCCGCAGAGCGCGTCCGACTCCAGGGGTACGACCCGTGTAACTCTACGCTGGAGAGCGAGTACTACGCCGAGAAGGACGAACAGCGGTTCGAGCGGTCGAAACATCTCCAGTGGCTCTGGCGGCAGTTCGATGCCACGCCGATGGCCGACAACATCGCCTTCGCGCTCCGCTTTCGCGAGATGCTCGCGTCGCACCTGTTCGACGAGGTCGGCGAGAACGTCCGCTTCTTCAAAGGCGTCACCTTCTCGTACGGGCACAACATCACGATCGGTGACAACGTCGTCGTCCACGACGACGTGCATCTCGACGACCGCGGGAAGCTCACCATCGGTGACCGAGTCTCGATCTCTGACCGAGCACACGTGTACAGCCACGATCACGATATCGTCGATCAGACCGAGGTGCGAAACTACCACACGATCATCGAGGACGACGCCCGCATCACGTACGACGTGATGGTCAACGCCGGGGTCGAAGTCGCGGAAAACAGCGTCGTCGGCGCGCGCTCGACGGTCACGGGTGACGTTCCCGCCCACCACGTCGTCGTCGGCCAGCCGGCAAAAGCGGTGCGCGTGAAGCCTGGATTCGAGGACGAAACGACCCTCGAAGAAGGATCACTTACCGATAACAGCGAGGAACGAGAGCTGGAGTACACGCTTTCGGAGGGGTTCGTCTCCTTCGACGAGTTCGAGCGCCCGCCGGAGCTGTCGCGACCGACGCGTCGCCACCGCGAGCGCTGATCAGCGGAGCCGTCCGCGCACGAGCAGGAGGAGCGCGCCGAGATCGACGAGCCCGATCACCAGCGGGAGCGGGCCGACCCACAGCGGCAGAAATGGCACGAACGCGAGATACGAGTCCAGCGTCGCGTACAGATCTACCAGCGGGCCGTTCGTCCGCGTGACGAGCGTCGCGTTATCCGTCGAGACCGACGGCTCCTCGGGGAGATACTCACCGTCGAGTCGGATGCGGTCGGCCTCGTAGACGATCGAGCGGTCATCCTGTCGGAGATGCGACCAGACGACCGACCCGTTGGGCGCGACCTCGAGGATACGGAACCGCCGCGAGTCGGTGATGAGCGTGTTGCCGTTCGGGAGCCGGTCGGCGTCGCGGGGCCACCGAAGCGACGGGTCACCGACGTTCGAGCCGGCGGGGACGGAGCCGTACTCCGAGACGACCGTCTGGTTCGTGGCGTTCAGCTCCACGATGCGGTCGTTGCCCGAATCCGCGACCACGAGCGTCCCCGTCTCCGCTAACAGGTTCGGGTTGTGCTGTTCGTCCATGATCGAGTGGTCGCCCGGCTCGCCGTACGTCTCGACGATGCTCTCGTTGCGCGCGACTTCGAGGACCACGTCGTAGTTGCGGATCGACAGCAGGAAGTTGCCGTTGTCGAGCCGGTCGATGTCGTTCAGATGCGTCCAGTCGGACTCCGGCCCGTTGCTGGCGAACTCGTCCTCGCTCCCCTCGGGGACGTGCTCGTCGAACCACTCGGTGTCCCGGCTAATGTGGTCGCTCGCGTTCCACTCCCACGTGATCGTCCCCGACTGATCGACGACGAACGCGCGGTGGTTCCCCATGTCGGCGATCGCGGTCTCGCCGCTCGGCAGTCGGTCGGCGTCGTGGACCTCGTGGTGGTTCGGGAAGGCGTCGTACCAGTCGTACTCCCAGACGATATCCTGTGTCTCGTAGTCGAGTTCGACGACGCGGTTCCGGACGCAGGGGCGATCGAAGCGGTCCTCGCGGTAGTCGGTCGGACAGTCCGCCTGCGGGACCGAGACGGCCACGCTGACCTGAATGTTTCCGTTCTCCAGCTGTTCGGTGTCGAACACGCGAGAGTTCGGGACCGACCAGTTCCAGACGGTCGTGCCGGACTCGTCGACGACGGCGGCGTACCCGTTGTCGTTGCCGAACCAGCCGTCGGCCTGCACGCCGAAGAGGGTGTAGCGCTCGTCGGTCGTCGTCTGTCGGGCGGTGTCACTGCTGTAGGCGACACCGGCGAGGAGCGAGGTGGAGAGCACGACCACCAACAACAGCACAGTGGTGCGTCCGGAGTCCATGCTGCGATATTCGGAGAGTCCCCCATAGTCGTGGTGGTTCTACGGGTCGAGTTCGTCCGCGAGCGCGGTGAACGAGTCTACCTCCAGTGACGGGTCCGGGCCGACGTTCGGATACGGGCCACCGTCGCGGTTTACCCAGACGGCCTGCATTCCGGCGGCTTCCGCACCCGCGACGTCGAACCAGCCGGCCGTGACGTGTGCGAGTTCCTCGATCGGCGTCCCGATCCGGGCGGCGGCGTGGCGGTAGAGCTCACCGTCCGGCTTGAACGTCCCGATCTCGTCGGCGCTGACGTACCCCTCGACGCGGTCGTGGAGGTCGGCCACCTCGAACATTCGGTCGAGCATCTCGGGGTTGCCGTTCGAGACGACCCAGCAGTCGTACGCCTCGGTGAGCCGGTCGAGCCCGGCACGCACGTCCGAAAACACGCGGAGATCCAGATACACCGAGAGAATCTCCTCGCGCTCCGTCTCGGTCACGTCTGCGCCGGCGGTTTCGAGCGCGTGAGCGAGCGCGCGACGGTTCAGCTCGTAGAACGGCTCGTAGCTGTCCACGTCGTTGACGACCACCGAGTAGAGGAGCGACTGCGAGCGCCATCGCTCGGCGACGCGTTCGGGGTCAGCGACGTGGCCGGCGAGCACGTCGACGGCGGAGCCGACATCGACGATCGTGCTGTAGGAGTCGAACGTGAGCGTCGAAATCCGGTCGGTATCGAGCATACCAACGGGAGAGGTGGCTACGGCTTAGCCGTGGGGGTAGGCCGTTCTCGTCATCTACAGAGGCTGGTCTCGAACACCGGCTCTCTGCGACACGGTAGCTTTATCCGTCACACGGGGCCAGTCTGACACAATTACGCAATGACTGCAAATCATCAACAACCGGAGGTGAACATCGGACTGGTGGGTCACGTCGATCACGGCAAGACGACGCTCGTACAGGCGTTGTCCGGCGAGTGGACCGACCAGCACTCCGAGGAGATGAAACGCGGCATCTCCATCCGGCTCGGCTACGCGGACGCGACGTTCCGGCGACGGCCGGACGTCGAGACGCCCGACTGCTACACGGTCGAACAGACCGTCGATGGGGTCGAGACCGACCACGTCCGTACCGTCTCTTTCGTCGATTCGCCCGGTCACGAGACGCTGATGGCGACGATGCTCTCCGGAGCCTCCATCATGGACGGAGCCGTGCTCGTCGTGGGAGCAGACGAGGCGGTTCCGCAGGCCCAGACCGAGGAGCATCTGATGGCGCTCGACATCATCGGCATCGAGAACGTCGTCATCGCACAGAACAAGATCGACCTCGTGGACGGTGAGCAGGCCCGCGAGAACTACGAGCAGATCCAGTCGTTCGTTGAGGGGACCGTTGCCGAGGACGCGCCGGTCGTGCCGATCTCGGCCGAACAGGAGAGCAACATCGACGTGCTCATCGACGCGATCGAGGAGACGATTCCGACGCCAGAGCGTGACCCGGACACGGACCCACGGCTGCTCGCCGCCCGCTCCTTCGATATCAACCGTCCGGGGACGACGTTCGAGAAGCTGGCCGGCGGCGTCGTCGGCGGCTCGCTGACGCAGGGGACGCTCGACGCGGGCGCGGAGATCGAGATCCGGCCCGGTCGGGAGGACGACGGGAGCTACGAACCGGTCACGACGACCGTCCGATCGCTACAGGCGGGTGGCTCGACGGTCGATTCAGCCACGCCCGGGGGACTCATCGGCGTCGGGACCGGACTCGATCCCGGGATGACGAAGGGTGACGGACTGGCCGGGCAGGTCGCCGGCCCGGCGGCGTCGCTCCCGCCCGTTCACGACAGCTTCACGATGGACGTCGAGCTGTTAGAGCGGGTGGTGAGCGACGACGAGGAGATCGACCCGATCTCGACGAACGAGCCGCTGATGTTGACGGTCGGAACCGCGACGACAGTCGGCTCGGTCACCTCCGCTCGCGACGAGGAGGCAGAGGTGACGCTTCAGCGACCCGTCTGTGCCGAGTCGGGGGCGAAGATCGCGATCAGCCGGCGTATCGGCGCGCGCTGGCGGCTCATCGGCGTCGGGACCCTGAACTGATGCGGGTCGTCGTCGACACGAACGCGCTGATGATGCCCGTCGAGTGTGACGTGCGGCTGTTCGACGAACTCGACCGACTGCTGGACGAGTACGAGCTGGTCGTTCCCGAGACGGTCGTCGACGAGCTCGAGAAGCTGGCCGAGGGGAACGGGGCCGAGGGAACGGCCGCGTCCGTCGGTCGCGATCTCGCCGACCGCTGTACGGTCGTAGCGACCGACGCGGACTACGCCGACGACGCGGTGCTCGCGCTCGGTCGCGAGTGCGCGTACGCCGTAACGAACGACAGACCACTGCGACAGCGGCTCGCGGACGCGTCCGTTCCCGTAATCTGTTTACGCGGGGAGGATAAACTCGCCATAACCGACTAATGTACAAGAAGGTTACACTCAAAGATACGGTGGAGGTCCCGCCGGAGTTTCTGCCGGATCGCTCCTCCCCAGAAGTACCGTCGGAACTGATCAAACAGCTGCTCCAAGAGAAGCTGGAGGGGAAGATGGACGAGCAGGTCGGCTCCGTCGTCACCGTCACGGAAGTGACGGATATCGGGACCGGCGCTGTCGTGCCGAACCAGCCGAGCGTCTACTACGAGGCGACGTTCGAAGCGATCACCTACGATCCGCAGATGCAGGAGGTCGTCGACGGCGAGGTCGTCGAGGCGGTCAACTTCGGCGCGTTCGTCGGGATCGGACCGGTCGACGGACTGCTCCACGTCTCGCAGATCTCTGACGAGTATCTCGCGTTCGACGGCGAGAACGAACAGCTCGCCTCCCGTGACTCCGATCGACTACTCGGCGTCGGCGACGCGGTTCGGACGCGTATCGTCACCAAGAGCATCGACGAGCGCAACCCGCGCGACTCGAAGATCGGGCTGACCGCGAAACAGGTCGGGCTCGGCAAACACGAGTGGCTCGAACAGAACCGCACGGAGCGGGCGAGCGGAGGGAACTGAATGGCGCAACGACTCGTCTGTCGTGACTGCCACCGCGTGCTCGATGTCGACGACGGCGAGCAGTGTCCCGCTTGTGGCTCGAACTCGCTGACGGAAGACTGGGCGGGCTACGTCGTCATCACCAGTCCCGAACACTCACAGATCGCGACCGAGATGGAGATCGACGAGGCGGGCAAGTACGCGCTGAAGGTCAGGTGATGGACGCCCTCCTCGAACTTCCGAGGGAGCTGCGTACCGAGCTGAAACAGCCGCTCGGCCCCCTGTATCAGGACGCCGACGAGCTACTGGCGGCCGCCGGCGAACCGGTCGTCGCGGTCGGTGATATCGTCACCTACCACCTGCTCGACGCGGGCTACTACCCGTCTCTCGCGCTCGTGGACGGGAAGACGAAACGCGAGACGGTCCGTGCGTCGGTGCGCGAGGCGACGACCGGCTTCGACGAGCGGGTCGAGGTCGAGTCACCCGCCGGCGCGCTGTCGGCAGAGTTGCTGGAGCTGCTCGCCGCCGAGCGCGAGGGGACGACGTTGGTAGAGGTGGCCGGCGAGGAGGATCTCGCCGCGCTGCCGGCGGTGCTCGTCCTCCCGGACGGGGCCAGCGTCGTCTACGGCCAGCCGGACGAGGGGATGGTGCTGGCGACGGTGACGCCCGAGCTGCGCGACCGGGTGCGCGAGCTGCTCGACTCCTTCGTCGGGAACCACGAGCGAGCGTACGAGATTCTGGGCGTCTGAGCCAGCGACTCGAAATCCTTTTACCCATTTCGGCGGGATATGTACACAACGAACCATGGAAATCGACGTTATCTCCGAAGACGAGAACCCCATGTTGCACCGGACCGACGTGCGGTTCGAGGTGACACACGAGGAGGCCAGCCCGTCGCGGCTCTCCGTGCGTGACTCGCTCGCGGCGACGCTCAACAAGGACGCCGACGAGGTCGTCGTCCACGCGCTCGACACCAAGTACGGGATGCGGACGACCGTCGGCTACGCGAAGGTGTACGAAAGCTCCGCGGTCGCGACCGAGGTCGAACAGGAGTATATGCTCGACCGCAACAAGATCGAAGACGACGAGGAGGCCGAAGCCTGATGGCCCGCAACGACTACTACAACGAGGACGGCTCGACGGACAAACAGCAGTGTCCTCGCTGTGGTGACACGTTCCTCGGTGACCACGGGGACCGACTCCACTGCGGGAAGTGCGGCTACACCGAGTTCCAGTAACGGTCTCTCCGGTATGAGCATCGCGTTCTCTCCGCTTCAGCGTCGATCGCCAGCGGTGGATCCGTGACGCGTATCCTCGGGATCGAAGGGACCGCGTGGTGTGCGAGCGCCTCCGTCCACGACACCGCGACCGACGAGACGTTCATCGAATCCGACGCCTACGAACCCGACAGCGGCGGGATTCACCCGCGCGAGGCGGCCGAACATATGCGCGAGGCGATCCCGCAGGTGGTTCGGGCAGCCCGCACCCACGCCGAGTCTATCGCCGGCGACAGCGAGCAGGCTATCGACGCCATCGCCTTCTCGCAGGGACCGGGACTTGGTCCGTGCCTCCGTATCGTCGCGACCGCCGCGCGGGCGCTGTCCCTCTCGCTCAACGTCCCGCTCGTCGGCGTGAACCACATGATCGCGCATCTGGAGATCGGTCGCCATCGGTCCGGCTTCGAGTCGCCCGTCTGTCTGAACGCCAGCGGCGCGAACGCGCATCTGCTCGGCTACCGCGGCGGTCGGTATCGGATTCTCGGGGAGACGATGGACACCGGGGTCGGCAACGCCATCGACAAGTTCACGCGTCATCTCGGCTGGTCACACCCCGGCGGGCCGAAGGTGGAACGCGAGGCGCGCGACGGCGAGTACGTCCCGCTTCCCTACGTCGTGAAGGGGATGGACTTCTCCTTCTCGGGTATCATGAGCGCGGCCAAGCAGGCCGTCGACGACGGCGTCCCCGTCGAGGACGTGTGTTTCTCGCTGCAGGAGACGATCTTCGCGATGTTGACCGAGGTGTCGGAGCGGGCGCTCTCGCTGACCGGGACCGAGGAGCTGGTGCTCGGCGGCGGGGTCGGGCAGAACGCTCGGCTCCGTGAGATGCTCGCGGCGATGTGTGAGGCGCGTGGCGCACGGTTTCACGCCCCCGAGCCGCGGTTTCTCCGCGACAACGCCGGGATGATCGCCGTGCTCGGTGCGCGGATGTACGAGGCAGGCGAGACAATCTCGGTCGAAGCGTCGGCCATCGATGCCGATTTCCGACCGAATCAGGTGGCCG
This sequence comes from Halobacteriales archaeon QH_7_65_31, assembly GCA_003021785.1. GTDB lineage: Archaea > Halobacteriota > Halobacteria > Halobacteriales > Haloarculaceae > Halosegnis. The sequence goes on along the minus strand of PXQU01000004.1, from coordinate 61,742 downwards.
TGCGGTGGGACGCCGGGGGTGACGTGGCCGTCGCACGCGCGGGGACGGACGAGGTCCGCGGTGCGGAGGCCGTCGTCACGCTCGGCGAACGCGTCAGGAAGGCGCGCGTCGGCAAGTCCTACAGACATCCGACGCTGGACGAGCGACTGCGCGGCGAGCGCACGCGGAGCGAGGCCCGACTGACGAGTCTCGCGCGCCGCGAAGGGGTCCCGACGCCCGTCGTCTTCGACGTTGACGACACCGACTGTGCGCTGACGTTCGAGCGCGTCGGCAGTCGCGATCTCCGGGAGGCGCTGACGGAGCCGGCCGTTCGAGCCGTCGGTCGCTATCTGGCGGCGTGTCACGAGGCCGGCTTCGTCCACGGTGACCTGACGCCGCGAAACGCGCGCGTTACGGCGACGGACGACGGTCCCCGCGTCTTCCTCATCGACTTCGGTCTCGGCTACCACACCGAACACGTCGAGGATTACGCGATGGACCTCCACGTCTTCGAGGGGTCGCTCGCAGCGACGAGCGACGAGAGCGACCGGCTGAGCGAGGCGTTCGAGACGGGATACGAGTCGCGGGGCGATCCGGCCGTCCTCGCACAGCTTCGTGAGATCGAGGGGCGCGGTCGCTACCAGTGACGCCGGACCGGTAACCCCTTCCGTCGGCGCGTGGAAACCCGGACATGAGCGATTCACCCGAGTCGGGAGAGCTGCTTGGAATCCCGTACAACTTCGAGCGGCCGTCGCTGGGACGGATGCTGTCGGCGTACTGGCAGCCTGATGAGGGGATGCTGGTCGAGAAGCCGTTCGGCGTGGGCTACACGCTGAATCTGGCGAACTGGCGGTCGTGGCTCGTCGTCGGACTCGCCGGCGCGCTGTTCTACCAGCAGGAGCGCGGCGACGAGGACGACGAAAGCGAGGAGGAGGAGCCGGTGGAAGTCCTCGTCGATTAGTCCGACGCGACTTTACCCGCTTCACACGCAGTACACCCGTGAGCCTCCGCTACGTCACGACGAACGAGGGGAAGATCCGGGAAGCGCTGTCGTATCTCGACGACGACGTAACTCAGCTCGATTACGACTACGCCGAGCCGCAGGCGGACGAGCTCGAACCGATCGCCGCCGCGGGCGCGAGGGAGGCGTATCGCGTGGCCGGCGAGCCGGTCATCGTGGACGACGCCGGCCTGTTTATCGAGGGACTCGACGGCTTCCCCGGGCCGTACTCCGCGTACGTCGAGGAGACCCTCGGCGTCGATCGCGTCGCACAGATCGCACGCGACGGGGACGCGACCCGTGCGTCGTTCCGCTGTGTGCTCGCGTACTGTGACGGCGACGGGTTCGAGGCGACGCCCGAGCCGGTCGATCGCGGTGAGCGCCGCGGGCAGGACCTCGAAGCGAGCGAGCGCGATCGGGCCGTGACCGACGACACCGTCGCAGAGGGTGAAACGCCCGTCAAGCTGTTCGTCGGCTCGGTTCCCGGGCAGATCGTCGAGCCGCGCGGGGCGGGCGGCTTCGGCTACGATCCGGTGTTCGAGCATCAGGGCGAGACGTTCGCGGAGATGGACGCCGAGGCGAAGAACGCCATCTCACACCGCGGGCGGGCGCTCGCCAGATTTGCAGACTGGTACGCCGACCGGTGAGGTAGTCGCGACTGCGAGGGCGAGTCATCGATTAGTTCGAGAGTCGCGTGGCGGTACTGAGCTGAGCGAAGCGCAGCGAGGTCTGCAATACCTGCGGTCCTGCGAGGCTTCGGACACCACGCGAAGTGATAGTTGACGTTGTGGATAGTGTACATTTACAGTATAGATTTATACAATACAGCATACATATTTTGAGTAACCCCGTTTAGAGGTAGTTAATGCCCAGCTACGACAGTTTCGAGGAGTTTGCAGAGCGACTACAAGAGATTGAGTCGATGGGTTACGTGGAAACACATAGAGCGGGAAACACAGGTATAGGAAAGACGCTCGAAGATCTCTTAGAGATTGAAGAGAACAACGTTCCCGGTCCCGATGCGGTCGGTGTCGAACTGAAATCGGCACGACGGAACTCGGGAAGCATGATGACGCTGTTCACGAAGGAACCGCCCCGAGGAAGTCGCGAACTGTGGGCGTCGTCTTTTGTGGAGAAATACGGGTACGAGGACGACGATGGACGACCTGCACTAAAGATCACACTCCACGTTGATGAGTTCAACAATCAAGGGTTCCGTACGGTAACGGACGAGGAAGGAGTACACATCGATCACGAAGACGACGGAGTAGTCGCTACATATCCGCTCGACTATCTGAGTGAGGCGTACGAGGAGAAGTTTCCGGAGATGGTTCTCGTCGAAGCGGATACGCGAACCGTCGATGGAGATGAGTACTTCTGGTTCAACGAAGCATACTATCTGGAAGGGTTCGACGGAGAGGAGTTCCTAACGCTGATTCGAGAGTCAATCATTGAGATTGACCTGCGGATGCACTTGCGGGACTCTGGAGGCGCACGCAACCACGGAACGGCGTTCAGAATCAGGGACACAAGTAAACTCGATAGGGCATTCGAAACCCGCTCGCAACTTATCGATGGAGTCGGGCGGGACGCAACCGTTACTGAAGACGCACAGTGAAGACCGTCTGATTTCCAATTTATGGTGCTCGGAGAATAACGATATTCTCGTTCGCCATCAGATCACCCGTAGCATCTTCAACATTTTCGGGTGCGTTTTCCCACGGAAGCGTTTTCGTAGGGATCTCCCGAGGGAGATTCATATCGAATTCGTAGCCGATATGTTCACACAGTTCTCGGGTGATGAGGTGCGTCGGAATCGTTACTCGGCTCATCGTCCGATTGGCAACGACCCAAACGACAGGCTGACCGCTCTTGGTGACTTGAGCCACCTGCTCCATCACCGCATAGTAATCACGGAAGAAGTCGAGAGCGTCATCTGACCGACCATCTTTCCCCCTAAGAGTGTCGAGAGTTGCTTTGAGAGTCGGAGAGTGCTCTTCTAATTCCGGGATAGATTCGAGGACATCATACCGCCCGCCGAGTCCCGTTTTGTCCACGTCCTTCATCTCGTCGTATGTGACCTCCCCTGTGAGTAACGCGGGATCTTGCGAGAACTGACCGTATGCGACTGTCGTCTGATGATCCCCGTACGGCGGTGATGTGATGACGATATCCGCTTGATCTTCTCCCACGTCCGCTACGGCAGTTCTGGAATCAGAGTAGTGAATAGTCGTGTCCAGCTCGTGGTCTACCCGATTAGCGTAATCTCGCATCTTCTCGATGTTCTGTTTCAGCTTTTTCTCGAAGATAGATTCAACAGCAGGGTTATGTTCAGACCGATCTTCCTCCGAGAGCCTGTAACGCTTGTATTCACCATTCCGTTGATACGAGACCTTTCGGGTCGTGTGAGAGAGGACGACACGGAAGAAGCGTGCATACGCCTCTCCGGACTCATCTTCGACCGCATCAATACGGTCTCGAATCGCGGTCAGTTCGTGGAGCTGCGGCTCGGGAAACCACCCATCCCGAACGTCAGGCATCTCCAGCCGCTCGACTTCGCCCGACTGATCGTACGCCGCTCGAACATCCCGCAACTCCTGAGATAATCCGTTGACCAATGAATCTCGGGCTTCACTCAGACTCCCACGCTCCAGAGGAATCGCCTTCGCTTCGGAGAGCATCACAGCAAACGGATTGATGTCGTTTCCCGCTGCGTTCAGTCCGTGACGTCGTGCTTCGACGGCGGTCGTTCCACTCCCGCTAAACGGATCATATACGAGATCTCCCTCATCGATGACGCCCTGATCCTTGTAGTGCCCGACGAGTGTATCAGGGATTTTTGGAACCATCCGGGCAGGGTAGTTGTGAAGCCCGTGCGTGAGAGACTTCGTGTCTGTCCCCTCGAACGTCCAATTTATATCCCGTAGATCATCTATACCGTCAGATGCAGATAAGACGGTCTGTCGGTGATCTCGTCGCATTAGTTATGTTCTCGTCGGGAACGCACATAATTGACCCTGTTCATATTGCTTTATATCGTAAATCGATATTGTAAATACAGGCTATTAATACCTACCCGCATAGCTTCATCCGATAGTGGTACGTTTCAACGAGTGCGACAAGGCGATTCTCCCCCATCTTCAAGCGGGTCGTGTAACAGCAGCGTACCTCGAAACTGAGATTGAGTGGTCTCGATCCTACATCACTCAACGACTCAAACGGATGGAAGAACACTGCGTAGTTCAAAATCTTGGGGATACGGGGTTGTACGAAATGGATTCTAATGAGCTTGACCCAGACTCATGGAAATGATTGGGCGTTTCGGACAATGCTGTATTTTCTGAAACTCACTCCTCAGTGTCGGCTCGAACCCTACCCTCAAACTCTCTGAGATTTCGTCAGTTCCGTTAACCGACGAAAAGATCTACGAGCGCGTCGAGACCACAGAGACGCCGAGCGGTATCGAGGTCGTGGAGATGGAGAAGCTACGCTGATCGGTCGCGATCGGGCCCGGGGTACTCGCCATCACCGACCGCCGGCCACAGCGATTCGGGGTCGAACAGCCGGGCGAACGCGCTCGGTGGACGGACGCTCACGGTGACGTGCTGTTTGAGCACCGCACCGGTCTCGACGCTCGCCAGCGCGTCGTCGAAGGTGACCAGATGGGCGGCGTCGCCTCGATACGCCGCGGCCAGCCCCGGATGGTCGCCCTCGGGATGGTCGACGATCTCCGCGAGCGCGTCGAGTCGGTCGCGGTGGTCGCTCGCCAGCTTGGGATCGGCGAGGTCGGCGACGAGCCGCTCCGCGTCGTCGAACAGCGGCTCGGAGCCGACGAGCGTGAGCCACGAGTGGCTTCGGATGGTGTCGAGCACCGCGCGTGCGGGCCCGCCAACGAGCAGGTCGGCGGCCAACACGTCGGCGTCGGCGACGATACGCGTCGGGTCCGGGCGGTCCTCACTCATCGGCTCGGAGTTCGGCGAGTCGCGTCTCGATCTCCGGGGCGGTCACGTCGTACCGCTCGGCGCGGTCGAACAGCTCACTCCAGTCCATACCCGAGCGAGGAGCGCGAGGGGTTTAGCCGTCGGGCTTTTGCTCGCGAGCCGCCAACCGCACCCGTGCGCGAGTTCGACTTCGAGCTGGCCGTCTCCGCCGGACTGGAGAGCGACGGCCGGCTCGTCGCCCGCCAGCTCGCCGGCGGCGTCCACGGCTCGCGCGTGATGGACACCATCGTCGTCCGACCGGGACCGGCGTTCGACGAACGACGCCGGCTGACGAGCGAGACGATTCCGCCGCGGCTGCTCGAAGCCGATATCGGTCCCGGGACGGCGAAGCGACCGCAGAACGTGCTTGGTCGCTCCTCGTTCGCGCGCGGTGCGATCGAAGCCGGTATCGACTGCGGCTACCTCAGCCGCGAGCGACGCGGCGGACAGGAGTACGTCCGGGCGACGACACGCTATCCCGAGCAGTGGTTCTCCGGGCTTGTCGGCGTCGAGAACAAGCCCGACCTCGACCGACCCGGTGATCTCGAACTCCAGCTCCGCAAGGACGTGTCGCTCGGGCTGTTCGACGAGGTGTGGCTCGCGACGGCGAGTCACGTCACCGGCGCGCATCTGAACCGCATCCCGGACGCCGTGGGCGTCTGGCGCGTCGATCCCGAGACGGGCGACCGGACGACGGTTCGCGAGCCGGAGCCGCTCGACCCGAACGCGGGGGGTATCGAGGTGCTGGAGACGCATCCGGGACGGACGGAGATTCGCCCGGTGCGTGCCGACGAGCTCCGTCGCTATCGCCGTCGCATTGCCGAACGCGCCTACGGGAAGGGGTGGCGCGTTCCGTTCCCTGACTGCCCGCACGTCGAAGAGCGGTCGATTGCCGGTATCGACGGGCTGGCGTACTGTACCCGACAGGAGCAGTTCGTTCGACCGGCAGACGCCTGCGAGATAGAGGGGTCGGGACCGACGGTCGATCCCGAGACGCGGCGCGCGGCGCAGTCGCCGTGGGTTCGCGAGCCGGCCGGCACGACGGACAGACAGGTCGGACTGGATCGCTACAGCTGATACCGCTCGCCGTCGACGGCGAGCGGCTCCTCGAAGGCGCGATCGGCGTCGGTGAAGTGCGAGACGTGGACGACGCGGAGCCTGTCGGCGTCGAGTTCGGCCGCGAGATCGCGCGCTCCAGCCATTGTCATGTGTTTCGTCCCGAAGGTGCGGGGAACCCCGTCGTCGTCGTGGTGGTCACCGCCCAGCGGGTGGTACGTGCAGTGGTCGGCCGGCACGAGCCCGTCCGCGAGCAGGAGGTCGGCCCCCCGGAGCACGTCGCGCGAGCCGTCCGGTATCGCGAAGTTGGTGTCGCCGGTGATTGCCAGCGAGCTGTCGCCCTGTTCGATACGGACACCGTAGGAGACGAGCGGCGGATGAACGACGGGGACGAGCCGGATCTCGAAGCCGCACGCCTCGAACGAGGTGTGACTCGCGTGACCGGTGACGGTCACGGCGTCGAGATACGCGTACTTGCGACGGATCGTCTCGGCGACCGACTCGCCCGTCTCGGGATCGGTCTCGCTCGCGGCGTGGACCGGAAGCTCGGAGCACAGCCGATACGCGTTGCCGAGTCCGTCGAGGTGGTCGAAGTGGATATGCGTGACGAGCGCGGCGTCGGGCAGCGGTACGTCGTGTTCGAGCAGCTGGTGGCGGAAATCCGGCGAGAGATCGACCAGAAGGCTCTCGTCTGTGGTCTCGTTGCGAACGTGAACGGAGAACCGGGTGCGCTCGACGCCCAGATCGCGAGCCGTCTCGCAGGTGGCACAGTCACAGCCCGGGGTGGGTGTCCCGGTCGTATCGCCCGTGCCGAGCAGCGTGACTTCCATCAGTCCCATATCGGCTGGCGCGGGAGTAAACCCCGCGGTCTGTGGGGGGTGGTGAATTACATGATTGTTCACAACGTTTATCACGGTGGCGCTCTCCTGAGAGGATGTGATGCGACGGACAGACCCCGTGCCGATGGTGCCAGTGATGCCGACCAACGACAGCGAGACTCCGACCCGCGAGACGGAGCTTCGGGCCGACGGCGGCGACGACCCCCGCCACGAACCCTTCGGCGCACCGATCGTCCCCGACTGCTCCTGATTCGACTCCCGCGTATCGCCCGCGCACCGACGGTTGGACCACTCTCCGTTCATCGACGAGTAATCGTGTTTTCCGGCTTACGTCCGACTGGTGGCGTGTGTGGCTGTCCCCGACAGGAGGGTCGGGCCGGCTCAGTGATCGTGATCGTGCCCGCCGTCGGTCCCACCGCCGTCCCCGGCGACGGGTGCGGTCTCGTCGGACATCATGTCCATGTTCTTGAGGTTGTCGCGCTCCTCGAACCCTTCGACGGCGCGTTCAAGGTCCGCCTGCGTGAGCGTCGTCCGCTCCTCGGTGAGCGCGTCGAGCACGGCCTCCCGCATCACGAGCCGGAGATCGCTCCCGGTGAGTCCCTGCGTTATCTCGGCGATGGCCTTCGGATCGAACTCGTCGATATCCATGCTCCGGGTGATGAGCATGAGGATGTCGCGGCGCATCCCCGAGTCGGGCTTCGGGAAGTTGACGATCTCGTCGAAGCGCCGCCACGCCGCCGAGTCGAGCTGGTCAGGGTGGTTCGTCGCGCCGATGAGCAGCACCTCGTCCTGAATGAGCGACACCTCGTCGATGGACTTCAGGAGCGTGTTGACCGCACGTTTGATCGCGGCGTGTTCGTCTGAGGAACGCGTCTTTGCGACGAAGTCGAACTCGTCCATGAAGAGGATACACGGCGAGAGCCGCTTTGCGACCTCGAACGTCTTGTCCACGTTCTTCGCCGTCTCGCCGAGATACTGACTCGTTATCATCGACAGCTTCACCTCGACGAAGGGGAGATCGAGCTGGTGGGCGAGCGCGCGGGCGATGCTCGTCTTCCCCGTTCCGGGCGGGCCGACGAACAGCAGTTTGCCGATCTCTCGCAGGCCGATGCGGGCGAGGTAATCCCGGTGTTCGATCGCTTTCACGACCTTCTCGATCTCGCTCTCCTGATCGTCGGTGAGGACGAGATCGTCGAGCTGCATCTCGATCTCCTCTGGAGCGCGGATATCCACGAGATCGAGCATCTCCTCTTCGTCCTCGTCGAACACCTCATCGAGCAGCGAGTCGATCCAGACGCGATCGGCGTGAATCGGACGGTTCGACTGCCGGCTCTCGTCGTAGGGGACGTCGAACTGATCGCCGAAGACGTACGCGAGGGTCGGGTTGGCCGCGACGTCGTCCCGCTCGATGCGATCGAGCAGCCACGTCTCGGCCATCCCCTCGTCGGTGAAGCTGATCGAGCCGGAGAAGTCGTCCCGGTCGGTGAACATCAGTCCGGAGACGGCGTCCCACGGGCGATCGACGTTCGTCGCAGCGGCGGCGGTGTCGCTCGTCGCAGACAGCGGTCGTTCGAGCTCGCCCTCCGACCAGAAGACGCGCCGGTGGCTGGGCGGGAGATCGCGTTCGTCCAGTTCGTCGTGTTCGTTGTACAGACGGGTCGTCAGAAGAAATTCGACGATATCGACCTCGGGGCTGGTCATCTCAAGAGACTAATGCACGGCCGGCAGATAAGCGCATCGTCCGCGCGGTGGCGGTGTCGGTCGGCCGGAGCCGGCACGTTTCAGCTGGAAACGGTAGCTGACGACACGGCTACCGTTGGTGTCGTCCCGACGGAATAGATTTACCACGCCAGCGATACACGGGCGAGACACAATGAGCGACAGCGATCCGGTCATCGTACAGGCGGTTCGAACCCCGTTCGGGAAGGAAGACGGCGTCTTCGATGGCGTTCGCCCGGAGGATCTCTCCGTGGCGCTCGTCGACGAGATGCTGGACGCGACTGGTCTCGACGGCGAGGCGATCGACGATCTGATGTGGGGCTGTGCCCAGCAGCGTTCCGAGCAGGGGAACAACGTGGCGCGCGTCATCGCACTGCTCTCGCAGCTCGGCGAGTCCGTCCCCGCGACGACCGTCAACCGCTGGTGTGCCTCCTCGGCGCAGACGATCATCTCGGCCTCGGACGCGATTCGGGCCGGGCAACGTGACGCCATCATCGCCGGCGGCGTCGAGTCGATGTCGCGTGTCAAGATGGGCGCGAACAACGAGATGCATCCCGGACTCAACGACGACTACAACGTCGCGGCCCTCTCGATGGGGATGACCGCCGAGGCCGTCGCCGAGCGGTACGGCGTCTCCCGCGAACAGCAGGACGACTACGCCTACCGGAGCCACGTCCGGGCGAGCGAGGCGAGCGAGGCGGGCCGCTTCGAGGACGAGATCGTCCCGATCGAGACCGACGACGGCGTCGTCAGTACCGACGAGGGGATCCGCCACGAGATCGACCGAGAGAAGCTCGCGGAGCTGCCGACCGTCTTCAAGTCCGACGGGACCGTCACCCCGGGGAACGCCTCACAGATCACCGACGGCGCGGCCGCGACCCTGATCACCTCCCGCGCGTTCGCCGCGGAACACGGGCTCGATGTCCTCGCCGAAGTCGGCAACAACGCCGTCGCCGGCGTCGATCCCGAGGTCATGGGTATCGGGCCGGTCCCGGCCTGCAGACAGCTGTTCGAGCGGTCCGGCACGACCGCCAACGACTACGACCTCGTCGAGCTGAACGAGGCGTTCGCGTCCCAGTGTGAGCACTGCCGTCAGGAGTTGGGCTTCGACGAGGACAGCTTCAACGTGAACGGCGGCGCGATCGCGTTAGGTCACCCGCTCGGAGCCTCCGGCGCACGGCTCCCGGTGACGCTCATCCACGAGATGCACAAACGCGGCGCAGAGAACGGTATCGCGACCGAGTGTGTCGGCTTCGGGCAGGGCGCGGCCATCGAGTTCTCGCTGCCGAGCTGAGACGCGCTCAGGATTTCCTGAGGAAGGTCGCTCGCCCGGATCGACCGTCCGGGCCGTGATCCGTGATCTTGATCTCGATACTGTCGTTCTTGGCGAGATCGCTCGGAACGTCTTCGACGAAGACGTACAGCCCCTGAATCGAGACGCGAGCGGTCTCACCGCCGTCCACAAGCTCCTGTACGACCGTCGTGTGTTCACTACCGACGGGAGCGACGCCGCTCGGGTCTCGCTGTTGTGCCTGTTCGTGGGCGGCCTGAGCCTCGGGGTCGTCGTACTTGTCGTCGCTGTCGGACCGGAGCAGGACAGCGAGACCGACGAGCACGACCAGCCCGCCGCCGATCGCCGCGACAGTCGTGGGTTCGACCATGGCCGACCGACGGCGTGGACTGGCTTCAAGATGGGGGAGGACTCGTAATCTTTCTCACTCGGGGACGCGTGTGCCGGACATGGACGTTGCGACACTGTTCGAGCAGATGCCGTTCGCACAGCACGTCGGGATCGAGATGCGGGAGGCGACGGACGGACGCGCCGCCGGATACATCGAGCTGGAGGACGAGCACGCGTCCGCGCCGGGGAACGGCGTCGCACACGGCGGCGTCGCGTACACGCTGGCAGATACGGTCGGCGGTGCGGCAGTCATCTCGCGGGCGAGGAAGCCGACGCCGACTATCGATATGCGTATCGACTATCTCGCTCCCGGCGACGGTGACCGGCTGGAGGCGACTGCCGAGCTCGTCCGGTACGGCAGCAGCGTCGCCGTCGTCGACGTGACGGTCACCGACGGCGAGGAGACACAGATCGCCGAGGCGCGAGGCGTCTACAAGACCGGTGGCGGCGACGGTGCGAACGCGTGGCAGGACGCCGATAGCCAGCTACCGGGCGAGTAGCCGACTCACTCCGGGTTGTAGTACTCCATCGCCTCGCGTACGCCGTCCCGCGAGCCGATGAGCGTGATCCGATCACCGGTCTCGATGACGAAGTCGGCGTCCGGAACCTGTGTCTCGCCGTCGCGTGCGATCAGCGTGATGAGCGTTCCGGCGGGAAGCTCCGGACCGACCTCGCGGATCGGCTGTCCGGCGACCTCGTCGTTGGTCACCTCGACCTCCTGAACGTCACCGGAGCGACCGATCTCGCCCATCCAGTTGGCGAGCGCCGGGCGTTCGATGGCGTTGTCGAGCGCCTGTGCGGTCGCGATCGACGACGAGATCGTTCTGACGCCGAGATCCTCGAAGGCGTCGACGTTGTCGGGGTTGTTCGCGCGGGCGATGATCGTCTCCACGTCGAACTTCGAGGAGGTGAGCTGCGCGACGAGCAGGTTCACGTCGTCGTCCCCGGTGGCGGCGGCGACGATGCTCGCGTTCTCCGCGCCGGCGCTCTTGAGCACCTCCGTGTCGGTCCCGTCGCCGATGTGGACGGTGTGACCCTCGTTGCGGAGCCGCTCGACCTGTGTCTCGTCGTTCTCGATGATGACGACGTTCTCTCCTCGTTCTTCGAGACGGGTGGCGAGCGTCGGGCCCACCTGCCCGCCTCCGATGATGAGTACACGCATTGGAATGACGTCGAGGTAGTTCGCGATATACCGCGCGAGGCCGCCCTCGAACACGACCGTCACGAGGATGACGAGGAAGACGACGCTGACCAGCAGCGTCGCCCCGTCGTTGAGCTGTGCCGCCTGTTCGACCATACCGGCCGCCCGCAGCTCCGCCGCCCGGCTCTGTAGCCCGACGGCGAACAGCGTCGCGACCGACGCCGGGATGATACCGCGAGGTCCCACGAGACTCATGAACACCTTCTCCTCGGTAGTGAACCGGTCACCGATCGTGGAGACGAAGACGAGCGCCGGGCGGATCACGAGCGCGACCGCGGCGGCGACGATGAGACCGCGGTAGCCCAGATCGATGAGCGCGGAGAAATCCAACAGCGCCGCCAGTGCGATGAAGACGAACGAGAGGACGAGCAGCGTGACGTCGCCCTTGAACGCCGAGATCTCCTCCTCGTAGGGAATATCCATGTTGCCGAGGACGATCCCGGCGGTGGCGACGGCGGCGACGCCGGCCTCGCTCGCGAGATAGTTCGCCGCCGCGTACGCGACGAGCGCGCCGGCGAGCACGAGCAACCGGGCGTTCTGCGGTGCGTTACCGGGAGAGAGATCGATGTATCGGAGCAGATACCAGAGCATGGCCGCGACGACGATCCCGATGAAGACACCGATCCCGAGCCGCTCGGTAAACAGCATGAGGAAGTCGTTCGCCGACGGGTTGACGATGATGTCGAAGACGGCGACCGCCGTGATCGCGGCGGTCACGTCGTTGACGATACCCTCGGTTTCGAGTGCGGCCTCGACGCGATCGCGAACCGGGACCACCTTGATGATGGGTGCGATGACCGTCGGCCCGGTCGCGACGAGAAGCGCGCCGACGAGGAAGGAGATGTCCCACGCCACGTCGAACGCGTACTTCGTCACGGCGGCCGTCGAGACTAACGCGATGAGCGCACCGACGGTGACGAGCCGAACGCTCTCGGCCGGGGCCTCTCTGAGCTTGTCGGCCCGGAGGTGGAAGGCCCCCTCGAAGACGATGATCGCCACGGCGAGACCGACGATGACGGGGAGCGCAGTTCCGAACGACTCCCGCGTCACGAGCGCGGACTCTAACACCAGCCCGGAGCCCGGCCCGATAGCCAGCCCGGCGGCGATGAGAAAGATGATACTCGGCAGCTTGAACCGGTCCGCGAGTATCTGTGCGGCAACGCCCAGCCCGATAATGGCCGCGACAGTCGCGATAAGTACGCTCGAACCGACTGCCATCAGGATCCCTCCATCGGCGAGAGGTTCGGCGTGATAACTAATAAACGTTCACATCGGAGGGCGGAAACCGAAACAAGATTCCGAAAGTCGTGGTGAAATAGATATAAGCTGTGTAAACGAACAGTTATTCTCCGCGTGCGTCAAGATATCCCAGCACGCCGCGGACGTTCATCGCGGTTTCGCTGTACGCCTTCTCGTCGGGCCACGGCTCCGCCCCGTCGACGCTCGATGCGACCGCCTCCGTGACCGCCGCGTCGTCCTCGTGTCGGTCGCGCGCCCGTTCGACTCGCTCGACCCACTCGGTGAGCACCGTCTCGTAGCGGTCGAGCTTCGCGCCGGTCGCCGCCGGGCCGAAGTGCGGGTAGAGGAGCACCGCCGGGTCGAGCCGCCGGATCGTGTCGATATCCGCGAGACACTGTTCGAGATCGAAGTTCGACGGCGGTGACGTGGGGCGTATCTCACCGCTTTCGGGAACGTAGATGCCGGCGGCGTCGGCGGTGTAGACGGCGTCGTCTCCGGGGCTGTAGAAGAGACACTGATGTGGGGCGTGACCCGGGGCGTCGTGGACCTGAAGCGTCCGGTCGCCGAGGTCGATCTCGTCCCCGTCGTGCAGCGGTTCGATCCGGGACTCGGGGATCGGCTTCGGCTCGCGATAGTACTTGAACTGATCGCCGACCGCACGTCTGGTCCCCTCCCAGAGTCGGTCGGGATCGGCGAGATGGCGCGCACCGACGGCGGGACAGCGGACGGTCGCGTTCTCGCAGGCGTCCGCGAGATAGCCGGCCCCGCCCGCGTGGTCGAGGTGGACGTGTGTCGGGACGATGTTCGCCACCGCGTCGCGGTCGATACCCAGCTCGTCGAGCGCGGCGAGGGTCTTCTCGACGTCCGGACCCATCCCCGTGTCGACGAGCGTCGGTCTCGGCGCGTCGATGACGTAGACGGCCCCGTAGTTCGGGGTGTCGTACATCCCGGTGTCGAAGTAGTAGGTGTCGGAAACCGGTTCCGCCGTGACCGTTTTCACATCGATAGTGGCCATACTCCGTCTCCGTCGCCGGGGTAGTAAAGTGACGGTGTCACACGCCACCGACATGTCTTTGCCGGCGAGCCGTGAATCGCGGGTATGTTATCACGGCAGTTCGTTCGCGAACACCCCGACGAGGTGCGGCGTGCACTCGACACGAAAGGCGTCGACGTGGATCTCGATCGCGTGCTCGACACCGACGCGGAGTGGCGCGAGCTGAAGTCGACCGGCGACAACCTCCGCAAGGAGCGCAACGAGATCTCCTCGCGCATCGGCCAGCTCAAACAGGCGGGCGAGGACGAGGAGGCGCAGGAGGCGATTGACCGGTCGAGCGAGCTGAAAGCGGAGATCGAGCGCGTCGAGAGCCGCGCCGAGGAGCTGGAGACGGAGCTGGAGCGTGCACTCTTGCGACTCCCGAACGTCCCCGTCAAGGAAGCGCCCGTCGGTGACGACGAGAGCGACAACGTCGAACTGCGCCGGGAAGGATTCGACGACCTGCGTGACCGTCCCGAGGAGGTAGTGCCCCACTACGAAATCGGCGAGACGCTCGACATCCTCGACTTCGAGCGCGGCGCGAAGGTGTCGGGTGGCGGCTTCTACTTCACCAAGGGAGAAGGTGCGATGTTGGAGCACGCGCTCGTTCAGTTCTTCCTCGAAACCCACCGCGAGCAGGGGTACGAGGACGTGTTCCCACCGCTCCCGGTCAACTCGGCATCGATGCGCGGGACGGGCCAGTTCCCGAAGTTCGTCGAGGACGCATACCGACTCGGGGGCGACAACGACGACCCGTACGACGACGACGACCTCTGGCTGCTTCCGACGGCTGAGGTCCCTATCACGAACATGTACCGCGGCGAGATCCTGCTCGACGACGACCTCCCGGTGAAGAAACAGGCGTACTCCCCGAACTTCCGGCGCGAGGCGGGGGAACACGGCACGGAGACACGCGGGATGGTCCGGTCACACCAGTTCAACAAGGTGGAGCTGGTCAACTTCGTCCGACCCGAGGAGAGCGGCGAGCGGTTCGAGGGACTCGTCGCGGAGGCGTGTTCGGTGCTCGACGCGCTCGAACTCCCGTACCGCGTGCTGGAGATGTGTACCGGCGACATGGGGTTCACGCAGGCGAAGAAGTACGACATCGAGGTGTGGGCCCCGGGCAACGACGCCGAGGACGGGCCGGAGGAGGGAGGCCGCTGGCTCGAAGTGTCGTCGGTGTCGAACTTCCACGGCTTTCAGGCCCGGCGGGCGGAGATTCAGTTCCGCCCCGAGCGTCACGAGTCGGCCGAGGCGATCCACACCCTGAACGGCTCCGGCGTCGCGGTCCCGCGGGTCGTCGTCGCGATCCTCGAGTACTACCAGAACGCCGACGGCACTGTCGACGTGCCCGACGTGCTCCGGTCGTACATGGGGACCGACCGTATCGAGGGGTCCGAGCCGGTCGGGGAGTCGGCCGTCGGCGCGGGCGAGAGGGAGTGACTCACCCCGAGTGGGTGTAGGTCGTCAGGGCGCGAACCACGTCACCGTCGAACCGGAACGTATCCACGAACGAGAACATCGGCTCGCCGGATACACGCCGAAGCGTCCCCTCCGCGGCGATAGCTGTGTCCGCCTCGTAGAGCGTCGTCAGCTCGTGGCTCGTCTCGGTGTCCGGTCGCTCGTCGCGCATGAACGCGACGAAGGCGGCTCTACCGTCGAGTCGCATATCACTTCGGTCGTGGACGAACTCGGGGGCGAGCAGCGCACGCAG
Source organism: Halobacteriales archaeon QH_7_65_31 (assembly GCA_003021785.1). Lineage (GTDB taxonomy): Archaea > Halobacteriota > Halobacteria > Halobacteriales > Haloarculaceae > Halosegnis. The sequence continues at coordinate 46,301 of PXQU01000004.1, read as the reverse complement.
CGGCTCGTACTCGTCGGCGTCGATGTGGCGATAGTAGCGTTCGACGGTGTCGCGGCGGTCCATGGCCGACCGAACGCAGCGAGGGATAAAATGACTGACGCGGGAGCGGCTACTCGTCGGGGTACGGAACGTCGACGCTGTCGCCGTCGTCCGGGAGGATCGTCTCGCCGTCGAAGTGAGCCCGTCCCTCGTCTTCGAGGTCGTGCTCGTGGCCAGCGTACCGCGAGGAGATATGTGTGAGCGCGAGCCGTTTCGCGCCCGCACGGTTCGCGATCTCGGCGGCTTCGACCACCGTCGAGTGACCCGTCTCACCGGCGCGGTCGCGGCGCTCGTTGAGGAAGGTCGCGTCGTGGACGAGGAGGTCGGCGTCGGTCGCGGCGTCGACCGTCCCCTCGGTCGGGCGGGTGTCGCCGGTGTAGACGACGGTCCGACCGGGTCGCGGCTCGCCGACGACCTCCTCGGGTCGAACGACCGTGCCGTCGTCGAGTTCGACGGGATCACCGGCGTGAAGCGTCGAGAACTTCGGGCCGACGGGGACGCCGAGCGCCTCCGCGCGGTCGCGATCGAATCGCCCCTTGCGGTCGTCTTCTACGAGCGCGTAGCCGACCGACTTCGCCCGGTGGTCGGTCTCGAACGCGCGGACCTCGTAGTCGGGAGCATCGAGGACGGTGTCACCGGGGCCGACCTCGTGGATCCGCACGGGGTAGGAGGGGCGTGCACCGGTCGCGGTCGTGAGGTTTCGGACCAGCTGACGCGTGCCGTTGGGCGTGTGGACGGCGATCGCGCGATCGCGCTCGTTGAAGTCCCACGTCTGTAACAGGCCCGGCAGCCCGAGCACGTGGTCGCCGTGGGTGTGGCTGAGGAAGATGTGATCGACGCTGAATCCCGTACCGAACCGCATCATCTGTCGCTGGGTCCCCTCACCGCAGTCGAACAGAAAGCGGTCGCCGTCCCGGCGGAGAAACATCGAGCTCGTGTTCCGCTGGCCCGTCGGAACGGCCCCGCTCGTTCCGAGGAAGGTCACGACAAGTGTCATACCCGTTCCAGTGCCGGAGAGGGTAAACGGGTGTCGAAGCGCGTCGCGAGGCCGACGCGACCGCGCCAGCTCGTCGGTAGATACACAGACTGAAACCGAGCCCGACCGCTTATGACTGTCACTCTCTTGATCAGCCGCGTGAGTCGAACAACAGCAACCGTGGTAGTCGTCGTGCTGCTCGCGTTAGCGGGCTGTTCGTCGGGCGTCCCCGGCGGCGGCGAGACCGGAACGACGAACTTCTACGTGAGCGATCAGCCGAGCGCGATCGACGACTTCGCGCATCTGAACGTCACCGTCTCGCAGGTGACGTTCGTCGACAGGGAGGGGAACCAGACCGAGAAGCCGGCGAACGCGACGCTGGATCTGACGCAGCTACGGGGAGCCAACGCGTCGCTCGTCGATCAGTACGAGATCGAGAGCGGTAACTACACGAAGGTGTTCCTCGACGTGAGCGAGGTCGACGCCACGCTCACCTCCGGTGAGTCCGCCGACGTGAAGCTCCCGTCCGAGAAGCTCCAGCTGACACAGAACTTCACCGTCGAGAGCGGCTCGTCGGTCGACTTCGTCTACGATATTAACGTCGTCGAGCGGGGGAACGACGGCTACAATCTCCTCCCGGTCGCGAGCGAGTCCGGGACCGACGTCGAGATCGACGAGGTTGACGCCTCCGTCAGCGCGTCCGCAGCGGCCGAAGCATCGGCCGGTGAGCAGTCAACCGAAACGGACGCGTAGGCGTCACGCACGTTCTGCGTGAGCGACGAGGGAAACGCAATCAACTGCGAGTATTTCTGATCGCTGAGTGTTACGACCGTCGGAGTCGCGAGTTTAGACGCCGGTGGAGTAGCGTAAAATTCCGGCGACCCCGCCGAACGCGGTCAACAGCTGTTCGCCCTTCTCGAAGTCGGTCGAGATGAACTTCGTCTCCGTGCCGCGCTGTTCGGCGATGTCGATGAGATGTTCGATGGCGTCCTCGCGGTTGTCCTCGTCTCCCTCGACGAGTTCGCCACACTCGCTGCACTCGTGGTCGGGCGTGTTCTTCCGGCGATCGATGACCGCCCGTTCCTCGTGGCCGTTGGGACACTCGTAGCTGACCACGTCGTCGCGGAGATCCTCGGAGATGAGCAGGCGGTCGACGGAGCCCATGATGAGATTCCGACGGGTCTGCTCGAAGCCGTAGGTGGCCTTCTCGCCGTCGTGAAGCTCTTTGAAGAACTCGTTCATCTGCGCTTTGTCCTTCATCACCTCCGTCTCGGCGAGAACGTCCTCCGCGGCGTCGACGAGATCGTACAGCCCGGACTCGTCGGTGTAGGAGACGTCGAACTTCCCGAGAACGTTGTCTCGCAGCTCGTGGTGGAGGTAGTCGCCGTCGAGGAACTCGTCTTTCGTCGGTGAGGGGCCGCCGACGATGATCCCGTCGATCTCGTGGCGTTTCGGGACGAACAGATCGTCTGCCATCCCCGCGACCTCCTGATAGAAGTTGTCGATCGCTTCGAGTCGCAGCCGTGCGAACCGCTGTGCGGACTGGCCGCCTTTGCGCTGCTTACCGGGGACGAGCGAGGAGGCCGACTTCACCGGCTCGACGCGTTTCCCTTTCAGCCAACCGACGTTCGACTCGCGTCGGTCCAAGACGATGAGACCGAACAGCCCCTTGTCCGCGAGCATATGTTCGAGCGGCTCGGTGAGAAACGCCGAATCGCAGTGATAGCGGAACGATTCGACGGGATCGGGCGGCGATTCGAGGACGCGGGTCAGCATATCCGTCTGCCCGCCGCCGCTGTTGATCGCTCCCGAGAACATCACCATCCCGTTCTCGGGGGGCTTCACGTCGTAGTACTTGAGCCGGTCCTTCAGCGAGGTGAGCGCGTCCTGCACCGCCGTCCGGGTCTGTTTCGATTTGATGTTAGACGCCTCGGAGTGCTCCTGAGTGATGTGGGCGGCGACATCCGAGACGAGCCGGTCTTCGGGGACGTAGATGCTCACCAGCTGTGTCCCGGAGCCTTCGTACTCCTGTAGCTCCTCGATGACCCTCCGGAAGTCGTACTTCTGTTTGTCCGACTGCGCCTGTTCCTGCTGGCTCATTGCACGCGTTACGGTAATGCGTCGTAAGTACCTGTTGACCGCTTGTGGCGAGTCGAGAGGGTTTAATCCTCCCGTCCCCCCACGGGAGGTATGCCCGACCCAGACGACGTCGATACGACCATCCCGCTCTCGTGGATCGTCATCTTCCTGCTGCTCGCGCTCGGGCTGGGCGCGGCTGCCGTCCAGTTCGCCGGCGGGAGCCTCATCGCTCCCGGTGTCGTTGCGCCGCTGTGATCACATCGACACCGGCGCTTCGACCCCCAGTACGTCAAGCGCGTTCGCCATCGTGTGACGGGCCGCGGCCACGAGCGCGAGCCGGGCATCGCGGAGTTCACCCTCTACAGAGAGCACCGGACACTCACGATAGAAGGCGTTGAACGCCTCTGCGAGATCGCGCGTGTACGTCGCGACCTGATGGGGTCGAAGCTCCGTCGCGGCCGCGTCGATGACGCCCTCGAACCGCGCGATTTCCCGCAGAAGCTCACGGGATTCGGGCTCGGTGAGTGCCGATACGTCCCCCGCCGGGACGGCGTCGACACCGTCTAAGATCCCGCAACACCGCGCGTGGACGTACTGGACGTACGGCGCGGACTGTGCCTCGAAGTCGAGCGCGCGGTCCCACTCGAAGGTGATAGCCTTCGTCGGCTGTTTGCTCACGATGTCGTATCGGACCGCTCCGATGCCGACCTGTCGGGCGATGCGCTCGATATCCGCCTCGTCGAGGTCGTCGTCGCGGTCGCGGTCGTCGAGTCGCGACTCGACCTCGTCGCGAGCGCGAACGATCGCCTCGTCGAGCAGATCGTCGAGATCGACCCCCGTCCCTGCACGCGTACTCATCCCGCCGTCTGGGAGATCCACGTACGAGTAGATGACCGACGCCAGCTGGTCGGTGTCGTTGCCGAGCAGCTCCAGCGTCTCGCGCAGCTGTCCCGCCTGAAGCGTGTGGTCCTCGCCGAGCACGGTAACCGCGCGGTCGTACTCCTCGAACTTCCACTCGTGGTGGGCCAGATCGCGGGTCGTGTACAGCGACGTGTCGTCGGAGCGGAGGAAGACGAGGTTCTTCTCGAACCCGTCGAGATCGAGCTGCCACGCGTCCTCCTCGTAGACGGCCTCGTCGAGTTGTTTCAGGCGATCGATCACCTCGTCCGTGTCGCCGTTTCTCATGAACCGCGTCTCCTTGACGAACTCGTCGAACGTCGCCGGCAGGCGGGCGAGACACGTCTTCATCCCGCCGAGCACCGCATCGACCACCGCGCCGACGCGCTCGTAGGTCGCCTCGTCGCCGGCTTCGAGCCCCTGCAGGATGGACTCGATCTCCGCTTCGGCGGTCTCGACGGCGCGCTCGTCGGCCGATTCGAAGAACTCGCTCCCTCTGCGGTAGTAGCGCACCATCTCGTACTCGGTGCGGTCGCGCTCCGGGTCGGGAAGCTCGGTCTCGTCGAACCGCTCGTACGCCCACGTGAACAGCGCCATCTGGCGACCGGCGTCGTTGACGTAGTAGTGGCGCTCGACGTCGTTGCCGGCGTATTCGAGCAGGTTCGCGACGGCGTCCCCGATGATCGGGTTGCGCGCCCGCCCGACGTGGACGGGACCGGTCGGGTTCGCGCTCGTGTGTTCGACGACGACGGCGTCGCCCGTCGCCGCCAGTTCGCCGGCGTCCTCGCGGACGGCGAGCGCGTCCTCGAAGTAGGCCTCGCTCGGCGTGAAGTTGACGTACGGACCTTGTGTCGTGACGCCGTCGACGTAGGTGGTGTCGGTCACGTCGACGGCGTCGGCAATCTCGCCGGCGACCTGCGGGGGCGGTCTCTCGGCCTCGCTGGCGAGACCGAACGAGATCGAGGAGGCGAGGACCGCATCGAACCCCTCGGGGGGCCGTTCGATGCCGAGGTCGTCGCTCGGATAGCCGCGGTCATCGAGCGCGTCTGCGAGGACGGTAGTGACCTCCTCGCGGAAGGCGATGAACATACGCGCCGTACCCGGTGGGGAATAATGGGGTTTGCGAAGCGCGTGGCGCGAGGAGCCGGTCTGTTACCCGTTCGATGCCGGCGTCGGCGGTCTCGACGGCGTGACGCGGCTGAACGCGAACGTCGATCTCCAGACCGCTGCCCGCGGCGTTCGGGAGCGACGGCTTTAGACGGGAGCGGCCGCTCGGACGAGTATGAGCGATTCCGGGCCGAAACAGGTAGACGACCCGGAGTACCACAGCCGGAACCACACCGCCGCACAGACCTGCGGGTGGACCGCCAGCGCGCTCCGCGGCGAGGGCCGCTGTTACAAGAACAGGTTCTACGGAATCCAGTCGCACCGCTGTATCCAGATGACGCCCGTCGTGAAGTGCAACGAGCGGTGTGTCTTCTGCTGGCGCGACCACACTGGCCACGCCTACGAGCTCGACGAGGTGGAATGGGACGACCCCGAAGCGGTCGTGGACGCTTCTATCGATCTCCAGCGGACGCTCCTCTCTGGATTCGGCGGGAACGATCAAGTCCCGAGCGGGATGTTCGAGGAGGCGATGGAGCCGCGCCATGTCGCCATCTCGCTCGACGGCGAGCCGACGCTGTACCCGTATCTCCCCGAACTCATCGAGGCGTTCCACGACCGCGGTATCACGACGTTTCTCGTCTCGAACGGAACTCGCCCCGAGGTGCTCCGGGCGTGTGACCCGACACAGCTGTACGTCTCCGTCGACGCGGCGGATCGTCACACCTTCGACGAGACGGTCGCCGCGACGGAGGACGACGCTTGGGAGCGACTGCTCAACACGCTGGACGTGCTCGCCGAGAAGGAAGAGACCCGGACGGTCATCCGGACGACGCTCGTGGACGGGTTCAACATGCACACCCCGGAGTGGTACGCCGTCATGTGCGAGCGGGCCGACATCGACTTCTTGGAGATGAAGGCGTACATGTACGTCGGCCACTCGCGGAGCCGACTCGGCCACGAGCACATGCCGAGCCACGACGAGGTGAGGGCGTTCACCGAGCGCGTGGGTTCGTTCCTCCCGGACCACGACACGCTTCGTGAGGTGGCCGACTCCCGGGTGACCCTGCTTGCTCGCGACGAGGACACGTGGGTTCCGAAGCTGAAAGGAGACAGCGAGTTCTGGGCGTAGCCATTCCATTTTTGAGACGCGTGCCAGTAACGATATGCTTAACAGCGCGAAGCACCCAGTTTGTCGTATGCAAGAGCAGATCGCGTCGGTCGGTCCAGACGAGCGAACGACGCTCAAGGAGCTCGCGCTCGCCGGCGGTCTCGACGGGCCGACGCCGGTGACGTGTGCCGATGTCGCCGACCGACTGGACGCCTCAAACCAGACCGCCTCCAGACGACTCCAGCGGCTCGAATCCGTCGGACTCATCGATCGCGAGATCGTCGGTGACGGACAGCGCGTCGCGCTCACCGAGGACGGCGAGCGCGTGCTCCGCAGCGAGTACGAGCAGTACCGACAGATATTCGAGCAGGAGTCGATCGTCGCGTTCGACGGCCGCGTCACGAGCGGGATGGGCGAGGGTCGCCACTACATCTCGCTGCCCGGCTACATGGAGCAGTTCGAGACGAAGCTCGGCTACGAGCCGTTTCTCGGCACGCTCAACGTGGCGCTGGACGACGACTCCGTCGCCGCGCGCAGTCAGATGGACGGCTTCGAGCCGGTGCGGATCGACGGCTGGGAGGGGGAGAATCGCACCTACGGGCCGGCGTTCTGCTGGCCGGCGACGGTCGAGACACAGGGAGAACAGGGCGATCCCGAGCCGTTCGAGCCGACCCACGTCATCGCCCCCGAACGCACCCATCACGACGCCGACAAGCTGGAGATCATCGCCCCGGTCAAGCTCCGTGACGAGCTGGCGCTCACCGACGAACAGGAGGTGACGGTTCGTGTCACAGCAGAGTAGCACGGTCGTCGATGCTGCGGTCGCGGCCTTCCGGCGCGGTGAACCGATTCTCGTCCACGATGCGGCCGACCGCGAGGGGGAGACCGACCTCGTCTACCCGGCACACGCAGTCGATACGGACGCGGTCGCGCGGCTCCGCAACGACGCCGGCGGACTCATCTGCGTCGCACTCTCCGATCAGATCGCAGCGTCGTGGTCGCTCCCGTTCGCACAGGACACCGTCGATCACCCCGCGGCGACCGACCACGAGCTGACGTACGACGAGCGGTCGTCGTTCTCGCTGACGGTCAACCACCGCGAGACGTTCACGGGGATCACGGACGCCGACCGCGCGCTGACCATCTCGCGGCTCGGCGAGGCCGCCCGTGCGCCCGACACGACGGAGTTCGCCGCCGAGTTCCGCGCGCCCGGCCACGTGCATCTGCTCCGGGCGGCTCCGGAGCTACTCGGCGACCGACAGGGCCACACCGAGCTCGCGGTCGCCGTCGCCATCGCGGCCGATCAGCCGGCAGCGACGGTCGTCTGTGAGATGTTAGACGACGAGACGGGCGGTGCGCTCTCGCCGACCGACGCCCGCGCGTACGCCGACCGCAACGGTCTCGTCTACGTCGAGGGGAGCGAGCTGGTCGCGCGGCTCGCGTAGGCAGTTTCTGCGGAATTTAAGTTGCGAGCGGTCGACCGTCCGGTATGTCAGCGTTCGAAGCGATGGAAGACGACGGCGTGATCTGGCAGAACGGCGAGTTCGTCGAGTGGCAGGACGCGACCACACACGTTCTCTCACACGGACTCCACTACGGCACGGGCGTCTTCGAGGGAGTCCGCGCCTACGACACCCAGCAGGGGACGGCGCTGTTCCGCTGGGACGAGCATCTCGACCGGTTTTACGAGAGCACGAAGCCGTACGACATGGAGATCGAGCACGATCCGGAAGAGATCACGCGGGCGACGCTCGAACTGCTCGATCGGAACGAGCTCGACTCCGCGTACATCCGTCCGATCGCCTTCCTCGGCTACGACAGCCTCGGTGTCTCGCCCGGAGACTGTCCCACTGACGTCGCGATCGCGGCGTGGGAGTGGGGCGCGTATCTCGGCGAGGAGGCGCTCCGGAACGGGATCGACGTGATGGTCTCCTCGTGGCGGAAACACGCCTCCAGTCAGATTCCGACCAACGCCAAGACGACGGGGCTGTACGTCAACAGCCTGCTCGCGGGCGAGGAGGCGCGGCGCAACGGCTACGCCGAGGCGATCGTCCTCAACAAGGAGGGGAACGTCGCCGAGGGACCGGGCGAGAACATCTTCATGGTGCGTGACGGGGAGCTGTTCACGCCTGGACTCAGTGAGTCCATCCTCGACGGGATCACCCGCGACACGGTCATCACACTGGCCGAGGAGCGCGGCTACGAGGTCCACGACACCGTCTCCATCTCGCGTGGAGAGCTTCACACCGCCGACGAGCTGTTCTTCACCGGCTCCGCCGCCGAGGTGACGCCGATCAAGCAGGTCGACAACGTCACTATCGGCGAGGGGACCCGCGGCCCAGTCACCGAGGAGCTACAGACGGCCTTCTTCGATCTCGTCGAGCGGGAGAGCGACGACCACGACGAGTGGTTCAGCTACGTCTGAGAGTCACATCCTTGTCGCTGGCTCCCTTCGTGGGTGTATGGACTGTGACCGGTGTGGCGGCCCGACGACGATGTACGAGGTTCCACTGAACCTGCGCGACTACCTCGACGACCAGTACGTCGCGACCTGCACCCGGTGTCTGGCTAGCCAGCCGGCGGAGTTCGGCGGTGATCCCGACTTCTCGCGCGTCTCTGACGAGTTTCCCGCGGGGAACGCCGGCGTCGCGATGGCGCTCGCGCTCGGACTGTTGGACTCGCTCGCGATCAACCGCGGTGACATCGAGGGGCTACTCGAAGCCGTCGAGAGCGAGGGCGTCGATCCGTTGCTCGTGCTCGATCGGCTGTCGAGTCAGGGGAACGTCCGGCTCCACTTCGACGCGAGCCGGCGTCGCCACCAGCTCGAACAGCTGCTCTGATCTCGCCGCGGGGCTACTCCTCGATGTCGAGCGAGAACTGCTCGTTTTCGAGCACGGAGTTCAGGACGACGCTCGTGTTCGACTCCTCGATGTCCGGGTCGGTGAGCAGCTCCTTTATTTGCTCGTTCATGTGGTCGGTGTCGGTGAACTTGCCGATGGCGATGACGTCGTGATCGCCCGTCACCTCGTAGACGGAGATCATCTGGCTGTGCTCGCGGAGTCGCTCGGTGATCTCGGGGAGCGCAGATCCGTCGCACTTGAGCTGGATGACGGCGGTCACGTCGTAGCCGAGCTCGTGGTAGCCGACGATCGGGGTGTATCCGGAGATGATGCCCGTCTCTTCGAGATTCGAGATGTGGTTCGAGATAGTCGTGACGCTCACGTCCAGCTCCTCGGCGAGCGAGCGGAGGGAGGCGCGTCCGTCGTCGAGCAGTGCGTTCACCAGCCGTCGATCGAGGTTTTCGTACGTCATTACGTCTGTGAACGGTTTCTGCTCACTATAACTTTACGAATATCCAGTTCTCGTGGAAGGTCGGTACGTTTTGCGAGGATAGATAGGGCTTTAATGCAGGGGTCGTTCAGTAGAACTGTCTCGAACATGACGGACGATACCGCACCGGACGGCGGGCTTTCGACGGAGGCACAGCGCGTTCTGGACGAGATCGAGGAGAAGGGCGTCGATTTCCTCAGACTCCAGTTCACCGACATCCTCGGAACGGTGAAGAACGTCGCCGTGCCCGCCGAGCAGGCGGAGAAGGCGTTCACCGAGGGGATCTACTTCGACGGCTCCTCGATCGAGGGGTTCGTCCGCATTCAGGAGTCGGATATGCGGCTCAAGCCGGACCCGAGCACGTTCGCGGTGCTGCCGTGGCGCGACGGCCACTCGGCTCGGCTCATCTGTGACGTGATCGATACGACGACCGGCGAGCCGTTCGCGGGCGATCCGCGCTACGTCCTGAAGGACGCGCTCGACCGCGCCAGCGAGATGGGGTACGAGGTCAACGCCGCGCCGGAGCCGGAGTTCTTCCTGTTTCAGGAGGACGAGGAGGGCCGTGCGACGACCGAGACGAACGACGCCGGCGGCTACTTCGATCTCGCGCCCAAAGACCTCGCCTCGAACGTTCGCCGCGACATCATCTTCGGACTCGAAGCGATGGGGCTCGACATCGAGGCGTCCCACCACGAGGTCGCGGCGGGCCAACACGAGATCAACTTCGAGTACGACGACGCCCTGACGACGGCCGACAACGTCGGCACGTTCCGAACCGTCGTGCGTGCTATCGCCGCACAGCACGACCTCCACGCGACGTTCATGCCGAAGCCGATTCCGCGCGTCAACGGCTCGGGCATGCACACCCACATCTCGCTGTTCACCGAGGACGGTGAGAACGCCTTCCACGACGGCGACGACGAGTTCGATCTGAGCGAGGAGGCGAAACAGTTCACCGCCGGGATCCTCGAACACGCCGAGGCGCTTGCCGCCGTGACGAACCCGACGGTCAACAGCTACAAGCGGCTCGTCCCCGGCTACGAGGCCCCGGTGTACGTCGCGTGGTCCGACCGCAACCGCTCGGCGCTCATCCGCAAGCCGGCCGCCCGCGTGCCGGCCGCCTCCCGCATCGAGGCGCGCTTCCCGGACCCGTCGTGTAATCCGTATCTCGCCTTCGCGGCGCTCATCCACGCCGGTCTCGACGGCATCGAGAACGAGCTCAGCTGTCCGAATCCGGTCCGTGAGAACATCTACGAGTTCGACGAGGCGAAACGCGAGGAGTACGGCATCACCACGCTCCCGTCGAATCTCGGCGAGGCGCTCGACGCGCTCGAAGCCGACGACCTCGTGATGGATGCACTCGGTGACCACGTCGCCGAGAAATTCCTCGAAGCCAAGACGGCCGAGTACGACGACTACCGCGTCGATGTCTCCGACTGGGAGCTGGACCGGTATCTGGAGACGTTCTGAGCCCGGACAGGCCGAGATCGTCTTTTTTCACAGGCGCAACGACGCTCCGAGAAGTCGGGCCGTCACCAGCGGAGAGACCAGAAGCCACGCCACGCCGCCACCGCCGGCGATGAACACCGCCGTGACGCTCTCGCCCGCCGCGACCGCGCCGGCGGCGGCGACGGCGAGCCCGGTGAGGACGACGACAGCCGTCGTCAGCCCCTCGGTTCGCGTCGAGAAGTCGGGGAGCCGGCCACCGACGACCGTCCACGCGATACGGCCACCCAGCGCCGCGGCGAGAATGGCCGCCGTCTCGGGGGTCAGCGTCGTGAACATCCCGACGAGCGCGACGGCGAGCGCGAGCGAGAAGGCGCGCTTGACGCGTCGACCGCGGGTGAGAAGCCAGACGACGGCGAGATAGCCGCCGCCGACCGCGACGCCCGCGAGCACGTCACCGACGTAGTGGACACCGATGACGACCCGCGAGAGCGCGATGCCCGCGACGAGGAGCGCCGCGCCGCCGTAACGGAGCCGGCGGGTCCCCCAGCCGCTCGCGAGCGCGATCGCACCGTACACCGCCGTGCTTCCGGTGGCGTGTCCGGACGGGAGACCGTAGCCGTCACCCGTTGCGATGGACGCCCACACGGGTTCGAGCGCCGAGGGGAGCCACGCGAGCTCGCGGGCGGTCGTCGCACCGGGCGGTCGCGGATGTGCGATGGTCAGCTTCAGTAGATAGGTGAGCGCGAGCGTCCCGAGGGCGACGGCGACGACGAAAGCGACGCGTTCGCGCACGCGCTCGCCACGCAGTCTGGGGACAGTCCCAGCGAGGGCGTACGCGAGCGTCAGCGAGGAGAAGATCAACCAGAGATCGCCCAGCTGTGTGAGAAACGCGAAGGCGATAACCACGAAGTCGGGGAGCGAACGGAGCGCGGCGGTGACGCCGATACCGTGGCTCATCCCCGTCGGTCACCGATCGCGTCACGGAGCTTCCCGGGGAGCCGGATCGCGGAGAGTCCCCCGCCGACGAGCAGCATGAGCGCGTAGAGCCCGAGCGTCGACAGCCAGATGACGAGCATGGCGAGAATCGCCCAGCCGCCCGACAGCTGCGTGAACGCGGCGAGCGTCATCGCGGTTCCGTACAGTAAGACGAGATACGGTCCCCAGCCGCGCGCCTTCCCCGAGCGGCGCTTCCGGCGAACGTACCGCTTGAGGTCGCGCTCCAAGTCGTCGCGCGCGGCCGTTCGCTCCTCCAGCTCCGTCTCGAACGCGTCGAGTCGCTCGCGCAGCTCACGCAGCTCCTCTTCAGAGTCGGCGGCGTCCTCGGTCACATCGAGAGTCCTCGGTCCGGTGGCTGATAAGCTCCCCCCTCTCGTGTCGCCGACGCCGATGAGATCGCCCGTTCCGTCGATACGCCCTGCGAGGACAGCGTTCACCACGACGCCGACGAGCAGGATGACGCCGCCGAGATAGAGGAAGGTGACGAGCAGGAGCACGCCGCCCAACACGCCGTACGCCTGATACGTCGCGGCCTGTCCGGCGTAGAGCCGAAAACCGACCTGAAGCCCGGTCCAGCCGACCGCGGCGACGAACGCGCCCGGAACGGCCTCGCGAACGGTCACCGAACCCCGGTCGGGTAACACGTAGTACAGCGGCAGGAAGACGAACAGGAGGCCGACGACGAGGAGTCCGGTCCCGGCGACAGCGGCCGTATCGACGCCGGCCACCGACCGGTCGATCCGGGCGACGGCGAACCCGACGGCGACCGTCGCTGTGATCCCGAGTCCGACGCCGACGAGCGCGACGAATCCGTCTCGGAGCTGGTCGAGAAGCGACTGCTCGTCCGCGGTCCCGTAGACGGTCGAGAAGGCGACGTCCAGCCCGCGAAACAGCTTCAGTCCCGACCACAGGAGGAGTGCGGTCCCGAAGAGCGTCGCGCCGCCGCTGCCCGCAGCGTTGACGAGCGCGTTCTCCACCAGCCCGCCGGCCTGCTGGCCGAACGAGTCCGTGGCGGCGCGACCGAGCGTCGCGGCCAGCTCCGGTCCCCCGACGACGTTCACGGCGACGACGGCCAGTAACAGCAGCGGTAGCAGCGAGATGAACGCGTAGTAGGCGAGACTCGCTGCGATGAACGTTATCCGGTCGCTCTGCACCACGGAGACGACCGTCCACGCGGTGTCGAGCGGCCCGGAACGGTGACGGCTCATACCGAGGCGTGGGCGACTCGCGACTAATAATCGCCGGGATAACGCGATCGCGGCGGCGTCCTCACAGCGTGGCGTCGCGGATCTCCGTGACCGACGCGGGGGTCTTGAACGTCGTTCCGCCGTAGTGGCTCCGCGAGGCCGGATAGCCCGCGGCCCGGAGTCGGTCGAGGAACTCCTCCATCCCGATGGCCGACTCGCCCCAGTCGCCGTACAGCTCGTGTTGGTCGTAGTGGGTCGGCTCGTGTCGCTCCTGTTCGAGTCGGTCACAGAGCCGGCGGGCCTTCGTCGCCTCGCCCATCTCGTCGGTGACGCGCTCGCGGACGGCGGCGGCGAACGACTGATCGTGAGTCGGGCCGAGCCACAGCGGCCCGGCCGTCTGGGTCGCGTGGCCGCAGTTCGGACAGGTCTCGGTCGGATCGGCGACGAGACCGAACGCGTGATCCCGCCAGTAGCAGTGGGGACACCAGTCGACGTAGCCGAGCTGGTCGATGCAGTCGTTCGCGGCGGTCGCGCCCCGCTCGACGGCGAGATACGTCCGGACGTAGTGGCTAGTGGCGTGGGTGAAGATCGGCGTGGCCGCCACATCGTAGCGCGCGCCGGTCCGAACGGCGGCCGACAGCAGGGTCCGGCTCCCCATCTCGGGGTGGAACTCCGTGTTCCGCGGAACGACGCCGTACTTGCGGACGCCGCTCTCGAAGTGTGCACCACACAGCGGTGCGGTGTCGGTCGCCGTGAGACAGAGCAGTTCACGCGCGCCGGTGAACGCCGCATCGAGGAACGGGACGACCGTTCCGAACGGGTCGAGATCGACCACGTCGTAGTGGTTCTCGTGGAGGTGTGCGTTCACGTTCGCGCGCTCCGTCTCGCCGGAGAGACCGTTCCTGTCGAGATTCGCCGCGGCGAGATCGGCGGCGTCGCCGTCGATATCGGTGCAGGTCACGTCCCAGCCGGCGTCGGCCGCACGTACACCGCGGACGCCGGAGGCACACATCGCATCGAGATACGTACCGCGCGCGCCGCCCAGCTCCCCGTACCCCTCCTCCGCCCACGTGTCGAGGAGAGCGACGGTGAGATCGCGGTTCAGCTCCTGTTCGGGGTTGAAGAAGACGCCCTCGCCGGTCCCCTCGCTCGCGCCGTCGCGCGTCTCGGACACCTCGATACTGACGCCGCCCTCGCTGACGTTCATACCGGATCTCGCCGCTCGCGAGCGAAAAGGCGTGTTATTCCGGATACTTCGGTTCGTGTCGTTCGGCACGGGCGAGCGCCCGCTCGACGACGGCCCGCACGTCACCGGTGAAGGAGTCGCCGTGGCCCGCGTAGATCGCGTCGACGCCGTCGAGATGCGGGCGGAGGTCGCGGAGTGACTCGACGAGTCGCTCGCGCGACTGCCCCGCCATGTCCGTGCGACCGAAGCTGCCGTCCTCGAAGGCCCCGTCGTTGTAGACGACCACGTCGCCCGAAAACAGGACCGTATCGGAGACGAGCGAGACGTGATCGTCGGCGTGTCCGGGCGTATAGACGACATCGACCACCTCGTCCCCGATGGGGACGGTGTCATCGTCGTGAATCTCGTGCGTTCGGTGGTCGTGGTCGGCGTAGGCGTACACGTCGGGGGAGAACCGCTCGACGACGGCATCCAACTGTGCGACGTGGTCGCTGTCCGGCATCGACGAGCGTCGTCGTCGCTCCGGGGACGAGATACGCGTTACAGGTGAACGTCTCTGCGTCGGCGGTGACCGAAATCGGGTCCATACGCCGGGTACGCGGGCCGACCGCTTGAGCCTGTGGACGACCCCGGAGCTTTTCACTTCCTGCCGGTAATACACGAACAGCCATGGGATTTGGGAGCTACGACGAGTCCGAACAGGAGAATCAGGAGTACGACACTGATTTCGAGGACGAAGACGGTATCAACGCCGCCGAACACGACCACGACGGCGAGGTGTCCTTCGATCTGGACTCCAGTGACGAACTGCTCGACCAGTTCCAAGAGATGCAGGACGACGACTGAGTGAAGCCGGCCACCCGTGCGGTCGGCGTCGCTGAGTCAGCACGCGGGGAACGGAGCACCCTCGCGGCGGCGGTCGTCCGGGCCGACCAAGCACTCGACGGACTCGAATTCGGGCAGTGCACCGTCGGCGGTCTCGACGCGACGGACAGCGTCTGTGCCCTGCTCTCCCGGCTCGACCGTCCGGACGTACAGTATCTCCTGCTCGCGGGCATCGCGCCCGCGTGGTTCAACCTCTTCGATCTTCACCGGATTCACGAGCAGTTCGGTCGCCCGGTTCTGTCCGTCTCGTTCGAGTCGAGTCCGGGTCTCGACACCGCGCTCGCCCGCGAGTTCGACGGAGCACAGCTCGCCGAGCGTCGAGCGATCTACGAGCGCCAGCCGCCACGGACCGAGCTCTCGGTCAACGGCGAGCGGCTGTGGGTCCGAGCCGTCGGGACCGACGATCCCGGGCGTATCGTCCGTGGCTTCACGCCGACGGGTGGACGCCCCGAGCCGCTTCGGGTCGCCAGAGTAGCGGCCCGCGCCGGTCGTCGGTTCCAGACGGATTCTTAGGCGCACGTCACGTGGTCCCGGTATGGATGGACTCGACGTGACGGCGTGTGAACGCTGTCCGGAGCTGTGTGCGTCGCGCTCGCGCATCGTCAACGGCGTCGGCCCGACCGACGCCGACCTGCTGTTCGTGGGCGAGGGACCGGGAGCGAACGAGGACGAGCAGGGCGAGCCGTTCGTCGGCCGCTCGGGGACGGTGCTCGACGACGCGCTCCGCGAGGCGGGACTGAAGCGGGAGGACGTTCGCATCACCAACTGCGTCCGCTGTCGCCCGCCCGAGAACCGCGACCCGACGACCGGTGAGCTCGATAACTGCCGCGCGTATCTGGAGACGGAGATCGAGCGACTCGATCCCGAGCTCATCATCACGCTCGGGAAGGTCCCGTCGGAGCATCTGCTCGACCGATCGGTCGGCGTGACGAACGAGGCCGGCGAGCTGTTCGACGTACGGATCGGCGAATCCGCCTACCGGCTCCTCGTCTCGGTCCACCCGGCGGCGACGCTGTACGATCAGCGTCAGACGGAGACGTTCGAAACGGCAATTGCCAACGCGGCGGAGCTTGCAGGTATCGGTGAGAGTGAGTCGGGGCAGTCCCGACTCGGGGAGTACTAATTACTTGAACGCGGAGCGAGCCATCCGCTGTGGGAACTCCACGATGAGCTGGATGAGCGACGCGCTGTCGGTGTCACCGCGGATGTACGAGCGGACGCGCTGGCTGACGATCTCTACGGAGACGACCAGCAGGAAGATGACGACGATCGTCGCCATCATATTCGTGTACTTGAACAGCCCGCGCTGGGCGGTGAGCACCGCACCGAGTCCACCGCCGCCGATGAGACCCATCGTCACGGCGACCCGGGTGTTGATCTCGAGGATATACATCGTCCACGCGATGAAGGGCGTGAGCACCTGCGAGAGCATCCCGAAGACGACACGCTGGGGAGCGCTCGCCCCCGTGCTCTGGATCGCCTCGATCGGGCCGTCCTCGACCTCTTCGAGCGCGTCGGTGAACAGCCGTCCGAGATTTCCCATCGTATCGGTCCCGATCGCGAGCGTCGCCGTGAACGGCGAGACGCCCCCGAGCGGGATGTAGATGAGCGCCCACACGAGCGCCGGGATCGCGCGGATGATGCTCATCGTGCCGCGGAAGACGAAGTTGAGCGGGTACGGCATGACGCGCTCGGAACCTAAGACCCCCAACAGAAGCGCGCCCGGCAGTCCGAGGATCGTTCCGGCGAGCCCCATCGCGAACGTGACGAACATCGCACCGGGCACGATACGGCCGTTCTCGATGCTGAGAATGAGATTCCGCTCCTGAATAAACGCCCAGTACTGCGTCACGTCGATGAGTGGAAAGCCGGGGAAGAACTGCTTGAGCGCGGCGATGAACGGCTCCCGGAACCTGAAGATTTCGACGACCGAAAAGCCGACGAGATTCAGTGCAAACCGAAAGACGACGGCGAAGCCGACGACGGCGACGAACGCGAACACGAGCCGAATTCGCCGTTCGATCTGGATATCGAGCAGTCGGTTGGCGACGCTCCCGGACGCGTCGTCGGTGCTCACGGCTCCACCTCCATGCGCTGTTCTTCGCGAATCGAGTCCGTCTCGATATCACCGTAGATCTCGTCGATCGTATCGACGGTGAACTCGTCGCGGTCGCCGTCGAAGACGAGCTTCCCGTCCTTCATGCCGAGGAATCGCTCACCGAACTCGCGGGCGATGTTGACCTGATGCAGACTCGCGATCGTCGAGAGATTCCGCGCGGCGGCGGCCTCGCGGATGTACCGCATGACGACCTCGGCACTCGCCGGATCGAGACTCGCGACCGGCTCGTCGGCCAGTAAGAGATTCGGCTGCTGGACGAGCGCGCGAGCGATGCCGACACGCTGTTGCTGGCCGCCGCTCATGCTGCTGGTTCGCTGGTTCGCCTCGTCGAGTAGTCCGACGGTTTCCAGCGCACGGAGCGCCTCGTGTTTGTCCTCCTCGGGATAACGGCCCAACAGGCTCTGGAAGAAGCCGGTGCGTCCCAGCGACCCCGTGAGCGCGTTGCTGTACGCGGTCATCTCCTCCAGAATGTAGTGTTGTTGGAAAATCATCGCCACGTCGTCGCGCGGTCCATCGACCTCCTCGCCGTCGATTATCACGGAGCCGGACGTCGGTTCCGTGATCCCGTTGAGACAGCGGAGTAAGGTCGATTTTCCGGCGCCCGACTCCCCGAGCAGGACGACGAATTCGCCGTCATCGATCGTAAAAGAGACATCGTCGAGAGCTTGAACGTCCCCGTACTGTTTACTGAGATTGTTGACTTCGATGGTACTCATGATGTCTCTCGCGTGGCTCCGCCGATTGGACCCATTAGCCGTATTTCCTCGTTCGCTACCAAAAATGGTGGGAATTGATGATGTTACTGGCCGAGGGAGACGCCCAGCTCGTCGAGCACGTCCTGCACCGGCTGATAATCGTCGACGGAGCCGTCGTCGACGCCCGTGAACCAGAGCTGCTGGTCGTCGCTGGCCCCTTCGTCGATGAGTTCGTCTTCGCCGACGTTCAGCAGGGACGACTCGATGTCGCCGTACAGCTCGGCGTCCATGTCGGCGCGGGCCAGGATCGGCGCGCGCGGGATCGGATCGGACTCGGCGAGCAGCTCCAGCTCCGGCGACTCCGTCCCGAGATCGCCGTCGTTCTCGGCAGACATTTCGAGGAACTGATCAGAGAACTGCTCTTTCGGCACGTGGCCGGCCGTCGAGAACGCACCGGTCCCGGCAGCGACGACGTCCGGGCGATTGATGAGCTCTTCGCGCGCGGTCGAGTGATCCGAGAACTGCGCTTCGAAGTCGACCGGATCGCCGTCCGGCGCGCCACCGGTATCGAATCCGGCCTGCGACAGCATGTACAGCGGGAACAGCGAGCCGCTCGTGGAGAGCCGGTCTCCGAGCCCGATCGTCTCACCGCCGAGGTCCGAGAGGCTGTCGATGTCGCTGTCCGGCGTGGTGGTCATGAGCGAGAAGTATCGCGACGCACCGTACGCGACACGGATGCCGACGACCTGTGTGATATCCTCGTTGCCACCCTGGATCGCAATAGCGGGTGACGCGTCGGCGAGATCTGCCTGTCCGGCGTCGATCGCCGACAGCACCGCCGCGTAGTCGGCCGCGACCGTGGACTCGATGCTCACGTCGGCCTCGGACTCCATGTAGTTGAACAGCGGCTGATACTGATCCTCGATCTCGACGTCCGACTCGGCCGGCGTCAGTGCGAACGTCAGCGTCTGTTGATTGTCTCCCGTTACCGTCCCGGACGAGCCGTTCGATTCGGTGTCATCTGAACAGCCGGCGAGTAGTCCCGCAACACCGGCGGCTCCTGCGCTCTTGATGAAGGTGCGTCGCTTGGTCATGCGAACAATACATACTTTTGCATAACGGGCATAAATTTACCGATTATACCTACACGGGTGTGCGGGATCGCGAGGCAGACAGAGACACGCGGTCACAACCGACTTCTTCCCCCGTCACGAACCGCGAGCATGAGCGTCCAGACGACAGCCGACATCGTCCTCGTCGACTACGGACTGGGGAATCTCCGCTCCGCGACTCGCGGGCTCGAACGCGCCGGCGCGAGCGTCACCGTCAGCGACGATCCCGAGCGGTTTCACGCGGCCGACGGCGTCGTGCTGCCGGGGGTCGGCGCGTTTGCAGAGGGGATGGAGAACGCCGCCTCGATCCGCGACGGACTCGTCGCGTACGCGAACGAGGGGAACCCGCTGTTCGGTATCTGTCTCGGCATGCAGATGCTCCTCACGTCGAGCGAGGAAGCCGACAGGGAGGGACAAGGTGACGTCGAAGGACTCGATCTGATACCGGGGCGAAACCGCCGCTTCGCCGAGGGACAGAAGATTCCGCATATGGGGTGGAACGAGCTGTCGGTCGAGCGCGACCACCCCGTGACTGCGGGAATCGACGGCGAGTACGCCTACTTCGTCCACTCCTACTACGCCGACCCCGACGAGGAGCGGGCGGTCGTGGCCGCCACCGATTACGGCATCGAGTTTCCGGCCGTCGTCGCGAACGAGGCCGGCAACGTCTTCGGCACGCAGTTCCATCCCGAGAAATCCGGCGAGACGGGGTTACAGATTCTCCGCAACTTCGTCGACTACTGCGTGGAGCGGTAGGCCGGCTGGACGCTGTGCGGCGGAGATTTGGGTTTCAGCGGTAAAGATGTTGGAACGAACTGTACGTTTGTTAGTCACATACTCAGTATCGATCACAGCATCCGTGAGGGAGCGAAGCGACCGAGCGGTTCCTCCGCGCGAACGTAGTGAGCGCGGTAGCGCCCGCGGACGAGAGACGCGAGCGTAGTGAGCGTCGACGAGAGCTGGCGCTATTTTTCCGCAAGTTTTTGCCGGGGGCTGAGCGAACGCGGTGAGCGCTGTGCGATGGCGACCGCGAGCGCGTGCCAGCAGCGGGCGGTCGGGTCGTCGGGATCGAGGTTGTACTGGGCGTCGCGGCACTGACAGCCGCTGTCCTCGACGACGTGCTCCTCCGAGTGGCCGACGACGACGGTGAAGTCGTTGTACTCCTTGACGCGCGTCTCGGCGACCGCCTCGATCGCCTTTGCCCCCCGCTCGCCGTGCGTCGAGAGGATGGTGTCGACGATCTCCGGAGTGAGCTCTTCGGTCGCATCGAGCGCCGACTGCCACTCCTCGACGGCGTTCACGCCTCGCGGTTCTCGGCGGTGGCGCAAAAGGGGTTCGGTGGCGTGGCTCACGGCGCGAGAACCACGGCGAGAAGACAGGTTACGCGGCGCGGCGTTCCTTCGCCTTCGGGCGGAGCTTCTTGTAGCCGCATTTCCGACAGCGGTCGGCACGCTGTGCGTTGCGCGCGTTACACCGCATACAGATCATCTTCTCCAGCGTCCGTGCTTCTGCTTCCTCGAAACTGGCCATACCTGACGTATCGGAACCGCGCGGTTAAACCTTTCCGAGTCCCCGAGTCGGTATGCGCCGATACGCGATGGTGGAGTCGCTGCCCGTCAGCGTCGACTCGTTCACGATCGAGCGACGCGAACGCGAGGTGTCGAGCGGCTTCACCCGCACCACGACGACCGTCGAGCTCTCCGGTGACGGGAGCGTCGGACGAGGTGAAGACGTCTGTTACGAGACCGAAGCTCACGCCGACTACCCGCGCCCGGACCTCACCGGTGCGTGGCGGTTCGACGGGCTCTCGGACGCGATCTCGACAGCTGACCTCTGGCCCGACGAGCCCTCCCGACACCACGCCCGCGCCTTCCGGCAGTGGGCGTTCGAATCTGCCGCGCTCGATCTGGCGCTGACGCAGGCGGGGATGACGCTCGCCGACGCGCTCGACACCGAGCCCGAGCCGGTTCGGTTCGTCGTCTCGACGCGGCTCGACGGCTTCGACCGCATCGAGGCGGTTCTCGACGCGAACCCCGACGCCGAGTTCAAGCTCGACCCCACGCCCGAGTGGGACGACGACCTGCTCGACCGGCTCGCCGACACCGACCGCGTCCGCGTGCTCGACCTGAAGGGGCTGTACGAGGGAACGGAGGTCGATACGGAGCCGTCCGCGGCCTTCTACGAGCGGGTCGTCGAGACGTTCCCCGACGCGATCATCGAGGATCCCGCCGTCACCGGCGAGACGATGGGTATCGTGGAGCGAGAGCGCGACCGCGTCGCGTGGGACTACCCGATCACGGGGGTCCCGTCGGTGCAGGCGCTCCCCTTCGATCCCGCCGTCCTGAACGTCAAGCCATCGCGCTTCGGCACGGTCGAGTCGCTGTTCGACACGCTGGATCTGGCCGATCGACTCGATCTCGACCTGTACGGCGGCGGCCAGTTCGAGCTCGGCGTCGGTCGCGAGCAGATACAGACGCTCGCCTCCGTGGCCTACCCCGACGGTCCGAACGACGTGGCGCCGAGACGGTACAACGACCCCGAGGCGAGCGGTTCACTGCCCCGGAGTCCGTTGGACCCACCAGAAGGGTTCGGCAGATCGGTTAATTGATAGGTATAGTACAAACCACATATTGAATATGTATAGAAAAGAAAGTGATAGAGATAAACCAGTCGTGACGTAATCACTACAGACAAATATCGACCGAACACAACTGGCAGTTACAATCAACAAAGTATAATGATATAAACAAGATAGGGTGTCACTACGAATATGGACTGTTCCCGTCGCCAGTTGTTATCGTCAAGCTCTGTCGCAGTATCAACTGCCCTCGCAGGGTGTTTGAGCGGACGGGTTCCATTCGGGCGGGGGAACGAAGAACGCCACAACGTGACTATCATAAACGGGTATCAGACGAACACGTTCAGCGTGAAGATGTGGGACTCGTCGAAGTCACTGCTCGTCGATGCGTCGAGGTCTATCTCAGCCGATCGAGTGTGGAACTTCGTCGTCAGTGGGTCACCGAGCCGAGTGGCGATTACTGTCGATGGGAAGACGGAGTCGCGACGATGGCGAACAACGCTCAAGCGGGAGCAGTGTAACGAGCGAAATCCGACTGCGTTAGTAGTGACGCATGGCGCACACGGTGACCTATTTGTTCACTTCACTTGTGAGTCGATATACGAACGGACCCCGATAAACCGTTAGTCGTCCGCGAGATCGAGATACTCCTGCTGGACGGCGACCACTTCGTTCGAATCGGTGCAGTTCGCGTACCGCCGGAGCGGTTCCTCGTTCAGCTCGAGGAAGGTGTGGCCCCACCGGAACTTGCTCACAAGCCGTTCGGCCTGCGCCTGCTCGCCGAGGATGTAACAGCCGGCGGCGAACGCCTCGACCGTGTTCAGCCGGAACGGTCGCCCGTGGCTGACGGGGTTGCCGGCGACGAGAAACGGGAGCGCGCGATGGGGACCGTCGAGTCGGAACGCCTCCGCGTCTGCGGTCTCCCACGAGCAGTCGAGCGCGACGAGCACGTCCGTCTCGTCGGCCGGTGAGAGCGCCTGCTCCGCGTGCGGATTGAGCACGACGCCGGAGGGCACGCTCCGTGGCCTGTCGTGGAGCGTCGCCATATCGAAGCGATCGAGCTTCCGGGCCGTGCATTTCTCGGGGTCGTCGTCGCCCTCGTACCGGACGTGCAGGTCCACGCACGCAGTCGGTGGCGTGCGGGCAAAAGTCGCTCGCGTCACTCGCCAAGAGATTTATTCGATTACCTGCCTAACGTCGCCTGTGAGCACACGCACCACCGCGCTCGACAGCGTCATCTTCGGGGTGGATATCCAGAGTGGCGACATCCGCGGTGATGCACCGTCGTACGCCGTCGTCGCGTTCGACGGCGAGCACGCCGACCGGGACGTGGTCTCCTACCGGAAGCTGCGCCGACTCATCGAGCGCGAGCAACCCGATATCGTCGCGACCGACAACGTCTACGAGCTTGCCGAGGACAGCGACGGGCTCGTTCGACTGCTCCGTGACGTACCCGAGTCGACGACGCTCGTACAGGTCACCGGCGCACACCAGCCGGAGCCGCTCTCGCGGGTCGCCAACCGCCACGGCGTCCCCTACGGCAAGAAGCCGATCAAGGAGGCGGAGGCCGCCGCGCGACTCGCGGCCGCCAACGTCGGCCACGAGGTGACCGCCTTCGCCGACCGCACCGAGCTGAAGGTGGCACGGGGCCGGTCCACCGGGAAAGGTGGCTGGAGTCAGGACCGCTACACCCGTCGCATCCACGGCAACGTCCGCAAGCGGAGCCGCGAGATCGAGGCACAACTGGAGGACGCGGACCTCGAGTTCGAACAGGCGGTGACGGAGAAGTACGGCGGCTACTCGCAGGCCATCTTCACCGTCGAGGCGACGCCGGGGGAGATCCCGGTCTCGTCGTCACGGAGCGGCGACGTGCGCGTCGAGATCGAGCGCGAGCGGCGCGACGGCATCGAGTTCGAGCCGCTCGTCGAGCGACGCGATCACGTCATCGTCGGGATCGACCCCGGGACGACGACCGCCGTCGCGCTCGTCGATCTGGACGGGAACCCGCTCGACGTGCACTCGACGCGAACCGCAGACCAGGCCGACATCATCGAGTGGCTAATCGAGCGCGGGCGACCGCTGCTCGTCGCCGCCGACGTGGAGCCGATGCCGGAGACCGTCGAGACGTTCCGGCGCTCGTTCGACGCCGCCGGCTGGGCTCCGGAGCGTGATCTCCCGGTCGACGAGAAGAAACACCGGACCCGCGAGGCGTCGTGGGCGAACGACCACGAACGCGACGCGCTGGCGGCGGCGCTGTACGCCTTCGACGCGCACGCCGACCAGTTCGAGCGCATCGCACGCAAGATCCCGCCGCAGTTCGACCGCGGCGAGGTGACGGCCACCGTCCTGCGTGAGGAGGCGTCCGTCGAGACCGTCATCGATCGGATGGTCGTCGAGGAGGCGGACGACGAGGGGGGCGTCGAACACCGCGCTCGCGAGCTCACCGCCGAGGAACGGGAGATACGGGACCTCCGCGACCGCATCGACAGGCTCGAATCCCACGTCGACGACCTGAAGCAGACGGTCGCCGAGAAGGACGCCGAGATCGAGGAGTACGAGGAGGAGCTGTCTGCGGCCCGCCGCGAGGAGCGCCGCGAGGCGCGCGAACGCCGCGAGGTGACCCGACTCCGCCGGGAGAACGAGCGGTTAGAGGAGAAACTCGACGCCGAACGCGCGGCGACGGAGCAGGCGGCGACGAAGCTCGACCGGCTGAAGCGGCTCTGGAAGCTGGACCACTCGAACTTCGCCAGCGTCGCCGGCGAGGCGACCGATCTCGTTCCCGTGAAGCCGGTCGAGCAGTTCACGACGACCGAGATCGAGGCCGCCGACGAGTCGTTCGGACTCGCCGAGGGCGACGTGATCCTCCTCCGTGATGCGTCCGGCGCGGGGCGGTCCTCCGCGGAGCGACTCGCCGAGATCGAGCCGCGCGTGGTGTTGAAACACGGGACGCTCTCCGAGCAGGCGAAGGAGGTGTTACACGCCGAGTCGATCCCCTACGGTCCCGCGGCCGAGGTGACCGTTCGCGAGATCGACGAGCTGGCGGTCGCCGACGAGTCCGAGATCGAGACCGTGCTGGAGGGGTGGCGCGAGCGGGCGGCCGAGCGCGAGCAGGCGGAGACCGAGTCGATGGTCGAGGAGCTGATCAGCGAGCACCGCGCCGACCGACAGAGCGAACAGCGGAGCTGAGACGGTGTCGGATGGGTCAGGCCGGACACCCCGCCCGAATACAACCGTACAGATAGTACGAGCACAGAGAGCCGACTGTCAGTATGATCCCCGAAACGAGTACGCCGCGTCGTACGCGTTGCGTCGAGCTGACGAGAACGCTCATCAGAGCCGAGGAGACCACCAGTAGCAACCCGAGGGGGAGCAGTCCGAACAGCGAGATGAACGCTAGGTCAGGATTCTGCTCCGGGTAGGCGAGAAACACCGGGAGAGCGATGGTCGCAATCAGGAGTAGCCACGCTGCATACAGGTGTTTACGCTCGACGGCACTGTTCGCAGCCATCTTGCTCGTACGTTATTTTCAGGCGACTTTTACTTTTCACTCGTTTCGTCGCTTTTGCGCTTGTGCCGCCTATGGAAAAGGAGAGTTCTGATGGGCCCTGAAAGGGAATTCCGTCGTTTCCGAGTGTCGCGCTTCGACGAGACGGGGTTCGGGTGAAGGCCGGGTCAGAACTCGTCGCAGACGGGAATCCCGACCGTATCGTACTCGCCCATCGAGGCGATGGTCTCGGGGACCTCCTCCAGCGAGACGGTCTCGGAGACGATCGCGCCGGGGTCGATCGTGCCGGCGTCCATCATCCGGAAGATGTCGTCGTACTCGTGGGCGGGCATCCCGTAGGAGCCGAGGAACTCGCGCTCGTCGAAGACGACCTCGTCGACCGGAATCGACACCTCGCCCGCCTCCTCGCTGGTGGTCAGCCCGATCTGGAGATGCTGGCCGAGCGTGGAGAGGCTCCGCACGGAGTTGCGACAGGTCTGTGCGATACCGAGCGCATCGACGCTCACGTCCGCGCCGCGGTTGCGGGGCGTGAACCCCGTTACTGCACGGGGAACGTCATCCACCTCGTCCACCTTGACGGTGTGGCTCGCGCCGAGTTCCACGGCCTTGTCGAGGGCCTCGCGCTTGAGATCGACGGCGACGACGTTCGCACCGAGCGCGTCGGCGACGTGGACCGCAGAGAGCCCGACACCGCCACAGCCGTGGACGGCGACCCAGTCACCGGCATCGAGGTCAGCGCGCTGGGTAATCCCGTGGAAGGCGGTGGCGAACCGACAGCCGAGCCCGGCGACCGCGACCGGGTCCACGTCGTCGGGGAGCGTGACGACGTTGGTGTCGGCGGCGTGGATCGCGTACTCCTCGGCGAAGGCCCCCTTCGAGAACTCGACGAACCCCATCGGGACGGACTGTTCACAGACGTTCTGGTTCCCCTGCTGGCACATCGGACAGGAGCCGTCGGCGAGGTTGAACGGGTTCGTGACGCGGTCGCCCACCTCGATCGATTCGACGTTCGGGCCGACCTCTTGAACGATACCGACGGGTTCGTGACCGAAGATGAGCCCGGGCTTCGACTCGACGCCGACCCACGACCAGTCGCCCTGCCAAGCGTGCCAGTCGGAGCGACAGACGCCACAGGCCTCGGTCTCGACGACGACGCCGTCGGGGGGACAGTCGGGCGTCGGAATCTCTTCGACCGCCATCTCCGCGCCGGGTTCATCGAAGACGACTGCGCGCATACACGGGATGGTGGCCCCCACTGGTATAAGTCCGCACGTTGGCCGCCAGTTCGAACCGTTTTACGTCTCGACACGTAGTCTGCGTATGGACGAGGACGAGTTACGGCTCCCCGAGGACGGCGAGATGTTCGCGCGCGTGGAGTCGATGCAGGGGGCAAACCGGGTCGAGGTGCGGTGTGCCGACGGGGAGCGCCGGACAGCACGTATCCCCGGCCGGATGCGGAAACGCGTCTGGATTCGCGATGACGATATCGTTCTCGTGGAGCCGTGGGACTGGCAGGAGGAGCGGGCGGACGTGACGTGGCGCTACGAGAATCGCGTCGCCGACCGACTCGACGAGGAGGGGTATCTCTCGCTGTGACGGACTACGACCTCGTCGATACGGACGAAGCCGACACACCGGGTGACGAGTGGGAGGAACTCGACGTATCCGACGACGAGAGCGACCGCATCGCCCGGACGCAGGACCGCGAGTTTCAGGAGTTCCGCAAGCGAATCGAAGATACAGAGCAGTTCAAAGTCGAGGCGTCCGTCTTCGACGACGCCACGCTCGGCGCGCTCTACAAGCTCGTGCAGGACGGCTACATCCGCGCGTTTGGTGGCCCGCTCTCGACAGGAAAAGAGGCGAACGTCTATCTCGCGGGCAGCGACGACGAGGACGTGGCGGTCAAAATCTACCGGATCAACGCCTCCGACTTCCGGGCGATGCGGGAGTATCTCGACGGTGACCCCCGCTTCGAGGGGATCGGCTCGGACAAGAAGAAGGTCGTCGTCGCGTGGACGCGCAAGGAGTTCGCGAATCTCCAGCGCGCACAGGCGGCCGGCGTCCGCGTCCCCGACCCGATCGCCGTCCAGCGAAACGTCCTCGTGATGGAGTTCCTCGGTCGGGACGGCCAGCGTGGCAGGCGACTCAGCGAGGTGTCCGTCGAGAACCCCGAGACCGCCTTCGAGGTGATCCGCGAGTATATGCGCCGACTGTATCGCGTCGGACTCGTTCACGGCGATCTCTCGGAGTACAACATCGTCGTCCACGGCGACCAGCTGTACGTCCTCGATCTGGGGCAGGCGGTCACCACCCACCACCCGAACAGCCGGGAGTTCCTCGACCGCGACTGCGAGAACGTGGCCGCCTTCTTCACCCGACAGGGCCACGAGGTAGACAGCGAGAGCTTGGTGTCGTACGTGACGGAGCCGGACCCGGAGCCGTAGTCAGGTGGTGCGACAGCCGCTGTCAGCGTCCGGATCGAGGGGCCCGAGCTGCGACATGATGACCGAACCCGTTGACAGAGCGTGTATCTATCTCTCGGTTCGGGACTCGTACACTCATTCGGTGCAGCGCCCGAGTGACGACACGGTATCCGGACGGAACAACGCTTTTGCGCACACGGGCGCTGGTGTAGCGTATGAGCACTGACCTCGACGATACCCCACCCGCCGAGGCTATCGAGACGATCACGCTGACGACGGAGCCGGACTCCGACTGGTGGGTCGCGAAAGACGAGACGACAGGCGTCGTCTCACAGGGCAAGAGTCGCGAGGAAGCACTCGAGATGCTCGACGAGGCCGTCGCGCTCCATCGCGGTGAGATCGGTCACGAGCCGACCGACAAGGAGCTGCGTGAGCTGGGTCTCGATCCCGAAACGGCACGCATCCAAGGGGACGAGCTTCCTGACGTGCTGCAGTAGTGTCGATGCCGACGTTCTCCGGATACGATGTGCTGAAAGTCCTCGTGAACACGGGTAACTTCGCTCACGTCCGGACGACAGGGGATCACGCGCAACTGCGATACGAGCATCCGACCAACGACGACGATGTCCGAACCGTGACGGTCCCGCTTCACGATGAGATATCAACCGGGACGCTCCGCAACATCGGTGAGCAGGCCGGAATGCAAGATTTTGATCGGTTCAAACGATGGATTGACGCGAACCGGTGAGACGCCGCTCGTACCGGTGTATCGCCGGACGGGCCGGTCAGACGAGAGCCGAGGTTTTTATACGCAGCTACCAACGACAGGTATGAGCGACAGCGACCCGGCGATCAAGCACGAGCCGCCCGAGGAGGTGTTCGGTCTGCTGGGCAACAGGTTACGCGTGGATATTCTGCGGGCACTCGCCGGTGGCGATACGCCTGTCGTCTTCTCGACACTTCGCGGCCGCGTCGAGGAGCGCGACTCGGGGCGATTCAACTACCATCTCCGGAAGCTGGTCGGCACGTTCGTCCGGGAGACGGACGCCGGCTACGAGCTGACGCTCGCGGGGCTGCGCGTCGTCGGCGCGCTCGTCGCCGGCACGTACACCGCGGACGCGACGCTCTCGGAGACCGAGATCGACGACCCCTGTCCGGAGTGTGAGACCGCACCCATCACCGCCAGCTACGCCGACGACGTGGCTCGACTCGCCTGCCCGCACTGCGAGGAGTGGCAGCTCGCGTTCACCTTCCCGCCGGGGACGCTCGATCAGTACGCGACCGCGGAGCTACCGGACGCACTCGACCGCTGGCTCCGGACGCTGTTCGAGCAGCTCACCGCCGGCTTCTGTGACAACTGCGCCGGGCGGCTCGACAGCGAGTTCGCGACCGACGGCGACAGCCCACAGCTGGTGTGGCGGTGTGACCGGTGCGGGAGCCGCTCGCGAACCGCGGCCGCGACGCCGTTCGTCTTCCACCCCGCGGTGCAGGGATTTCTGTACGATCACGGTATCGACCCGACGGCCACTTCGTCGTGGCGACTGCTCAGCTCCGAGAGCATCGAGTACGACCCCAAGGAGTCGAGCGTCGGCGTCACCTACCACGTCGGCGAGACCTCGATACGGGGTCAGGTCGGCGCCGACGGCTCCGTGTGGGACATCGAACGGTCGGACCGCAAGTAGTACCCGTCGGGCCGGCAAGAGCCGGTATGCCCGAGATCCGCCCGGCGACCTCCGACGACGCGGTCGCGATTCGCGAGATCGCAGACGCGGCGTGGTGGGACACCTACCCCGGGACGCTGGCGACCGATCAGATATCGACCGCTATCGAGCGGCTGTACGATCTGGAGTTCCTCCGAGAGGTGATACGCGAGCGCGACGATCTGCTCTTTCTCGTCGCGGAGCGCGACGGTGAGCCGGTCGGCTTCACCTCCGCTCAACAGACGTTCGCCGACGAGGTCGAGCTGTTCTCGCTGTACGTGCATCCCGACCACCAGAGAGAGGGGGTCGGAACGGCGCTGCTCGATGCGGTCCTCGACGCGGCGCGGACGGCGTCCGTCGACCGGCTCAAGGCCGGCGTGCTCTCCGGCAACCGGCAGGCAAGGGGCTTCTTCGAAACCCGAGCGTTCGAGCGAACGGAGACCGTCACCACCGAGGTCGGCGGAGAGTCACATCCCGAGGACGTGCTCGAACGCCCGGTCGAGTGAGGAGACGGTCGGAACGAACGCTTATCATTCTCGGTCGGCAACGTCGGGTATGCAACACGTTCGTATTCCTGACGACCGCATCGGTGTGCTCATCGGTGCTGGCGGCGAGACGATGCGCGAGATCGAGGAGAGAGCCGAGGTCCGGCTCAACATCGACTCCGAGACGGGCAGCGTTGAGATCAAGGCGGTCGGTGACCCGATCACGGCGCTCAACGGCCCGGATATCGTTCAGGCGATCGGGCGCGGCTTCCACCCCGACGACGCGCTCACCCTGCTCGACGACGAGATGCGGATGTTCGATCTCGTGGATGTCGCCGCCGTCACGCGCAACCAGAACGACCTCGAACGCAAGAAGGGACGGCTCATCGGTGAGAACGGCCGGACTCGTGAGCTGATGGAGGAGCTGTCGGGCGCGTCGGTCGTCATCTACGGGAAGACGGTCGGGATTATCGGCAGTCCGAAGGAGGTCGATGTCGTCCGATCGGCGATCGACATGATTCTCGACGGCGCGCCACACGGCGCGGTCTACTCCTATCTTGAACGCCAGCACAACGAGATGCAACAGGAGGGGATGGGGTATCACGAGTTCGACGACGGCGGACCGGCGACTCCCGAGGACGCGGATATCGAGTTCACGGTCGATTCAGACCCGGACGACGGTGTGGAGTTCGAGGAGCCGGAGCCCTGATTCGGGAGTGGGCCGTGTGACCGAGTGGCGTGCTTTCTTGCGGTTTTCGGTAGCGCCGTTCGTAACACTTATATAGAATCGCGAACATTCATTTTACTGTCTATGGCTCAGCAAATGGGTAATCAGCCGCTTATCGTACTTTCCGACGACAGCCAGCGCACGTCGGGGAAGGACGCACAGTCGATGAACATCACTGCGGGACAGGCCGTCGCGGAGTCCGTCCGGACGACGCTCGGCCCGAAGGGGATGGACAAGATGCTCGTGGACGACACGGGGAACGTCGTCGTCACGAACGACGGCGTCACCATCCTTCAGGAGATGGACATCGAGCACCCCGCCGCGAACATGATCGTCGAGGTCGCCGAGACACAGGAGGACGAGGTCGGTGACGGAACGACCACCTCTGTCGTCATCGGGGGCGAGCTGCTCGCGAAGGCCGAGGACCTCCTCGATCAGGACATTCACGCGACGATCCTCGCACAGGGGTATCGAGAGGCCGCCGCGGAGGCCAAGGAGATCCTCGAAGAGATGGCGATCGAGGTCGACGCCGACGACACCGAGGTTCTCGAACAGATCGCCGGGACGGCGATGACGGGCAAGGGCGCGGAGAACGCGAAGGACGTGCTCGCATCGCTCGTCGTCGACTCGCTCCGTGCGGTCGCGGACGGCGACGAGATCGATACGGACAACATCAACGTCCAGACGGTCGTCGGTGGCTCCGTCAGCGAGTCCAATCTCGTCGAGGGCGTCATGGTCGACAAGGAGCGCGTGCACGAGAACATGCCGTACTTCGTCGAGGACGCCGACGTCGCCCTGCTCGACACACCGATCGAGGTCAAGGAGACGGAGATCGACGCCGAGGTGAACGTCACGGATCCGGACCAGCTCCAGCAGTTCCTCGATCAGGAGGAAAAACAGCTGCGCGAGATGGTCGATCAGCTGAACGCGGTCGACGCCGACGTGGTGTTCTGTCAGAAGGGTATCGACGACATGGCACAACATTACCTCGCCGAGGAGGGTATCCTCGCCGTGCGCCGCGCCAAGAAGTCCGACATCAAGGCGCTCTCCCGCTCGACGGGCGCACGCATCATCTCGAATCTCGACGACATCACCACCGAAGATCTCGGCTTCGCCGGCTCCGTCGCCGAGAAGGAGATCGGCGGTGACACCAAGGTGTTCGTCGAGGAGGTCGAAGAGGCGAAGTCCGTCACGCTCGTGCTCCGCGGGGGAACCGAGCACGTCGTCGACGAGATCGAGCGCGCGATCGACGACTCGCTGGGCGTCGTCCGCACGACCCTCGAAGACGGAAAGGTACTGCCGGGCGGCGGCGCACCCGAGACCGAGCTCGCGCTCGGCCTGCGCGAGTACGCCGACTCCGTCGGGGGCCGCGAGCAGCTCGCCGTCGAGGCCTTCGCCGATGCTATCGACGTGATTCCGCGCACGCTCGCGGAGAACGCCGGGCTCGACCCCATCGACTCGCTCGTGGACCTGCGTTCGAAACACGCAGACGGTCCCTCGACCGCGGGGCTCGACGCCTACACCGGCGATGTCATCGACATGCAGGACGACGGCGTCGTCGAGCCGCTCCGAGTGAAGACGCAGGCCGTCGAGTCCGCGACCGAAGCGGCCGTCATGATCCTGCGTATCGACGACGTCATCGCTGCCGGTGATCTCGTCGGAGGCAAGACCGGCGAGGACGAGGACGACGGACCTGCCGGCGGTCCCGGCGCAGGCGGCATGGGCGGGATGGGCGGCGGCATGGGCGGAATGGGTGGCATGGGCGGCGCGATGTAAGCTCGGCCACACCTACCGATCTGCCCCGACCGCACCGCGAATCGACTACGCGACCGACGGTTCGTTCTTTTTCGCTCCGCGACGAACACGCGCTACGTCTGTCCGACAGCGGCGAGTGCGCCGTCATGCTGGCCACTCGTCTCGTCGGTAGCGAGCACCGGGCGCGATACAGGCGAGACGCGCGTCTGTCGGATGGACGGGAACGGCAGTAACAGTGTCGTAGCGACCGGACGTAAGATCCTCGCGGGGTGACGAGGCGCGTTAGTCGTCGGCAGATGCGGTCGCTTCGGCCTCCGCTTCCGCGGCAGCGGCCTCCTCGGCTTCTTCGGCCTCTTCCTGTTTCTTGTCCTTGATCTTCTTCATGCGGAAGATCTCCTCGCGCTCCTGCTCTTCGAGCTTCTGCTCGATGTACTCCTGTCCCTCGTACAGATCGGGGAGGAGCGTGAACTCCAGTGCGTTGACGCGGCGCTTGGTCTTCTCGATCTCCTCGAGCATCTCCTTCATCGCGGTCTCGACCTCGGCCGCGAGAATAATGGTCTCGATGAGCTCCTCGTAGGCGTCTGCGGCCTCGTCGATGCGTGCCGAGGTTCCGAGCACGCCGTAGCCGCGTTCGTCGAGCGGCTTCTTCACCTTCGAGGACTCGATCTGCGGCACGACGACGCCCATGATGTTCATCGACTCCGTCGTGATCTCGGGGTACTCGGTGAGCGCCGACGCAGCACCGCGGACGGCGACGTCTCCCTCCATCGCGCGAGCCATGTTGATCGCGCGCTGGGCGCGGCCGTACTGGTCCTCGACGTTCTGACGGACGTCTTTTGCCTGATCGAGGATATCCATGAACTCCATGATGAGCCCGTCACGCTTCTTTTCGAGCGTGTCATGTCCCTGCTCGGAGAGCTCGATGCGATCTTCGATCGCCATCAGGTTCTTCCGAGTCGGTTTGACGTCTGTCGCCATTATCTGAGTTATCGACCCGAGGGAGTTAGTCGTTTCCTTCGGTAGCGACACCGCACCTGCGAGAAAAGCGAACGGAGTGGTGGTCAGTCGGCGGTGACTTCCTCGGCGTCCGCTTCCGCCGCGTCTTCGTGGTAGTACTGCTCGATGGCCTCCTCGTCGATACGGTTCAGCTCCGTCTCGGGGAACATCGAGAGCAGCTCCCACGCGATATCGAGCGTCTCGTCGATATCGCGGTTCGCGTCGAAGCCCTGATCGACGAACTCCGTCTCGAACCGATCCGCGAAGTCGAGGTACTTGTTGTCCCGCTCGGACAGCGCCTCTCGACCGACGATGTTCACGAGATCGCGCAGGTCCTCACCCTCCGCGTACGCCGCGAACAGCTGGTCTTTCACGTCGGCGTGGTCCGCGCGGGTTAACCCCTCGCCGATCCCGTCGTCCATCAGCCGCGACAGGCTCGGAAGCACGTTCACCGGTGGCTCGTACCCCTGACTGTGGAGGTCACGGTCCATCATGACCTGTCCCTCCGTGATGTAGCCCGTCAGGTCCGGAATCGGGTGCGTCTCGTCGTCACCCGGCATCGTGAGAATCGGAATCTGGGTGACGGAGCCGTCACGACCCTCGATACGGCCGGCCCGCTCGTACAGCTGTGCGAGATCGGTGTACATGTAGCCGGGGTAGCCACGGCGACCCGGGACCTCCTCGCGGGCAGCGCCGATCTCACGCAGCGCCTCGCAGTAGTTGGTCATGTCCGTCAGGATGACGAGGACGTGGTAATCCTCCTCGAAGGCGAGATACTCCGCCGTCGTCAGCGCCATCCGCGGGGTGACTGTCCGCTCGACTGCGGGGTCGTCCGCGAGATTCATGAAGACGATCGAGCGTTCGAGCGCGCCGGTGCGCTCGAAGTCGTCCATGAACTCGTTGGCCTCCTCCTGTGTGATCCCCATCGCACC
Source organism: Halobacteriales archaeon QH_7_65_31 (assembly GCA_003021785.1). Lineage (GTDB taxonomy): Archaea > Halobacteriota > Halobacteria > Halobacteriales > Haloarculaceae > Halosegnis. The sequence continues at coordinate 12,035 of PXQU01000004.1, read as the reverse complement.
GAAGATGACGGCGAACTCCGAGGCGTCGTCGCCCTCCTCCGGGACGGTCGCCTGTCGCGCGATCTGGAGCGCCAGATCGTTGTGCGGCAGCCCGGAGCCGGAGAAGATCGGGAGCTTCTGCCCCCGGACCAGCGTGTTCATCCCGTCGATAGAGGAGACGCCCGTCTGGATGAACTCCTCGGGGTACTCGCGGGCGGTCGGATTGATCGCCGCGCCGACGATCGGTCGCTCCTCGTCCGGCTCGATGTCGGGACCGCCGTCGATCGGCTCACCCGACCCCGAGAGGACGCGCCCGAGCAGATCCTCCGTCAGCGGCATCTGGAGCGTCTCGCCGAGGAACCGAACCGACGACTGCTTGTCGATACCGGAGGTCCCCTCGAACACCTGAATGGCGACGAACTCGCTCGTCGATTCGAGCACCTGTCCGCGGCGGGTCTCGCCGTTCGGCGTCTCGATCTCGACCATCTCGTCGTAGCCGACCGGCTCGTCCACTTCCGCGAACACGAGCGGTCCACTGATCTCCGTGATTGTCTTGTACTCTTTTTGCATGGGTCAGTACTTCTCCTGTAGCTGTGATCTGATGTCGGCTTCGAGCTCGTCGATGAACTCGTCGTACTCCGCCGTGGTGTCCATCCGGTTCAGACGCGGTGCGGCGTCGATATCGGTGATCTCGTCGACCGGAACGCCGGCATCGAGCGCGTCGAATGCCGCGTCGTTGAACGTCTTGATCGCACCGAGCATCCGGTAGGTCTTCTCCGGCTCGGAGAACGTCGCCACGTCGTGGAACGCGTTCTGCTGGAGATACGCCTCGCGCAGGAACCGCGCCACTTCGAGCGTGAGCTGCTGGTCGTCCGGGAGCGCGTCCTTGCCGACGAGCTGGACGATCTCTTCGAGCTCGCTCTCCTCGTCCAGCGTGTCGACGGCCCACTGGCGCTGTTCCGGCCAGTCGTCCGCGACGTGCTCTCGGAACCACGGGTCGAGCTGATCCTGATACAGCGAGTAGGACTCGTTCCAGTTGATGGACGGGAAATGCCGGCGTTCGGCGAGATCAGCGTCCAGCGCCCAGAACGTCTTCACGATACGGAGCGTGTTCTGCGTGACCGGCTCGGAGAAGTCACCACCCGGCGGCGAGACGGCCCCGATGACCGAAATCGACCCCTCCGTGTCGTTGATGTTGGTGAACTTCCCGGCGCGCTCGTAGAACTCGGAGAGCCGAGCGGCGAGATACGCGGGATACCCCTCTTCGCCCGGCATCTCCTCCAGTCGGGAGGAGATCTCACGCATCGCCTCTGCCCACCGCGAGGTGGAGTCGGCCATCAGCGCCACGTCGTACCCCATGTCGCGGTAGTACTCCGCGATGGTGATACCCGTGTAGACGCAGGACTCGCGCGCGGCGACCGGCATGTTCGACGTGTTCGCGATGAGACACGTCCGGGACATGAGCGGGTTGCCCGTGACCGGGTCCTCCAGCTCGGGGAAGTCCTCGATAACCTCCGTCATCTCGTTGCCGCGCTCCCCGCAGCCGACGTAGACGACGATATCCGCGTCGGCCCACTTCGCAAGCTGGTGTTGGGTGACGGTCTTCCCGGAGCCGAACGGTCCCGGAATCGCCGCCGTTCCGCCCTTCGCGATCGGGAACATCCCGTCGAGGATGCGCTGGCCCGAGATGAGCGGCGTCGTCGGCGTCTCCTTCTCTTGGGTCGGTCGCGGCTCGCGGACCGGCCACTCCTGACGCATCGCGATCTCCTCGCCGTTCTCCAACACGACGACCGGCTCGTCGACGGTGAACGACCCCTCGTGCGTCTCGGCGACGACACCACCGTCGTACCCCGGCGGGACGAGCACCTTGTGGTCGATCTGGACCGTCTCCTCGACGACGCCGACCTCGTCACCGGCCTCGACAGAGTCGCCCGCCGAGACGGTCGGCTCGAAGCCCCACTCCTTCTCCAGATCGATACCCGGTGCGTCGACACCCCGGTCGAGGAACGCGCCCATCTGCTCTTCGAGCACGTCGAGCGGGCGCTGGACGCCGTCGTAGATGGAGTCCAGCATGCCCGGTCCCAGATCGACCGAGAGCGGCTCGCCGGTGTTCTCGACCGGCTCGCCCGGCGAGACGTCCGACGTCTCCTCGTACACCTGGACCGTGGTGATGTTCCCTTCGATTTCGATGACCTCGCCCATCAGACCCTCGTCGCCCACGTAGACGACGTCGTTCATTCTGGCGGCGAGGTCCGTGGCGGTCACGACCGGACCGCTCACGCTCTCGATGACACCGTTTTCGACGGTGTCGGTTTCCTGTGCTTGGCTCATGTTAGGTTTCCTCCTCGTCCATCAGGTCGATCCCGATGGCTCGCTTGATCTGCTCGCGGAGTCCGCCAGAGGCGGCCCCGCCACCGAGCGTCACGAGCACCGGTTCGACGCTCGTTTCGACCTCCTGTCGCACGCTGCGTGAGAGATGCTCCATGTCGTCGTCGTGCATGACGACGATCCCGACGCCCTCGTCGGCGAGCATCTCCTCGACCGCGCCGTCGAGTCGATCGCGCTTCTCGTCGGCGGGGACGCTCGCGAAGCGACGCACTCCGGCGAGCTGAAACCCGGTGGTAAACTCCGGACTACCGATAACGCCGATCTCTTGGCTCATGTGATCACCAGCTCCGTTTCGATCTCGTCGGGACCGAGTCCGGCCTCGCGACCGCGGGCGATGGCGCGGATGTTGTCCACCTCTCGTTCCTTGGCGAGCACGTACGCGAGCACCGGACACACCGACAGCGGATACCGGCTCGACAGCGTGTCCGAGTACTCGAGCAGCGCCACTTCGAGCGCGCGTTCGAACGCGACGAGGTCCTGTGCGTCGTCGAGCTCGTCGAGTCCGTCCTCCAGTTCCTCACCGTACGTCGAGCTACGGACGCGAGCGACTAATTCGTCGGGGTTGTTCGCCAGCTGGCGCAGCTCGGTCTCGTCGAACAGCCGACCGCCGCTGATACAGAACTCGGCCGGATCGATGTCGGCCCCGGACAGCGTGATACGCAGCGCGTTCCGGAGGTTCCGGAAGTCGATCTCCGCTTCGACGAACTCGACGTACAGCTCCTCGGCGCGGCTCGGATCGCTCGGCAGCCCGGCGTACAGGTTCGTGTAGTACGCTCGGTCGATGGCGTTTTCCAGCGGCACGAGAATACCGGACTCCTCGTACAGCTCGTACGCGTCCGCGAGCACGTCACTGAACAGCGTTCCCGCCAACAGCTCGACGGCGCTCTCGATGGAGTCCGCCTCGACCAGCTGGCCGAGCAGGTCGTCGGACAGCTCACCCGCCTCGATGAGATCGTCGTCGATCTCCGTCGGCGGCGACTCCGAGTAGATGCCCCGAAGCGCCGTCTTCACGTTCCACGCGTCGAACTTGCGCAGATACCGGGCGAGATAGCCGTACGGCTCCCCGTCAGTCCAGTTGAGCACGTCGTCGAAATGCTTGCCGAGATTCTCGTTGAGCGCGTACTCGATGAGATCGACGCCGGAAAAGCGGGAGCCGAGCGCGTTCATCTCGCGCTCGTACTCCGACTCCTCCATGAAGCGAGCGATCTCGTCGGGCCCCATCCGAACGAGCTTCCGGTAGTCGCTCTCGTCGAAGAGAGAGGCGCGGCGCGAGCGGATTCGCGCGGTCACGTACTCGTAGTTCGCGGCTCCGTCCTCCTGTCTGAGCTTCATCGTTCCTCGAACAGCTCCTCGGAGATCGTTTTGAGATGTTCCTCCCACACCTCGTCGAGCACGGAGTCGAAGGTGTTGTTCACGCGGATGCGTGATCCCTCGGCCTCCACGACGACGCCGCCGAGACACTCCGTCTCGCCGGCGAGCTCGAAGCCGTCGTACTCATCGAGAATCGATTCGAGCAGCTCCGCGTCGTCGGCGCGACCGTACACCTCGACCGTCTCGGCGTCGGTGAACTCGGTGGCAGCGGCGTCGAGCAGCGTGCGGGTCAGCTCCTCGCGCTCCGAGCCGTCGAGATCGGCTACGGCCGTCTTGGCCTGTTCGCGAACGTCCTGTAGCGCCTCGCGTCGCGCCTCCAGCCGGGCCTGCTTGGCCTCCAGCTTCGCCGACGAGAGCCGCTGTTCGCGCTCCTGTTCGATCTCCTGTTCTACGTCCTGTTCTGCCTCCGCGATGATGCCTTCGGCGTCGGTCTCCGCCTCGGAGACGATCTCCTCGGCGCGGCGTTCGCCCTCGGCGTGCAGCTTGTCCGCACGCGCGCGAGCATCATCCCGAATATCCTCTACGACCGTATCAAGGCTCATGAGTTGGAAAAGTACCGCGCGATTAGATAGTGAAGGTGATGACCAGCGCGAAGATGACGAGCGTCTCCGGGAGGACCGTCAGAATGAGCCCACGCCCGAACATATCCTCGTCCTCGGCGATCGCACCGACCGCTGCCGCACCGATACCGCGTTCCGCGTACCCCGCACCGAACGCGGCGAGACCGACCGCGAGTGCCGCGCCGGCCTTCGGTGGAATTGCCGCGGTGGACGCAGCGGCTTCGGAGCCGCTCTGTAGTAGTAGTGCGATACTGCTGAACAGCGTGGTGGCAATGTCGAACATTGTGTTTCCGAGCGGGTCGAAATCAGCGTGGCCAGTCAATAAACCTTCTCAAACGCACCAACGAGTGACTGTTGGGCTGGAACAGAACGTACGAGTGCGAAACGCAGGGAGAAGAGCGTTATTCGTCGCGGGTGAATCGCCGCTCGTGGCCGAACGGCGTATAGTCGCGGCCACCGCCCTCGTAGAACTTTCCGAAGAACTCGACGTACTCCAGACGCACCGCTTGGAGTCCGGCGGAGGTGACACCCAATACGAGCACGAGCAGGTGACCGAACACGAGAACTAAAATCCCGGCCACGCCGCCGAGAAGCAGCGCGACCGGCCCATCACCGTTGAGTAGACCAGCGAAGACGACCTCGCTCTCCGGTACGGCTTTCGAGAAGAAGATGAGGTGGAACTCACCACCCTCGGTGTACGCGCCGAACACCAAGAGGTTGACCGCAAGCGCCATCCCGGCTTTCGCGAGCAGCACTGCCGCGATTCGCGTGTACGAGATGACGTGACCGAAGCCCTGTGTGATGGACTCGATGATACCGATTCCGCCTTCCACCTTGATGATGAGCGCGAGCGACGCGACGACGACCAGCAACACCGCGTCGATGCTGATGGAGCCGACAGAGAACACGTCGATTGGCGAGAACCCGTTGAACCCGAGCGAGTAGACGACCTCCGACGAGGTGATCGTCTCGCCGGTAACTGGATTCATCTGTCCGGCCGACGCGAAGGACGTGAACATAAACTCGGGCTTGGAGCTGACAGCGGTGTGCGAGAACATCCACGTCCAGAGACTGAGCGTAAACACGATCCACGAGCCGCTCTCTAACAGCGCCTCGCGTACACCGTGACTGTTGAGATTGTTCACGAAGTCGAAGACACGACCGACGACGAGATGGAAGACACCGACGACGACGCTGAGCAGCAGCCACGCCAGTCCGTAGTCTAGATAATGCGGCTGGAGTCCCTTGTGCATCGGCGGGCTACCGTTCGGGTAGATGATGTAGCCGAGCTGATGGAGTCCGAAGAGCTCGCCGTAGAGGACACCGAAGACGGCGGTGAACAGCCCGGAGAGGAGTCCGACTGCACCCAGTGCGCGCATGATATCGGAGTCGAACAGCTGCATCATCCCGTAGCCGAGAGCGATGTAGATAAGCCCGTAACCGAGATCACCGATCATGAACCCGAAGAAGATCGGGAACGTGAGAAAGAAGATGATCGTCGGGTCAAGCTCCGAGTATTTCGGCTTGTTCAACACGCCGACGAGCGCCTCGAACGGATTGACCGGACCGGGGTTGTCCTGCACCACGGGCGGGGTTCCCCCGCTCATCGGCTGTTCAACCTGCCCACCGTCGGCGGCGACCGGCTCCTCGGACCCCTCGGCGTGGTCGCGGGCGTGTCCGTCCTCGTACTCCGCCTGCTCCAGCTCCTCGATCTCCACGTGGTCGCCGACGCGGTCTCTGAGACCCTCCGCGAGATCGAGATACCGCTCAGCGGGGAGCCAGCCTTCGGCGACGAACGCGTTGCTCGTCGTCGCGAACGAGAGCGGGGCTTCCCGCTTCTGTACGTCGATACGCAGCCGCTCCTCTGCGGCCAGCAGGAACGCGGCGTGCTCGTCGGCGAGCGCCGCGAGCTCGGCTTCGATCTCGGCGAGCTCGCTCTCGACGCGCGCTTTCGTCTCCTCCAGCTCGGCGATATACCCCTCCGGGTCGGCGTCCGTTTCGGGAACCTCAAGCTGGGTGAACTCCGCGCTGACGAGCGCGTCGGAGACGGCGGTCTCGGCCGGAGCGACGAAGGCGGCGAGCGTCTCGCCCTCGCCGAACAGCTCGTACTGCTCGACGCCGTCGGCGTCGACGAGCGCGCGCCGGACCGCGTCTCGGTCGCCCTGCCCGACGACGACCGAGAGGCTGTCGTACCCCTGCAGGAGATCGAGATCGATCCCCAGCTCGACGAACGGCTCGACGGTGTCGAGCGACTCCTCGACGCCGCGCAGCTCGTCTTCCAGCTCCTCCCGTCGGTCGTCGAGTTCGTTGACCTGACTGCGGACGGTGTCGAGCCGATCACCGAAATCGTCGTCGAGCCGAAGCGGCTCGCCGGTGAACTCGTCGGCGTCGATGTCGAGCAGCGATGCGAGCGATCGGACGGTGACGAGCCGCTCGGCAGCGGCGGCGGCCCCCTCGACCGGATCGCCGGGCTGGAACCCCGCCCACTCACCGTCGTAGTCGGTTATGTCGAACAGCTGGAGATCGTAGATGGTCTCGACGACCTCGTCCATGACGCCCTTGGATCCCGTCACCGAGACCCGGCTCATCCGTTCAGGTCTGAGCATCGACCGCCTCCGTGAATCGGTCGAGGATATCCTCGATTACCTCCTCCTCGCGGTCGGCCGCGCGAGCGGCGAGCGTCTCGCGTTCCGCCTCGCCCTCCTCGCGGATCGCACTGGTCTCGGTCTCGATCTCCTCGCGGGCCGCGGCGAGTCGCTCCGCTCGCAGCTCCGTCGCCTCGGTGTCGGCGTGGTCGCGGATCTCCTCCGCTTCGCGGCGCGCGTCGGTGATCATCTCCTCGCGCTCGTCTTCCGCCTGTGCGATGATTTCGTCGGCCTCCTGCTCGGCCGTCTTGACCGCTTCGAGAACATCTGGCCTTGCCATATTCGTATTGTGCGTCGCTTAGACCACAGCGTATATGGGAGTTGCGGAACGCGTGCCGGCTCGATCGGCGGAATCCGCACACATTTGGTCGTCGGGACCAACGTACGGACAATGGGATTCCTGGAGAACAAGTCGCGCGCTCGGGTGTTCTACCGGTACTTCTCGACGCTGTACGACACCGTCAACCCGTTCATCTGGAACGAGCAGATGCGCGATCAGGCGCTGGAGTGGTTCGGCGTCGAGTCGGGCGATCGCGTCCTCGACGTGGGCTGTGGGACCGGCTTCGCGACGGAAGGGCTGCTCGGCTACACCGACGACGTGTACGCGCTCGACCAGTCGGACGGCCAGCTGTCGAAGGCGTTCGCCAAGTTCGGTCGCGACGGCGACGTTCGATTCTACCGCGGTGACGCCGAGCGACTCCCCTTTGCGGACGACAGCTTCGACGCGCTGTGGTCGTCCGGCTCGATCGAGTACTGGCCGAATCCGGTCGCCGCCCTGCGGGAGTTCCGGCGCGTGACGAAACCCGGCGGAACGGTGCTCGTCGTCGGGCCGGACTATCCAGATTCGACCGTCTTCCAGCGGCTCGCGGACGCGATCATGCTCTTTTACGACGAGGACGAGGGCGATCGGATGTTCACCGAGGCCGGCTACGAGACGTTCGAACACCATATCCAGCAGCGCAAACCCGGGACGCCGCGCGCGATCACGACCGTCGCGACGGTCCCGAAGCCGGAGCAGGAAGCCGAGTCACCGACTCCGTCTGTGTAGCCCGAGGTGGCTCTCAGCTGGCGGTCGTGGAGAGCCGTGCCACCACGCCGCGCTCTGTCCGAAGTACCACCGTCACCGTCGAGCCGGCCGTCAGGCCGGGCGCATTCGCCGTCGCGAGCCGGAGAGTCGCCTGTTCGCCGGCGTGCCAGCGGCCGTCGGACGCGGCGTTGAACGGGCCGTCCGGCGAGCCGACGTAGCCGGGGCTTCCGACGAATGGGACGGACGGCTGGTGGGTGACCGGCTCCCCGTCGACGACGATCCGAACCGACAGCTCGTCGACCCGAAGCGTCTCCCCGCCGGCGTGGACGAGGGTGATGGTCCCGTCGCCGGTCGCCGAGAGATCGACTGCGGCCTGTGGGGTCGGCTCCGCCGGCGAGAACGCCATCGCGGCCGCACCGACGCCGACGCTGGTGAGGAGCGTGATAGCGAGCAGACAGATCGCGCCGAGCGCGGGCGTGAGCCCTCGTGTACGTCGCATACGCCGTCTGGCGCGGCTCGGTATTTAACCGTCCGTACCGACCGTCGTCGTCAGGTTCCCGGTCGGCGTCGTGACCGTGACCGAGAACGGACGCCGCGGCGTCACCGTCCAGTGGGTCGCTCTGTTGGTGATCCCGAGCGGGTCGCCGTCGAGATAGACGGTCGATTCGACGGCGTCTCCGGTCGTCGTGTTCTCCACGCGGATCCCGAGGGGACCGTCGGCGTGGGTCGTCTCGACGACGAGGCGGTAGCCGTCCTCGGCCGTGGTGACTGACTCGGTCGGGACGGCGGCCACGTCTTTGCGCTGTATCTCACGGAAGATGGCGTCGGTGTCGGCGTCGTAGTAGACGACGAGATCGTTCGCGTCGGCGCTCCCCTGCGGGTGGCTGACGGCCATCCCGTAGACGCCGGCCTGAACGTAGTACGGCTCGTTCGTCAACGCGGTGTTGGACCGGCGGTCGGAGCCGAACACCCACGGGTACAGCTCCTCCAGTCGCGGCACGAAGTCCTCCGTGATGCTGATCGGCTTGTCGGCGAAGCGGTCGTCGAACGCCGAGCCGACGAGCGCCTCGCGGAGATACCGGGTCGAGAACTCCCCGTCGATGATCGTCGAGAGGACGAGACCGTCGGCGGCCGTCGTGAGGTGGACGCGTCGGGGATTCCCGTCGGCCACGTGCGTTGCGAGCCGGTCACGGACTGGCCCCTGAAGGGGGATGAGCCGCGATTTGAGCCGGGCGATCTCCCGCTCCGGGACGGGCGTTCCGACCGCGCTGTCGTAGGTGTACAGCTGGTCGACCGTCTCCCCGAGCTTGCTGGCCTTCGTGTCGATCGCGACGAGCTCGCGAACGAACGCGGTCGCCGGAATCGCGCCGGCGTTGTAGGCGTCGAGCGCGGCCTGCTGGCGCGCTTCGAGATCGGCGATCGCCGCGTCAAGACGCGCGGTTGTGTTCTCGATGACGAGCCGACGGGCGTCCTCGGTAGCGGCGGCGGTGAATCGCTCACGGAGCCGGCTCGTCTCGAACTCGCCGCGGAGCCGGGCGGTCGTGACCGCGCTCGCACCCGCGGGGTCGAGTCCGACGGTCACCACCTGACTCGTCTCGACGCGCTCGGAGTCGATGGCGAGATACGCGGCGGTGTCCGTCTGCGGAACGACCGGCTGTCGATCCGTCTCCGCGGTCGCTTTGCTCGATGCCGGCGATCCGAGCGCGGGGAGCGCGAGCGCAGACGAGACGACGAGCGCGAGCGCGAGGACGGCGACGAGACCGCGACCGAACCTGTCGCGGAGCGGACGGCGGGGACCGGCCATATCGCCGTTCTGGTCGGCTTTCATAAAAACCCCGTCGCTCCCAGCACCGCGAACAGTGTCAGTAGGATGGAAAGCGTTTTGCTGGCGGCCGGCACACGCGAACGTATGCGGTCCGAGCGCCGCCCCCTCCTGTGGTTGCTCATCGCTGCGCTCGCTCTCTCGATCGGAGCGGGTGGCGGCGTAGCGACGGACCAAGCGACGACACAGCAGGAGCTTCAACCGGCGGCGACGACGTTCGACGTACAGCTGACTCCGAGCGGGGATGCGGAGTGGACAGTGTCGACGCAGTTCCGGCTGACGACGGCGAACGAGACGCGGGCGTTCCGGCAGCTCGGCGAGCGGTTCGAAGACGGCGAGACCGATCTCGCGTACGACGCAGCGACGTTCCGTCGAGCGGCAGCGACCGCGTCCGGTAACCGCTCGATGTCGATCGAGGCCGTCGAGCACGACGCCAACGTGACGACGAGAGACGGTGAGCGCGTCGGACGCCTCTCGCTTCGCTTCCGGTGGACGAACTTCGTCGAACGAACCGGCGAGCGCTACCGGCTCGGCGACGCGTTCAACACCACCGACGGGACGTGGTTCCCCGGGCTCGCGAGCGATCAGGCGCTCGTGATCCGGCCACCGGACGGCTACAGCGTCGAGACGGCTCCCGTCCCGGTCGACAACGGCGTGTTGCGCTGGGAGGGACGACAGAGCTTCGAGCCCGGCTACTTCGGGCAGATCGCGTACACCGGGGCGACACCGACACCTGACAACGATCCGCCGGTCGCGATGCTCGGCGGGATCGGTACGCTCGTCCTGCTCGCGCTCGCCGGCGGCTCGCTCTGGTGGCGACGGCAGTCGAGCGCGGGCGAACGCGGAGACGTGACGACCGACGGCGACGAGCCGGGAGACGACGGTGGGGAGCCGGAGGCGACCGACGGGACCGACGACGCCGACGCGGGCGTGGTCGGACCACCACCGACCGACGCGGACGGCGAGACCGACCCGACACTGCTCTCCGACGAGGAGCGCGTGCTCCAGCTGTTAGAGACCAACGACGGGCGCATGAAGCAGGGGGCGATCGTCGAGGCGACCGGCTGGTCGAACGCGAAGGTGTCACAGCTGCTGTCGGCGATGGAGGAGGCGGACGAGATCGAGAAGCTCCGCATCGGACGGGAGAATCTCATCTCGCTGCCCGGTGAGGGAGTCACCGACATCGACGACGAGTAGCCCGCAGTTCGGAAACGCTTAACCACGAACCAGCACGTACTGTAGCCCAGAACGATGAAACTGCTTGTCACTGTGAAGGAGGTGGCCGAGGTCGACGACGAGTTCACCATTGACGGGCTTGACGTCGACGAGAGCTATCTGGAGTACGATCTCAACGAGTGGGACGACTACGCGGTCGAGGAAGCGGTCCAGCTGTCGGAGGCGAACGACGACGTGGAGGTCGTCACCGTCACCGTCGGACCAGAGCGCGCCGACGAGACGATCCGGATGGCGCTGGCGAAGGGCGCAGACCGCGCACTGCGGGTGTGGGACGACGCCCTCGCGGACGCACAGTATCTCGACGCCGGCACGAAGGCGGCGCTGTTGGAGCCGGTCATCGAGGCGGAGGAGCCGGATCTCGTCCTGACGGGCGTCCAGTCGGGCGACGACTCCTTCGGCGCGACGGGCGTCGCGCTCGCCGAGCGCGTCGGCTTCGAGTGGGCCGCCGTCGTCAACGATCTCGACCACGACGCGGAGACGAACGAGTCGTCGGTGCGTCGCGAGCTGGAGGGCGGCGTCGAGGAGCTGACCGACGTAACGGGACCGGCCGTGCTCAGCATCCAGACGGGGATCAACGAGCCGCGGTACGCCTCGCTGCGCGGGATCCGACAGGCACAGCGCAAGCCGCTCGACGTGCGAACGCTGGATGATCTCGGGCTCGACGAGTCGGCCGTCGAGAACCCGGTCGAGCTCACCTCGATGTACGAGCCGGAGAGCGAGGGCGACGCCATCGTCTGGGAGGGGTCGGCCGACGAGACCGCCGGGGAGCTCGCCGGCTTCCTCCGCGATTCGGGGGTGGTCGAGGGATGACGGTCCTCGCGGTCACCGAACACCGCCGCGGCGAGCTTCGGGCCCCCTCCTTCGAGCTGATCACCGCCGGTCGGCGTCTCGCCGACGATCTGGGCGGCGAGCTGCATCTCGCCGTCATCGGCGGCGACGTGGAGCGTTACGCCGATCAGCTGAACCGCGAGGGTGTCGACGGCATCCACACCGTCGCCGTCGGCGAG
>PXQU01000003.1 GCA_003021785.1 Halobacteriales archaeon QH_7_65_31 | reverse complement strand
CGTCGCACCGAACAGCCCGGGAACGACCGTCAGTAGCAGCCCGATGACCGTCCCCAGTTCGACCACGAACAGCACCGGGTTCCCGATCAAGTACCGGGGATCGAGCTTCGTGAACGAGTCTCTGAACGCCTGCTTCTGTTGCTCTGTGTCTATGGTTAGCGTGATCTCTGTCATGTCAGATACCTCCGCTCAGGAGTTCGCCGATCGGCCCGAACACCAGCGCCGGCAGGAACACCAGCGCGCTGACGATGATGACGACGCCGATCAACAGCCCGACGAACGCGGGCGTACTGGTATCGAGCGACCCGCGTGACTCGGGACTGATCCGCTTGTTGGCGAGCAGTCCCGCGATAGCGAGCTGTACCGTGATGGGAACGTACCGAGCCAGCAGGACCTGTGTCCCGTCCACGAGGTTGTAGTAGACGGTGTTGTCGGCGAGTCCTTCGAACCCGCTGCCGTTGTTCGCGGACGCCGAGAAGAACTCGTACAGGACCTCCGCGAATCCCCGGAAGCCGGGGTTCGCGAACGCGTCGACGGCGGGTTGGTAGATCACGGCGTGTGCCAACGGGATCAACACCAGTATCGGCAGTACCAGTATGGCGACGAAGACGTACCGCATCTCCTCCCATTCGAGCTTCTTCCCGAGGTACTGCGGCCGACGACCGATCATCAGTGCACCGATGAAGGCCGTGAGGATGACGAACATCAGGACGTTCAACAGACCGGTCCCGACCCCGTTACTGATGTTGTTAGTGGCGAACGCGAACAGCAGAGAGAACCCTCCGAGCGCGGTCCAGCTGTTGTGCATACTGTTGACCCCACCGTTGGTCGTCCCGGTGGTCGAAAGCCCCCAGATCGCACTCGCCGTGGGCCCGAATCGGGTCTCTTTGCTCTCCATGTTTCCGATGGTCTGGTCGACTGTCAGCCCGTTCTCCTGAACCTCCATCGCCACGTTCGGGCCGGTCTCGCCGACGACGGCCACACCGGTCAGCGCGGCGTAGATGATGAAGAACGCCGCGACCAGTGCGATGCCGTGACTGCGGTTGCCAACCCAAGCGCCCCACGCGTAGATGGCGCAGAACGTGCTGACAGGCATGGCGAGCGTCAGAACGAGGTTACTGAGCGGCGTCGGGTTCTCGAACGCCGTCGCGGCGTTCGCCCCGTTGATCCCGCCGCCGTTGGTTCCGAACATCTTGATCGCCTCGATGCCGGCGTGGGGGCCGATACGGATGTTCTGAACCCCCATGGTGAACGTCTCGACGGTGAGCTGCCCGCTCGTGATGGTCTGAACTGAGCCTTCCGCCATCAGGATGAGCGCGATGAGGAACGAGAACGGGAGCAGGAATCGGACGAGTCCTCGTACGACGTTCTCGTAGAAGTTCCCGAGTCGCGGGTTCTCGTCGTTGGTGAACGCCCGCGCGAACGCGGGCATGAGCGCGAGCCCGGTCGCGGGCGTCAGGAACATCGCGATCCCGATCCCGAACGTGTGAGTGAATATGGAAAGGTTCTCACCGCTGTAGTGTTGCTGGTTCGTGTTCGAGGTGAACGAACTCGCGGTGTGGTACGCGAGATCCCAGCTCTGTCCGGCCACGTCAACGAAGTTCATCGGGAGACCGTTCTGGAAGTACAGGACGACGTACAGCAGTGCCCAGATGAACGCGTTGAACACGAGAACCGCCTTCACCTGTCCTTTCCAGGTCATCTCTCGGCTCGGCTCGATACCCGTTAGCCGGTAGATTCCGTTCTCGATCGGCGTGAACACGCTATCGAGTCGCTGTATCCCCGTCAGGAGCCGGGGTAGTTCGTGGTCGCTGTTCGCCTGATCGCGATACACCCATGCGAGGTACTCGCCGACCAGGAGGATCAGAACAGCGGCCAGAGCGAAAAACACCGCGTATTCGATGATCGGTGGTGGACTTGCCATTATCAGAATCTCGTTGGATACACCATGACGTACGTCAGGTACGCCACGATCGCTACGGTTACTGCTGTCAGTACCGCTTCACCGATGAGCATGCAACCGGACTCAGCGCGATAGAGTACTTATAGTTGGCGGTTTAGCATCGTGTTTTTACAGACAATCTTCTGTAAATCTCTAACGACCACTGCGCAGTTTACCACAGGGAGATGCGGCTCTAAGCCGAGATTAGCGCGTAGTCTGGAACCTCCGTCTCCTCGCTCACCACCCGTTCCCGAGTGTCCGATGTTTTATATCGGCTCCCGGTGAACTGAGGGTAGTATGACTGCTGTGATCATCGGAGCCGGCCGTATAGGTTCGAGTGTACTGGAGTTGGCGATCGACGCGGATATCGAGGTGACCGTTATCGAGCGCGACCACGAGCGAGCACACGATCTCGATACGTCCGATGACTGTCGCGTGATTCGCAACGACGCCACCGAGCGGGACACGCTCCGCGAAGCGGGGGTGAGTGACGCCGACGCGGTCATCGCGACCACTGAGGAGGACGCGGCGAATCTCATGGTTCTGATGCTGGCTCGCGATTTAGGGTGCGAGACGCTGGTCAGCGTCGTTCACGACGAAGCGAACATCTCGATGTTTCGGGAGCTGGGAGCGACGATCATAGAGAACCCCCAGCGACTGATCGCGGAGTATCTCTTCCGTGGCACGTACAACCCGGGCGTTCAGGACTTCATGCACGTCGGCGACGTGAGCAGCGACGCCGAAGTGTTCGAGATATCGGTCTCGAAGGGAGCTTCGATCGTCGGGGAAACGCTCGAACAGGCGGATCTCGCGGGATACCTCTCCCCGAATATGATCGTGGTCGCGGTCGAACGCGACGGGGAGATCATCATCCCTCGCGGCCACACGGAGATCGAGGGCGATGATCTCGTTACGATATTCTCGAAGGACGGGATCACCGAAGAAGTAGTTACACCGTTCAGTCCCGGTCGAACGGAGTCAGCACAGGGAGGGTCGGGATGAACCGAACTGGTTTACAGAAGATCGGTTGTAAAGACGACGGGGGAAGCGACGAGTTACGACGTCAGATGCTCCGCGGGGACGTGTGCACAACAGTCACCGAGCGCGTCGGCATCTTCGGGAAGTAAAGCGACGACGAGATACGAGGTGTACTCACCGAAGTAGTCGACCAAGTCGGCAATCCGGTCTGCATCGACGGCTTCCAACGAGTCCAAGAGCATCATCGGAACGACCTCATACACGTTGTGGACTAAGTAGCCCGCCAGTGCGATGATCAGTCCGATGACCTCGCGTTCGCTTTCGCTGAGATTGGTGACGGTATCTTCATAGCCGGCCCCCTGATCGGATTCGCGGACGATGTGTAGCTCGAATCTGGTCGCAGACCCTCCACGGTAGCCGCCGTGACTCGAATCGAACTCCGTTCCGGTCTGCCGTTCGATCCAGATGCGGGCGACGTTTCTGTAGTCAAGCACCTCGAGGATCTCGTCCATGTGTTCGTTGAACGCCTCGATTGCACGTTCTTCGAGATCTCGAATCTGCGTTCGTTGACCCGCTAACTCCTCGCGTATCTCGTCTTGTTGGGCCTGAAGCTGCTCCTGCTCGTCCGCGAGGCGATCCAGCTCCGCGATCTCTTCGCGAGTCGACGACAGCTCTTCTTCCAACTGTCCGCGCTCGTACTCGAGCTCACTGAGCCGTTGGTACTGGTCTACCAGTTCGGTCTCTTGCAGCGTCTCTCGTTCCGAGACAGACTCTTCGAGACTGGAGAGCCGCTGGCGGGTCTCGTTCCGTCGATCTCGCAGCGACTCGAGCTTCTGCTCCCGCTGAGCGATCTCGGTCGAGATCTCGGTCAGACGGCGGCTGAGTTCGTCTCGGCGTTCGATTTCGTCCTGAAGTTCTGCTTGCGTCTCGCGGAGATCTTCGATCCGCGACTGGACGTCGGTGCGTTCTGCTCTCTTCTCATCGATTACGCTCCGAAGTTCGTCTAATCGGTCCGAAACCCGACTTCGGTCGACCTGACTACCACACGTCCAGCACCGGACGGATTCGGACATCGGGTTCAGTTTCGCCACGGCGGAGTCGACGTCGTCCGAGAGCAGGAACTCCGAGTTAGTGTCCGAGACCAGCTCCTCGTTGAACTCCACGATCGCAGAGAGATCGTTGATAGTCGTCGCGAGGGAACGCTCTCGGGACGTGAGCTCAGAGAGTTTCGTCTCAATCCGCGTGAGTTCCTCCTCGGATGTCTCTACGGAGCGCTGTTCGGTCTGGAGTTCCTGCTGTTCGTCACGGAGCGCTTCGAGGGTGTCCTCGTTGGTTCGGATCCGATTACTGATCGATTCGAGGGTCTGTTTCCGCTCTTCCAGTGATTTCAGGGCCTCTTCTACCTGTTCGGCATCTTGCGGGTCGGCGTCGTACTCGGTCAGTCGGTCGCGCAGTTCAGCGATCTGGCCGTCGAGTTCATCGAGTTCGCTTTTTACCGACGCTTTACGAGACGTGACGTCCGTGCGGCGATCTAACTCGCTGTCGATAGACCGGAGCCGCTGGCCGATCCGGTTCCGCTCGCTCTGTAGCTCCTCGATCCGGCGTTGGATCGCGTCGGTATCGACGGGTCGCATGATGATATCCCGCAGATCATCGCCCTGAACGACCGCCCTGCGTGCGGGGTTATCCTCTGTTAAGCAGACGAACAGATCGACGAGTTCACTCCGTTCGGTGACGGTCTGTCCGGACGTCCGTACGGTTCCGTTCTCACGTTCCAGACGCTGGTCGTAGGTATCGTTTCCCCATTCCAGCCGGACACGGCCCTTCGCTGTGTTGCCTCTGAGGGCAGGTGTCGAGCCGCCGAGGACGCCGGTCAGCGCTTTGAGCAACGAGGTCCGTCCGGTCGCGTTTCTCCCGCGGAGCACTGTGACACCCGGCCGTAGTGTCACTTCAGACTCCGAGAGCCCGCCGATATTCTCCGCGTATAGCCTCACGGGCCGTTCCGTGTCGAACTGACTCATACACGTGCTATTCAGCAGGGACGAATAAGTCGTACGGG
Source organism: Halobacteriales archaeon QH_7_65_31 (assembly GCA_003021785.1). Taxonomy (GTDB): domain Archaea; phylum Halobacteriota; class Halobacteria; order Halobacteriales; family Haloarculaceae; genus Halosegnis. The sequence goes on along the minus strand of PXQU01000003.1, from coordinate 91,176 downwards.
ATATAATCTCGTTCTGACATCAATCCGAGTCGGCCCGACAGTCGCATCCGGCCTGTTCAAGGAACGCGTCGATTCGATACGACTGTCCACAGGCGGAACACGCTACCCGGACGGACTGCGTCACTTCGGTCTGGGTGTCTGTCACCGCTCCCGCGTTCCTGAGTCGCTCGATCGTCTGCTCGATTACGCCCTCGGAACGGGCCTGCGCCCACTCGATCGTCTTCCGGCCGGCTTCGACATCGAAGGTAGACTCCCTCGCGGTGTCTATATCGCTACACCCGTTGAGGTGGTTCCGAACGGTCTGGTGTGAGACGAAGTCCTGCTGAACGGCATCGATGTCGACGTCGTATCGGGTCAGTTTCGACCGGAGCTCCGCCTGTCGCGCTCGGTCCATGTCGTCGTCCGTCAGAACCGCGTACACCGTCTCCGCGTCACCGATCACCTCCTGCGTGGCTCGATCGAGCGCGTCGGAGAGAATCCGCTCGTTGAAGAAGGTCGCTAACTCGCGCAGGCTGGCCCCCTGTTCTCGTTGCCGTAGTAGCTTCTGATCGACGTCTCGCACGTGATACGCCCGCGCGACCCGGGTGATCTTACAGCATGGTTCGTCGCCGTTCTCGCTCATTAGCTTAGCCTCCACGTCGATCGGCGTATGCGTGTCGGTTCAGCTGATCCCATCTGGTGCTACACGACCATATAGGTATCTTTATCTGGAAGTATCCCAATAGAAGATTTGCCCAGTAAAATCTATAGACCGAATCCTCGCGTCGGAGCCGAAGCTCCGTCACTGAAGCGAAACCTCTCCCGACGGCGTGAGGAGTTCCGCTGTTGGGGCTTCGTCGTCGCGGTATCCTGGGCGTTGGACCATTCACACTGAGGGGTGTGGGGTGACGGCCCACGTCCCATCGAGCCGCTCGACAGCGAGGTCTACGAGAGAGCACCGACGAGATCGGTCTCGGCCTCTACGTGATCGAATCGAGACACTCTGTAGCGAGACGCACCGTCCTCCAACCGTTTCCCCGTTCGATCGCCTCAGCGTTGTGCGTTCTGGGGTTCGGCACACGAGAGCTACCTCTGTCGGAAACTAGACGAATCGTCACAGCTTGCCGATTCAGCATCGAGTTATTCGGGAGTGGGTGTCGGATTACCACTTGGTATTCGTTTTTCTTTTATTTCTCCTTCTTTGTTTCTTAGTGATGCGTAAATTATGAACCCCAATTGATTGATAGATACGTACAACACTTGCTGAATGTCTCCCTCTGGAGGCCAATCGATGTGTAGACTCTCACCGCCGGTCTCAATTCGGACCGTCGGGGTTTCGTCAGGACCGATTATATCGGGAGACATCCAGCGTTCATCGGCGTCTAGCTCAAGCTCCTGACTCCAAGACCCGGCAGAAACCGTTACCTCCACGGGCTCGTCTGGAGGGGCGTAGACCACGACATCCGTCACTGCGTCATCTCGGAAAGCGGGTGGGGAATTGAGGGTCGGTGGGTCCGATTCAGTAGTAGGGTCGTTATTGAGACACCCTGCTCCGGCGACCACAGCTGCGGTGGCGACGACAGTCCGACGGGTGAACTGTTTCGTCATATTCGTAACTAATTAGCCAGAGGTAAATAGTTAATCGCTCAGATCAGACTCAGTATCGTACGGATGCCCTGTAGGTCGACTGAGCCGGTCGAATCTGCCTTGTCTCGCTGTACGTCGGGACCACCGACAGACGCAGTACCGTTCCCCGGAGAACGACAGCCACGTTTCAGGTAGTTTGGAGCATACGAGTGACACCCTTCGGGTTTTGAAGACAAAATCTTTTCACACGGCCGCGCGTTGGAGTGCGTATACACAATGCCACGAATGGAGACCGCGGCGTTCGAGACGGACCTCAGTCTGTTCAAGTACGATAACTTGGAGCAGCTCCCGCCCGCCTACCGGGACCTGACCGAGGCCGAACGAACCGAACGCATCGAGACGGCGACGGACGCGTTGGGCGACGACGTGCTCATCCTCGGCCACAACTACCAGCGCCGCGAGATCGTCGAGCACGCGGACTTCGTCGGCGACTCGTACGAGCTCTCGAAACGGGCCGCCGACTCCGACGCGAGCCACGTCATCTTCTGTGGCGTGACGTTCATGGCCGAGTCGGCCGACATCATCACTGACGACGATCAGTCCGTCCTCCTGCCGTCGATGGAGGCGTCGTGTCCGATGGCCGGGATGGCAGAAGCGCTCCAAGTGGACGTGGCATGGGACCAGCTCACCGCCGCCGCTCCCGACGCGGATATCGTCCCGATAACGTATATGAACAGCTACGCCGACCTGAAGGCGTTCTGTGCCGAGCAGGGCGGGCTGGTGTGTACCTCCTCGAACGCCGCCGACGCCTTCGAGTGGGCCTTCGAGCGCGGTGATACGGTCCTCTTCTTGCCCGACAAGCATCTCGGCGAAAACACCGCCCACGAGCTCGGAATGGCCGATTCGACCGCGGAGTGGGACCCGTGGGCTGAAGACGGGGGGAGTCCCGGCGAGGTGGCCGACGCCGACGTGATTCTCTGGGACGGCTACTGTCAGGTGCACGAGCGGTTCCGCGAGCATCACGTCACCGAGGTGCGCGACCGGTACGACGACGTGAACGTGGTCGTCCACCCCGAGTGTCGCCGTGAGGTCGCCGCTGCCGCCGACGTGGTCGGGTCGACGGCCACCATCTGCGAGACGGTGGCGGACGCCGATCCCGGTGACCGATGGGCCATCGGAACCGAGATCCATCTCGCGAACCACCTCGACCGCTGGCACGAGGACGTGGCGGTGGTCCCGCTGTGTGGTGACGCCTGCATGGACTGTAACGCGATGCGGCAGATCGACCCGAACTACCTCACGTGGCTGTTAGAGGGGCTCGTGGACGGAACGGAGCGCAACCGTATCGACGTGGCCCCGCGAGAGAAGGAGCTGGCCGGCGTCGCACTCGACCGGATGTTAGAGCTATGAACGCGACCGACTCGGAGACGCTCGTCGTCGGTGGCGGTATCGCCGGCTGTGCCGCGGCGCTCGAAGCGGCCCGCGCCGGCGGTGACGTAGTGCTCGCGACGAAGGCCGCCCGGCCCGAGGAGACGAACAGCTACTGGGCACAGGGCGGCATCGCCGTCACGCGCTCGGACCCGGAGACGTTCCGTGCGGATATCATCGAGGCGGGCGCGGGAGCCTGTGACCCGGACGCCGTCGAGACGCTCGTCAGCGAGGCCCGGCCCGCCGTCGAGGACATCCTGATCGAGACGCTGGACGTACCGTTCGACACCGACGGCGACGAGTTCGACTACGGTCGCGAGGCGGCACACAGCGAGTCGCGCATCCTCCACGTCGATGCGGCGACCGGTGCGGCGATTCTGCCCCGCTTTCTCGCGTATCTCGACGAGGAGACCGACGTGACCGTTCGCGAGGAGACGACGGCGCTCGATCTGGTGACCCACGAGGGACGGGTCCACGGCGCGCTGCTCGAACAGGACGGCGCGGTGTCGGTCCACTTCGCCGGCGGGACTGTCCTCGCGACGGGCGGTATCGGGGCGGCCTACGACCGGACGACGAACCCCGACAGCGCGACCGGTGACGGAATCGCGATGGGGGCGCTCGCCGGAGCCGACGTGGCCGACATGGAGTACGTCCAGTTCCACCCGACTGCGCTCGACACTGCCCTCGTCGGGAGCGACGGCGACCGCGATGGCGACGAGAGCGACGACACGGGGACGTTCCTCCTCAGCGAGGCCGTCAGGGGCGAGGGCGGCGTCCTCCGGAACGGCGACGGTGAGCGGTTCATGCCCGAGATCCACCCGGACGGCTCGCTCGCACCGCGCGACGTAGTGGCAGGGGCCGTCGCGAGCGAGCGCGAGCGGACGGGAGCGGTTCGGCTCGACGTGTCCGAGGTAGCGTTCGACGCGTCGTTCCCCGGGCTGGCGAAGCGATGCCGAGAGCGCGGTGTCGACCCAGAAGACGGGATCCCGGTCGCACCCGCCGAGCACTTCTGCTGTGGGGGGCTGGCGGCCGATATGGACGGACGGACCTCGCTGGGTCGGCTGTTCGCCGCCGGTGAGTGCGCCCGGACGGGCGTGCACGGAGCGAACCGGCTCGCCTCCACCTCACTGCTTGAAGGGCTGGTCGTCGGTCGCCGCGCCGGTCGGCAGGCGGTCGGTGTCGAGCCTGAGGCCGTCGAGGTGAGCGAGCCGCGCGACAGCGACCCCGACCTGCCGGCGCGGTTCGCGAGCGAGAAGGCCGACCGGCTCCGGCGGACGATGACCGAGTACGTCGGTCTCGAACGCACGAGCGACGGTCTCGCACGTGCGGCGACGAGCATCCGCCGGCTGAAGGGCGAGGTGGACGCCTACACCCGGACGCGGACGAGCCGCGAGCTGTACGAACTCCGCAACGCGACGGTGACGGCGCTGCTCGTCGTGCGTGCAGCGACCGAGAACGACGAGTCCCGTGGCTGTCATCACCGCTCGGACACGGAGGTGCAGTATGCTGATTGAGCGGTCGAAGATCGAATCGTGGCTCCGCGAGGACGTCGGCCACCACGACGTGACGAACGACGTGCCCGGGGAGACGACGGGGCGACTGGTCGCGAAACAGGACGGCGTCGCCGCCGGTCTCGATGCCGCGACGGCCGTCTTCGAGTATCTCGGCGTGACCGTCACCGACCGCGTGGAGGCGGGGACGCGAGTCGAGACGGGCGAGGAGCTGCTCGCCGTCGAGGGGACGGCGAGTGATCTCCTGCGCGGTGAGCGGGTGGCGGCGAATCTCGTCGGCCACGCCTCCGGCGTCGCGACGGCGACCCGGCGGGCCGTCGACGCCGCCCGCGAGGTGAGCGACGACGTGGCGGTGGCCGCGACCCGCAAGACGACGCCCGGACTCCGCGGGATCGAGAAGCGAGCCGTCGTCGCCGGCGGCGGTGACACCCACCGACTGACCCTCTCGCATATGGTGCTTGTCAAGGAGAACCACATCGCCGAGCTGGGGCTGACGGCGGCCGTCTCTCGGTGTGTCGAACGCGTCTCCTTCGCGACGAAGGTCGAGTGCGAGGTAGAGACGCCGGCAGATGCGACCCGGGCCGCAGAGGCCGGGGCGGATATCGTCCTGCTGGACAACATGAGTCCGGCGGAGACGCACAACGCCGTCGAACTGCTCGACGGCGCGGCGCTCGTCGAGGCGTCGGGCGGGATAACCCGCGAGGATGTCCCCGCCTACGCGGAGGCGGGTGTGGACGTTATCTCGATGGGGTCGCTCACCCACTCGGCCGACCAGCTGGACCTGTCGTTCCGGACGGGAGAAGTGCGGTAGCTCCGGCGATTCAGCCGACATCCGGTACGGAATCATTCATAGCGGTCGCAGACGACCGTCGCGTGTGGACCGTGCCGTCGTCAAATACTACCTGTTCGAGGCGACGCGCAACGCCCACCTGTCGGGACCGGTGTGGGTGCTGTTTCTGCTCTCACGGGGGGTCAGCTACTCCGGGATCGGCCTGTTGGATGCGGTCTTCTCGGTGACGATTCTCGTGGCGGAGCTACCGACCGGCTACATCGGTGACAGGATTGGTCGACGCCGGGCGCTCCTCATCGGGACGGCGGGAGGCGCAGTCGGCTCGATCGCGTTCGCGTTCGGACGGTCGCTGCCGACCCTCCTCCTCGTGTACGTCCTTCTGGCCGTCTCACAGACGTTCAGCTCGGGGAGCGACAGCGCGTGGCTCTACGAGACGTTGGAGACGCGACTCGACGGCGACGAGTTCGCGAGAGTCCGGGGCCGAGGTCGCGCGCTGGGACTGGCGACCGGCGGCGTCGCGGCGCTCGCGGGCGGCGTTCTCGGCTCGGTGAACCTAGCGTGGCCGTGGCTCGCGAGCGGTCTCGTCACGGCGATCGCAGTGCCCGTCGTCGCGACGTTCCCCGAGCCGACCGGAGAGCCCGGCGGCGATCAGACACAGCTCGGGGCGTTCCGGTCGGCGCGTGAACAGCTGCTCGGTCCCGATCTCCGCTGGTTCGTGTTCTACACCGGTGTGTTCGCGGCGGTAATGGGCGTGGTGAACTTCTTCGTGCAGCCGGTGACACGGGACGCGGTCGCGGGACTGTCGGTCGCGGGGTACAGTCCGGACGGAGTCGTCGTCATCGGTGCGGTGTACGCGGCGTTCTCGCTCGTGTCGGCGGTCGTGACGGCGAACGCCGGGCGCGTACGGGCGGCTGTCGGAACGGCAGGATGGTTTCGGCTCGTGCCGCCGGCGCTCGGCGCGCTGCTCGCCGGGGTCGCGCTCGCCCCCGCGGCCGCGGTTCCGCTGTTCTTCGTACTGCGAGCCGTTCGGAGCCTCACGGAGCCGTTACAGGGGCAGTATCTCAACGACCGTATCCCGTCGCTCGGGCGGGCGACGACGCTGTCTGCCGTTGCGATGGCTCACTCGCTCATCGTCGCGCCGTTCGAGATCGCCGGCGGGCGACTGGCAGACGTACTCGGGACGATCGAGACGATAGCGGTGCTGGGCGTCGGACTGCTACTGGTCGGGCTCGTGTGGGCCGCCGCTCACAGCGACTTCTCGTAGCCCACGTAGTCGTGGGCGGCGTCGTCGTTCTCCCAGACGGTGTACCGCTCGTAGCCGCGCGACTCGTAGAAGTCGATGAGGAACGGGTGGCCGGTGTAGGTCCCCAGTTGGAGCCGGTCGTACCCCTGTTCGCTGGCGTACTCTTCGACCCGCTCGAACAGCCGTGTCCCGATACCGGCCCCCTGCTCGTTGGGCGCGACGGCGAGCCGTTCCGCGAACGGGTGGGTCTCGGCTTTGAGCACGCGCACCGCACCGACGATCTCGCCGTCGCGCTCGGCGACGAACTCGACCGACGGCTCCTCGGCGTCGAACCACGAGCGGACGTACTCGCGCTCCACATCGACCATCCCCGTCGGATAGCCGAGCTCGGCGGTCGTCCGGTAGGCGGCGCGATACAGCGGGACGAGGGCGGCAACCTCCTCGGTGCTCGCGCGGCGTAGCTCGACCGTCGTGCTCACTCCAGCAACACCTCACCGGTCATCGCTTCAGGCACTGAGACGCCGATACGATTGAGCAGCGTGGGTGCGATGTCACAGAGCGCACCGCCGTCGCGCACGGTCGCGTCTGCGGCTCCGGCTGCCGGCACGGAGACGAACGGGACGGGGTTCGTCGTGTGGGCGGTGTGCGGTGATTCGGCTGTCCCCATGTCGTCGGCGTTGCCGTGGTCGGCGGTGACGAACAGGTGGGCGTCGGCGTCCTCAATGGCCGATACGAGGCGAGTGAGATTCGCATCGACCGCCTCAACGGCGGCGACGGCGGCGTCGAACGCGCCGGTGTGACCGACCATGTCGGCGTTCGCGTAGTTCAGTATCAGCACGTCCGGATCGGTCGTCTCGATCCGCTCGACGGCCGCGTCGGTGAGTTCGGGAGCCGACATCTCGGGCCGGCGGTCGTACGTCGGTACGTCCGGTGAGGGGACGACGTGGCGACTCCGGCCGTCGAGCGCGATCTCTCGACCGCCGTCGAGAAAGTAGGTGACGTGGGGCGACTTCTCCGATTCGGCCATCCGGAGCTGTGTCAGGCCGGCGTCGGCGAGCGTCTCCCCGAGGGTCTGCTCGGGGTACGTCGGTGGGAACGCGACCGGCAGGTCGAAGCCGGCGTCGTACTCGGTCATGGTGGCGAGCCGCGGCGCTGGCGGCGTCACCTCGACCGGCCACGTCGGGCGGATGTCGGCGAGCATCCGGGTGAGCTGGCGGGCGCGGTCGGCCCGGAAGTTGACGAAGACGGCCGCGTCGTCGGGACCGAGCGCGTCTCCACCCTCGACTAGCGTCGGCTCGACGAACTCGTCGGTGTCGCCGCGCTCGTAGCTCGCCTCGACGGCCCCGACGGCGGTGTCGGCCGCGTGGGGGGCCTCGCGGTTCACGATGGCGTCGAACGCCCGTGCCGTACGCTCCCAGTTCTCGTCGCGGTCCATCGCGTAGTAGCGACCCGTCACGGTCGCCACATCACCGGTGTTGTGCTCAGCGGCGGTCGATTCGAGGTCGGCGAGGAAGTCAGCGCCGGAGTTCGGCGCGGTGTCGCGCCCGTCGGTGAAGGCGTGAGTGACGGCCTCGACGCCGGCGTCCGCGGCGGCCTCGATGAGCGCGTGGAGGTGATGCTGGTACGAGTGGACGCCCCCGTCGGAGACGAGACCCATGAGATGGACCCGTGTGTCGTTCGCGCGGGCGTAGTCGAAGAGACCCGCGATGGCATCGACACTGCCGAGCCGTCCGGCCGCGCTCGCGTCGCTGATTCGCGTCGAGTCCTGCCGGACGACCCGGCCCGCGCCGATGTTGAGATGGCCGACCTCGCTGTTGCCCATCTGATCCGCGGGGAGACCGACCCGGCGACCGTGGGTGGCGAGCCGACCGGTCGCACCCCGTTCTGACAGGCGATTGACGGTGGGCGTGTCGGCAGCGCGAACCGCATCCCGCGCGTCGGGGTCGTCGTTCAGCCCCCAGCCGTCGAGGATGACGAGTGCCGCGTGCATACGTGACGGTCATCGGGCCGGCCTAAGTAGCGTTCGCTCTCCGGCGGGGGCGAGCCACTTTTTACCGACGGCGACCCGGTTTCGACAACGAATGACGCTCGATCCCGTCCACTTCAAGGCGATCTCGCGGCTGGCGAGCGGCGTCTCGCGCACCGTCGATGAGTCACAGCACCGCGAGTTCGGCGAGACGGTCTGGGCCGAGTGGCTCGACCCGCTCGTCTCCGAGGGGCGAAACGTGGTCGAACCGCTCGGCGAGCAGTGTCGCTACCGCGTCGATCGGACGGAGATCGCGCTCGAAGCCGACGAGTACCAGCCGCGTCACGGGCTCGACGCCGGCACGATCAATCCGACCACGTTCAAGAACGGACTCGTCGCGGACGTAGCCCACGCGGCGATGAGTCGTGTCCCCTCCGATCTCGAGCTCCATCGCGAGCGCACGAACGTCGTCGCCGTCCACTCCAACGACGTGATGATGGGCGACGCCGGGACGGAGTGGCAGCGGGACGACGACGGCTACGTCAGACAGCGGCTCCTCCACGTCCCGACGACCGATCACGCGAAGACGGCCGTCGTCCACGAGCTCGCCCTCTACATGGCCGAGGCGACCCACGCGACCGACCACGCCGACAGCGTCACCGACCTGCTCGTGATGGACGGCCCGATCTATCCGAAGGGGCTGTTGACGTGGCTGCAGCGCGACCCCGAGCTCGCTGAGCTGCTCGCGAGCGACGAGCGCCCGCGCGAGGTGCTCCAGCTGTACGTCGAGCTCGTCGAGCGGTTCATCGACCGCGAGATTCCGATGGTCGGCTTCGTGAAGAACCCCGCGAGCCGGCTCATCACCCGCGCGATCCGCGAGAAGGAGGGAAACTCGCCGTGGCTCAACGACGCCGCCTTCTTCTCACAGCTGCTCGAACAGCGCGAGCGACGGGACGGCGAGTGGGTGCGCGAGACCGAGGAGCTCACCTACACGAACTGGTTTATCTCGCGCGGCAGCACTGACCGCGCGCTCGTCTCGCCGGACGTGCCGGGTGTCGATCACGCCCACGAGCGCGAGGCCTACGAGGTGACGTTCGCGATGGTGTACGATCCGCGGACGGACACGGTGTATCGGGTGGAAGCGCCCCGCTACTTCACCGACGACGCCGACCGCCGGAGCCGACTGCTGCGACAGATGCTGCAGGGCGTCGCGAGCGAGCAGGGACCCCCCGCCGTCGTCGGGAAGGCGGATTCGCTGGCGAAGATCAGCATGCGAGAGACGACGGCGCTCCGACAGTCGTTGGAGCGGGCGTTCGACTCGGAGATCGATACCGACTACAACGACGACCGCTGGGGTCCGTTCGTGGAGTAATCAGACCTCGGTCGGTTCGAGCACGTCGATGCGGACCTCGGTCTCCGCGACGCCCAGCCGTGCGAACTGCGTGCGGAGATGTGCTTTCGCGGCGGCGATCGCGCGGTCGCGCTCCTCGAAGCCGCGCGGCGTGGGCGACTCGAAGGCGACGCGAATCTCCTCGCCGTCGATTGTCTGTGACTGGCCGCCCGAGGCGACCTCGTAAAAGGAGTCACAGACCCAGACGTACGGCGCGTCGGGGTCGGGCGCGCCCTGATACGACGGCGGCTCCTCGTCCGGCTCGTACAGCGTCCCGGTCACGCCCGTCCCGCCCGCGAACCCGCGAATCTGGAGCATACATAGCCTACGAGCGCGAGCGGTAAAACGGTCGTCGTCAGTACGACAGCGTTTCGACGCCGTCGACGCGGTCGAAGTGGTCGTCGTCGGTGACGAGCAGAGAGCCGTGGTGACGACAGACACCGGCGATGAGTACGTCACCGAGGTTGATCGGCTGGCCGGCGTCGAGCAGCTCCGCCTCGATACGAGCGGCTTCGCGGGCGCTTCCGGCATCGAGCGGTATCGGTTCGAGCCAAGCCAGTCTGTCCTGCACGGCGTCTAATCGCACCTCACCGCCGGTTCGGGTCACACCGCGGTACACCTCAAACAGCACCAGCGACGGAGCGAAGAAGGGCCGCCCCTCGTTCGCGTCGAGAAACGTTCTCGTCCGTTCTGCACCGTCGAGATACTCGATGAGAAAGCTGGTATCGAACAGGATCATCGGTCGCGACGCTCGCGTAGGTCGCTGTCGAGTTCGGCTCGTGTTGCCGTGGTCGCCTCGGGAAACGTATCGTCGTCCGCAAGCAGCCCGAAGCCGGCCATCACGTCGCGGTTCTCACCTGTCAGCCGAAGTATCGTCTCCGTGAAGCTCTCGTCGTCTCGTTTGTGCTTGCGGAGCTGCTCGTAAGCTTCTTTCGTGATAGTGAGGTTCTTCGTCGCCACGTGTAGATGTACGTGTGGATGTACTTGTGTATGGCGGCTACTCCACCGACTGCGCGAACTGGACCTGCTTCGGCCGGAAGCCGAGGGATCGATACAGTCGCCGTGCGCCCTCGTTGTGCCACTCACAGCCGACCTTCAGCTGGTCGCAGTCGCGCTCGCTGGCGAGCTCGCGCACGCGCTCGACGACCGCCGTGCCGTGGCCCCGGTTCCGGTGGGCCTCGTCGATCGCGAGGTTCTCGATCCGGAGATACCGAGCCTGCTCGCGCGAGGGGTGTTCGCCCTCGCGGAGCGTGAGGAAGCCGATCGTCTCTCCGTCGTGAGCGACGAGGTAGTTGCTGACGCTATCGTCATCGAGCAGGGCGCGGAACCCATCGTCGAGGACGGCCTCTCTACGCTCGTAGCTGAGTTCGTTCAGCTCGTCGTACTGTTCCATCTCGCGCGCGAGGTCGTACCAGCGGTCGACCAGCGCGTCGAGGTCCGAGTCGGTCGCTTCGACGAGATGCACACCGGCGTCTCGATCGGGGAGGGCCTAAGCGTTCACCCAGCAGGGGGACATGTCACACCCCGTCAGAACGCCTAAATCCCCGGGGAGTGAGAATCCGGTATGAACGACGCGACGCTGGCGTCGCCCGTCCGGTTCGTAGGCCCCGCGTAGGGCCACCACCATCCTCCTCCTCGCGCGAACCGTTTCCGAACAGTCTAAACACACCACACAGTATCACGACACATGAGCACGGACGATCTCGAAGGGCGCTACGATCCCGACGCCGTCGAGTCCGAGTGGCGAACCCACTGGGTCGAGGACGGCACGTACGAGTACGACGAATCGAACGCGGACCCGAACACGGCCTACAGCGTCGATACGCCGCCGCCGACGGTGTCGGGCAGTCTCCACATGGGGCATCTGTACAGCCACATCACGCAGGACTTCGCCGCCCGCTACCACCGGATGGCCGACGGTGACGCCTTCTTCCCGTTCGGCTACGACGACAACGGCATCGCGAGCGAGCGGCTCACCGAGCGCGAGCTCGACGTTCGCCATCAGAACTACGAGCGCCGCGAGTTCCAAGAGCTGTGTCGCGAGGTGTGTCAGGAGTACGAGACCAGCTTCACCGAGGAAATCCGAGAGCTCGGCATTTCTATCGACTGGTCGAACACGTACAAGACGATCGAGCCGCGCGTCCAGCGGCTCTCGCAGCTCTCTTTCCTCGATCTGTACGAACAGGGCCGCGAGTACAGACAGCGCGGCCCGGCCATCTGGTGTCCCGACTGCGAGACGGCCATCTCACAGGTCGAGACCGAGGACGCAGAACGCGACGCCCACTTCAACGATATCACGTTCGACATCATCGACGGACCACGCGAAGACGTGACGATCGCGACGACGCGCCCGGAGCTGATCCCGGCGTGTGTCGCCATGTTCGTCCATCCCGACGACGAGCGCACCGACGATCTCCCCGGCTCTACCGCGCGCGTCCCGCTGTTCGGCCACGAGGTCGAGATTCGCGAGGACGAGCGCGTCGACATGGAGAAGGGGACCGGCGTCGTGATGTGTTGCACCTTCGGCGACCAGACCGATATCGAGTGGTATCAGGCTCACGACCTCGATCTCCGGGTCGCCATCGACGAGTCGGGGACGATGACCGAGGCGGCCGGCGACTACGCCGGTATGTCTACCCATGAGGCGCGCGAGGCCATCGTTGCGGATCTCGATTCGACCGGCCAGCTCGTTTCGCGTGAGGAAATCGTCCACGACGTGCAGGTCCACGAGCGGTGCGAGACGGACATCGAGTACCGGGTGACGGACCAGTGGTATATCGAGCTGCTCGACAAGACCGACGAGTATCTCGAAGCGGGCCGCGAGATGGACTGGTATCCCGAGAAGATGTTCACTCGGTACGAACACTGGGTCGAAGGGCTGGAGTGGGACTGGTGTATCTCCCGTCAACGCGACTCCGGGATTCCGATCCCGGTCTGGTACTGCGACGCGTGTGACGAGACCGTGCTGGCCGAGAAGCGCGATCTCCCCGTCGATCCGCTGGCCGACGAGCCGCCCGTTGCGGCGTGTCCCGAGTGCGGACACGAGAGCTTCGAGCCCGAAGCGGACGTGTTCGACACGTGGGCGACCAGTAGCCTGACACCGCTCATCAACGCCGGCTGGGACTGGAACGAGGCGAACGGCTTCAGCTTCGACAATCCCGAACTCTACCAGTTCGACCTCCGGCCACAGGGTCACGACATCATCAGCTTCTGGCTGTTCCACACGGTCGTCAAGTGTTACGAGCACACCGGTGAGGTCCCGTTCGATGCCGTTCTCGTCAACGGCCACGTCCTCGATCGGGACCGGCGGAAGATGTCCAAATCGAAGGGGAACGGGATCGACCCCCGCGAGGTGATGGATGAGTACCCCATCGACGCCATTCGCTACTGGGCCGCCTCGACCGCCGTCGGCGAGGACTTCCCGTTCAACGAGAACGCGATGCGACAGGGAGAGAAGCTGCTCCAGAAGCTCTGGAACGCCTCGAAGCTCGTCGATTCGCTGGCCGTCGAGGAGCCGACCGAACCCGAGACGTTCGCCGCGATGGACGAGTGGCTGCTCGCCTCGCTGGACGAGCTGACTGAGACCGTCACCGGCTACTTCGAGAGACACGAGTACGCGAAGGCGCGCGATGAACTCCGCGCGTTCTTCTGGCACACCTTCTGTGACGATTATCTCGAGATCGCCAAGCAGTCGCCCGCCGACTCGACCCCGTACGCGCTGCGGGTCGCCCACCGGCGGTTCCTGAAGCTGTTCGCGCCGTTTCTCCCGCACGTCACCGAGGAGATACACGCCACGCTCTACGGCGGCGACTCCGTCCACACGCTCGCGTGGCCCGAACCCGCGGGGTACGAGTCGAACCGCACGGCCGGTGAGACAGCACTTGAGGTCATCGCCGCGCTGCGCGGCTACAAGACCGACAACGGGCTCGCGCTCAACGAGTCGCTCGACGAGATCGCGGTGTACGGCGAGATCGAGGGGTTCGAGGACGCCGTCGCCGGCGTGATGCACGTCGAACAGTTGGAACAGTTAAACGAGGCGCCGGCGCTCTCGACGGAGATCGCAGAGATCGATCTCGACTACGCGACGGTCGGGCCGGAGTTCGGGAGCAAGGTCGGGGAGATCGACGCGGCCATCGAGAGCGGCGAGTACGCGATCTCGAACGGGCGGCTCCACGCCGCCGACGAGGTGCTCGACCCAGAGCTGTTCGAGGTCGAAGAGGAACGGACCTTCGCCGGTGAGGGAGCGTTTATCGAGACCGAGAACGCCGTCGTCCTCGTCCGCTAGCGTCCGTCTTCGGGCAGGAGCGGGCCGTGCCGCCGGACTACTCGCTCGCGGTGCTCGTCTGCATCGCCTCGGAGTTGAACGCCGCACCCGTCCCGCCCGTGTTGTCGGCGACGATTATTCCGGCCGTCGAGCCGGTCAGGTCGGCGAACTCCTCCATCGCGAGGTCGGCGGCGGCAGTCGCGTCTCGGCCCATCTCCAAGTGATCGACCGCACGCCGCGCGAGAGTGACGCGTGCGATGTCCTCACCGGCTCCGGTCGCGCTCGCACCGCCGGCACGCGTCGCGTAGAAGCCGGAGCCGACCTGTGGCACGTCACCGACCCGCCCGGCGAGCGCGAGCCACCGGCCGCCGGTCGAGGTGGCGGCGGCGAGACGGTCACCGTCGCGGGCGACTGCACCGACCGTATCCGAGCCGCCGAACTGCTCCGCGAGCCAGTCGAGCTGCGCGCGTTTGTCCGTCGGATCGGGGTGGGAGTCGAGCGCCTGCCACTGCTCCTCGCGGCGGTCGGTCCAGAGGTCCACCTCCGTCTCGACGCCGAACTCGTCGGCCAGATCGACGGCGTGGACCCCGGAGACGAGTATATGCGGTGTCTCCTCCTTGACGACTCGTGCCGCGTCGACCGCGTGTTCGACGCCGGGCATCGACGACACCGCGCCGACGGCCCGGTCGTCGGTCATCAGTCCCGCGTCGGTGCGGATAATCCCGTCCGACTGGACCGTTCCGCCGACGCCGGCGTTGAACTGCGGATCGGATTCGAGGACGTTGACGGCCGCACAGACGGCGTCGGTGACGGAGTCGGTCGCGACGCCGGCTTCGGCGGCGGTATCGAGGACGGCCTGTCGTTCGGGCGGCTCCTCCGGGGGCGACCCCGCACCGCCGTGGACGATGATGTTCACACTCGCCCGTGTGAGCCGCCCCGCTTAGTCGTCTCGACTTCCGGGGCGGGTGCGTCTCCCGTGCTGCTTCGGTCGTCTCAGTGGGGTGAGCGAGCGATCTCGACGGTAGAGAGCGAGAGTGTCATTATTCTACATCTCCGCTCGTGCCAATAACGGTACGCCTTTCAGTACCGACTCAGAATTCGATGTAATGTCACACGAGTACGAGCACGTTGACGTACCGGAGACCGGCTCGACCATCGGTGTAGACGAGAACGACGAGCTCGTCGTTCCCGACGACCCGATCGTTCCGATCATCCACGGCGACGGCATCGGAACCGACGTCGGCCCGGCCGCACAGCGGGTACTCGACGCCGCGGCGGAGGCGACGGGTCGCGAGATCAACTGGATGCGCGTCTACGCCGGCGAGTCCGCTCGCGAGAAGTACGGCGAGAATCTCCCCGCCGACACCGTCGAGGCGATGAAGGAGTTCCGCGTCTCGATCAAGGGACCGCTCACGACGCCGGTCGGCGCCGGCTTCCGCTCGCTGAACGTCGCGCTCCGGAAGAAGCTCGATCTGTACGCGAACGTCCGCCCGACCTACCACCTTGACGGCGTCCCGTCGCCGGTGACTGACCCCGCTGCGATGGATATGGTCAACTTCCGCGAGAACACCGAGGACGTGTACGCCGGCATCGAGTTCGAGGCCGGCACGGACGAGGTCCAGCAGGTGCGGGAGTTCATCGAGGGCGAGATGGGGTTCGACTCCACCATCCACGACGGCCCGGTCGGGATCGGGATCAAGCCGATCACGGAGTTCGGGACGAAGCGACTCGTCCGCCGCGCCATCGAGTACGCCATCGAGAACGACCGCGACTCGGTCACGATCGTCCACAAGGGGAACATCATGAAGTTCACCGAGGGGACGTTTCGCGACTGGGGCTACGAGGTCGCGGCCGAGGAGTTCGCCGAGGAGACCATCGACGAGGACACGCTCTGGGAGGAGTACGACGGCGACGCGCCCGAGGACGTCGTCGTCGTCAAGGACCGTATCGCCGACAACATGCTCCAGCAGATCCTCACCCGGACGGAGCAGTACGACGTGCTCGCGATGCCGAATCTGAACGGGGATTACCTCTCTGACGCCGCCGGCGCGCAGATCGGCGGGCTCGGGATCGCGCCGGGGGCGAATCTCGGTGACGGGCGCGTCCTCGCAGAGCCGGTCCACGGCTCCGCGCCGAAGTACGCCGGCCAAGACAAGGTGAATCCGAGCGCGATGATCCTCTCCGGGCGGCTGATGCTCGAACAGCTGGGCTGGGAGGACGCCGCACTGCTCGTCCGTGACGCCGTCGAGGCGCAGATCTCCTCAGGGGAGGTCACGTACGACATCGAACGGCAGATCGACGGCGGCGAGAAGCTCGCCACCTCCGAGTTCGCGGACGGCGTCATCGAGCACATCGAGCGACTCGCGTAACTCGTGCGGCGCGGTTCTCCGTTTTTGACGGCCCGGTAGCCGCGGCGCTCGGACGGGAGGACGGTAGCCGTCCGCGGCTACTCCTCGCCCCAGTCCGGATCCGTCCGCGGGGGAGCGAAGATATCGACGCCACAGAACGGCTCGTCGCCGCGGTTCTCGACGCCGTGGACCTCCCCGCCTTCGAACACGTACGAGTCACCCGGGCCGAGCGTCTCCTCGGAGCCGTCCGCGAAGCGGAACGTCGCCTCGCCGTCGTAGATGAACCCCGCCTGTTCGTGGTGATGGTCGTGTTTCGGGACCGTCGCACCGGGCTCGATGCGGAAATGCTGGACGCTCATCTCCTCGCCGCTCGCCATCTGTGCTAAGAACACGTCCTCGACCGCCTCCGTCTCCGTACCGATCGCATCGATATCCATGGCCGTGGTGACACGCCGCACGGCTAAAAGCTTCTCACGGGCGCGCTCGTCCTCCGTGCGCGCGCTCGTCTGTCGTCTCGTCGGGGAGGGGTTCGATCGCGCACGGCGTCGTACGAGAGCCAGCCGAACAGGCCACACGGGGACGGGACGGCACAGTCGCCGCGGACGAGCCGCTCGGCTGCCAGCGTCTCGCGGAGGGCGTCGAACGCCGACTCCTCCGTCCCGACGGTGACGACTCGCTCCGGATCGATCGCGAAGTAGCCCCACCCGTCCTGTCCGCCGGTCGTCTCGGAGAAGATGCCGTGATCGCCGCGCAGTCGGCGGTAGGCGTCGAGCGGATCGGCATCGACGTGCGCCGCTACCGGGATGCGCGCTTCGGTAGGTGCGTCGGCCGCAAGCTGGCGGAAGGTCGTCTCGTCGGTGACGACCCGGATCATGCCCGAGGGAACGGCTCGTCTGACAGCGGCGGTTCGGTGCTACTGGTCACCGGCGCTGTCGATCCAGCCGGAGATGCGCTTCGCGGAGATTCCCGTCTCCTCGGCCAGCGTATCGGCGTCGGCGGCCGACAGCTCGGCGACGGACTCGACGCCAGCTTCTTCGAGCCGCTTCGCGTACGCCGGCCCGATACCGTTGATCGATTCGACGTGGGGGCTACCGTCGTCCGGCTCCTCGGGGACGGGACCGGTTGCCTCTGCTGACTCCGCGGCGGGCGTCTCGGTCTCGGTGTGGTCCGTCACTCCGGTCGCCTCGGACGGTTCCGCCGCACTGTCACCGGTCGGCTCCTCGGTGAGAGCGGCCGATCCCTCGCCGTCGGCGGTCGTCTCGTCGTCGTCAGTCCGTTCGCTCGCCGTCGTTTTGACGGCGTGTTCGCTGCTCGCGTCTGGCTGCGGCTCTGTGTCGCTGGTAGCGCCGAGCCCCAGCACGGATCTGATCGTATCCAGCAGTCCCATGTCACGTCGTACTCGCGCTCCCGACTTAAAGCCGATCCCGGAGCGCCCCGTTCATCGCCCCGATAGGAGCCGACAGCCCGGTCCACAGTTCGAACGCTTCGGCCCCCTGAAACAGGAGCATCCACGCGCCGTCGACCGTCGTCGCGCCGGCGGCGTCGGCCTCGCGCAGCAGTCGCGTGTCGAGCGGCGTGTAGACGGCATCGAGCACCGCGAGATCGGAGTGGAGCGCGTCCCCCGGCACGATCGTCTGTGCGCGGTCGTCCATCCCGACGCTCGTGCAGTTGACGAGCACGGTCGCGTCCTCGATGAGATGTGGGAGGTCCGCGAGTCCGTGACCGCTCGCGGCCGGAATCTCGTCGGCCAGCTCGCGAGCCGTCTCGACCGTCCGGTTCGCGATCTCGACGTGCATCCCCGCGTCCGCGAGACCGAAGGCGACGGCGCGGCCCGCACCGCCGGCCCCGACGACGACCGCAGTGCCGGCCAGCGAGACGTCGTGATGCTCAAGCGCGCGCACTGCGCCGACGGCGTCGGTGTTGTGACCGGTGACGGCGTCACCGGTGAAGTCGAGGGTGTTGACCGCACCGATCTGGGCCGCGAGATCGTCCGGCTCCGCGAGATCGTACGCCTGCCGTTTGAACGGGATCGTGACGTTCAGCCCGCGGACGCCGAGCGCCTCGGCTCCGTCGACTGCCCGCGAGAGCGTCTCACTCGTCGGCTCGAAGGTGACGTACCGGGCATCGAGGGCACACTCGGCGTACGCCGCCTCGTGCATCGGGGGCGACAGCGAGTGCTCGACCGGGTTACCGAGCAGTCCGAAGACGTGCATAGCTAAACTCGACGGCGGCGAGCGATAAAACGGTCGGCCCAGAGCAAAAGAGATAGGTTCCACCCTGCCGCTGCTTCAGGAAATGGGCTTTACCGACCGCTTCCGGCATCCGCTGATTCCGGTCCTCCTGGCCGTCGGGCTGACGCTCCCGTGGGTCGTCGCCGATCTCTCGGGTGCGGCGGACGGCTTCTCCGAGGGAACGACCGTCGTCGTCGCCGGACTGGCCGTGCTCGGTGCGTCGTTCCTCCTCGCGTGGGGGGCAGAGACCGCAGAGAAAGACGTGCCGCGCGCGTTCGCGATCGCCGTGCTCGCCGTGCTCGCGGTCGCCCCGGAGTACGCCGTCGACGCGCTGTACGCGTGGCAGGCCGGCAGCGGCGGCGCGACCGCGGAGGCGTGTGCGCAGTTCACCGCGGCGCAGATCGAGAACGCCGCCGACGGGACGCTCGCGAACGCCTGTCACAACGCGAACCTCGCCGTCGCGAACATGACCGGTGCGAACCGCATCCTCATCGGGCTCGGCTGGTCCGGCATCGCGATGTTCACGCTGTTTCGCGCCGGTCGCGGCGAGGATCCGGCCGTCGAATCCCGGACGGGCGCGCTCGCCTCTCGCGTGAACCTCGATCCGAGCATCTCGACGGAGATCGCGTTTCTCCTGTTCGCGACCGTCTGGGCCTTCTTCGTCCCGCTCGGCGGCGGTATCGACGCGCTCGATATGGCCGTCCTCGTCGGGCTCTACGTCGTCTACATCGGGATCATCCTGCGAGGTGACGTGGAGGACCACGACGAACAGGTCGGTGTGCCGGCGTACTTTCAGGCGAAGGCGCGCTCGGTCCGTATCCCCATCGTGCTCGCGCTGTTCGCCTTCTCCGGGATCCTCATCTTCACCGCCGTCGAGCCGTTCGCACACGGGTTGGAGTCGCTCGGACAGGAGTTCGGTGTCCCCTCCTTCTTCATGATACAGTGGGTCGCGCCGCTGGCATCGGAGTCGCCGGAGCTCATCGTCGTCGCGTATCTCGTCAACAAGGCGCGTTCGACGGCCGGCTTCAACGCGCTCATCTCCTCGAAGCTGAACCAGTGGACCCTACTCATCGGGACGCTCGTCGTCGTCTTCTCGATCGCGGCGGGCGGCTACGAACATCTCCCGTTCGACCCGAGGCAGTCGGCCGAGATCTGGATCACGGCCGCGCAGTCGCTGTTCGCGCTGGCCGTCCTCGTCGATCTCAACATCAGCGTCCGCGAGGCGATTCTCCTGCTGGTGCTGTTCGTCTCGCAGGTCGTCCTGGAGTTCCTCATCATCCGCGGGGTCGCGATCCCGCTGACGAGCCACGAGCTGCTGCTCGGCTACACCGTCGTCTACGTCGCCGCCGCCCTCGGGCTGTTCGTCCGCCGCCGGCACTCGGTCCGGCTGTTGTTCGGGCGAGTCACCGAGACCGTCCGCTCGGCGCTGCGCTGAGCGCGACCCAAACCCCTTTGCAGTGGACCCGCGTACCCGGCGTAATGGCGGAATGTGACGTGTGTGGGCAACAGATCGATATGCCCTACGAGTGTCGCCGCTGTGGCAGTGAGTTCTGCGCGGAACACCGACTCCCCGAGAACCACTCCTGTCCCGGGCTGAACGAGTGGAACGACCCGGAGGGCGTCTTCGAGTCCGATATCGACCAGAAGCGGAGCGGAACGACCGACAGCGGGCTGTTCGACTCCCTCTCCGCGCGGGGCGGTCCCCTCTCGTACTTCAGGAAGAACGTCTCGTATCTCTTCTTGGGGATCATGGTCCTCGTCTTCGCGCTGCAGTATATCGTCTATCCGGTGCTCGGCTTCCGCGCGCCCGGGCCGGCCGATCCCGGCCACCCCCTGTGGCGCGCGACCTTCGTGTTGAGGCCGGAGCATCCGGAGTACGTCTGGACGTGGGTCACGTCGATCTTCTCACACGGCGGGTTCACGCATCTGTTCGGCAACGGCATCGCGCTGTTCTTCTTCGGCCCGATCGTCGAGCGGTACATCGGCTCGAAGCGCTTCGTCGCGCTGTTTTTGACCGCTGGTGTCCTCGCCAGTCTCGGACAGATCGGGCTGGGGCTGTTCAGTAGCGACCCCGCGGGCGTGCTCGGAGCCAGCGGTGCAATCATGGCCGTGATGGCGCTGCTCACGGTGCTGAACCCGGATATCAAGGTACTGCTGTTCTTCTTCATCCCGATGCCGATCTGGGGGTTGACGCTCGGCTACGCGCTCATCTCCGTGTTCGGCGCGTTCGGCACGATCGGCGGCGGAATCGCGCATATGGCGCATCTGCTCGGACTCGTCATCGGCTTCGCATACGGGAAACGAATCGAGGACGAGGTGTCGCTCCCCAATCAGTTCCAGTTCGGCGGCGGTGGCGGCGGGATGGGCGGCATGGGCGGCGGTCGCCGCCGGTTCTGATGGACCGGTTTCGTCCCGATCCCGACCTGTCGCGCGAAGAGATGGAGTCGCTCCAGCGCGAGATCGCCGCGGCGGCTACCTTCGAGGACGAGACGGAGATCACACCCGACGGCGTGCGCCGGGGGGACGCACTCGTCGCCGGCGTCGATCAGGCACTGCTGCTCGACGGCGAACCGGAGCGAGCCGTCTCTGCGATCGTCGTCGCTCGCGGCGGCGAGGTCGTCGAGCGTACTCACGCGGTGACGGAGCTACCGATCCCGTACATTCCCGGACTGCTCGCCTTCCGGGAGGGCGGGCCGATCCTCGCCGCGCTCGACGCGCTCGATGCCGATCCCGACCTGTTCGTCTTCGACGGCTCCGGACGCATCCACTACCGCGAGGCCGGACTCGCGACCCACATCGGTGTCATCACCGACACACCCAGCGTCGGCGTCGCGAAGAGCCTGCTGTGTGGTGAGCCGCGAGACTCCGTCGATGGGCTGGCGGAGGGGGAGCGCGTCCCGATCGACGGTGACGAGCAGATGCCGACCGACGAGGTCGTCGGCTACGCGTATCAGAGCCGGCAGTTCGACTCCGGGCGAGTGAACCCGTTGTACGTCTCGCCGGGCCACCGGCTGAGTGCCGAGACCGCAGTCGAGATGGTCGCGGCCTGCGGGGGCCGTTACAAGTTACCGGAGCCGACCCGACGCGCGGATGCGTACGCCGCCGACCTGAAAGACGAGCACGCAGATACAAACCCCTAACATCGCGGGGAGAGAGGAGCCGGTATGGAACGCACCGCACTCGTGACCGGCTGTTCGTCCGGGATCGGGCGGGCGACGGCCGAGACGTTCAGCGAGGAGGGCTGGACGGTCTACGCCACCGCTCGCGACGAGACCGATATCGCCGCCCTCGACACCGAGACGGCCGTGCTCGACGTGACCGACGACGAAGACATCGAGCGCGTCGTCGACCGCGTCATCGAGGAGACCGGTCGCATCGACTGTCTCGTGAACAACGCCGGCTACGGGCAGTACGGGCCGCTGGAGGACGTGACCGCAGAGCAGCTCACCGACCAGCTCGACGTGAACCTCGTCGGCCCGCATCGGCTCGTGCGCGCCGTGCTCCCGCACATGCGCGCGGCCGGGGAGGGGACCGTCGTCAACGTCTCGTCGGTCGCCGGTCGGGTCGCCCCACCGGGGGCCGGCGCGTACGCCGCCTCGAAGTTCGCGCTCGAAGGCTACTCCGACGCGCTCCGCAGTGAACTGGCGGAGCTGGGTATCGACGTGGCGCTCGTCGAGCCGGGACCGGTCGAGACGTCGTTCCGGCCCCGCGTCGAGGAGGAGCTCGACACGCTCTCCCGCACCGACGACTACGAGTGGGTGTACGAGCTACAGGAGGACGCCGGACTGCTCTCCGGGGCGGCGTCGCCGCTGGCCGCGACGCCCGAGACGGTCGCCGCGACGGTGCTGGAGGCCGGTGTCTCCACGAACCCGAAGGCGCGGTACGCCGTCGGCGGCTTCGGCAAGGCGCTGCTGCTCGCCCGGTTCCTCCCCGATTCGCTCCGTGACCGCATCGCCGGCCTCCTCAGAACGCTATGAACCGGGCAGTCACAGTGACGTACGCGGTACACGGGCTCGCCGTCGTCTTCATGCTCGCGCTGGCAGTCGGCAACTACCGGTCGACCGGCGACCCGCTGAGCGCGCTCGCACCCCTCGTGCTGGCGGCGCTCGTCACCGGGCTCGGCGTGACGATGGGCCGAATCATCGAGCGCCGGGAGTGAGCGCCGAGAGACGGGAACACAGTTTTGTTTTCACGTACTGTAGCCGACAGTGTGTCCAAGAGCACCGACGAACGGGGACGGCTGTATCTCCCGAAAGACGTTCGCGAGCGGTTCGGCGACGAGTACCGAATCGTCCAGCTACCGAACTACGTCGCGCTGTTTCCGGTCGCCGACGACCCGCTCGCCGCCGTCAGAGAGATCGTCGGTGACGCCATCGACGCAGAAAGCGTCACAGAGGCGCGCGAAATAGCTCGCCAACGGAGCCGGGGGGAAATCGCAGCCGAGCGAGAGCGCGAACACGAGGAGCAGTAACACCGTGTTCGTCGAAAGCGACTTTCTCTTCGCGCTGGCGAAACCGTCTGACTGGCTGCAGGCGGATGCGGCGGCTGCCGTCGAAGATGAGACCGTGTACACCTCTATCGTCACCTACGCCGAGTTCCTCCAGTATTTCTACGACCCTGATGTAGGTGAGTACACGCTCCCGGTCGCGGAACTCGTTCCGAACCTGCTGGAGTTGGTCCCGGTTCGACCCGCGGAACACGAGGAGGCGCTGTTGGCCGCAGCCGCGTTCATCGGTGACCACGGACTCACGCCGCACGATGCCGTGCATGCCGGTATCGCTCGCATCGAGTCGGAGACGGTGCTCTCGACGGAGCAGGAGTACGACACCGTCGGCATTGATCGAATCCCGCTCGACGGGTACGCAACCGACGGAAGCTAATCGAGACAGGCAGCGACGACACGCAGCGGCGCTTCGCCGTGGACCTCCTGTGCGAACAGCGGGACCCGCTTCACGTCGTGACCGCGGAACAGCTCCTGTGCCTCGGTGAGCGCGCCGCGTTGCACCGACCACCGGCGCTGACAGAATGCGCAGTCGTCGAGATCGGGCGCGACGAACCACTCGGCGTCGGCGTCTGTGACTGCTGCGAGCGGCTGCATCACCCGGTTCACGACGACCGTTCCGACCGGGATACCGAACTCGCGGAGCTGCGAGACGAGCCGCTTCGACTCGGTGACGCTCATCGACTCGGGGATCATGACGACGCGGAAGTCCGTCTTCGTCGGGTCCGTGAGAACCGCCCGGAGCCGTTCGACCTTCGCGGAGAGCTCGCGCAGGCTCTCGACCCCCTGTTCCATCTCGGCCTCGCTCGGGCCGTCGCCGCCGAACATCCCGGTGATCGATCCCATCATGCCGGACATGCGCTCGCGCAGCGACAGTAGCTTCCCGACCATCGAGTCCATCACGTCAGGGAGTTCGAGCAGGCGAAGGGTGTGACCCGTTGGCGCGGTGTCCACGACGACGCGGTCGAAGCGGTCGTCGTCCATATACTTGAGGAGGAGCTGAAACGCGGCCGCCTCGTCAGCACCGGGCATCGAGCCGGCCTGCATCGGACTCTCGCCGCCGAGCAGACCGCCGAGTCCGCCCATGCCGCCGGCGTTACCCATCCCGTCGCCCGCTCCGCCGCCGAACGGGCCGTCCTCCAGATTTTCGGGGTCGATCTCCGCGCCGTACAGCGGATGCTCGTCGTCGATGCGGCTCGGTGTCGCCGGAACGTCCCGGTCGAGGGCGTCCGACAGCGAGTGTGCAGGGTCCGTCGAGACGCACAGCGTGGCGGTTCCCGCACGGGCAGAGGAGAGCGCCGTCGCGGCGGCCATCGTCGTCTTGCCGACACCGCCTTTCCCGCCGTAGAGGACGTACTCGGGGGCGTCGACCGTCGGCGTCACGGACTCCACCGGCTCCACGTCGATTTCGCTCATACGCGCGGTCGGTCGCCGCGGGCCATGGGCCTTGTCCATCGAGGCGACAGGCGGCACGGTTTTACTGCCGGACGCGTCAGGTCGAGTATGCACAGCGGCGACGAGTTCGACTTCGAGCATCTCCCCACGTCGGGCCAGTCGTTCGAGAACGCGCTCGCGGCGGCGCGGGACGGCGACCGGCTCAGCGTCGACGACGCGATCGAGCTACTCACCACCGGCTCGGATCGTGACGGAATCGATCCCCACCGGAAGGAGCAGGTGCTCGAAGCCGCAGACGAACGCCGGCGCGAGGTTGTCGGCGAGGAGGTCACCTTCGTCGCCAATCTCAACAACAACGTCACTACCGCCTGTAACACCGGCTGTCTCTTCTGTAATTTCAAAGACACCGCCGCGAGCTTCGAGACCGATGCCGACACCGACCATCCCGGCTTCACAAAGACGCCGGCCGAATCGCGGGCTGCCGTCGAAGCCGCGCTCGATCGCGGGATCTACGAGGTCACCTCCGTCTCCGGACTCCATCCGGCGTTCGCCCTGAACGAGGAGCACCACGAGATCCTCCAAACCTACGAGCAGCCCGACAGCGAGGTGAACTACAAACCCCCGGAGCGCTACGACACCGATCCCGGGACGTACGTCGAGCAGATGACGGCGATGAGCGTCGACGGCGCGCATCTCCACTCCATGACGCCCGAGGAGGTGTACCACGGCGTCCGCGGGACGGACTGGTCGTACGCCGACGCCTACGCCGAACTCCGGCGGGCGGGGCTCGACTCCGCGCCCGGGACGGCCGCCGAGATTCTCGTCGACGAGGTGCGCGAGATACTCTGTCCGGGAAAGATGGACACCGGCGCGTGGCTGGCGGCGATGGAGGGGGCTGCCAAAGCCGGCTTGGACACGACGGCAACCATCATGTACGGCCACATCGAGAACGAACGCCACCGCGCGCTCCACCTGAAGCGCGTCCGTGATCTCCAAGACCGGACGGGCAACATCACGGAGTTCGTCCCCCTCTCGTTCGTGCACGAGACGACACCGCTGTACGAGCGCGGTATCGTCGACGGCGGCGCATCAACCAGCGAGGACGAGCTGATGATCGCCGTCTCGCGGCTGTTCCTCGACAACGTCGACCACATCCAGTCGTCGTGGGTGAAGTACGGCGACACGCAGGGACTGAAGATGCTTTCCTGTGGCGCGGACGATTTCATGGGGACTATCCTCTCGGAGGAGATCACGAAGCGGGCCGGCGGCGGCCACGGGGAGTTCCGCTCGTTCGGCGACTACGCCGAGATGATCCGCGCTATCGGTCGAACACCCGTCGAACGGTCGACCGATTACGAGATTCGCCGACAGCTCCCCGAATCAGGTCCGTACGGCCCGGCACTCGGGCCACGGGCCGACGGAACGCCACTGCTCGAACCGGGGGGTCGCTCGTCGCGGTCGAGCGCGAACGCAGACGACTGACTAAACGGGAAGCCGCGTCAGTCGCCGTATGTGACGGAGCCAACTCGCGCGTGCCGAGGCGGGTGTGTGACCGACCGCGCGAGGAGAGCAGGTCGCCTGTTAGCCATCGAGAACGGTTCGATAGCGGTCACCGGCAGCGGTGTCAGCCCTGAGTTCGGTCTCGATACGCGGCGAGAGCCACCCTCGTTCGATGAACCGGTCGTAGACGGGGAGCCGCTCGCGTAACGGCACGCCACCAGCGTCGGCCACTGCTTCGAGTTCGCGAAGCGCCGGCCACGCGTAGTCTGGGTTGATGTGGTCGTCGGTTACTGGGGAGACGCCGCCGAGATCGTCGATCCCGCAGTCCAGCAGCTCGGCGACTGGTGCGAGATTCGGCGGCGACTGGACGCTCACCTCGTCGGGGAGCGCCGCCCGCGCCATCGCCGTGGTCTCACGCATGATATCGAGCGCCGGACCGGGGTCGCGCCACCGCTCGTTGGGCGTCACCGGCTGGACGATTAGCTCCTGAATGTGGCCATACTGCTCGTGGATATCCCGGATCGCGAGCAGGCTCTCGGCGCGGTCGCGGCGCGTCTCACCGATGCCGACGAGGATGCCCGTCGTGAACGGAACGCCGAGTTCGCCCGCGTTCCGAAGCGTGTTGAGCCGCTGTCCGGGGGACTTCGACCGCGAGCCGCCGTGTGCCCGTACGTCGGCCGTCGTCTCCAGCATGACGCCCATCGAGGCGTTCAGGTCGGCGACCAGCTCCATCTGCTCGCTGGTCTGGTCACCGGGGTTGGCGTGCGGAAGCAGGCCGGCGTCAAGTGCCACCGCACAGGCGGCGCGTAGATACGCGTGGATCGAGTCGTACCCCCACGCGTCGAGCTGGTCGTGAATCTCGGTGTAGCGGTCGTCGGGGTCATCACCGAAGGTGAAAAGCGCCTCCGTACAGCCGGCGTCAGCGCCGCGCTCACAGATATCACGTACCGCATCGAGTGAGAGCAGTGTCGCCTCACCGGGCACGTCGTAGTAGGTGCAGTAGCTACAGGTGTACCGGCAGGCCGTCGTCAGCGGGACGAACACGTTGCGTGCGAACGTGAGTTCGTCCGCGGCAGCGACATCGTCGGGTGTCGTCGCGAGCAGGGCATCGACCGCCGACGGATCGATATCGACCTGCACGTCGTACTCGTCAAGCCCGGAAATCACGACAGAGCACAACGGCTCTGTCGGCAAAAGTGTGGGGATGCGGTCCGAACGCCGGAGCAAATATCGAGATAGCTTAGCCCGACGATTCCCGACGAAACCTCGTCCGTCCGTCCGTCGTCTCGATCCATCCGTCGTGTTCGCGGAGCCACCGCGCGGTGTCTCCAGTGCCGTGTAACAGCACCTCGACGAGATCGGCCGGCTCGTCGACATCGATCCCGAGTCGGTAGGAGTCGACGGTCGCGACGGTCGCACCGATCGCTCGCGCCGTCTCGCGGTGGTCCCGGATCGAGACGCCGTGATAGTCGGTCTCGAACGCCGGATCGCGCACGACGAGTGCGTTGGTTCCGCCGCCGAGTCCGGGTGCGATGACCACGTCAGAGTCGGTCGCGAGGAGCCGTGTGATCGTCTCGCTACTGATGAGCGGAAGGTCCGCCATCACGATCGCCGTCGGCTCGCCGGTGAGCCGTGCGTTCACCGCCGCCGTGAGGGGGCGATCGTCGACGTGTGTCGGGACGGGCGTCTCGACCGGTGCGTTGGCGACGACGACCGGCTCGTGATCGGACAGCGCCGCGAGCACGTCTGCAAGCATCGTCTCGGCGAGGGCACGGCGCTCGGTAGTCGAAAAGACGGGCGCGAGACGGCTCTTGGGGTCTCTCGCCCCGAACGGGACGAGCACGCGCATCTATCCGAGCTTGTCGTAGCTGTCCTGCTGGGAGCGCCAGTAGAAGACGCCACCGACGAGCAGCCCGACGACGACGAGTCCACCGATCGCGTAGAGGATAAGCCGGTTACGGGTCTCGGTGCTCTGATCCTGCTCGGCCTGCTGTTGAGCGTTGTTAGCGAACGTCACGGCAGAGCCGAACTCCTCACCGTTGTACGCCTCGATCGCGTCATCGAGGGTGGCCGCTGCCTCGCTGCTGCCGCCGGTCTCGTCGATCGTGGCCTGTGCCGCTTCGATCGCCTCACGGGCGTCCTTCGAGTCGGTCGTGAAGTGGTGGACGGAGGTGCTGGAGAGGCTCTGACTCGTTCCGCCGGAGCGGACGAGCTGGAACCGCGAGAGCGTGTACGTCTGTGCTGGATCGAACTGGAACGTGTCCACCTCGGGGGTCACGCCCTGTATCTCGACGGTGACGCGGTTCGTCTCCTCGGAGCCGGAGTCGATATCGATCTGCGCGTCGAACTCGCGTCCGTCGTACGACTGTTGGGCGATCTGGTTGCCGGCCTGATTGTACTTCGTCACCGTCCACGTGACGCTCGTGAGATTCGTCTCCCCGGAGAGCGTCCACGACTCGTACTCGGTGTACAGTTCGGTGAACGTGTAGGTGGCCGTTACCTCACTGCCGACCTCGGACTCCTGTGGGACGCCGTCGCTCGTGGTCTCGACCGCCGCGACCGCACCGACAGCGACGGACAGTACAACGAGCGCGACGACGACCGCACTAGAACAGCGGCTCAAGCTCATCTTCGTCGTCTTCGACGAGTCCGTGTAAATTCTCTTCGCTCTCGTTGCGGATCTCCTCGATGTTGTCCTGTGCCTCGATCGCGACCTGCTGGAGCTCCTTGATGCGTGGCACATCCGTCACCCCTGACAGCAGGATGACACCTGCGACGAAGCCGGACTCCGAAACGGGGTAATCGCCCCCTCGCACCTCCATCGATCCGGTCTGGTCTTCGAGCCATTTCCGCCCCCGCTCTATCCCCTTCCGATTCAGGTACTTCGGCGGCCCGGACATCACGAGCAACGCCCGCTCCGTGCCGTCGATCTCACACGGGAGCGTGAGCCGTCCGAGTGCGGCTTTCCGAACGAGCGACGTGATGCGGTTCGTGGTGTTCGCGACGTCGAGCTCGTCCTCGCCACCGCCTTTGAACCGGGAGAGTAGCCCCCCCGAGGAGTCCTGTTCGATCTCCTCTGCGGCGTAGCCGACGGTCGAGACGCCACCGCCCGACAGCGTGTTGATGATCTCCGAGGAGTCGACGACCGACTCGCCGACCTCACCGCCCGGCTCGATCTCACCGGCTCCAAAGAGGATGCCGAACCGTCTGACGATCTCCTCGTTGATTTCGTCGTAGCCGCTCTCGACCGACTGGCCGGTCTTCCGCCATGCGTCGTTGTCGAACACCATGAGGTTGTCAACCTCGCGGACGAACGTCTGAAACGAGCGGGCGGCGTTGAGCGTGTAGATACCGCCTTCGTCCTGACTCGGCAGGATGCCGAGCCCGTACACCGGCTCGGTGTAGATGCGCTGGAGATGCTTCGAGAGCACGGGTGCACCGCCGGAGCCGGTCCCGCCACCGAGCCCCGTGAGCACGAGGAACGCGTCGACCTCGTGGACCGGAATCGAGTCGATGGCGCTCTGGATCTCGTCGATGTCCTCCTCTGCGATCTCGGCGCCAAGCTCGTTGTCGGCCCCGACACCATGGCCCTTCACGCGAGCCTGTCCGATGAGGACGCGGTTCTGCTCCGGGATGTGTTCGAGACCCATGAGGTCGGCCTTCGCACTGTTGACGGCGACCGCCGCCCGGACGATCTCGCTGCCGGATCGCTTGTCGTACTCGAGGAACTTGTCGAGTACTTTCCCGCCGGCTTGCCCGAAGCCAATCATTGCGAGTTTCATTCTCTTGGCTATACGCGGACTCGCGCGCATGATAAGCTTTCGCCCGAGAGCGACGCTGCGGAGCCGACGCCGATCCGTCCCGTCGTCTCCGATAATTACCCGTCGAGATCGGCGTCGGCGACGCCGAGATACGACTGGAGCGTCGTGAGCTGTGACGCCTCCCAGCCGAACGCGTCGATTCCGTTGTCGACGGTCGTGTTGTCGAACTTGAGCGAGCGGTACTGATCGCTCCCCATCGGCGCGCCGGGAACCAGATCCAGCACCGAGAGTCCGAGCCCGGCCAGCGCCATCGGGACGGGAACCACGGAGGTCGGCTTGTTCTTCGCCGCCCACGCCAGCTCTGCCACCTCGGCGAGCGTCAGCTCCTCCGGGCCACCGATCTCGTAGGTCCGACCGGTGTGCGGGCCGTCGGCGGAGTCGCCGTCCTCGTCGATCCGGACGGTAGCCTGCACGATATCCTCGTCGGTGTCGTCAGTGTCGTCGTCCTCGGCGTTCGGTCCCGTCGTCGTCCCCTCGACGCCGTCGGCGATCATCTCGACCAGCTCCTCGACGAAGACGGGCTGGAACCGCGTCGTTCCAGCGCCGGGGAGCGGCGTCAGATACGGGGTCGCCAGCGTCCGCGTGAACGGAACGAACTCGCCGCCGTCGCCGAAGACGACCGACGGTCGGTAGATCACCCAGTCACGCGTCGACTGCTTGACGGCGGCCTCGGCTTCGCCCTTCGATTTGATGTACGCCGTCGGGCCGTCCGGGTCGG
This sequence comes from Halobacteriales archaeon QH_7_65_31, assembly GCA_003021785.1. GTDB lineage: Archaea > Halobacteriota > Halobacteria > Halobacteriales > Haloarculaceae > Halosegnis. Next base: position 60,504 of record PXQU01000003.1, on the reverse strand, counting down.
CGCCGAGCGCCGACAGCTGGACGAACCGCGGTACGTCGTGTGCCTCCGCTGCTTTGACGGCGTTTTCGGTCCCGCGCAGATGCACGTCGAAATGCACCTCGTCGCCGCCGTCCGGTTTGAACAGCGGCGACAGCGCGACCAGCTGAACCACGCAGTCCGTCCCCTCGAAATGCGGCTCGATGGAGTCGTACTCCGTCACGTCCCCTCGAACCGTCGCCACGTCGTGCTCGAAGTCGGCCTCCTCGGGACTGCGCGCCAGTGCGGTCACCTCGTGGCCGCGTGCCGCGAGTGTGTCACAGAGATACGAGCCGACGAAGCCGGTTCCGCCAGTTACCAGTACGTGCATACCCCCACATATACGGAGCGGAACCTAAATACTCGCTTCGACGATCGCGGTTCCCGGGTGTTCATGTGTCGGGCCGCCGACGGGCGAGTATGCTCGTCACGCTCGAAGGGATCGACGGCGCGGGGAAGACGACCGTGCTCGAAGCCCTCTCGGACGCCTACCCCGACGCCCGCACGACGCGCGAGCCGACCGCCTCGTGGTACGGCGACGCCGTCAACCGCTCGATCTCCTCGTCCGACTCGGATTCGCTGGCGGAGCTGTTCTTATTCGTCGCCGATCACGCGGACCACCTCTCGCGGGTGATCGAGCCGGCGCTCGCCGACGACGAGCTCGTCATCTCCGACCGCTACATCGACTCCCGGATCGCCTATCAGGGCGCGGCCCTCGACGGCGAGATAACCCGCCCGATGGAGTACATCCGCGGCGTCCACACCGCCTTCAGCACGATGCCCGACGCCACCATCTACTTCGATATCGACCCCGAGACCGGTGCGGAACGCGCCGGCGCGACGAACAAGCTCGAACACGCCGACTTCCTCACAGAGGTCCACGACAACTACGAGCAGCTCATCCGCGGCGAGCCGGAGCGGTTCCATCGGATCGACGCCGGCCAGTCGCCCGAAGCCGTCATCGCCGCTGCCGAGGACGTGCTCGACTCGTTACGTTAGCCCGACCTTCCGCTCGGCTCCGCTGCCGACCCACTGAAACTCGTACGTCGCGTCCGGCTCACCGTCGCCGACGTCGTCGGTGTCAGCGTGGAGCGTCTGACTGTACGTCCGCGTGACGCTCTCACCGGGACGGACGAACGCCGAGACGCGTTCGACGGGGGTGGCCGCGACCTGCGGCCCGTACCGGCTGACGGCTGCGACGAATCGCCCGCCGATACCCCCCTCGTTCGTGACCTCCACCGAGAGCGTGAACGCCGAGCCGTTCTCCGCCCGCTCGGGCATCGAAACCGTCGCCGCCATCGGCGGTTCCGGCGCGGTAAGTCTGGCGCGCACCGACTCGTCGGGCGTCCACTCGCCGCCCGGCCACGAGAGCCGCGCCGTCGAGCCGTCCCCCTGTTCGGGGAGCGAGAACAGGAGCCAGCCGTTCGACGTCTCCTCGCCGTACGCGCCGTCGCCGTAGGCGCGATACGTCCCCCGTGCGAGCGGTTCGAGCGGCGCGTACGTCTCCCCGTCGAACTGAAACGCGAACGCGTCGCGAGCGAGTCGGCCCTCGCTCTCGACGGCGACGAAGAGGTGTTGCCGCTCGGCGGCCGAGATAGAGAGATAATCCGTGTCGAGCGCGACGCGTGCCGGTTGGAGGCTATCGAACGTCACCGAGACAGCCGGCTCCGGCGTCGGTGTCGTAGCCGTGGCGGGTGGGTCGGCTCGGTTATCGGTTCGCGTCCGGGACCTCGTATCGTCCGTACAGCCGGCGAGACCGGCGACACCGACGCCACACGCGGTCAGAACAGTACGCCGTCGCATATCACCGGTCGCCGCTCGGACGGTAAATGTCTTCAGCCGTCCGTGAGATACGGAGCCAGCAGCTCGCGCTCGTGGAACGCCGCCGGAAGCGAGTCGAACCACCGGGCGTCCCGTATCTCGTCGTCGTGGACGCCGAGCGTCTCGGGGGCCGCTATCTCGCCGTCGGCGCGCGCGTCGAAGACGACACAGTCGCTCGTGAACCACTCCTCGCCGCGCTCGTCGCAGTAGCGTTGATCGAGCACGACGAGCGGAGCCCGTATCTCGGCAGCGAGTCCCGTCTCCTCGCTGATCTCGCGTGCGGCCGCCTCGCGGAGCGTCTCGCCGGGTTCGACGCCACCGCCGGGGAGGAACCAGCCGTCCGACCACTCGTTGCGGATGAGCGCGAGCCGGTCAGCACCATCACGAACGCGTGCGAGCACCGACCGACCCGTACCATCGACCGCCCACGGTTCGAGATCGGCGAGTCGTTGGGTCGAGAGCCGTAGCGTCTGCGTCGCTCTGGGAGCGTCGTTCATAACGTATCGGGAATCTCCACCTCTTCGGGTGCGGGTTGCCAGAAGTAGTCGAAGGACATCCCCAGCGCGAGCGGCATCAGGACCGTTAGCCCGAGGACCGTAGACGCGCTCCCGAGATTCGGCCCGAGCCCGGCTCCGCCCATCACCAGCACGAGCACCACGAGCACGAGCGGCGTCAACAGAGTGGAGTAGACGATAGGTCCCCACTGGGTGTCGAGCTGCACGCGAAAGAGGCGGGTGAGCAGCGCCGCGACGACGCTGTTCACGCCGAGGATGATTAGCAGTCCGACGACGTCGGCGACCGAGACCATACGCCGGCTACGGACGGGAGGGGTTTGGGTGTGCCGTTCGGTCGCGTCGAGGACCGTTCCGGGAACGCCGACGCTTTGCCGGTGGGCGCGTGAGTAGCGGTAATGAGAGACGAGACGCTCGTGGAGTGGCGCGAGTGGGGGGAGGCGGCGTTCGCCGAGGCGCGCGCGCAGTCGAAGCCGCTACTGCTGTCGCTGTCGGCGTCGTGGTGTGTCGCCTGCGACGAGATGGACCGCGGAGCGTACGCCGACCCGCGGCTCGCCGGGCATCTGACGGAGCGCTTCGTTCCCGTCCGCATCGACGTGGACCGCCAGCCGCGCGTCCGCGAACGGTACAACATGGGGGGGTTCCCGTCGACGGTGTTCTGCACCCCGGAGGGGAAGCTCATCACCGGCGCGGGCTATCTCTCGCCGGACGGGCTTCGGCGGGCGATCGACACCGTGCGGAAGACATGGGACGAGAAAGGAGCGGACGCCGGTCGCGTCCCGCGGGCGCTCCAGAACCCCGAGCCGCCACGCGGCGAGGTGACGGCCGAGATCGAGGCGCATTTCGTCGAGCAGAGCGGCGCCGCCTTCGACGACGAGTTCGGCGGCTGGGGGACGGACGCGAAGTTCCCGCTCCCGCGCACCGTCGAGTTCGCGGCGAAACGCGACACCGAGCGAGCCAGCCGGACCCTGCAGGCGATTCAGGCGCACCTGTACGACACCTACGCCGGCGGCTTCTACCGCTACGCGACCAATCGGAACTGGGCGGGGAATATCCACCGCGAGAAGCTCACAGACGAGAACGCCGCCCTCGTGCGCGCGTTCGCGACCGGCTATCTCCACACCGGCGACGAGTCCTACCGCGACACCGCCCGCGGGACCGTCGAGTATCTGACGACCGATCTCTGGACGGGCGAGGCGTTCGCCGGCTCACAGGCCGGCGGCGACTACTACGCCCTCGGTCCCGCGGAGCGCGAGGAAGCCGAGCCGCCGGTCGTCGACGAGACGGTGTACGCCGACCGGAACGGGCTGGCGGCGGACGCGCTCTTCCGATTCGCCGGCTACACCGACGACGAGCGGAGCCGGGCATACGCGAGCCGTGCAATCGAACACGTCACCGACACGCTCGTTGATGACGGCGTCGTCACCCACTACGACGACCCGGAGAGCGAGTCCGGTCTCCTGCTCGACGGGGCGCGCGTCCTGCTCGGGCTGACTGCCGGGGTGCAGGCGACCGGCGAGCGGGCGTATCTCGACACGGCCCGTGAGATCGCCGCCGATCTGCGGGACCGACAGGCCGACGACGGTGCGTTTCTCGACGGGCCGGAGGCGGGAGTCGGGCTTCTCGACCAGCCGCTTCGTCCGCTCGACGCGAACGTCGAGCTCGCGAACGCGCTCGTCGACCTCGCGGTACTGACCGGCGAGGACAGCTACCGCGAGCTGGCGGGGGAGACGCTCGAAGCGTTCGCCGGTGCGGCGACCCGAATGGGGGCCGACGTGGCCGGGTACGGAGCCGCCTGTGCCCGTCACGTCTACGACCCGCTCGTCATCGAGACGCCCGTCGCCGGGAGCGATCTCCACCGGGCGGCGTGGCGCGTCGCCGACCACGAGAAGGTGATCGTTCCGAGCGAGCGATCGGACGCCGTCGTCGTGCGGGGCGGCGAACGCTCGACGCCCGCGGAAACGCCCGAGGAGCTGCTTGAGCGAGCCGCCGAGACCCCTTCGGAGTCGATCACCGACGAGTGAACAGCCCGCGTGTTTCACGAGCGAGTGAACAAGCCGGGTGTTTTTACCTGTAGACGGAAACACCGATTAATGGCAACGCTGCGGGATATGGGCCTCTCCGAGTACGAGGAGCGGGTCTATCGTGCGCTCCTCGACACCGGACCGACAACGGCAAAGCAGTTGTCGGCTGCGAGCGACGTGCCGATGGGGCGCATCTACGACGTGTTGAACAGTCTCGATCGGCAGGGGCTCGTCCGGTCACAGAGCGCGAGCCGGCCGAAGAAGTACGCACCGATCGAGCCACAGACCGCGCTCGATCGCCTACTCGACGCGAAGAAATCGACACTGGCCGCCCAGCGAGAGCAGTACGAGTCCATCGCCAGCACGCTACAGGGGACGCTCGAAGCGACCGACAGCCCCGAGGAGACGTTCTGGACGGCCGCCGTCGGAACGGAGGAGACGGCGGAGCTCCTCGTGGAACGGCTCGGCGCGGCGAGCGACGAGATCGTCATGTGTCTCTCCTCACAGACCCCGCAGCTGTTCGACATTGACCGGTACGGCGAAACCGTGCTCGACGAGCTCGTCGCCGCGCTCGACCGCGGTGGGACCGTCCGACTGCTCCTGCGCCGGAACCTCGTGTCCGCACTGCCCGAGGCGATCGGTGTCCGGTATCGCGAGTCGCTGGCCGACCACGAGCGGTTTCAGGTGCGGACCAGCGACAATATCACGGGGACGTTCACCTTCGTCGACACCGTCGAGACCGTCGTCGAGGTCCCGCATCCGCTCGACCGCTCGGAGACGTTCGGCGTCATCGATCTGACCGACCGCGAGTTCGCCGACTCGCTGGCGGAGACGTTCGAGCCGCGGTGGGCGGCCGCCGCCCCCCTCTCGATCTAACGGTCGCGCACGACCAGATTCGCCACCGACCGAGCAGCGATCGCCTGTGTCTCCATCGTCGAGACGATCGACTCCATGGCGTTCACGTAGTAGAGTCCGTCGGCGAGCCGGAACGGCGGGGTCGGTGACTCCGGGTCCAGCCGCGGAAACGCTCGCCAGCTCACCTCCGCGGTCTCGTCGATCGTCGCGAACAGCGAGTCGAGGAGTTCGGGTGTCGCTCCGCCCTGTGTCGTCAGCTTGTACGCCGGTCGTCCGGCGCGCTCGCTCACGTCGCGAAGGTGAACGAACCCCGCCGTCGAGTCGGCCGAGGTGACGACGACCCCCGGCACGTCTTCGGGCGACTGCTCACCGAACGCCTCGGGATCGAGCCGTCCGGCGACGTACGCGACCGACAGCTCAGAGATCTCGCGATCGCCGTACCCCGCCGGCTGTGTAACTCCCGACAGCTCGATACCGGCCGATTCGGCGGGTGTCGCGAGACAGACCGCATCGTAGTCGCGGCTTCCGGTCGATGCGGTGAGGCGCGCGCCGTCCGGGCCGAGGGTGACGCGCTCGACCGGCGTCTCCGTGCGGACGGTCGCCTCGGCCGCGGTGAACAGCCGGTCACACAGCGTCGCGTTCGACAGACCGAGCGTGTACGTGTCACCCCCCATCCCGGTCAGTGCGGTGAGACAGGCGAAGGCGTTCAGCGCCGGATCCTGCCCGTAGATGGTGCGCGTCGTCCCGGCGATGAGTTCGTTCACGAACTGCGGATCGACGCCGCTGTCGGTCAGATACTCGTGACCGGACTGCGACTGGAGATCGGCCAGCCCGACCGATCCGAGCAGCGCCGTGGGCGTCGCGAAGGCCGTCCCGGGGTGATCGTAGATGTCGTCGAAGCGATCCGCGACCGCTCTGGTTCGGTTGCGCGCGCGCCGCGGCGAGAGCCCGTACCGCGAGAGGAGCCGGAACAGCGTCACCGGTTTCGACGGCGACGTGGTGACGGCGAACCGGTCGCCGTCCCAGACGCCGATGCGACCGGCGTCACCGTGACCGACCGACTGCCGATCGAGACCGAGCCGGTCGACGAACGAGCCGATACAGCGGTTCCGCTCGTGGATGTGTTTCCCGCCCGCCTCGAACTGCGTTCCGCCGAGGGAGACGGCGCGGAGCCGTCCGCCGACGCGCTCGCTCGCCTCGTACACGTCGATACGCCCCCGCTCGCCGAGTCGCTCGCGTAGAAACCACGCTAACGATCCGCCGGCGATACCGGCTCCGACGATCGCTACCCGCATCTCCAACCCTCTCGTGTCATTCGGTAATTTAGTTGACTCGTGGGTGGATAAAAAAGACTGCGTGTGCGTGGCCTCAGTCGGCTAACTCCTCGCGGAGCTGGCCGAACTCGGCGATCCGCTCGGCGTGTGCGTTGTGCTGGTGGATCGACTCGTCGTTCGACTGCACCATCGTCAGCACGGCGTCTTCGGGCAGATCGAGTCGATCGACGGACAGCTCCGCCAGCGAGCGCACGCAGTCTTCGACGAACTTCGCGTTCGCGTGTGACTCGTAGGTCATGTGGTCTTCGTCGGGGCGTTTGGCGTAGTTGTAGATGCGTGCCGACATGGAGTCGCGCGCGATGTCGATGAGATCGTGTAGCTCGATCTCGGGCGTGCTCGGCGTCTCGACGGTGAGCGTGGCGTGGCCGCGCTGGCTGTGGCCCGGCTGTGGGACCTCGTCGAGGAACGACTCGATGATCTCGCCGTCGACGCCCATCTGATCGAGCGTCTGACGGGCGCGCGCCTCGCTCATCCCCTGCGAGCAGGGACAGACCGTCATGCCGACGACGTGACAGCCGATCTCCTCGCGAGTCCCGTCCTCGTCGGCAGTCGCACCGGCGATGATATCGGCGGTCGCCTGCGTCTGGTGGTCCGACACCGGCGTCTCCTCGCGGATGACGTACTCGGCTTCCATCTCGACTTCCGCGCGCGAGGTGTACTCGTGTTTCTCGAGCAGGCGTTCGGCGACGTCGCCACACACGTCCTCGACGCGGTAGGCCGGCTCGTCGAGCGCCTCTTCGAGCATCTCGTCGACGACCTCCATGTTGCGGGACATATCGATCCCCTTGCGCCACTTCGGCAGGTCGACGTACGCTTCGAACTCCGCCATGAGAACGATAGGTCGCTCGTGTTCGCGATCGAGCTTGACGAGCTTTTCGACGCCGGTAACGCCGACGCGGTTGAGACCGACACTCACGTCCGGACTGGTCGCCTGCACGTCCGGCAGTTGCTGACTCATTACCCTACCCACGGTCGGGATCCATTTACGGGTTTCTACCCCTGTGGTGGCTTACTGGCTCTCCGTCATTCCAGCTTCTCCACCGCGGTGAAGAAATCCAGCTTCGGGCCGACCGTGACGGTCGGTGTCGCCGCCCGGCGTACTGTCAGCTCGACCGGCGGGGTGAGCGTCGCGCGCGACCGTCCGTCGGCGACGACGTAGGCTGTCTCGGCGTTCGAGACGCGAACGGACAGCTCGTCGTCCGGATCGACGACGAGCGACGGCATCCCGCTGTCGACGACCATCTCCGTCACGATCAGCCCGTCCGCGCGTGGATGGACCACCGGCCCGCCTTCCGAGAGATTGTACGCCGTCGATCCGGTCGGCGTCGCGACGATGAGTCCGTCGGCGTGCGTCTCCGAGTAGGTCTCCCCGTCGAGTCGCACCTCGACGTCCAGTCCGTTCCCGTGGCCGCGCTGTCCGCCGAGCACCGACACCTCGTTGAGCGCCGGCGGCAGATCGACACCGTCGCCGGCGGCCTGAACGCGTGTCAGTTCGCGGTACGTCGCCTCACCGGCCCGAATCCGCGCGGCTGTGTCGGCGACGACCTCAGGCGCGTCTTCCGGCGCGACGGCGTTCAGGAAGCCGACTTCGCCGAGATTCACGCCGAGCAGCGGGGCGGGGTCGGTCGTCCGTGCGGTGAAGAGGAAGGTTCCGTCGCCGCCGATCGAGACGACGAGATCGAACTCGCCCATCTCGGTCGGGTCGACGCCGTCGCGCCCGAGCGCGGCCGCGGTCTCGGTGTCGAACGCGACGCTCGCATCGAGCACGCCGTCGAGTCGGGCTGCGAGTCGAACCGCCCGGTCGTTGCCGCGTTTCGCGACGACACCAACGTGCATCGTCGGTAGTTCTGCCGGCCCGTGAATAAGCGTCACGGCCCGAGGCCACACTTATCTCTCTGGGCCGGGAACAGAGTGTATGCGCGGATCGGAGGTGAAACGGTGAGCGATGATACCGAGACGGACGACTGGTTCGAATCCGACTCGACCGACGAGACGGACGAGCTGGAGTGGGACGACTGGGAGGTCGGTGACGACAGCGACGGCGAGACCGGCGAGCCGACCGAGCCGACCGAATCAGAGACTGCCGGTGTGCGGGACGAGTCGGACGGTGACGAGACCGCCGGCGGCTCCCTGACGGCGGGGTTCGACGATGTCGGCGACTCGGCGTTCACCTCGGACGTGGACAGCGGCGTATCCGAGCCGTCCGGCGAGGACGACGCGACTGGCGACGAGACGGCTGATAACTCCGGGAGCCTCGGCAGTTCGGAGTTCTTCGGCAGCGGCAGCACGGCGGAGCTACCGAGCGACGACGAGATGGATGCTCCCTTCGCTGAGGACACGGCCACGGAGGAGTCCCTCGGCGAGCCGGCGGACGACGGGTTCGACGAGGCGTTCGAGTCCGATATTCCCCGCATTGATACGGGCGTCGCCGGACTCGATCAGATGATTCAGGGCGGCGTTCCGGCCCGCTCGCTCATGGTCGTGATGGGGTCTGCTGGGACGGGAAAGACGACGTTCGGACTGCAGTTCGCCAACCGCGGCGTCGAGAACGGCGAGAAAGCGGTGTATATCACCTTAGAGGAGACGCGCGAGGCGATCATCGCCGCCGCGAGCGAGAAAGGGTGGGATTTCGAACAGTACACCGACGAGAACAAGCTCGCGATCGTCGATCTCGATCCGATCGAGATGGCGAACTCACTCGCCTCGATTCGGAGCGATCTCCCCCGGCTCATCGACGATTTCGGCGCGGAGCGGCTCGTGCTCGACTCGGTTTCCCTGCTGGAGATGATGTACGACGATCAGGCCAAGCGCCGCACCGAGGTGTTCGACTTCACCAAATCGCTGAAGCGAGCCGGCGTCACGACGATGCTCACCTCCGAGGGGAGCGACGACAACCCGTACGTCTCTCGTCACGGTATTATCGAGTATCTGACCGACGCGGTGTTCGTCCTCCAGTACGTCCGCTCAGAGTTTCAGGAGACGCGGCTGGCCGTCGAGATCCAGAAGATACGGAACGCGAACCACTCGCGAGAGACCAAGCCGTACGAGATCACCGATGACGGGATTTCGGTGTACCAGCAGGCGAATATCTTCTAACGCACCTTTTTGCTGCGTCGGGTGCGCTTCGCGCACCACTCCTTGCAAAAATCTGCACCAAAAACCGCAACGCGGCCGCGCCTTCGGCGCGGTGAAACGCCTCCCTCCGGTCGGCGTATGCCGTCTTGGCAACTGCAACGACAGCTACCGCAACCGCATCGCTACCGCGACAGCTACTGCTACCGTTACCCGCACCGCGACCGCAGCCGCATCGCCACCGCGACGGACGGAAAGCCCCTTGGCCTATCCCCACCGAATCAGTGTATGAGCGATATCGACCTCGACGCGGAGAAGTACGAGAAACACCGACAGGCCGGCGAGATCCTCGCACAGGTGCGCGAGGAGGCCGCAGAGCGCACGGAGATCGGCACGAGCTATCTGGAGATCTCCGAGTGGGCCGAAAATCGCATCCGCGAGCTGGGCGACGAGCGAGATATCGACGCGAAGCCCGCCTTTCCGGTGAACGTCAGCGTGGACAACGAGGCCGCACACGGGGCAGCCGGTCCCGACGACGACCGCACCGTCGGTGAGGAGATGGTGAAGCTCGATATCGGCGTCCACGTCGACGGCTGGCTGGCCGACACCGCAGTGACGGTCGATTTTACCGGCGAGACCGAGATCGTCGAGGCGGCCGAGCAGGCGCTGGACGCCGCGCTCGATCTCGTGGAACCGGGCGTCCACACCGGCGAGCTCGGCGCGGAGATCGAATCCGTCATCGACGGCTACGGTTACAACCCGGTCGTCAATCTGACGGGCCACGGGCTCGGCCACTGGGAGCAACACACTGCGCCGAACGTCCCGAACCGCGCTGTCGATAGCGGAACCGAGCTCGAAGTCGGGGATACCGTCGCCATCGAGCCGTTCGTCACCGACGGCGGCGGGAAGGTCACACAGGGGCAACAAGAAGAAATCTACTCGCTCGAACAGGAGGCGTCAGTCCGGAACCGACAGGCGCGACAGGCGCTCGAACAGATCGTCGAGGAGTTCAAGACGCTCCCGTTCGCCCGGCGCTGGCTCGACACCTCGCGGGCGAAGATGGCGCTCCGCCGACTCGAACGACAGGACGTCGTCCACGGCTACCCCGTGCTCCAAGAAGACGAGGACTGTCTCGTCGCACAGCGTGAGCACACGATTATCGTCACCGAAGACGGCTGTGAAGTGACGACCCGGTAGGCGAGCCGATTGTCGGAGGCCGAGGAGATTTACACACACGAACCGTACGGTGGATGTGGAGGATCCGTACGAGGTTCTGGGGGTGGCTTCAGACGCCGACGAGGAGCGTATCGAGACCGCCTATCGGGAGCGCGTCAAGGAGAGCCATCCGGACCACGGCGGGACGATCGAGGAGTTCCGCCGGGTGCGTGCCGCGTACGAGACGATACAGGCCGGCGATCTGCCGGCGACGCCGGCGGAGCCGACGGACACGGGGTCGAGTGAAGACACCGGGGCAGGTCCGAGCGACCCCGGCGAGCGGCGAGGAGCGCGCCGCCGTCCCGGTCCCGGCGAGGAGGAGCCGACCGAGCCGGACCCGCACTCGGAGACGACCCGCGTCGAGTATCTCAACTACGAGGTGCTCGACGACCGCGGCTGGGAGCTGACCGACGACGATCTCTTCGAGAAGGCGAGCGAGGCCGGTCTCGACTCCGAGGACCACGGCCGCCTGCTCGTCCAGCAGACGGAGACCCTGCTCGAAGCCGCCGAGAATCGCGGCTTCGCGTGGCCCTACTCCTGTCGCGGCGGCGCGTGCTCGAACTGCGCCGTCGCGCTCGTCGAGGGGGAGATGCCGACCCCGGCGGGACATATCCTCACCGACGAGTGGCTCGATCGCGGCATCCGGCTCTCCTGTCTCTCCGCGCCCGTCACGGAGTCGGCGAAGGTCGTCTACAACGTCAAGCAGCTGCCCGGGTTAGAGGAGCTGATTCTCCGTCCGAGTCGGTTTTCGAGCGCGAGATCCGACTGAGCCGTTACGTCTGGGTGTCGTTGACCCGCGCTTTTACTGTGGGAAGCGTGTCGGTGAGCTCTCGATGCAACGGCTCCCCGCCAATGTACGGCTCCGATTCCGCGATGAAGTACTCCATCTTCGTGAGTAGCTTCCGTGCCAGCTCCTCCGAGTCGGCCAGTCCGTAGTAGTTGCTGTTGTCCAGCACGTCCGCGGCCTTGACGAGGACCGCTGGCCGCCCCAACGCGAAGCAGTTGTCGTAGAGGTCGTAGTGGCGCTCCAGATACTCGTCGATGCTCGCGTCGAAGCTGACGGCGTCCACGATGTTCGCGACCTCCGTGCCGAACTCCGAACGGATCTCGTCGGGAGTCACGTCCGTGTCCTCGACGAGATCGTGGAGGAAGCCGGCGACGACGACCGGTGTCTCGTAGCCCCTGTCGTAGAGGTCCATTCCCACTCGCGTGCTGTGGAGAATCACCGGCTTCGGGTTGTCTCCCGAGGTCTCGAAGGAGTGGACCAGATACCGGACGGCTCGTTCGATTTCCTCGTCGTCGGCTGGCGCTCTCATCCCGGTTATCGAGGAGCGGGCGGAGTCTCAATAGGTCGTCGGTACGACGACGCTAGAGTACGGCTATTTTACCGTCGGCGCGCACACATCGAGTATGGACCAGCTGTTCGCACCGTGGCGTATCGACTGGGTCGAACGCGACGAGACCGAGATCGACGGCTGCCCGTTCTGCGTCCTCCCCGACCGCGAGGACGACCGCGACTCCCGCATCCTCGCGCGAAACGACCACGCGTTCGTCATCCTCAACAACTACCCGTACAATCCGGGCCACGCGATGGTCATCCCCTACCACCACACCGGGGAGTACCGCGACCTCGACGAAGACACGCTGCTCGCGATTGCGACGCTCAAACAGCGGACGTTCGACGCGCTCGACGCCGCGCTCGGTCCCGAGGCGTTCAACACGGGGATGAATCTGGGCGGTCCCGCGGGCGGCTCCATCGCCGATCACGTCCACACCCACGTCCTCCCGCGGTGGAACGGTGACACGAACTTCATGCCCGTGCTCGCGGACACGACGGTCATCGTTGAGGCGGTCGAGGAGACGTACGACCGCGTGCGCGAGTCGTTTGCCGACCTCGACGGCGCACACGACCCCGGTGAGCCGGGCGCAATCGAGTTCTGAGCTACTCTGCGGTCTCGGCGTCGGTCGCTTCGGTCTGCCAGTCGCGGAGCCGATCGGCCGAGACCCCCTGCACGTCACCGGCGACCGTCTCGGCGTCTGCCGCCGAGAGGTCCGAGAGGCTCTCGATCCCCGCGGCGGCGAGCTTCTCGGCCGTCTTCGCACCGACGCCGTCGAGGTCCTCGATAGCACTGGCGGCCTGTCGCTCCTGATACTCGGCGTAGTTACAGATCGGACAGCCCAGCTCCCACGGCTCGTCGTCACCGTCGCGGACGACGAGCTCGGGCAGGTCGTGATCGTCGCAGTAGCTGTCCGTCACCTCGACATCGCCGCGCCGCGGGAGCGGGAGCGAGTAGTCGCAGTCGGGATACCGCGTACAGCCGACGAGTCGCGACCCCGAGCGGAGCTGTTTGATGGCGAGTTCGCCGCCGTCCCCGTCGCCCCCAGTGCTCGCGGCGTCCGCGTGGTCCCCGCCGCACTCCGGGCACGCACCGATTGTTCTGTCCTCGGTCTCGTCGGCCTCGTTCGCCTTACACAGCGGACAGCCGTGGGTGAACGTCGAGCGACCGGCGAGCAGCTTCACGTGGTCGAGTCCGTGCGTCTCACACGTCTCGTCGATGACGGTCGGCTCCCCCTGACTCGGGAGCGGGAGCGTGTACTCGCAGTCGGGGTAGCCGTCACAGCCGACGAAGTACGATCCCTGTCGCGACCGACGTACGAGCAGGTCGTCGCCACACTCCGGACACGGGCCGAGCGTCTTGTCGGCTTTCAGCGACGTGCGGAGGAACTCACCGATCTCCTCGCGGTGCTCGTGGAGGTCCTCGAAGACACGCCGGAGCATCTCGCGCGAGTCGTCGGTCACCGCGTCGAGCGACTTCTCGCCGGCGGCGATCGCGTCCATATCGGCTTCGAGGGTCGCGGTCATCCCCTCGTCGGTGATGTGGGAGGCGAACTGCTCTGCGGCCTCGACGACCGCCATCGCCAGCCCGGTCGGTCGCGGCGGATCGTTCTCGATGTAGCCGCGGTCGTACAGCTTCTGGATGGTCTCGTGGCGGGTGGCTTTTGTGCCTACCCCGAGCGACTCCATGGTCTCGATGAGCCGCGACTGGCCGCGCCGACGGGGCGGCTGGGTCTCCTTCTCCTCGATACGCACGTCCGAGAGCGCGAGCTCGTCGCCCTCCTCGACCGCCGGGACGTGGTTCTCGCTCGCCGACGAGTAGGGGTACACGTCGTGATACCCCGGTTCGAGGAGTCGTTTCCCGTTCGCCTTCAGCGAGCGACCGCTCGCCGTCGCGACGACGCGCAGATGCGCCCACGTCGCCGGCTCCGCACAGGTGGCGAGAAACCGCCGGACGACGAGTTCGAACACCTCCCACTCGTCCTCGGAGAGGTCCTGTCTGCCCGGGATCTCGCCGGTCGGGTGGATCGGCGGGTGGTCGGTCGTCTCCTCGTCGCCCTCGGTCGGCTCGACTGACTCCTGTTCGAGCAGGCTCGCCGCGTCCTCGCCGAACGCCCCCGTGTCAGCGAACGTCGCGAGCAGCTCCTCGGGGTCGAGGTCATCGGGATAGACGGTGTTATCGGTCCGCGGGTAGGTTATCCAGCCCGTCGTGTACAGCTCCTCGGCGATGGACATCGCGCGCTGGGCGGAGTAACCCAACGACCCGGCGGCGCGGATGAACTGCGTCGTGTCGAACGGCGCCGGCGGGTCGTCCGTCCGGGTGCGTCGGCGGACGGACGTGACGGTCGCGCTCGTCACCGCTCGCAGGTCGGCGTGGGCGTCCTCGGCGTCGGTCTCGTTCCAGACGCGTTCGTTCTCCGTGCCGTCCTCGCCCTCATAGAAGTACTGCGCCTCGAACCCCTCGTCGGCTTTCGTCAGCTCGCCGTATATCTCCCAGTAGTCGTCGGAGTCGAACGCCTCGATCTCTCGTTCGCGGTCCACGATGAGCTTGAGCGTCGGGGACTGGACCCGTCCGACGGAGATGAAATCGTCGCCCAGCTGGCCGGCGGTGAGCGAGAGAAACCGCGTCAGCGCGGCCCCCCACATCAGGTCGATTATCTGGCGGGCCTCGCCGGCGGCCGCCACGTCGAAATCGAGTGCTTCGGGGCTCGCGAAGGCGTCCCGGACCTCGCGTTCAGTGATCGAGGAGAACCGGACGCGCTCGATGGGAATCTCCGTCACCGCCTCGATGAGCTCGTACGCCTCCTTGCCGATGAGCTCTCCCTCGCGGTCGTAGTCGGTGGCGATGATCGCCTCGTCGGCGTCGCGCGCCAGCGATTCGAGCGCGGCGACGATGTTCTCCTTCGTCGGGGTCTTGACGACCGACGCCTCGGAGAGTTCGACCGGCCGGACGTTGCGCCAGTCGCTGTACTCGGGCGGGAAGTCGACGCCGACGACGTGGCCCGACAGCCCGATACAGCGCGTGTCACCCCACCGGTAGACGTTGACGCCGTTCGTCCGCTCGACAGCGTGGCCGCCCTCGGCGAGGATCTCAGCGATACGCCGGGCGGCGTTGTCCTTCTCGGTGACGATGAGTTCCATTATCGAAATTAGGGCCGACAGCCGGAATAAACACTTCGACGCCCGGAATCGACGGGAGGCTTGTGTATCTGCTCTCGGATTCTGCGTGTGAAACCGACATCGACGACGCCGTGACGACCTCGATCTTCGACGGCACTGCGACCGCTCGCTCGCTGACAGTACACCCCGGAGACACCAGACCAGAAGCACGGCCTCTATACCGACACCGACCGAACGGACACCAGATGAGAGAGGCCCACCGTCACGAGCGTCCGACGGGCGTCGAGTGGTACGTCAGTGACACCGACGGGACGGGCGGCCACCTGCGCGAGTCGGCCGACGCGTTCCGCGTGCGCGAGCTCGAAGCCGTCGAGTCGGAGCCGCTCGACGCCGATCCCGGCTCGTACGCACACGTCGTCTTCCGTGCCACGCTCCGCGAGTGGGACACGAACGACTTCGCGGGGGCGCTCGCCGCGAAGCTCGGCGTCTCTCGCGAGCGCGTCTCGTGGGCCGGAACGAAGGACAAGTACGCCGTCACCACGCAGCTGTTCTCCGTCCGGCTGGACGACGAGACCGAGCTTCCGACCCTCGACGGCGCGGAGATCGAACCCCTCGGGCGTGTCGGTCGCCCTGTCCTCTTTGGCGACCTCGCGGGCAACGAGTTCGAGATCACCGTCACCGACGCCGACCACCCCGAACAGGTCGACGAGATCACGGCAGAACTCCGGGCGTTCGCCGGCGACGACGAGCGCGTCGGCGTGCCGAACTACTTCGGCCCGCAGCGGTTCGGCAGCGCACGGCCCGTCACGCACCGGGTCGGGCTGGCGATCCTCCGTGGCGAGTGGGAGGAAGCCGTCCGAACGTACGTCACGGTCACGAGCGAGACGGAGCCGGACGGGAGTGCCGAGGCTCGTCGTGCCGTCGCGGAGCGTTGGGGGAGCGACTGGGGGGAGCTGACCGAACTGCTCCCGAGCCGGCTCCACTACGAGCGGTCGCTGTTACAGGGACTCGCGGAGACCGGGGGTGAGGAGCCGGCTGACTTCCGGGCCGCACTCGAACAGTTCCCGTCGAATCTCCAGCAGCTCCTCGTCCACGCCGCCCAGTCGTATCTGTTCAACCGGGTCGTCTCGGCGCGACTGGAACGCGGGCTCCCGTTCGACGCCGCGGTCGCAGGGGACGTGGTCGCCTTCGCTGACCGCGATGCGCCGATACCCGTCCCCGACATGGACCGACGCCAGCGCGTCGACGAGGAGCGCGTCGAGACGGTCAACCGCCATATCGAGCGCGGGCGGGCGTTCGTCACCGCGCCGCTCGTCGGCACGGAGACCGAGCTCGCTGCCGGTGAGCCGGGTGAGATCGAATGCGAGATACTCGCCGACGAGGAGGTCGAGCGATCGGATTTCGAGCTTCCCGGTGAGTTCCACTCCGAGGGAACCCGGCGTGCCGTGCTCGTAACGACCGATCTCACGAGACCGGAGCCGCTGACGTTCCGGTTCGCGCTGCCGAAGGGGAGCTACGCGACGACGCTGGTGCGCGAGTATCTGAAGGTGCGTCCCGAGCGGTTGGGATGAGTTGACACACCTGCGGAGAGGTTTTGTGCCGACTCCCGGTAGCGAGCGCATGGACCGCGAGCAGGACGCCTTCGGACGGCTCCTCCGCGATCACGCGGAGGGGGACGCCGGCAGTGAGATACTCGAACGCGACGACGGGTTGGTGACGGTCGCACCGCGACCGGAACTGTACTTCGCCGAGCGCGAACAGTGGAGTCCGCGCGAGCAGACAGCGATCGAGCGTGCCGACGGGCGTGTCCTCGACGTCGGCTGTGGCGCGGGCCGGGTCGGACACGCGCTCGACGCCGAGACCGTGGGCATCGACGTGTCGCCGGGGGCCGTGGCCGTGGCCCGAGAGCGCGGTGTGGACGCCCGCGAGCTGGACGTGGCCGACGCGACACGGCTCGACGGGACCTTCGACACGGTGGTGATGTTCGGGAACGGCTTCGGACTGGTCGGGACGCGCGAGCGCGCCCCGCGGGTGCTCGACGCCCTCGCGCAGGTGACGACCGACGACGCCCGGGTTCTGGCCGACACGCGCGATCCACACGCTACTGACGATCCTGTCCACCGCGACTACCACGATCTGAACCGCCGGCGCGGGCGGCTTCCCGGCGCGCTCCGCGTGCGGAGTCGGTACGAGACGACTCATACCCCGTGGTTCGATCTGCTCACGGTGTCGCCGACGGAGATGCGCGAACTGCTCGCGCCGTCAACGTGGGAGCTGCGCGAGGTGATCGAGCGGAACGAGCGCGGGAACTACGTCGCCGAGCTACGGAAGTCCCGATAGCGGCTCCGGGCGGTTTATGCGCCGGCGTCGTCTCGTTCGCGTATGGACTGCCGGCAGTGTGGCACGCCGCTCGAACGCCCCGGTGACTTCTGTCTCACCTGCCGGACGCACAACACCGACACCGCCGTCATCGATTGTAACCGCGACCGCGCGACCGTCACCTGCCTGCTCGACGAGGAGACCGTCGCCCAGCGCACGGTGACGACCCGCCCAGAATCCGACCCCGAGCGGGAGCCGCGAGAGCTCCGGAACTTCGCCGGTCGGGTCGCTGACGAGGTCCACAGAAAGCGCCCGGAGGAGCTCTATGCGGCCGGCAACAGGGCGGTGCTCGATGCCGTTCGCGCCGAGCTTCATTACACGCTGTATCGCGTCCCCGAGGAGAACCCTGTCGAACACGTGCTCGACCAGCAGGGCGAGCCGGCACTGGAGGTCGTGAATACGCCGCCGGGCGAGAAGTTAGGCGGGAGCCACACCACGCTCATCGGTGAGCGCGATGGGATGGAGGCGATCCAGACCGTCGGTGAGCATCCGCACGTGAAGAAGATCATTCCGGGACCGATTGACGCCGGCGGCGCTGGGTCGAACTCCGGGGTGCGGGCGAAGGCGACGCGTGCCGACGACACCGGCAACGTCCGGCTGCTGATTCGCGACGGCTCGTCGGTCCAGGAGAACCGCGTCGTCACGACGGCCGACAGCCGGAAGCTCGGCGAGCGGATCCGGGCAGATCTGAACCACGCGCTCGGCGAGACGGAGCTTCGGGAGTAGGGCCGTCTCGTAGGGTTTATGACCGCGAGACCAGTCCGATACGACATGAGCAACAGTGTCACCGGGAGCGCCGGCCGATTCGGCGCACGCTACGGCCGCGTCGCGCGTCGCCGCGTCGCCGAGATCGAAGGAGAGATGAACGCCGACCACAGCTGCCCGTCCTGCGGTGAGGACCGCGTCGACCGACAGGGGACCGGGATCTGGCAGTGTGGTGCGTGCGGACACAAGTTCGCCGGCGGCTCCTACCAGCCGGAGACGCCGGGCGGTCGCACCGTCCGACGGTCGCTGCGCGCCGCGCTCGGCGACGAGGAGTAACGATGTACAAGTGTTCACGCTGTAAGCGCGACGTGAGCCTCGACGAGTACGGCGGCGTCCGCTGTCCGTACTGCGGCCACCGCGTCCTGCTGAAGGAGCGCAGCCGCGACATCAAGACCGTTCAGGTCAGTTGAGCCGGCCACACGCGGCGACGCTCGTTTTCGAGTACGCCGACGAGAGAGCCGCGCGACTCGTCGCCGGAAGCGTCGAGCAGGAGATCGACGATATCGAGGAGGACCGGAGCCGCGCCGTCCTCTCCCGGTCGGGTGAGACGGTCGAGCTACGCGTCGAGGCGGACGATCTCGTCGCACTCCGCGCGGGGGTGAACACCTGGCTCTCGCTGGTCGAGGTGGCCGAGTCCGTCGCCGAGGTGTGAGCGAGAATCCGGACGCCGGCGGGCGAATCAGCCCCTGAACGGAGAGAGACGGAAAGCGGGGGTTTTTCACCGGCAAGCCCGTCGCCGAAGACATGCAGGGTAACCTTCCGCCGGAAGCACAAGAGAAGATCGAGGAGCTACAGGATCTGCAGGACACGGCCCAACAGGTCGCCGCACAGAAGGAGCAGGCCCAGACCACGTATCAGGAGTCGAAGATGGCACTGGAGACGCTGGACGAGCTGGACGAGGGGCTTGAGATGTACCGCGAGGTCGGCGAGCTGCTCGTCGAGACGGAGTACGACGAGGCGTACGAGACGCTCGACGAGAAGGTCGACTCGCTCGAAGTCCGCGTCGACACGCTCGAAAAGCAGGAGGAGCGCGTCGAAGAGCAGTTCGACAGTCTCCAGTCGGAGCTACAGAACATGCTCCAGCAGGGTGGCGGTGCGGGCGGCCCGCAGGGACCACAGGGTCCGGGCGGCGCGTAATGGGCGACGACGAGCCGACTGCCGAACAGATTGTCGAAACCGCCTCCGACGCCGCGGAGGGTCTCGTTTTCTCACGCTACGCGCAGAGTGACGTACGCGATCTCGACGTGACGGTCACCTTCGAGGAAGGCGTCCTCGACGTCGACGTGTATCTCGACGCCGAGGAGGACGCCGCGCAGGTGGCCGACGAGGCGGCCCGCGCCGCACGGAGTGCCGTCGACGAGCTGTTCTTAGGTCAGGAAGAATAGGACGATCGAGATGACGGTGAGCGCGAAGCCGAACATCGCCGCCAGCGCGCCACCCATCTGTACCATCGCGTTGGCGTGGGCGGCCAGCGATTCAGTACGGTCGTTGCCGAAGACGGTGACCTCGGCGCGTTCCGTCGCCATTCCCGCCTCGACCGGTTCGAGATCGTCACATGCCTCCTCGACGAGTTCGGTGATGAGGAGCCGGAGCTCCTCGCCGTCCATGCGCTCGCCCACCTGATTCGACGCCTCGACGGTGTTGACGATGTGGGTGTCCGTCGTCAACACCTCGGCGAGATCGACGTGGGATTCGAGGGTCTCGACGATCGAGTCGCGCAGCCCCGGCTCCATGTTGTTGCCGTCGACGAGGACGTACGCCGTCTCCTGCCCGTTCACCTCGGTGACGGCGACTCGGACGCCGAGCGGGCCGATCCCGTCGAGCGGTTCCCAGCGGGTGCGGTCCCACGCCGTGCCGAGCTGGATCGGATGTCGGGGCGAGTCGGCGAGTCGGTCGCCGGACTCGCGTGCGCCCTCGATCATGTCGAAGGAGCGTTTCGATCCGGGGACGACGTGGCCGATGTCGTCGCCGTCGAGCCCGTTGTTGCAGTTGTGGGCGTCAGCGAGCATGATGTCCTCCAGTCCACCCCGCCGGGCCTCCGCCTGCGCGGAGAGTCCGACGGCGTACTCCACGTCGTCGGCGAAGTTCGGAGCGTAGGTGGCGGTCATGAACGCGTCGTCCCCGAACGCCTGCGCGAGCAGCGTCGCGTCGCCATCGCTCGTGCGGACGCTCTCGGTCGCCGCGTCGTGATACTCCAGCTCCGCCATCGCGCGGTCGGTCGCATCGAGGAGGGTGTCCACCTCGCGCGAGGTGACGAGATTGAAGTCGTGTCCGGCGGTGGCGTGGGGCGGGAAGGCGAGCCCGTCGGCCTGTCGGGCGATGCGCTCGGGGAGATTTCCACCGCCGATCTCACCCATCGGGCCGGGGTGGATCATCGGGAGCACGAGCCGGGCTTTCTCCCCCTCGTCGGTGCGAAAGGAGAGCACGGTCACGGGGACGACCGCCTCCTCGCCGATCCGCTCGAAGAACGTCTCCAGCTCGCGGGTCCCTTCCGCAATGTGACCGATGAACCCGCGGAGGAAATCGAGGACGGAGATCCCCATCGACCGCTGCCACGGTCGGTCGATGATGGCGACGAACAGCGTCACCGCGGACGCGTACAGGACGCACATCCCGCCCAGCACGACGAAATCCGACGGGACGACGTAGAGCAGCTGCAGCTCCGCCGGTGCTTCGGTGACCCGCGAGGCCGGCGAGAGGAACGACATGGAGAGCGAGCCGCCGACCTCCAGATAGCGGGCCGCGCCGGTGTAGACGAACAGCAGAAGCGCGGCGGTCACCGTCTGGATGCTGGCGGGGAGACTCGCGCGCAGCGGCGACCGGTGTGAGATCGCCATCGTCACGAGCAGCCGGAGCGCGAACACGGCCGCGAGCGCGGCCAACAGCGAATCGAAGACGAAGTTCTGTCCGAGCCGGGTCGCGACCGCGAGGACGGAGGCGACGATGAGGACGCCGACGATGAGCAGCTCACAGACGAGCGCGAGCAGCGAGGCGCGGTTCGGGGTGAGACTGCCACCGAGCAGACGATCGACGTACGGCGTCACGGCACTGGCGACGACCGTCGGAATGCCGATGTAGAAGATCCCCTCCCAGACGTCTTCGAGGATAAATCGGGAGTCGAAGGCCGCGATACCGGCGAGCGCCGCGACGGCGAGCGCGAAGGCGAGACTGGAGTACCAGCTCGGCGCGCGGAAGATGAACCGGGACAGCGAGGCGAGATCACCCTGTGATGCTGTCATTGGCTCGCGTTCTCGCTCGGGTCAAATAACCCTACGGACACCAACCCGGGGTGGAGACGACTCACACGTTGGTTCGTCTGACCTCCGTCCGACGGTCACGAACAGCGAGCGACGAAGTTCTCGAACAGCTCCTCGCCGCGCTCGGTGTGGGCGACCTCCGGATGCCACTGGACGCCGTACAGATCGCGGTCGGTGTCGCTCATCGCCTCGATACCGCACACGTCACTCGTTGCGGTGCGCTCGAACCCCTCGGGAACGCGGGTGACCTCGTCGGCGTGGCTGGCCCACACGCGGGTCTGGGACGCGAGCGAGCCGACCAGCGGGTCGGTGTCGTCGTCGATACGCACGTCCACGTCGGCGTAGCCGCCGTAGTCGCCGGATTCGACCTCGCCGCCCAGCTCGGTCGCGATGAGCTGGTGGCCGAGACAGATGCCGAGGACGGGGACGGGAGCGTCGAGATACTCCGGTGCGCGACCGACGCGGTCCATCGACGGCCCGCCAGAGAGGACATAGCCGTCGGCGTCGGTCTCGGCGGGCGGCGTCTCGTTATCGACGGTCTCCACGTCGACGCCCAGATCGCGCAGCGTCCGGTGTTCGAGGTGGGTGAACTGGCCGTGGTTGTCCACGACGACGATACGGGTCATACCGGTCGTAGCACGGTCGTCGTCAAATATCTACGGAATACGGGCCGAGCAGACGCGTTCGGGCTACTCGTCGCCGTCGGCGGCACGGTCTGCGGCCGTCGTGAACGCGGTCTCGGACTGCTCGTCGCTCCGGCGCTGTTCGCGGGCGGCCAGCGCCTCGGCGTCCGGGGAGACATCGTCGTCCACCCGCCCCCACGACTGGTGGACCGTGGCGTGACACCACCGACAGAGCGAGACGGTGATCTCGTGGCTCAGCTCGCGGCGGTCGTCGGCGGCGTATTCGAGATGGTGCTCCTCTAACAGCGGGCGGCTGTCGTCGTGTGCCTGTCGGTGCGCCGTCAGTCCACAACGGAGACACTCCCCGCCGTCGGTGCGTGATCGGAACTTCGGGCAGTCGACCCACGCCCACGAACCGTGGGGGTCGGCTGCGGGACATCTGAGGTCGTCACGGCGGCGCTCGCGGGCGAACTCGGGGTCGTTGTGCCCGTGTTCGACGGCGTACCGGCAGCGCCCGTCGTCGGTGAGATAGTCGCACCGCTCAACGAACGCGTACGGGTCGTCTACGCCGACGGAGGTCCCCTTCGGCGTCTCTCGAACCATACCGTACGCTCGGGACACGGGACCGTTAGCCTTACCGGCTGCGTCTGATGGGCCGATACCGGTATCCGAAGGGGTTTTCTCCAAGCGCCGGGTTTCAGCGAGTATGACCGCTCCGTGGACCGACTGGGACCACATCGTGAAGCTCGATCCCGACAAGACGCTGTACGGCGACGAGACGTTCACGGACGTGTGTGCGACCGGGACCGACGCTATCGAGATCGGCGGGACCCTCGACATCACGGCGGAGAAGATGCGCGAGTACCTCGAACCGTGTCTGGCCGCGTGTGCCGAACACGACGTGGCCTGCTACATCGAGCCGTCACACGCGAACGCGGTCGTCCACGACCCGGCTCCCGACGGCTTTCTCGTCCCGATCGTGCTCAACGCGGGCGATACGTTCTGGACGACCGGTGCACATCTCGACTGGGTGCGCTCTGACGGTCGCATCGACTGGGGGCGAACGTCCAACGAGGCGTACATCATCATGAACCCGGACGCCTCGGTCGCGACCTACACCGAGGCGAACTGCGATCTCGACGCCGACGACGTCGCGGCGTACGCGACCGTCGCAGAGCGGATGCTCGGGCAGGATATCGTCTATCTCGAGTACTCCGGGACGTTCGGCGACACCGATATCGTCGCCGCGGCCAGCGGGGCACTCGACGACGCGACGCTGTTTTACGGCGGCGGAATCGGCGATTACGACGCCGCCTACCAGATGCGACGCCGCGCCGACACCGTCGTCGTCGGCGATCTCGTCCACGACGCCGGGGCCGACGCGGTCGCGGAGACGGTCGACGGGGCGAAGGCCGCGGCGACGGAGCTACAGCCGGACAGCACGGCGTGAGGGGTCGGGACGCAATCTAGTCCGACGTGTCGCGAAAGAAGGGGGCTTAAGTCCCGACCGCGGGAATCAATCGTATGGACGAACGGACGTACACCGCGGATGCAACGCCGGACGACACCGTCACCGTCGCCGGCTGGGTTCACGAACTGCGCGATCTGGGCGGGATCGCCTTCCTCATCGTGCGCGACACGACCGGGAAGATTCAGGTGAAACTGGAGAAAGACGAGATGGACGAGGAGCTGGTCGAGACCGGACTCGACGTGACTCGCGAGTCGGTCGTGAAAATCGTCGGTGACGTGAAAGAGGAGCCGCGCGCGCCGACCGACGTCGAGATCGTTCCGACGGCCATCGAGGTCGTCGCCGAGGCGGAGACGCAGCTGCCGCTCGACCCCTCGGGGAAGGTGGACGCAGAGCTACCGACCCGGCTCGACAACCGGACGCTCGACGTGCGCCGCGGCGAGTCGAAGGCGATCTTCGAGATCCGCTCGACGGTGCTGCGTGCCGTGCGCGAGGCGTTCCGCTCCTTCGGCGCGTCGGAGATCACGACGCCGAAGATCGTCGCCACCGGGACGGAAGGCGGAACGGAGCTGTTCCCGATCACCTACTTCGGCGAGGAGGCGTTCATGAACCAGTCGCCACAGCTGTTCAAACAGCTGATGGTCGGCTCCGGGCTCGAACGCGTCTTCGAGGTCGGTCCCATCTTCCGCGCCGAGGAGCACAACACGCCACGCCATCTGAACGAGGCGACCTCCATCGACTTCGAGTCGGCCTTCTTCGACCACACCGAGGCGATGGACGTGTGTGAGGCTATCGTGAAGGCCGCCTACGAGGCGGTGGCCGAGAACTGCACCGACGAGCTGGAGACCCTCGGTATCGACGACTTCGAGGTTCCGGACGAGGCGTTCCCGCGGCTCACCTACGAGGAGGCAATCGAGCGAATCAACGCGACGGGCGAACTCGACGAACAGCTCGTCTGGGGCGACGACCTGCCGACCGAGGGGGAACACGCGCTCGGGCAGGCTGTCGGTGAGCACTACTTCATCACCGACTGGCCCGCGGAGATCAAGCCGTTCTACATCAAGGACCACGACGACGACGAGACGCTCTCGACCGGCTTCGACATGATGCACCCGCGCATGGAGCTGGTCTCGGGCGGCCAGCGCGAACACCGGTTCGATCAGCTGGTCGAGGGGTTCGAACAGCAGGGTCTCGATCCCGAGGAGTTCGACTACTACACGAAGATGTTCAAATACGGGATGCCTCCCCACGCCGGCTGGGCGATCGGCGGCGAGCGGCTCATCGCCACGATGCTCGGGCTGGATAACATTCGCGAAGCCGTGCTGTTCCCGCGCGATCGTCAACGGCTGAGCCCGTAGGGCGAAGCGTTGACGGGAGGCGAGACTGCGTCTCGCCGTACCGGCAGCGACTCTCGCCGTGAGGCGAGAACGCAGCCCGTCGAGCGGAAGCTTGTGAGACCCGCTTCGTTCGGGGACTCAAACATACTGTTTAAACCGAGCCACGCCGACGCCGGAGTATGCACGCGACGGCGTTCGTCCCGGGTCACGTGACCGGGTTCTTCTCCACGCACCCCGACGAGGACCCGCTTCGGGCAGGGTCACGCGGCGGCGGCGTCACGCTTTCACACGGTGTCGAGACGACCGCCACGGAGACCTCGGGGATCACGCTCAACGGCGAGCGCGTCGCGGTCGAACCCGTCGAGCGAGTGCTGGACGCGCTCGACGCGGAGTTCGGGGTGGCGTGTGAGACGCCGCTCCCGTTGGGGTCGGGGTTCGGCGTCTCGGGCGCGATGGCGCTCGGGACGGCGTACGTCGTGAACGCCGAGACGGGAGCCGGGCGTTCGGCGAACGACCTCGTCTCGATCGCCCACCGCGCAGAGGTGAGATCGGGGACGGGACTCGGCGACGTGGTCGGACAGGCGCAGGGCGGGATCCCGCTCCGGCTCGAACCCGGCGGCCCGGGCTACGGACGGATGGACGAGATTCCGGGCGGCGCGCGCGTCGAGTACCTCTCGCTCGGTGGACTGTCGACGGCGGACGTGCTCGGAGGTGATACCGAGACGCTGTCGGCGGCCGGCGAGCGCGCACTCGAAACAGTTCGGGAGCGGTCCACGCAGTCCGTCTTCATCGAGGCGTCGCGACAGTTCGCCGAGGAGGCCGGACTGCTCACCGACGAGCTGCGCGAGATACTCCGGAGCGTCGACGACGCCGGTTCGACGGCGTCGATGGCGATGCTGGGCGAGACGGCGTTCACGCTTGGAACCGGGCTGTCGGACGCGGGCTATGACCCGGAGGTCTGTCGGACCCACCCGTCCGGTGCGGGGTTGCGCGTCGAGTGACCGTATCCGGTGACATTTGTAGCCGGCCCGTCGAGAGGGGGTATGAGCGACGAGCCACAGATACCCGTCTCACCCGACGACGAGACCGAGATTCCGGAGTCACACCCGCGCTACGAGTCGCTGCTCACCCGCCACCGAATCGAGCACGGGGTCGATCTCGGCATCACCTCTCGACAGGGACTCATCGCACAGGGGCGAGGCGAGGCGTACGACTACCTGCTCGGCGAGCGCACGATCGAGAGCGCCGACGACGCCGCCCGCGCGGCCACCGCACAGTTCCTGCTCGCGGATCACCCCGTCGTCTCTGTCAACGGAAACGTCGCTGCGCTCGTCCCCGGTGAGGTCGTCGAACTCGCGGACGTGACCGGCGCAGAGATCGAGGTGAACCTGTTCAACCGCACCAAAGAGCGGATGGAGCGGATCGCCGCCCATCTCCGCGAACACGGGGCCGAGGATGTGAAAGGACTCGCCGGCGACGGGGAGATCCCGGGGCTGGACCACGCCCGCGCGACGGTCGACGCCGACGGTATCGGAGCTGCGGACGCGGTGCTCGTTCCGCTGGAGGACGGCGACCGCGCCGAGGCGCTGGCGGCGATGGGAAAGGCGGAGATCGTCATCGACCTGAACCCGCTCTCGCGGTCGGCACAGGCCGCGAGCGTCCCGATCGTCGATAACATTATCCGCGCCGTGCCGAACGTGGCGCGTCACGCTCGCGAGCTACGGGACGCCGACGAGTCCGAGCTTCGGGCGATCGTCGATTCCTTCGACGCCGACGCCGCGCTGGCGGCTGCCGAGGAGACGATTCGACGCGGGGAATAAAGACAGACGCGAGCGTCGTCGTCAGTATGGCAAGTGCAGTTATCACTGGTTCATCGCGCGGTCTCGGCCGGGCAATCGCCCTCCAGTTCGCGCGCGACGGCTACGACATCGCTGTCAACTATCACACGAGCGAAGCGGAGGCCGAAGCCGTCGCAGAGCGTGCCCGGGAGCACGGAGTCGAGGCGGTCGTCGTCGGAGCCGACGTGTCGGAGTACGACGACGCCGAGCGACTGGTGGAGACGGCTACCGACGCCTTCGGCGGGATCGACCATCTCGTCAACAACGCGGGTATCGACCAGCACGTGTACACCGATTCGCTCTCGCCCGAGGACTTCGACCGCGTCAGCGACGTGAACGTCAACTCCGCGTTCAACTGCACGAAAGCCGCACGCACGTATCTGTACGACTCCGACGACGACCCCTCGGTGGTCAATCTCTCCTCGATTCTGGCGTTCACCGGTGCGCCGGTCGAGTGTCACTACGCCGCCTCGAAAGGCGCACTCCTGTCGCTCACGAAGAGCCACGCGCGGGACTTCGCTCCCGAGATCCGGGTGAACGCCATCGCGCCGGGCCACATCGAGACGGACATGACCGCCGATCGGACCGAGAGCGAGAAGGAGCGGGAGCTGGCGGCGATTCCGCGCGACCGGTACGGTCAGCCGGAGGACATCGCGGAGGCGGCGGCGTATCTGCGCGACGCCGGCTTCGTGACCGGCGAGACGCTCCACGTCAACGGCGGCGAGCGGATGCAGTGATCGGTTACAGGAACGCGTCGAGGCGGTCGAGCCCCGTCTCCAGCCGGTCCAGCGAGTTCGCGAACGAGAGTCTGAGCTTCCCCGCACCCGCGTCGCCGAATCCGGAGCCGGGCGCGAGCACGACGCCCGCGTCCGTGACCAGTTCCTTCGCGAGCGCCATGCTGTCGTCGTAGCCGTCGGGGTCAAGGAAGGCGTAAAACGCGCCCTGTGAGCGCGGCGCGGTAACGCCAGTCATGTCGGCGAGCCGGTCGGCGACGTAGTCGCGCCGGTCGGCGAACGCGGTCTGCATCTCGCGAACCGGCTCCTGTGAGCCGTCCAGCGCGGCGAGCGCGGCGTGTTGTGAGGGCGTCGGCGTGCTCGCTGTCGTCGATTCGCGGATCTTCGTCGCCTCGTCGATGACGTCGGACTCGGTCGCTAGCCAGCCGACCCGCCATCCAGTCATCGCGTGGGACTTCGAGCAGGAGCCGACCGTGATGATGTGTGCGGAGTCACCGACGAGCGTCGCCATCCCCACAGGGTCGCGGTCGTAGGTGAGCGAGGCGTACACCTCGTCGGCGATGACGTACGCGTCGTGCTCGCGGGCCGCGTCGATGACGCGAGCGACGGCGTCGTTCTCGAAGACGCGACCGGTAGGATTCGACGGTGAACAGAGCATCACAGCCCCGGTATCGGGACCCATCTGGTCGATAACGCGGTCGGCGTCGAGATCGTACGGGAACGGCATCGGGATCTCGACGGGCGTGGCGTCGGCGAGTCGCGCCTGTGTCCAGTAGTTCGGCCATCCCGGCGAGGGGATCAGGAGGTCATCGCCCGGTTCGAGCACGGAGAGACAGGCGAGATGCAGCGCCTCCATCCCGCCCGTCGTGACGAGTACGTCGTCGGAGTCGTACGCGTGGTCGTACTCACGAGCGAGGGTGTCGGCGATCGCCGTCCGGAGCGCAGCCAGCCCGGCGTTGGAGGTGTAGTTCGTCGCGCCGTCGTCGATAGCAGCGATGGCAGCCTCCTTCGCGTGCTCTGGCGTGTCGAAATCGGGCTCGCCGACTTCCAGCCGGACGAGGTCACCGTCGGTTCGCTCCGCGAGATCGAAGAGCACGCGAATCGAGGAGCGGTCACAGCGCCGGACGCGAGTGGTCGGTCGCATACCACAAGACCGTGGTAGTGCACAATCAACCTTGCCCGCCCTCGCCGGCGACAAGACTTACCACCGACGCGACGCTCCCGTCCGGCATGCCCTCCGGCAAAGCGCGGATTCCGCCCGACGAGACCACGACCGACGTGATCGGCAAGCGGGTCGGCGCCCAGATCATCGACACCGTCGCCGTGTTCGTCCAGCTGATACTCGTTGTCTTTCTGATCGCGGTGCTCTTCCGTCCGAGCTCGGAAGCCAGCGTCAACGGGCTGGCGATCCTCGGTGTGTTCACCCTCCCGCTGTACGGTGGCCTGTTCGAGGCGTATTGGAACGGCCAGACCCTCGGGAAACGGGCGATGGGCATCAAGGTGGTCGACGGCCGCGGTGCAGAGCCCGAACTCGGTGCGGCGCTGTCCCGGAACCTCCCTGCGGTCGTCCTGTTCAGCTGGCTCACCGTCGTAGTGGCGCTGGTCGCCATCGCGACCGACGACCGCCGCCAGCGGCTCTTCGATCAGGCCGCCGGAACGTACGTCGTCGACGCGGCAGCCGGGCAGAGGGACGACCGGTCGGCCCGTGATCGGTCCGGGTCCGCCGCCGGATCTGTGGGCTCGCCGGACTCGCGTCCTCGCCGGTGACGACGCGGGCGTATCGAAACTCCCCGGGGTTTATTACCACGAGTCGATATTACTGGGTTGTATGCACGACGAATCCGAGTTCGAGGGGTTCGCCCCGGTCGACGAGGCACAGGTGACGCGAGCGATTGCGAGCGACTGGAGCGAGGAGTTCCTCGACGCGACGGAGACAGAGGTTATCGTCGTCGGTGGCGGGCCGTCCGGGCTGGTGGCCGCGAAGGAGCTGGCCGAGCGCGGCGTCGACGTGACCGTCGTCGAGAAGAACAACTATCTCGGCGGTGGGTTCTGGCTCGGCGGCTTCCTCATGAACAAGGTCACCGTCCGCGAGCCGGCCCAGTCGGTGCTCGACGAGCTGGACGTGGCGTACGAGCCGACCGACGAAGCCGACGGTCTCTACGTCGCGAGCGGTCCGGAGGCGTGTTCCGGACTCATCAAGGCCGCCTGTGATGCCGGCGTCCGCGTCCAGAACATGACGGAGTTCACCGACGTCGTCGTCCGCGAGAACCACCGCGTCGGCGGGATCGTGATGAACTGGACCCCGGTTCACGCGCTCCCCCGAGAGCTGACCTGCGTCGATCCCGTCGCCGTCGAGTCCGAACTCGTGTTGGACGCGACGGGCCACGAGGCCGTCGTCGCCTCGAAGCTTCAGGAGCGCGGGGTCATCGAAGCCGAGGGGATCGCCCACGCCGAGGAGCACAACACCGGGATGGACGCCTCTGGCGATGACAGCTACGGCGCACCGGGCCACGACTCGCCGGGTCACGACTCCATGTGGGTCGCAGAGTCGGAGGACGAGGTGGTCGAGAACACCGGAAAGATTCACGACGGTCTCCTCGCGTCGGGGATGGCCGCCGCGACGGTTCACGGACTGCCGCGGATGGGACCGACCTTCGGTGCGATGCTGGTATCGGGGAAACGCGCGGCACAGGCCGCGCTCGACGAGCTGGGCGTCGACGCGACCGCGGTGAACGTCACCGGTCCCACACCGGCGGACGACTGATCGTCAAATACCGTCCTACAACAGCTGTCGCACTCGGTCTGCCACCGTCTCCGCGTCCGGGTCGAGCAGGTACGCCGCCGGCTCGATCCCGAAGCCGCCGGACTGATACACCACGTCGACATCGCGGTCGGCGACATCGGCGACGGCGGCTTCGACCGGCTCCTCGGCGTCGAACCGAGCCGTCGTGAGTCCGGCCGTCTCGAAGCGACTCGCGATATCGTCGTCATAGCGGACGTTGAGCGCCGCCCGGGCGTCGCTCCCACCGTCACGAGCGGCGAGCAGGACGGTCGCGACGTGTTCGGAGACGCCGAACTCCGGCTCGCCCGGCACAGTCGCCCGCCCTTTCACGTCGAGGATCCGACCCGGGACGGCAGCCACGTCCTCGATGCCGTCGGCGTCGGGAAGCGTCTCGACCAGATTCGAGCCGACGGCGGGGATGAGACCCGCGAACCCGCTCGTGTTTTCGAGGGTGCGAACGCCCCGACGAACCGACGCGAGCACCCGCTCTGCGGTCCTGATCTCGGAGTCGGCGTCGTGGACGGCGAAATCGCCCTCGTACGCCGAGAGCGGCGGGAACGTCTCCTCGTGGAGCCGCGCGAGCACGTCGCCGCGTTCGAGCTGGCGAACGAGCACCTCCGTCTCCACGAGCGCCTGAACGGGACTCATGTCTCCGTCGGCGAGCCCGCGACCGAGTCGCGCCGTGAGCTCGGTGACGCGCTCGTCGTCGACGAGCCGGTCGTTCATCTCCACCTCGCCGTGGGCGTACTTCGAGACCGCGCTCTGTGAGATGCCCAGCAGATCGGCGACCGCGCTCTGTGTCAGCCCCTGCTCGCGAAGCTCACCCGCCAACAGCGCACGGAACGTCGGCAGGAACTCGTCGACGACGACCTCCTCGATGAACCGCATTACTGGTCACCACCGAACTCACTCGTTCGCTGCCCAGCATCGCCGGTCTCGCACGGCTCGACGCTCGCGGCGTCGCCGCTCGCCGTTCGGCGATACGCCGTTTCGTCGCATCGCCCGCTCATTGGTCACCACCGAACTCTCTGTCCCCCTGAATCCGCGATGCCTGCGGCCCGGTCTGTCCCTGATACTTCGAGCCGCGTCCGCTCCCGTACGGGCGGTCAGCCTCGCTTTTCAGCTCCGTGAACGTGAGCTGTGAGATGCGCATCCCCGGCGAGAGCGCGACCGGCGCACGGCCGAGATTCGACAGTTCGAGGGTTATCTGCCCCTTGTAGCCCGGATCGCACAGGCCCGCCGTTGCGTGCACGACGACGGCCAGCCGTCCCAGCGAGGAGCGCCCTTCGACGTGCGCGATGAGATCGGGCGGGATCTCGACGCGCTCGATGGTCGTCCCGAGGACGAAGTCGCCCGGATGGAGGATGTAGTCGTCGCCCGCCGGGACGGTCGTCTCCGTCGTGTACTCCTCGGTCTCGGTCTCGTCGTCCGGATGGATCGCCGAGATATTGGCGTGCTGAAACTCCAGAAACTCGTTGCCGAGCCTGAGATCGACGCTGGCCGGCTGGATCTGAATATCTGGGTCGTCCAGCGGCTCGACGACGAGATCGCCGTCGAGTCGCCGCTCGATGTCGGTGTCCGAGAGTATCATACCAGAGTACGCGAGCGAAGCGGGCAAAAATGGGGCGGTCGTGTCTGAAAGCCTTTCCGCGCTGCCCTCCGAGCGACGAGTATGAAACAGGCGATCGTCGTCCGTACGGATATCGGCATGGGGACAGGGAAGCTCGCAGCACAGGCGTCACACGCCTCGCTGAAGGCGTACGAGAACAGCCACACGGCGAGCCAGTCCGACTGGAAAGCAGACGGACAGAAGAAGATCGTGCTGGCGGTCGCGAGCGAGCGCGAGATTCACGAGCTCGCGGAGCAGGCCCGCCGTGAGGGGCTTCCGAACGCCGTCATCAGCGACGCCGGTTACACCCAGCTCGAACCGGGGACGGTGACAGCACTCGCGGTCGGGCCGGGCGAGGAGAATCTCGTCGATCGAGTGACGGGGGATCTCTCTCTGGTTTAGTCAGCGTGGCGGTCAGCGCGCGAGGGCGGAGGGATCTGTTCACCGGTCGTCCGTGTCGCTGCCGAGTCCAGCGTCGAGGGGAGGACACACCGATCGGGCTCCTGATTGACGTGGGCGTAGCCGACGGGATCGTTCGCGAGCGGGTGGGCCGGGTTCTCTCGGGAGTCGAGCCGCGCCGCCCGGAGCGCATCGAAGCTGCCGATGCGGGCGAGGATCCCGCGCCAGTGGTTCGTCGTCGCGGTCGGTCGCTCGACCGGATGCGGCGGCTCGGCGTCGGGCCTCGCGAGCGCGAGCATCGCCCGGTTCACGTTCGCCGCGAGCCTGTCGTGGTCGACGACGACCCCGATACGTGCGGAGTTCGGCGCGCGTGCCGCGAGCACGTCCAGACCGAGGTGGAGCGCGCGATACTCCGCGACGTTGTTGTCCGGCGGCGCGTCGGTGACAGCCAGCCGCGCGACCGTCTCGCCGTCGCCCGTCTCGATGAGCACGCCCAAGCCGCCGGCTCCGGAGTCGCGATAGGAGCCGTCGGTGGCGACGTAGAAGTCCCGGCGGTGGGTGCGCGGGGGGTGTGCGATATGCGGCGTGGGGCTGTCGTCGAACAGCGATCTGAGTTCGGGCCGACCGTATGCGGCCATATCGGTGGATAGTGCGGCTGTGCTGTTAAACCTACGGCATTCGTGAGATGATATAGCACAGATGTCGGTTCCGAAAGGTTCAGGCGCAAACCACGGTGAGTGTGGCCGTGCGACATCGCAATCTCGTCCTGTTCGCGACGTTGGCGACCGTCTGGGGGTCGGCGTTCGTCGCGATCAAGGCCGGTCTCGGGACGCCCGCCGAGCCGGCGGGGTTCTTCCAGACGCCTGTCCTCTTTGCCGCGCTCCGATTCGATATCGCCGGCGTCGTGATGATCGGCTACGCCGCCGTCGCGACCGACCGACTCCGCCCCGAAGGTCGCCGCGAGTGGGCGAGCGTGCTCTCGACGGCGGTTCTCATCATTACGCTGTATCACGCCCTGCTGTTCGTCGGAGAGACCGATCCCGCCGTCACGAGTGCCGCCGCCGCTATCGTCGTCTCGTTATCCCCGGTGCTGACGGCCGGCTTCTCGCGGCTGCTCCTGCCGAGTGAACGGCTCACCCCGCTCGGCGTGGTCGGACTCCTGCTCGGCTTCGTCGGCGTCGCGACACTCGCCGTCGAGGACCCCCGGCGTCTCACGGTCGCGCCGGGACTCGTCGCGGTCTTCTTCGCGATCCTCGCGTTCGCCGCCGGCTCCGTGATCAACCGCCGGCTCGACGTCGCGCTCCCGGACGCCTCGCTCGAAGCGTGGGCGATGGTCATCGGTGCGGTCCTGCTCCACGTCGGGAGCCTCGCTGTCGGTGAGTCGCCCGCCGACGTGACCGTCACGCCCCGTGCGATCGGGGCGCTCCTCTTTCTCGCGCTCGTCGCCAGCGCGGTCGGCTTCCTCATCTACTTCGATCTTCTGGCACGGCTGGGGCCGATCGAGATCAATCTCGTCTCATATGCCGCGCCGGTCGTGACCGCGCTCGTCGGCTTCCTCTTCCTGCGTGAGGTCATCGACGCGCAGGCGGTGCTCGGCTTCACCGTCATCCTCGCGGGGTTCCTCCTGATAAAACGGCGGGCGGTCGCGGCCACGCTCCGGTAACCGTCGTGTACTGCCGGCCACGAGTGTCGCGTCTCCGGTTGCGGGGGCAGATCAGACGAGCGACGGCGCGTCTTTCGCCTCGCTCAGCCGGGCGACCTGCTCGTCTGCGAGGTCGATCTCGGTCGCGGCGAGATTCTCCTCCAGCTGATCGACGGTCCGAGCACCGACGATTGGTGCGGTCATCGTCGGCTGTTCAAGCAGCCACGCGATGGCCACCTGTACCGGGGTGGCGTCCTCCTCGTCGGCGATGGCCCGCACCTCGTCCAACACGTCGAAGTTCGCCTCCGTCAGATACCGGTCCTCGAAGCGGTCGCTCTCGGCGCCGCGTGTCCCCTCGGGGATCTCGTCTCGCGTGTACTTCCCGGAGAGGAAGCCGCCCCCGAGTGGCGACCACGGACACATCCCGACGTCGTACTCGGCGAGCGCGTCGGTGTAGTCGTACTCGACCTCCTTCGTCACGAGACTGTAGCGCGGCTGGGCGACCGTGAACGGCTCGTACCCCTCACGCAGCGCGATTTCGTTCGCCTGCGCGATACGCCAAGCGTTCGGCTCCATCGTCGAGGTCCCGAGGTGGTTCACCGTCCCGGCGCGCACGAGACCGTCGAGCGTTCGCATCAGCTCGTTGGCGGGGGTGTCGTCGTCCCAGCGGTGGATATACAGCACGTCGAGATACTCCGTGTTGAGCCGGTCGAGAATCTGGTCGATCTGTCGGCGGATGTGTTTCCGCGAGAGCCCGCGACCGTTCGGGTCGTCCTCGCGGGTCGGCCAGTACACCTTCGAGGCGATGACGAACTGCTCGCGGTCGCGGTCGGCGAGCCAGTCGCCGATCCACTCCTCGCTCAGTCCACCGCCGTACACATCTGCCGTGTCGATGAAGTTGCCGCCGGCGTCAGCATACGCGTCCAGTAGCGTGTGTGCCTGCTGTTTGTCAACCTCGTAGCCGTCGTCGGTCTCGCGGCCGAACCGCCACGTTCCGAAGGAGATCTCCGTCACTGCCGTTCCCGTGTTGCCGAGTTGGGTGTACTCCACACCGACTCTCTGGGCGGCGCTCACCTCAACGTTCTGTTAGCCGAGGGTGACGACGGTGACCTCGTGGACCCCCGCGGACGTATCGAGCGCGACGGAGTCGGCGATACTCGTCGCGACCGCTCGTCGCCACTCGTCGACGGCATCGGTGTGTTCCGCGTGATGACGGTCGAGCGAGTAGTCGTCGCGCTCGCGAAGCCTGTCGTCGGTCTCGTCCGGCGTCGGAAACGCCGGCGTCGAGCCGACGAGCCGCGTGGGAGCGATATGGATCGGCCGTGGCTCGTCGTACGTCGCTTCCTGCCCGTCGAGATGGAGTCGCGCGCGGATACGACCCGAGAAGGGCGGCGTGACACGCAACACCGCACCGGCATCACGACGGACGTTCGCCTCCAGCGCGGTGAGGATGTCGTCGGTGTGGACGACGACGCGATCGATGACGGTCGGGGTATCAGACACCACACGCGAGCCGAAGAGACACAGCGAGAAGAGCGTTCGGCTACTGCGGCTCGAACGTCTGGCCTCGGAACCACAGCGCCCACCCGGTCGCGATGACGCCACCGTAGCCGAGCACCCAGATGAGGGTCCCAACCCGTTCGAGTCCGACCTGTGAGAAGACGTACGTTCCAATCCCGGCGATTGCGATCGCTGCGGCGAACAGGCCAGCGAGCGGGAGCCAGTCGGGACGGTCTGTGTCGGCGGCCATACGCCTGCTAACGGATGTGGCCACCTGAATCCGCCGGTCCGACACGGGACGAAACGAGACCGCCGATCGCTTTTCACGACACGCAGTGACACCCGGCGATTTATTCCGGCGGCGCGTCTGACTCCCGGTAATGGCGAGTGAACAGTCGGTTCGGGAGATCGTCGAACCACATCTCGCCTTGGGAGAAGAGCCGCGCACGGTGCACACGGACGACGAGACCGTCACCGTCGTCACCGACCGACGCATCCTCCGCTCGCGCGAGCACGAGATCGAGGGAACGGACACGACGGACATGGAGTCGGTCATGCTGACCGGCCCGCAGATACTCGGTGCACGCGTCCGCACCTATCCGGCGACGGCCCCCGAGTGGGGGAAGATCGCACTCGGGTCGCTGTTCACCGGGATCGGCGCGCTGTTCGGCTACGCGAGTCTCCTCCAGAGCTTCCTCGGCACGCCGACCGAAAGTGAACTCGCGCTCATCATCGCGCTCGGTGGCCTCCTGCTCGTCCCGTCGGGCGCGTATATCGCCTACGACGCGTTCACCACGCGAGAGAGCTGTATCCTCGTGGAGATCATCTCGACGGGCGGGGAGACGACGCTCCGGCTCCCGCTCGACGCGACCGAGATCGCAAGCGCCGTCTCGGCGGTCGTCGGAGAGGGGTAGAAGGTCGTTTGTCGCCTCCGAGTACGTTTTCAGAGATGCCGGGGTCCGTTCGTCCGTTCAGCGTGCCAGATAAGAAACATAGAATGCGTATCAACGGGCGCTGGAATGATCCAGTCATGCTAACAATTCCAGCAACTTCTCACCATCTCCTGTAATTCTGTACTCGATTTTTCCTCGGGAGTCCTCGTCAATCGTATTCTGCTCTATCATGCCAGCTTCGGCGAGCTCATCAAGATGACTGTAGACTGTGGAGGTCGCAGCACCCACTTCTTTATGAAGTTCGTAACCGTGGCTGGGACTCTCGCGGAGGGATTGGAGAATCTGCAGTTGGATATCGGCGATTAGGGACACTGTATCTGTGTTGACGATGCACCACAATCACGGTTATATCTGATAAGTAGATATATCCGTTATTTAGATATATCAAGTCGGTTCGTAGCCTCGTCCCAGTCGTCTTTATTTTCAGCCTCCGCACGCATCTCGTCAAGCACATCTGCTACCTCCTTCACCAATATGCGTCGACCGTCGTCGCCGATAAACTTGAGCAGCGAAAGAATCTCGTCTGGATAGAGGAGAATGATCTCGATATCAGCAGCCTCCATATCTGCCAGTGCATTTTCATACTCTGTCTCACTCTGCCAGCCGTTACCGACGAGGTACAGGTACTGATCGAGTTTGTTTGCCCGACCTTTCGTGATAGCGTGTTGGATATCGCTTCGTTCGCTAGGCTTGTCCTTCACCTCAATCGCCTCAATGAGCTCTCCCTCGCGTGTTACCTCCACATCTCCGGCAGCCTCAGAGAACTCATCTGGGACGTTTGCGTGTTCAGCCTCAACGGTAACATTACCGTCTCCAGCGTGCTCATAATACGCCCGCATAGCACCAGCGGTGACCGCGGCTAATCGTTCACCACCTCCAGAGGTTTCCAAGTAATCACTAACCACAGAGTCGACAGTATCGTAAGGGGCTGAAGAGACTCCAATAAAGTCGATGGTCTGGCTTGGTAGTTGTGATATTTCAAACAGCGTCTGTCGAAGCACATCGACGGAGTCGATATCGCCCGCGTTGACCTTCTGTTCAAGTCGAGTCAGAAGCTTGTAGAGTCGACGATGGGCATCGTTTGAACGGTAGGAGTTGTCCATAGAGAACGATGGATTGCGAGCGGGATTGTTCAGGAACGGCTCGTTTGAGCCGCCCAGTCGCTCTCCGTTCGCCTTCTCCCACTCAACCAAAACGTCATGTCCGAGCGACCGCGCGTTGTACGCTCCATCGTCTTCCCACTGCGCCTGCATCGCACGGTAGTTGATGTCTGGATTTGTTGCTTTCGCCAAGACGTTAGTGACGAGAATATACTTGTACGTCAGTTGAGACGAATTTAGAACACCTCGAAGTTGCTCCCGAATCTGCTGGTCGTCAATGAATATGTCTTCCTCGCTCTGTAAGATACGGTTCCACTCGGCGTTCAGAAGCTCATCTGCAGCTTCGTTGTCCACTGAGACTGCCATTTAGAGTACCGATAGTTGGTACTGTGGTGGGGTAGGTAGATCATCTAGCGAGAAGCGAGATATATCGAATTAGCGGATGTATTCGGTTAGTTGTTGACGGATTCGCCGAGGGTTCGTTGGTCGCTATCGACGTTCGCGCCAATCTCAATATCCCGGTTTGGGGGTTCGTAGTTCACCCACAGCGATTCTTGTCTGGTATCTTTCGTGGTGTGCATCGTTTTCTCTTCAGCATCGATTCGAGTCCAGCCGTGGTCTTCGTACAGTTCTTCATACAGTTCGGATTGGTAGCCGGAGATCGCTACTTTCCCTTCCGCATCACAGAGGACCTCTGCGAGCTCACGGTGTTCCTCATCTCTCATCTCGAACCCGTATGAGTTGGTATCTCCTCTGGAGTCGTGAACGTACGGTGGGTCACAGTAGAAGAGAGCATCTTCGTCGTCATGTCGGTCTACGACCTCAGTTGCTGGCTTGTTCTCGATCTGGACGCGCCGAAGGCGGTCTGCAACATTGTATAGCTGTTCGAGCCGCCCGTGCCAGCGAGAGACTGCACCAGACATGTTTCGTCGGCTGGTCCCCTTACAGTACGCCCAGCGTCCCGGAGTTGCCTCTTGTGCTAAGCCAGATCGAGTTTGCCCTGCACGGACAAAGAACAGTCGTGCTTGTTCGATCTCACTCAGCGAGTCGTCGTTTTTCTTTTCGACTGCTGTAGCGAGCTCCTCGCGAGAGAACGGTGTCAGCGCAATCTTTTCTAATAGCTCGTCACGGTTCTCTCGTAGAACTTTGAAGAAGGTCACAACGTCTCCGTCTAAATCGTTGTACGTCTCTACGGGAGATGGGTCTCGATTGATTAGAACTGCTGCTGAGCCACCGAACGGCTCAATATACTGGTCGGTCTCAGGGAGTTGCGGCAGAATGAAATCCAGATGGCTATATTTTCCACCGTACCACCGGAAGGGAAGCAGTTTCTTAGTCATAACGTAGTCAGAATTCCAGCCTATTTATGAATAAACCTTCGTACTGGACGTAACGGGGGAGTTGTAGGTACACCGGATATTCAAATCCCGGCTAGAGCGTCTCCGGTGTGTCTCCCGGTCGGTTCTGTGAGATGTCGCTCGATAGCTGATCCCGTCGGTGTGTCGCGCTTCAGGCGAGTCCCGCGACTCGGCAGAGCCGCACGCTGACTCCCCCATTCGGTACGGAAATCGACAGATTTCGCGGATAGCAGTTCGTGTCCCTCCTGAACTCGGAGCGGAACAGTAGTTACTCGAAGGGTGATCGGCAGAGTTAGAGTGGCTGGGGAGGCCCACGCCCGAAGTCGGAACGGAATCGGCCCGTTCGCAGTTGGGATGGGCCAACTCGGATTTGAACCGAGGGCCTCCCGGTTATCAGCCGAGCGCTCATACCTGGCTGAGCTATTGGCCCAGGTCAGCGCATCTTAGCGTATCGCCCTCTGTTGTTTAATCGTTTCGTTTCCGTGGACTACTCGTTGCTG
Organism: Halobacteriales archaeon QH_7_65_31; assembly: GCA_003021785.1. Taxonomy (GTDB): domain Archaea; phylum Halobacteriota; class Halobacteria; order Halobacteriales; family Haloarculaceae; genus Halosegnis. The sequence continues at coordinate 20,956 of PXQU01000003.1, read as the reverse complement.
TCCACGTTGCGGTACTCGTCGCTGTCCATATCGATGGTGTCGCCGTCGGACGGATTCGGCCCGCTACCGTCGTTCGGGAACCCGCCCGTGTAGACGTTCCCGGTGGCAAAGCCACCGGTCTTAGCGTCGAGATACGGCGTGACGACGTACCGCTTCACGACGAGCCGGAGCGGATAGCGGGTCGGCGGCAGCGTCAACAGCACCGCGACGAAGTCCGTGACCAGCCCGGGCGTGAGAAACATCCCACCGGCGATCAACAGTAGTCCGCCATCGACGAGTTCGTCGGTCGGCATCTCACCGGTGGCGATCCGCTTCTGGAGCCTCGCGAGCGTTCGCCGGCCCTCGGCCCGCACGAGCAGCATGCCGACGAGCGCCGTCAGGACGACGAGCGCGACGATGGCGACGAAGGAGAGCCGCGTCGCGAGCACGGCGAGCAGCATCGCGTCCAACAGCGGGATCAACAGGAGGAGCGCGATGACCCGGAGGTCGAGCTTCATACCGGTGATCGGGCGCGGGGTCTGATAACCTTTTTCGAGCCGCGCGGCGACCCGGAAGCGAGCGGCAAAACGGGGACGGCGTCAGCGGCTACGCCTCGACGGTGACGGCTTCGATCTCGGCGTCCTCCTGTGGCTGGTCCTGTCGGTCGGTCGGAAGCGAGCCGAGCGTCTCAACCGCTGCCGCGCCGTCGATGACCTGACCGAAGACCGCGTGTTTGCCGTCGAGGTGCGGCTGGGCGTCGAGCGTGATGAAGAACTGCGAGCCGTTCGTGTCCGGCCCGGAGTTCGCCATGCTCAACAGCCCGGGCCCGTCGTGGGTCAGCTCGTCGTGGAACTCATCGTCGAACTGATAGCCCGGGCCGCCGCGACCGGTTCCGGTCGGGTCACCGCCCTGAATCATGAAGCCGCCGATGACCCGGTGGAACGGGACGCCGGCGTACAGCGAGTCGCCGCGCACCTCACCGGACTCGGGATCTTCCCACGTATCCGTGTCCGGGGCCGGCGTGGCGTCGGCGGCCGGCTCGTGGCGAGCGAGTCCGAGGAAGTTCTCGACTGTCCTCGGTGCGCGGTCGGCGAACAGCTCGACCGTGATATCGCCGTGGGTCGTGTGAAGGGTGATTGTCGGATTCTCCGGGTCGACACGCTCGTTGTTCTCCATGCTCGTAGCTGAGGTGTTGCGCGCAAAAAGGTAGTGGAACCGACCGGCGAGAGGGAGCAGTGAACCGCACTCGCGACCGTCGGTGTCGGCTCTCGCGTCGTCGAGACCGGCCACGGATGGCGGGAAGTGACGCCTCCTCTGTCGGTCGGCTCTCGCTACTCCCCGACCGTCTGCTCGCGAATCTGCTCGGGAACCGACGGATCGCGAAGCGTCGTCGTGTTCCCCAGATCCTCCCCGTTGGAGATGTTCTCCAGAATGCGTCGCATAATCTTCCCCGACCGCGTCTTCGGCAGATCGTCGACGAAGACGACGTTCGCCGGGCGGGCGAACTTCCCGATCTCCGCTTCGACCGCGCTCACGATCTCCGCGCGGACGGCGTCGCTCTCCTCGACGCCCTCGCGAACCACCGCGTACACGTCGGGGACCTCGCCCTTCTGTGCGTCCTCGCGGGGGGCGACGGCGGCCTCGGCCACCTGCTCTACCTCGGCGGCGGCGCTCTCCAGCTCCATCGTGCCGAGCCGGTGGCCGGCAACGTTCATCACGTCGTCGAGCCGCCCGAGCACGCGCCAGTAGCCGTCCTGTGACTGTACCGCGCCGTCGCCGGCCTTGTAGGTCCAGTCGCGCCAGTCGTCGGAGTCGGTGTCGGAGTAGTCGGCCCAGTAGGTGTCGATGAACCGCTCATCGTCGCCGTACACCGTCTGGAGCATCGACGGCCACGGCCGCTCGATGACGAGATTTCCCGCCTGTCCCGCCGCCTCGGGCACGTTCTCGCCGCTGTCGTCGAGCAGCGCCGGCTCGATACCCGGGGCCGCACGGCCGGCAGAGCCGGGCTTCATGTCGTCGAGGGCGGGGAGGTTCGTGAGCAGATGGCCGCCCGTCTCCGTCTGCCACCACGTGTCCACGATGACGGCGTCCTCACCGCCGATATGTTTGTAGTACCAGAGCCACGCCTCCGGCTGGATCGGCTCGCCGACGGTCGTCATGTGTCGGAAGTCGAAGTCGTACCGCTCGGGGTACTCCTCACCCCACTTCATGAACATCCGGACGGCGGTCGGTGACGTGTGGAAGATATCCACGTCGTACTTCTCGGCAATCTCCCAGATGCGCCCCTTGTGCGGGTGATCGGGCGTGTCTTCGTACATGACGCTGGTCGTTCCGAGCGCGAGCGGGCCGTAGACGATGTACGAGTGACCGGTGATCCAGCCGATATCGGCCGCACACCAGTAGGTGTCGCCGGGCTTGATATCGAGGACGTGCTTCGACGTGGCGGCGACGTACGCGAGATAGCCGCCGGTGCGGTGTTGACACCCCTTCGGCTTCCCCGTCGTTCCCGAGGTGTACATCAGGAACAGCGGGTCCTCCGCGTCACGGGAGACGGGATCGACGCGCTCGCCCGCGTGCTCGTCGAGCAGGTCGCCCATCCGGATGTAGTCGTCCGAAATGTCAGCTTGTGGCTCGTCGTGTCGGAGCCACGTCAGCACGTCCGGCTCGCGGTCGGCCAGATCGAGCGCTTCGTCGGTCTTCTCGATGTGGCTCAGGAACGCACCGCGGCGGTAGTAGCCGTCGATAGTGACGATGTAATCCGAGTCGGCCGAATCGGTTCGTTCGGCGAGCGCCTGTGCGGAAAATCCCGCGAAGACGACCGAGTGGGGCGCACCGAGCCGGGCACACGCGAGCATCGTAATCGGCAGGGCCGGAACCATCGGCAGGTGGATCGTCACCACGTCGTCCTCCTCGACCCCTCGGGCACGGAGGGCGGCAGCCGTCTCGTTCACCCGCCGGTAGAGGTCCCGGTAGGTGATGTTCTCCTGTGTACCGTCAGAGCCTTCCCAGCAGATCGCCGTCTGGTTCTTTCGCTCGTCGAGATGTCGGTCGATGCAGTTGTGCGAGGCGTTCAGCTTCCCGCCGACGAACCACTCGAAGAAGGGCGGGTTCGAGCCGTCGAACGTCCGGTCCCAGCGCTCGTCCCAGTCGAGCAGCTCGGCGTAGCGGTCGAACCCCTCGGGAAACTCGCCGACCTCGTCGTAGATGTCGCGATCGGTCGCGTTCGCCTGACCGACGAACTCCGGTGGCGGAGAGAAGTACTCCTGTTCGCGGAGCCGGGATTCGAGCTGTACGTCCGTCATGTCATCATCGGGCATGAGTCAGTCTGCGGCTGCCCGCGGCATTAATCCGCCGGCGTGTGTCCCCGACGAAACGGCAATGTCTGCCGGAGCGATCAGAACTCACGCAGGGCGGCGAGTCGATCGGCAGCAGCGCCGGAGTCGATCGTCTCACGGGCCCGTGCGAGCCCGTCGTCGATCGAGTCGCAGTCCCCGCCCGCGTAGATACGGAGCGCGGCGTTGAGAGCGACGGCGTCGGCGAAGGCCCCGTCGCGCTCACCGGAGAGGACGGTCTCCGTGACGGTCGCGGAGTCACCGGCTACGTCCTCGACCCCGAGCGCCTCCGTCTCGAAGTCCATCCCGTAGTCGGGCGTCTCGACGGTGAAGTCCGTCACGTCGCCGCCAGACCACTCCGCGACCGTCGTGGACCCCGGTCGAATGTCGTCGTACCCCTCCATCCCCTGAAACATCAGGACGCGCTCCACGTCCGCGGAGCGGGCCTCTTGGAACGTCTCGATGATGCGAACCGCGTACGGCAGATGGTAGAAGGAGCCGAGATGCGTCGACGCCTCGGCGGGGTTCGCCAGCGTTTCGATGGTGTTGACGAAGGTGCGCACGCCCATCGCAGCACGGCGATCCGAGAGCCGGTCGATCGCCGGGAGGAAGTTCGGCTGGTAGTAGAAGCCGAACCCGACCTCGTCGGTCATCGCCGCGGAGTCGTCGGGGGCGAGATCGGTCTCGACGCCGAGCTCGTCGAGCACGTGTTTGTAGGCGTCCTGTTTCTGTGTCGGGACCCGGTCGCCGGAGTGGACGACGACGGGCGTCCCGGCGGCGGCGGCGACGAGTCCGGCGGCGACGCCGAGGATGGCGGTACGGCCCTTGCCGTCGTAGTTCGCGCCGCAGTCCACGGGGTCACAGTCGGGCGCGGCGGTCTCGGTATCGACTGCCATCTGATCGACGAAGGCCCCCAGCTCCTCGGGCGTGTTTCGCTTCCAGCGGTTGGCGAGCCAGAACGCGCCCAGTGTCGTCTGGTCCGGCTCGCCGTCGAGGATGCGGCGGAACGCCTCGCTCGCCTGTGTGCGTGTCATGTCGTCCGCGGATTTGTGACCGGAGCCGACGACCTCCGTCATCAGTCTGGTGAGCGGCCACGTCTCGTCCGTCGCGTTCGTCGTTGCCATACGCGATATGAGGTCGCAGGCGACGAAAACCCGTCGGCTCCGGCGTCGAGCAAGCAGTGTTCGGACGGGGACTCGGTTCGGACAGGGGGCACGGCGCTGACGGAGCTACCGCGCGGTTACTAACCGATCCGTGACGGGCCACGGTAACACGGGCGAGAACACGCAACACCGCCCGTCTGTCACGAGTTTATGCGTCTCTCGATCGTCGTACCGAGTATGGTTACGACTGGCGACGACGCACCGCGATTCGAGGCGACGATCGCAAACGGCGAGGTCGAGGCGTTCGAACTGGCGGACGCACTCGGTGGCGACCCGATCGTGTTGGCCTTCTTCCCCGGCGCGTTCACTCCGCCGTGTTCCAACGAGATGGTCGCGCTCGAAGCACACGCCGACGAGTTCGGCGACGCGCGCGTCCTCGGGCTGAGCGCCGACTCCGCGTTCGCGCTGAACGCCTTCCGCGACGAGTATGATCTCTCCTTCGATCTGCTCTCGGACACGAGCCGCGAGGCGATCGAGGCGTACGACCTCCGCATCGACATCGAGGAGCTGGGGCTGTTCGGCGTCGCGAACCGCGCCGTCTACGTGCTCGACGGCGACGGAACGGTCAGCTACGCGTGGACGACCGACGACCCAACGGTCGAGCCGGAGTACGAGGAGCTGGTCGAGGCCGTCGCTCGGGCGTAGAGAACCGAAAACGGGGTATAGCTGCCACGCGTACCGGTGGTAATGAGCCAGCAGGCAGACTGGCGTGTCGGTCTCGACGACACCGACGCCGCCCTCATCGACGAGTACCAGAGCGGCTTTCCCGTCACTGAGCGCCCGTTTCGCGTGCTCGCCGCCGAAATCGGTGTCGAGGAGCACGATGCGCTCGACCGCGTGCGACGGCTCCGCGAGCAGGGTATCTTCCGCCGCTTCGGCGCGGTGTTGAACCCACCCGTCATCGGCTCGTCGACGCTCGCGGCCGTCAAGGCCCCCGCCGACCGGTTCGACGAGATCGCCGAGACGCTCAACGGCTACCGGCAGGTGAACCACAACTACCGCCGCGATCACGAGTGGAACATGTGGTTCGTCGTCACCGCGAGCGACCGCGCGACTCGCGACGAGATTCTCACAGATATCGAGGAACAGACCGGCTGTACCGTGTTGAACCTCCCGATGCTGACGGACTACTACATCGATCTGGAGTTTCCCGTCGTCAACGGAGATCGGTTCGCGCGCGAGTCGCTCCCCGAGACGTCGGTGAGCGCGACCCGCATCTCCGAGCAGGCCGTCAGCAATCTGTCGTCGCTCGACCGCCGGCTCCTGCTCGCGATTCAGGACGGCTTCCCGCTGACTGAGACGCCGTACGCCGACGTCGCCGCCGAGATCGGAGCCGGCGTCGAGGCCGTCCTCGCCGGTATCGAACGACTGCGCGAGAACGGCTGTATCAAGCGTATCGGCTGTATCGTCAACCACGTCGTCACCGGGTTCGACTCTAACTGCATGGTCGTCTGGGACGTTCCCGACGAGCAGCTCGACGAGTACGGCGAGCGCGTCGGACGGCTCCCGTACGTCACGCTCTGTTACCACCGACCGCGCCGCCCCGAGCAGGACTGGCCCTACAACATCTTCACGATGGTCCACGGGCGTGATTCCGCCGCCGTGGACGAGGTCATCGACGAGCTGGCGAGCGAGTATCTCCCCGTCCCGCACGAACGGCTCTACTCGACGGCGACGCTCAAGCAGACCGGCGCGCAGTACGAGACGCTGGTCGGTGAGTGAGGCGCATATTTTCGGCGCTCGCGGGGAAAGAACTAACTACAGTCTGACCGAACCGTTCCGTGTGTCAGCTAATGTACTACTATCGGGGTGACGGGCAGAACGGATGCGGCTGTTAGTCAAGTTAGAGGCCGATGCCGACGTCGCGTACCGGACGAGCTACCATCACAAACTGCGTGGCCGGCTGTGGCGGGCACTGGACGGGACGGAGTACGAGTCCGAACACGACGGGGCGGAGCCGACTGGACTCTGCTTCTCGAATATCTTTCCGTGGGGAGAGATCACCGAGGGGGACGAGCGGTCGCTGCTCCTCGCCTCACCTCGCGAGGGGTTACTGGCGGCGATAGCGACGTCGCTCAAGGCGAATCCGGAGTTCAACGTCGGCGACATGCCGTTCACGGTCACCGATCTCACGCAGGTCGAGCCGGACGTCGGTGAGCCCGGAACGCGAGGGGTCATCGAGACGGCGACGGGCGTCGTCGTTCGGTTCTACGACGAACGGCGCGAGGCGTACGGTATCGACGGCGAGTCCGGAACGCCGACGTACTGGCAACCCGAGCACGGGCTGGAGCCGGTTCGAGACGCGCTCGACGGGAGCCTCGCACGGAAACACGACCGGTTCGCGCCGGCGTACGTTCCGAGTCCGACCGAGGTGGACGAGCGGCTGTTCGACCGATACGAGCTGCTCAAGACGTACGCGCTGCCGACGACGGTGACGACCGGCGTCGAGATCGAGCTGGTCGTCTCGAAGTGGCGGTTCGGCTACCGGGTTCGCGACGACACCCACCGCCGGCATCTGAACCTCGCGCTCGACACCGGGCTCGGCGGTCGGAACGGGCTCGGCTTCGGGTTCGTCAACGTCGTCGAGCGAACACGGCCCGGTGAGACGGAGCTGGAGGGTGCGGATGCTTTCGCCTGAGGCGTTCCGGACGGAGTATTCCGACGAGGCGCTCGCCGCGGAGCTACCCGACTCTCCCGTCGGCTCGCTGCGGGATATCCAGTATCTGTACGGAAAGCTGTACACGCTCGCCACGACCGGTGGCGGTGAGTACGCGCCGTATCTGACGCCCGACGCCGCGGGCGACCTGATCGATACCGACGACAGTCTCGTCGTAGTCCGCGTCGATCTGTCGGCGGAGCAGCCGCAGCTGGCCGACGATGATCGTGGTCCCGTTCACGTGACGCGTTACACCGACGATCTCGTGACGGAGGTCGCACACTGCAAGTACGCCGCCGCCCGGGGAATCGATCACAGTGTCACCCACCAAGCGGGGCGGAACAGCGATCCGGAGAAGCTGGCCCGCTACGCGAAAGAGCGGCTGACGAAGTGGGCGGTCGACGACGTGGTTCAGGACGCCGCCGCCGATCACGATTCCGGCTGGATCATCGACAGCCTCGCAACACTCGGCGAGGATGAGGAAAGTCTCGACCGCATCGAGACCGAACTGACCGACGCACTCGACGGGGAGTCTGCGACGGCACTGCTCACGGTACAGGTATCGCTCGACGGCGAGGAGTATCTGTGGCCCGGCCAGCGGGACGTGTTCCTGTCTGCGATGCGCGAGCGGAAGCTCTCGAAGCTCGTCACCAAGAACAAGGCGAACGACTCCTCCGGTGAGGCCATCGATATCGTCACGGGGGCACAGACGCGCACGGTCGGGACGGCCGACGATCCACAGAACCACTTCCTCGGCAAACAGCGCGAGAAGTTCCCCGGGCTTGATGTCGAGCAGGCGTGGCGAAGCCATCCGATCTCGGAGGACTCCGCGGTGACGGTGATGAACGCCGACGCGTTCACCGACGCGTGTTCCTTCTACGCCCTCGGGGCGAAGGTGTTCTATCTCCCGTACCCGTTCGGGACGATCACCCCGGAGGACGCGCGGAACCTCTACCGGCTGTTGTACGACACCCTCGACGACGACGGACTCAACCCCGTCGAAGCGGCGTACACGAAGGAGCGCGGCGGCGACGACGTGTTCGAGGACGCCGAGCTACGGTTCTACGTCTCCGCCGTCCTCGCACACCAGACCTCTCGGTACGACGTGGTCGGCGAGACGCTGAACGGACGGCTGTTCTATCCGAGACAGCTCGCGCTCGCGCACAACGCGGTCGCCGAGACGGAGCCGTTCACCGACGACAAGTGGACGGCTCCGCTGCCGACGAACGAGAACTGGGCGCTGCTTGCCGGCAGCGACGACCAGCTTGACTCGGTGACGACGGGCTGGTACTTCACCCAGACGTTCGCCGAGCACGACGACGACGAGGCGGCGGAAGACGACCCGCGCATCGATGCGCTCGTCGCCGTGTTGAGCGGCGAATCGATCGCCGTCGAGCAGCTGCTGGACGAGTACACCGACCGGATTACCGCCGACGCGGACGACGACGACCGCGACGGATTCCCGGTGTTCCGCGTCGCGAGCCAGTTCGCACAGCTGTGTGCGCTGGCCGACGACGAGCTGGACCTGCTCTCGACGACCGACGACACGAAGGAGCCGATCACCCGCGAACCGACCTACGAGACACCACCAATGGAAACAGTCGAAGCTATCCTGCCCGACGGGGGTAACCCCGGGGAGTCGAAGCTCGAATCGTTCATCGAACAGACGCCCGCTATCGCGCCGAGCGATGACGACGACACCACGGACCAGCGCCGGGGCGCGTTCCTGCTGGGCGCGCTTGTCGGCGCGGTCGGGAACTACCAAGGGTACGATCTGGGGCGTTCGACCACGCTCATCGATCAGTTCCCGGTGAAGTCGATCACGCGCACACGAATCAAGAAGGTGACACAGGAGGCGATCGGGAAGACGGTGACGTACACCCGCGAGGAGAGCCGGACGGTGACGAAGTTCGATCATATCGTCGAACGGCTCCGCAGAACCGTCCTGAACCCCGAACCCGACGAGTGGGTGCTCGACACCGACGACCTGCGCTTCTACTACGCGCTCGGTGTCACCTACGGGATGAACGACCGCGCGACGAGCAACGAAACCGACGAGGAAACCTAACATGACAGACACTACCGACACCGTCACGAACCGCTCCGAGATCGTCTTCCTGTACGACGCAGTCGATGCGAACCCCAACGGAAATCCGCTCAGCGGCTCGAACCGCCCGCGAATCGACCCACAGACACAGCAGGCGATCGTCACCGACGTGCGGCTGAAGCGGTATCTCCGCGATCAGCTCGACGACGACGGCCACGGCGTCTACATCCGCAACGTCCAAGAAGAGGGTGAGCAGTTCACCCGGGCACAGCTGCTCGAAGACCGGCTGAAGGCCGTCGATCCGGACGACTACGATCTCGACGACGACGAGGAAGCAGACAAGTTCCGGGACGAGATCTTCGGCACGTTTCTCGAAACGAGTGCCGACGTTCGTTACTTCGGCGCGACGATGTCCGTCGACAACACGTACAACGACCACCTGCCGGACCACTTCACCGGCCCGGTGCAGTTCTCGCCCGGGAAGACGATGCACGCCGTCAACGAGAACGAGGAGTACGATAGCCTGACGAGCGTCATCGCGACACAGGAGGGGAAAGAGCAGGGCGGCTTCGATCTCGACGACCACCGCATCCAGTACGGGATGATTCGATTCCACGGGCTGGTGGACGAACACGGCGCAGAGAACACGAAGCTCACCGACGAGGACGTGCGACGACTCGACACGCTCTGCTGGCGCGCGCTGAAGAATCAGACTATCTCCCGGAGCAAGGTCGGACAGGAGCCGCGGCTCTATCTCCGCGTCGAGTACGACGAAGAGAGCTACCATCTGGGCGGGCTCGACAAGGACCTCCGGCTCGACGAGGCGGCGTCGAAGCCGGACGAGGAGCTTCGGAACGTCCGCGATCTCGCGATCGAGGTGGACGGGCTCGTCGACCGGTTGGCCGGTGCGAGCGAGCAGATCGCTCGCGTTCGCGTCGTCGCGAGCGACGTGCTCCAGTTCACACGCGGTGGGGAGCCCGGCGGCCCGGACCTGCTCTACGACGCACTCCGTGACGCCGTCGGTGCGGACGCGGTCGACGTGATCGACGTGTACGACGAGCATCTGGAGACGCTCGCGGCGGCCGAGTGACGATGGGACAGGAACCGCTCACCGAGTGGACGGACGACGAGGCGTTTCCCGATCGCTGTCTCTCGGTGACCGTTCGCGGACCGTGGGGGCATTTCCGTCGCGTCGAGGGGAACGTCGTCAAGCAGACGTACCACGTCATGCCCCGGACGACGGTCGCGGGACTGCTCGCCGCGGTGTTGGGTATCGAGCGAGACGGCTACTACGAGCTGTTCGGGCCGGACGAGTCGGCGATCGCTATCGAACCGGTCAGCCGGCTTCGGACGGTCAATATGCCGATGAACTCGCTCTCGACCGCGGAGGGGAATCTCAGATCGCTCAACAGCCGAGGGAAGCCCTCGGTGCAGCTCCCCGACCCGAGCGCGCTTCGCCAGCAGCACAACTACGAGGTGCTCGTCGAGCCGGCCTACCGGATCGACGTGACGCTGCGCGATCAGGAACGGTACGCCGAGCTGCGCGGGATGCTCGATGCCGGGCAATCGCATTACGTCCCGAGTCTCGGCCTCTCGGAGTATCTCGCCGAGCTGGAGTATCACGGCGAGTTCGCCGTCGAGACGGAGCCGCCGTCGGGAACGGTCGAGATCGACTCCGCAGTGCCGAACGCGGTCGACTCGCTGATCGTAGAGGCGGGCGTCGACAGCGGAATCGAGGAGTCGCCGGCGTTCATGACGACCGACGACGCCGGACGGACGACGACAGCGTTCACGACGTACGCGTACAACACAGACGGCGGGTCGCTCAGGGCAGACGGCGTCGAGACGGCTCGCGTCGGCGACCGAACGGTGGTGTTCGTGTAGTGGCGATCTACTCACATCCCCCGGAGCACGGCGAGCCGGGAGTGCTGCTCCGTGAGCATCTGGCCGACGTCGCGGCTCGCGTCCCGCATGTCGTGCCGGCGTCGGTGACGACACCGGCAGACGAGTCGGTTCGTGCGGTCGTCGAGACGCTCGCGTGGCTGCACGACGTGGGGAAGGCGACGAGCTACTTCCAGTCGTATCTGGACGACGACTCACCCGACGACTCGGCGCTGCGCTATCACGCGCCGCTGGGGTCGTTCGCGGCGTACTACGCGCTCGACGCTCGCGGCTTCGAGACCGAAACCTGTCTCGCCGGCTTCGTCGCGGTCGCGAAACACCACGGCGAGCTTCCGGACGTGGCGGCGTATATCAACGACAGAGCGAATCGGAACGACGGCGATCCGGAGACGCAGGTGACCGACCGACAGCGAACGGTCGCAAGGCAGATACGCGACATCGACGACCACGCGTCGGACCTCGCTGTTGAGGTGTTCGAGCGGGCAACCGACGGGAGCGGGTCGTGGGACGAGTTCGCCCACGGGTTCGTCTCACTGCTCGATGAGATAACGGCGACAGTTACGGGGCGCGGAGCGATGAGCGGCGTGGACGAGGAGGCTCTCTCGTCGGACTGTTATGCGACCGTCCTGCGGTGTTGGAGCACGCTGACGCTCGCTGATAAGACGAGTGCAGCGGGGACGGCGCGGGACGCATCGACGTACGAGGCGACGAAGCCACCGCGAGCGACGCTCCGGTCGCATATCGAACAGCTGGAGGCCGATGCGGCGGCGGACAGAGACGGAACGCGCGAACAGCGGCTGAACTACCACCGCTCGCGCGCTCGCGCGGAGGTGCTCGACGCGACGGAGCGGTTCGCCGCGACCGGCGGCGGCGTGGCGACGCTCACGCTCCCGACCGGACTGGGAAAGACGCTCACCGGGCTCTCGGGCGCGCTCGATCTCCGCGAGCGGCTCGACGGCGAACGGGTCGTCTATGCGCTCCCGTTCACGAGCATCATCGATCAGGTGGTCGACGAGCTGGAGGGGATATACGAGACGGACGGGACCGAGGGGCTGCTCACTGCTCACCACCATCTCGCAGAGACGGTCATCCGCGAGGACGGCGGTGACGAGGAGAAAGCAGACAGGAGCGACGAGGTCGCCGGGATGCTCGCTGAGAGCTGGCGTGCCGGACTGACGGTGACGACGTTCGTCCAGCTGTTCGAGAGTCTCGCCGGTCCGGCGAACCGACAGTCACTGAAGCTTCCGGCGCTCCAGAACGCCGTCGTCGTCCTCGACGAGCCACAGAGTCTCCCGCTCGACTGGTGGAAGCTCGTTCCGCGGCTGGTGGCGATACTGACCGAGCGGTACGACGCGACGGTGATCGCTATGACCGCCACACAGCCACAGTTATTCAACGAGGCCCCCGAACTGGTCGATGACCCTGGGTCGTACTTCGACGCCGTCGAGCGCGTGCGGTACGAACTCGACGACTCGACGGAACGGTACGTGGCGAATCGGAGCGACGGGACGCCGAAATCGTACGACGACGCGGGAGCAGAGCTCGAGCGGACGCTCGGCGACGGGGACTCCGCGCTCGCGGTCTGTAACACGATCGATAGCGCGCGCGAGCTGACAGAACAGCTGTCCGGGGCCTCGTACGTGAGCGTCGCGGAGACGTACGACGACCTGCTCGCGGAGACAGACGGAGCCGAGCGCGTGCAGCCGGAGACGATCGCGAGCCGTGTCCGGCAGAAAGGTTCGGCTGCGACGTTACACCTCTCGACCCGGCTTCGACCTGTTGATCGACTCCGCCTCGTTCAGGCGGCCAAGCGGCTCACCGAGTCCGGGTATCCGCTCGCCGTCGTCTCGACACAGCTCATCGAGGCCGGCGTGGATATCAGCTTCGACACCGTGTATCGCGACCTCGCCCCTATCGACAGTATCGTGCAGGCTGCAGGACGGTGTAATCGGTCGTTCGAACGCGAACAGGGGCAGGTGACCGTCTGGTGGCTCGACGCACCGGACGACCAGCCGAAGACGCCGGCGGCGAAGATATACAACCGCGACGTCACGCTCCTGCCGGTGACGGCCGAGACGCTCGCCGAGGTGCGGAGCGACGACGGAACGCTGACCGAGCAGGCCGTCGCGGACAGAGCAGTGACGCGATACTACGACCGGTTACACGAGGAGAAGAACGTCGGAAAACAGGAGTACGCCGACCACGTCGATGCTGCACGGGCGGCGGCACTGGGTGATCTCTCGCTCATCGACGCCAGACGGACTGCCGAGATACTCGTCTGTCGGACGGCAGCCGACCGACGGCTGGCGGAGGACATTCGACGCGCCGAGGAGGAGTACGACTGGGACCGGCTTCGCAGCCTGCTCGACGAGTCGAAGTCCCGCCGCATCTCCGTGCCGTACGGCTGGGACGACGAGCGCAAAGAGGCGATCCAGAGACTCCCGCTGCTCGTCGAGGACGAAGGGCTGTATCAGCTGGACGTTCGCCAACACGGCGACCACTTCGACACGGCGAAGGGGTTCGTCGTGCCCGACAGCAGCGTCTCCCATCAGTTCCTATGACCGATCCAGACAGCGCGGACGAGACCGACGATCCCGTGGAGCTGCTTCTCGATTCGGCACGCGACGAGACGCGGGAAAACGAGTTCCACGTCACGGGCGTCATGATGCAGTACTACGAGGTGTGTGAACGCGAGCTCTGGTTCGAATCGCGAAACATCGAGATCGATCGCGAGAACGCGGCCGTCGTCCGCGGGACACAGGTAGACGACTCGGCGTACGAGGAGGAGCGGCGGAATCTCTCCATCGACGGCACAATTGCTATCGACGTGTTGGAGGACGGGCGCGTGATGGAGGTGAAACCCTCCTCATCGCTCGTCGAACCGGCGAAGCTCCAGCTGTTGTACTACCTCTGGTATCTGGATCGCGTGGTCGGGGTCAGTCGCGACGGCGTGTTGGCACATCCGCGTGAGCGCCGGCGTGAATCGGTCGAGCTCACCGAGGAGAACGCCGCGTGGGTCGAAGAATCGATCCGCGGCGTCCACCGCGTCGTGACCCGTGAGTCGCCCCCGCCGGCGGAGGAGAAGCCGTTCTGTGAGTCGTGTGCCTACCACGACTTCTGTTGGAGCTGTTGAGCATGAACGACAACTACCACATCTTCAGCGACGGGCGTATCGAGCGACACAACGACACGGTTCGGCTGGTCACGCTCGACGACGAGAAGTCGTATCTCCCGATCGAGAACGCGGAGGCGCTGTTTCTCCACGGACAGATCGACTTCAACACGCGCGTGATGTCGTTTCTCGACGATCACGGCGTCGCGATCCACGTCTTCGGCTGGAAGGACTACTACGCCGGCTCGGTGATGCCCGAACGCGGACAGACCTCCGGGCGAACCGTCGTCGAGCAGGTGCGCGCGTACGATACGCCCGGGCGTCGGCAGGCGCTCGCGCGGAAGTTCATCCGCGCCAGCATCCACAACATGCGGGCGAACGTCAGCTACTACGACGGTCGCGGCCACGATCTCGGTGAGGTCATCGAGCGGCTCGACACCCAACAGGAGACGCTCGATTCGGGAATGGATGTGAGCGAACTGATGGGCGTCGAGGCGACGGCACGGCGGGCGTACTACTCGATTCTCGACGACGTGCTTCCCGACGGGTTCGTCTTCGGCGGTCGCCAGTACAACCCGCCGGACAACGAGGTGAACAGCCTCATCTCCTTCGCGAACTCGCTCGTGTACGCGAACGTCGTCTCCGCGATCCGTGCGACGGCACTCGACCCCGCGGTGAGCTTCCTTCACGAACCCGGCGACCGTCGCTACTCGCTCGCGCTCGATATCGCGGATATCTTCAAGCCGGTGCTTGCAGACCGCGTCGTCTTCCGCGTCGTGAACCGCTCACAGATCACGCCCGAGGAGTTCGAGACCGACCTGAACGGCTGTCTGCTCACGGAGTCGGGACGCGAGACCGTCTCGAAGGCGTTCGAGAAGACGCTCGATGAGACTATCGAGCATCCGCGGCTGAACCGGAAGGTGAGCTACCAGTACCTGCTCCGGATCGAGGCGTACAAGCTGAAGAAGCATCTGCTCACCGGCGAGGAGTACGTCCCCTTCGAACGGTGGTGGTAGCGTGGTGTACGTCATCGTCGTCTACGACGTGCAGGCCGACCGTACCCCGAAGTTCCTGAACTACCTCCGGCAGTATCTCGTCCACGTCCAGAACTCCGTCTTCGAAGGCGAACTGACGGAGGGGAACGTCGAAGCGATCGAGGGAACGCTGGAGTCGATGTTGGAGCCGGGCGAGTCGGTCATGCTCTATCGGATGTCCTCAGAGAAGTACGTCACTCGCTCGGTGTTCGGTGACGACCCGATGGACGACCAGCAGTTCCTCTGATCATCGACCTCCGGGGATACAGCTGGTATCGCGGGTCGATGGAAACACTAAATCGTGAGTAGCCGGTATACCGTGTGAATGCTCTAAATTGGGCATGGTTACAGACGAACCCTCGTGGGGTTGAAGTGCGGTGCAGGGCAACGCAGGGCCGCATTTTTTGGAGGTTACAGACGAACCCTCGTGGGGTTGAAGTCTCACCGACGCGGATGTAGAGTGTGTCGCCCGGGTTACAGACGAACCCTCGTGGGGTTGAAGTGTCGCGTCACCGTCCTCGCCGCCGGCGAGATCGCCGTTACAGACGAACCCTCGTGGGGTTGAAGTGAGGGTCGCCGAGGTCGAGCGCACGACGGCCGTATACAGTTACAGACGAACCCTCGTGGGGTTGAAGTACGAGCGCGAGCATCGCGTCGTCGGTGAGCGCCTCGTTACAGACGAACCCTCGTGGGGTTGAAGTTCGAAATCTGAGTTTATCTGCGCAAGTCGCTGGCCGTTACAGACGAACCCTCGTGGGGTTGAAGTGTCGCCCGGCTCGAACACGATCGGCGGCTCGCCGGGTTACAGACGAACCCTCGTGGGGTTGAAGTAGTCAATGCTACACTACCCTACTGCAAAAACGTTGGTTACAGACGAACCCTCGTGGGGTTGAAGTGACCGCGGACGAGAGCCATCGACCGTGTGCGCCCGTTACAGACGAACCCTCGTGGGGTTGAAGTGGGCTTATTGGGTCCGTAGTCGGGGGAGCTACAGCTGGTTACAGACGAACCCTCGTGGGGTTGAAGTTCGCGCTCGTGGTAGGGGTTGCAGGCCTTGCACATGGTTACAGACGAACCCTCGTGGGGTTGAAGTGCTGTGACCGACCCACTCCGCGAGGCGGCAGAGCGGGTTACAGACGAACCCTCGTGGGGTTGAAGTAGGCGTTGGAAGACGCTGGAGATACAACCGGTGTTACAGACGAACCCTCGTGGGGTTGAAGTCGCGATATCGGCTTCAAGATCGTCGCGGAAATCGGTTACAGACGAACCCTCGTGGGGTTGAAGTTTCGAGTTCTACGACGCGGTCCCCTTCTCGGTCGCGGTTACAGACGAACCCTCGTGGGGTTGAAGTACTTGTAGTCATCTCTGTTGGGTCAATCTCTGCGGGTTACAGACGAACCCTCGTGGGGTTGAAGTCCGGACGGCGACGACGGGACCGTCGACGCGATCACGTTACAGACGAACCCTCGTGGGGTTGAAGTGTCTCGTACTCCTGCCAGATGACCGGGACGCGGTCGAGTTACAGACGAACCCTCGTGGGGTTGAAGTACTACGTTGGACTCCGCGATTGACCGCGTTGAACGCGTTACAGACGAACCCTCGTGGGGTTGAAGTCAGTTTCGACCGTCGCTTCCCGACGCGGAGACCACGGTTACAGACGAACCCTCGTGGGGTTGAAGTGGCGTGACACGTCCCGATGTGGGAATCAGAACAGGGGTTACAGACGAACCCTCGTGGGGTTGAAGTGCCCCTCGTCGTCCAGCATCGAGACACGTGGCCCCTGTTACAGACGAACCCTCGTGGGGTTGAAGTATGTGACGTGCGCGTCCATGCCGCGTCGTTGCTCGGTTACAGACGAACCCTCGTGGGGTTGAAGTGTCCGATAGTCGTGCGAGGCTGTCGCACCGTGGTCGTTACAGACGAACCCTCGTGGGGTTGAAGTGAGCCGGTCCCGGAGTGCTACGCGGGGGATCGCCACGGTTACAGACGAACCCTCGTGGGGTTGAAGTGATTTCCGTGCTGGCTGGATCGTTCGCGAGCGACGGTTACAGACGAACCCTCGTGGGGTTGAAGTGCTAATCGCGGGGAATCCACCATACAACAGCCCGTTACAGACGAACCCTCGTGGGGTTGAAGTTGCGACACCATCCTCCCGAACTACAGTGTAGTAGGTTACAGACGAACCCTCGTGGGGTTGAAGTACTGTGAGACTGAACACGCCGAACATCGTCGCCGCGAGTTACAGACGAACCCTCGTGGGGTTGAAGGGAGCCGGACACCGCCGGGTCCCAATCGACCACGACCGTTACAGACGAACCCTCGTGGGGTTGAAGGGGCTACCTGTTCGACAAAACATTCGGTGAACGTCTCGTTACAGACGAACCCTCGTGGGGTTGAAGGAGGATGCGGACCAGCTCGCCGCGGTCGGGAGAGATCGTTACAGACGAACCCTCGTGGGGTTGAAGGGGGCGGCAGGAGTTCGATGTGCTGCTCAGCGGCTAGTTACAGACGAACCCTCGTGGGGTTGAAGGTGGGTAATCGCCGGGGCGCTGTAATTTGAATATGCGTGTTACAGACGAACCCTCGTGGGGTTGAAGGACTGGAAGCATTATCCCAGTCGGTCGCTGTCGCCCAGTTACAGACGAACCCTCGTGGGGTTGAAGGCGGGCATATCAGTTACCCTCCCCGATGCTGACGGTTACAGACGAACCCTCGTGGGGTTGAAGGGATGCTGACTATCTCCGTGATATAGCCGGCGCGCGTTACAGACGAACCCTCGTGGGGTTGAAGGTCGTCGTGTCGGCTGGCCTCGGCCTGCGCGGTCGCGTTACAGACGAACCCTCATGGGGTTGAAGGGGAGAAATTCGTGAGATGCTGACGAAAGAACTCGGCGTTACAGACGAACCCTCGTGGGGTTGAAGGGAGTCGGTCGGTGTGTCGGACCACGCAAATCTCGTTGTTACAGACGAACCCTCGTGGGGTTGAAGGGACGGCGGCGACCGATCCGCCGGCTTCCGTGATCTCGTTACAGACGAACCCTCGTGGGGTTGAAGGCGGCAGCAAAGACATGATAAATAGCTATCTGGATAGTTACAGACGAACCCTCGTGAGGTTGAAGGAGGAGACGCGTCAGCAGGTTCCGAACCCGACCGGCGGTTACAGACGAACCCTCGTGGGGTTGAAGGATCAAAGAACCCCCATCGAATGCCATGAATCCACACAGTTACAGACGAACCCTCGTGGGGTTGAAGGACCCTGTACAAATCGGTGAATGACAGCCAATCGAACGTTACAGACGAACCCTCGTGGGGTTGAAGGGTGCTCGTAGACGAGGACAAGCGACCGGATTACTTTGGTTACAGACGAACCCTCGTGGGGTTGAAGGGTCTTTATACCGCCCGTGGTGGTCGTCGGACTGTAGTTACAGACGAACCCTCGTGGGGTTGAAGGCGGCGGCAAAGACATGATAAATAGCTATCTCGATAGTTACAGACGAACCCTCGTGGGGTTGAAGGACCGTCCGGGTACTGCTACCGCTTGTGCTCGCCATGGTTACAGACGAACCCTCGTGGGGTTGAAGGGGGACGCGTGCGAGCGCCGCGCTCGCCAAGCGCAGGGTTACAGACGAACCCTCGTGGGGTTGAAGGGTCACCGGCGAACGGCGGTCGGAAGGAATGTTACGCTAGTTACAGACGAACCCTCGTGGGGTTGAAGGAGATAACTCCGGGAAGTGGGGCGGAGAACTGGCATCGTTACAGACGAACCCTCGTGGGGTTGAAGGAAGCACGCGGATGGGCTCGACTCCTCATCTTTGGATGTTACAGACGAACCCTCGTGGGGTTGAAGGCAGAGGTGAGTGACGAGCAGCGAGCCGCTGCGAAAGGTTACAGACGAACCCTCGTGGGGTTGAAGGGTCAATAACGAGGCGTATCTTGTTTCTGAAGTAGAGGTTACAGACGAACCCTCGTGGGGTTGAAGGCTGACAGCGCGCCGTGGGACTCTATATTTTGGATCGAGTTACAGACGAACCCTCGTGGGGTTGAAGGCAGATCGTCGCGCAGCTCGTCGACGCGATCAGCTCGGTTACAGACGAACCCTCGTGGGGTTGAAGGCGGGGACCCGACCCCGGACAGTCAGTACGGCGACGAGTTACAGACGAACCCTCGTGGGGTTGAAGGCGCCGCCGATAGTCCGGGTGCTTGCACGGGACGGGAGTTACAGACGAACCCTCGTGGGGTTGAAGGGGCGTGATCGGCCCGAAGTACACGCTGGACCGGAAAGTTACAGACGAACCCTCGTGGGGTTGAAGGCCTTCGGGCTGGAACGACCGGAACAACCGTTCTGGTTACAGACGAACCCTCGTGGGGTTGAAGGGACGAGTGGGGTAACGTGCCACCTGTGCGGCGGTCTCGTTACAGACGAACCCTCGTGGGGTTGAAGGACTCGAAAATCCGTCGGAAGGTCCGGTGGGAAATCACGTTACAGACGAACCCTCGTGGGGTTGAAGGCCAACAAAGTCTCGATATTATGGTGTCGACACCGAGTTACAGACGAACCCTCGTGGGGTTGAAGCGAGAGGCCCACGCTGAATCCTCACATCAGCGAGCAGGTTACAGACGAACCCTCGTGGGGTTGAAGCGAGGAGATCTCGATGCTCGCCACCAGCCGCGCCCACCGTTACAGACGAACCCTCGTGGGGTTGAAGCATCAATCCGTGGGACGGCGACAAGTGCGGAACCGCGTTACAGACGAACCCTCGTGGGGTTGAAGCCGCGTTCACGCCGGCGTCCCAACCGAGGATATGCTCGTTACAGACGAACCCTCGTGGGGTTGAAGCGATGGGCTGATACCCCGGTTCACGGCGGTGACGTACGGTTACAGACGAACCCTCGTGGGGTTGAAGCTGGACATCGAGACCCGAAACGCGTTCCGTCGATCCCTGTTACAGACGAACCCTCGTGGGGTTGAAGCGGCCATCAAGAGTGCTCTCGGTGCGACGGGACCGGTTACAGACGAACCCTCGTGGGGTTGAAGCCAGCCGACCACATCATCCCCATTGGAGGACGCGAAGTTACAGACGAACCCTCGTGGGGTTGAAGCAGTACGCGTCCATGCATCGTGTCCTCAACGATATGCGTTACAGACGAACCCTTGTGGGGTTGAAGCGGCAGATGCCGATACTCATCGCCTGTTATCGACTCGTTACAGACGAACCCTTGTGGGGTTGAAGCCGAACCACCCCGAGAGATGGTAATCGACGGATGGAGAGTTACAGACGAACCCTTGTGGGGTTGAAGCGGAAGGCGCGCCCGCAGACTCCACAGCGTGCGGTCGTTACAGACGAACCCTTGTGGGGTTGAAGCCTGCAGCAGTCACAGCGATACATCGAACTCGGATCGGTTACAGACGAACCCTTGTGGGGTTGAAGCCGCTCGCTCTCAAAACGGATGCAGCAGGCGGGGACGGGTTACAGACGAACCCTCGTGGGGTTGAAGCTCGGGGGCGGTATCTGATGGCCTCCGTGAGCGTGGTTACAGACGAACCCTCGTGGGATTGAAGCTGACTGGTCGTGACGACGTGGCAAGCGACGACGGCTTGTTACAGACGAATCCTCGTGGGGTTGAAGCTGCGAGTTACGGAAAGTACGAGGAGAAAACCCCGCCGTTCACGGCAGGGATGAATCCGACAACGCCGCCACAACCGCCGGCATTAAGTCTCCTGACAGCGTATC
>PXQU01000002.1 GCA_003021785.1 Halobacteriales archaeon QH_7_65_31 | reverse complement strand
CCTCGTGTTGCTGGGCTGGCGCGGCCGTCGCAAACGCTACTCGGATTACGCGCTCGGCTCGAATATCGATACGGTCGTCGAGAACGCCGAGTGTGACGTCGCCGTGCTGAAGACCGACGGGACGACCGACTCGAAGCGAGTCCTCGTCCCAACTGCTGGCGGGGCAAACACTGATCTTGCTGAACAGATCGCGGCTGCATACGCTGAGTCCGGTGTCGATGTGACACTCTTCAACGTCGTGAGAGACGGAGATGTCGAGACCGCGCAATCCGCGCTCACCGAAAGACAGGAGCAGTTGGCTGAATCAGATACTGACGTCGATATCGCAACCCAGGCGGGCGACGATATCGCTCAAACGATCCTCCAGTATGCTCGCGATGGCGACTTCGATTCGATCATCATTGGTGCTGCTGGTGAAGGTATCCTTCGCCGTGTACTGTTCGGGGAAATCCCCGAGACAGTCGGTGGAGAGTTCAAGGGAGAAGTCGTGATGGTGCGCAAACATCGGCCTGTACAGTCCGCTGTCACGAGATTCATCAGAAGGTGGGTCGGGAAAGGCTCGAAAGCGACCAATCTCGGAGAGTAAGCCGGTCAAGCACCTCGACAGCATCCGGTGGAAGCTCTCGGGGTGGACCCAGCGTCTCGCTATCCGCACCCATACTATATGCTGAGCGGCACGACATCTTCGGTGATCTGCTCGATGGAAGCGGCGAGTCGGAGGGCGAACGTCCATTTACCATCTAGTGCGTTTTCAAGTGGGCCCTGAATTGACGCGAGAAGATCTTCTGTAGGCAGCAACTACTGCCGAAAGACCCATCACGGCAACGGCAAGCGGAAGGCTGTATTCGTTGTTGCCGGTGAATGTGCTTGCAACGATTCCTGCGCCCAACAGTAGTATCGCTACACCGGTGCATCGTCACTGCTGAATTTGAGTGGGTCATCAATTTGACCGTAGTTGCTGCGTGGGAGAATATTTTGGACCACCTGCGTTCTGGGGCTGCCTCGACGCGGGCAGGGTGAGCATAAGTGGGAACTCAGCCAGTGTCGATGATCCCGAAAAGCGGAAACGAGACGCTTCCGTCTATGTGGGTAGTGTGTGAATATGCTGGTCAGCGATGATTACCGACGCTCGCGTGCTCCGTCCCGAGTTCGTTCCCCGGGACATCGTCCACCGAGACGCTGAGGTGAGCCACCTGTCAAGTGCGCTCGACCCCCTCACCAACGGCAACCCTGCTGAGACCGCCCTGCCGTGCGGGCCATCGGGCGCTGGCAAGACTTTCATCCTCGACGAGCGCCTCGTGAGCCGACAGGCCTACCCGAAGAGCTGGCGCATCATCGGATGCATTTCCATGAGTTGTTCTTCCGCAATCTCCTCATACAGTTTGTACGTGATGCTGACGGTAAGCAGGAGTGACGTCCCGGAGACACCGCCGATGGTCCCGAGCATATTGGCGAGCACAGCCAACAGGCCGACCAGAACACCCCCGAGAACGGCCAGCTGAGGGATGTACCGTTCGAGCACCTTCTCCATTACATGCGGGTTCTGCCTGAAGCCAGGAATCTGCATGCCGGAGTTCAGAATCTGTTGTGCGGTCGCTTCGGGCCCCATATCGGCAGTCTCGACCCAGAAGATCGAAAAGATAGCGCCACCAAGAAGCATAAACACCAGATCGATGAAGACCCGGAGTAGTATCTGCCACGGGTGGTGAGCACCAGCACCAGCTGACCACCACATCCACTGTCTGGGGCTGTGAATCGGATTGAGATAATAAAAGAGACCGCCGACGGATTGGCTCCCCGAATAAACCCCGAGCCACGCCGGCATCCCATCACCTAATTGACTATACAGGATCCGGCCGAGAAATTGGATGTTGGACTGGATCGCCCGAACGAAGATCATCGGCAGCACGCTGGCATAGATCAGTTTCACCGGGAATTTCCCACGGGCGCCTTTGACTCGAGCATGCGAAAGCGGAATCTCGACGCGGACGCTCTCGGCGTAGACGACGATTCCGAAGATCAGTAGCGTCGTTAGTAGCGGAAGAAGGCTTCCGACCCCGAAAACCAGTGTTTGCATCCCGGTCGCCGTAAGCGGAGAGCCAACTGGAATATCACCTAACAGGATTTCGACCCACGCGGTCAGAATCCCGGTTTGCTGTCCAGCGACGCCGGGGATAGCGATCAGTCCACCGATGAGTTTCTGACTGACGCCGGCAACGATGAAGAGCCCAACGCCACTGCCGACGCCCCACTTGCTGATGACCTCGTCCATGAACAGGATAAGGATACCCCCGACGGCGATCTCGAAGAAGATTAACCACTTGATGCCGCTCAGCGGGACACCAAGCGTCTGGGCGAGTTGCGGATCGGCCGGGAGGAAGTTGCCGGCGAACACCATCGGCAGCCCGGTCAGACAGATCATGACCAGCACGAGGAACTTCTGTAGGCCCTGGTAGAGCGCCTGATCGCGCGGATCGTCGGTATCGAGACCCAGCAGGTTAGCCCCACCGAGCAACTGCAAGACGATACTCGCGGTCACGATCGGACCAATCCCGAGCTGTAGAATCGTACCTTGCCCACCCGCCAAAATCGACCGGAACTGCCCGAAAATGTCACTCCCTTGGTTAGCACCGAAGAGAATGACATTCGAGAGGAAGAAGTACAGGACGAGCGTGCCGGCCGTCCACGCGAGCTTGCGACGGAACGGAATGTGTCCCTCGGGCCTCTGGACGGACGGCATCCGAGTGAGGACAGGTGCGGCCGTTTCTTTCCAGCTCATAGGATCAACGCCGAGGAGAGAGTTGATTCACGACGATGCGAGTACTGGCTACAGCCATCCCCAGTGATATGTGGGTTCATAGTCGTTGGTGGTGTCGTCACTCGTGGCGTACTCACCACTGGACACACAGAGCCATTCGCTCCGTATTCCTGTGGCTGGCACAGCTGAGTGGTATTCAGCTTCTGCTTGGACGGTTGGGGCAAAAATACTACTGATTCAGCGATGGGAGCGGCTCATCGGGTGGTGTTCCTTCAACGACTCGTATCGAGTGTCGACGACCAGCCCGATCGAACGCTGCGATGGCGGTCTCGTCCCACGGGGGGACGGCAACGAAGACCACTGCGTGTAAATCGTCTCGTTTCGTCAACTGAAGCTCCGAGGATGGATGCGTCACGAACCGGCCATGTGTTCTCCCCGGCGGCGTGTGGAGATTCATACCAAAGACGGAACTGACTGAGTTCGGACGCTCAGGAAGGTAAAGATGGGTAAATACTGGTATCGAATCAGAAATTCCGTTAGTGTTACTGAACTGTCCAGCGGGAGTCGTCGCGAGCCCAATAGAGAGCAGCTCCGGCTCAGACCGCCGGGCAAATCGGAGAAGTGTCTCAAGCAATGGTCGGGAGATATACACGTCTCGGTGACGGTCGCTGTGGTGAGTATCAGGCAACGATGGTGGCCGGTGCGGTATACGATCACCGAGGACAGCCCCAGTGACAGCGACGATCCCCAGAACTTCGAGATCGAAATCGATCTGCATCCCTAAGCCAGACACGGGATCCTCAGGCATAATGTCGAGGGTGATCCCAATCGCACCCGCAACAAACAGAATCGCCCCCGCTGCGAAAGCAGCACGCGAGAATGGTGAGTTAAACTGATCGCTGACAGCGCGCATATCGAAGTTAACCAACCGATCCGGGTTATGCGTTCTGTTTGAAGCCGCACTGGAAACCGAAGGTTGCTGGATCGTCACGAAGAAGCGAAGAACCCCCGATGACATCGGGAGCTAGTAATGGGCCGACTACAGAGGTGGGATCGGGAACGAGATGGGTGCCTCTGACTGTCATCGGGAGGGCACGCTGTGCGTCACGCGTGCCAATCGCTACTTTGAGTTCCCACGTCATACAGATTGCGATGTCGTACCGATTAGTTTCAGTGCGGTTGTCGATCGGAACCGGTGAACGGACCAACAGCCTTCTAGCGACGCAGGTTCCGGGCAAGATGAACCACATGGGCTCGTCATCAAAGAGGAGTTAGACACGTAGTATGAGTCAGAATTAACCACGATCGTCTGTATCCAGATCTCGGTACGCTCGTCGAGGAGAGGCTCATCAGTGACGGGTCGATCGATTAGACGGAGGAGTGACGTTCGGGAGAGGGCACGAGAAACAACCACTAAGCCGTTGTTACAACCGTGGCGGAGACTTGAGACTCAGCATCGTTCAAATTGCCTGTGGCGTCACCATCGAAGTGAGCCGCCAGCGCCGCCACCGGACGCGGCGGACCCGCCGGCGTAAGCGAGTTTTTATATCGCTCGCGTGGTCGGAGAGTGGCGACGCCGGTGATCAAGGCGCGATTTTTGCGGTTCTGATAGGTTCTCGTACCATTCGGCGGGTGGTTAGCGCGTTGTCGTTTTTGCCAGCCATTTCGGGGAGATTCTGGGCGTCGATTGAGGGGGTCGTCGGGGTGATCGGGCGAGTGAGAACCGAGGGCATCGCAGTAGCGGTTATTCTCTCACTGTAGGGGGGCGACGAAATCGGATCGAACGTTTTCGCTAGCCCCTGCGGGGCGGCGGTCGCGGCTGCTGTTCATTCTTATCCTGCCAGCCCTCCGGCCCCCTCGGGGGCCGTGAGGGTGCGCACGCCAGCCCACTGGTCTCCCCTCGAAGAGTTCACGGAGGATTTATATGAAGCCCGCAGCAATTGGGATATATGTCCATCTACTCCAATCGTATTGTTACAATCGTAGACGCCGCTGTCGTCGGTGGTGTTGTCGCCCTTGTCGGGTATCTAATCGTTAGTTGGTTTTTCCCCGAATCCTATGCAACGACTGTCGCAGTCGCAGTCGCTGTTCACATAGCCTCCAGTACCAATTCTCTTGACCGTATCTCCCAATATGTGGCCGCCACCTCTCGATCTCGTTTCGTGACCGACTTGACAATCACCGCTCTCGCTGCGGGAGTAGCCGCTGCCGGTGTCACGTTTGGTCTCAATCAACTCGTCGCGTTCGGAGCGCTCACCGTTGGCGTGGCGGTTGGCATCTCGGTGCTGGCTGGCCGGACCCTCCTTAACGTTCGGTCACCGACCCTCTCCTAGAGAACTGATCTTCAGAATCATTCAGTAAATATAAACCTAGCGAACGTGAATCCGCGCTATGGTATCTGTTAGACAGGGCGACATCCCGGCGCTCGTGGCGGGACTCGCTTTCATGATCGGCGGGGGTCTCATCATCGTTGCAACCGCTATCGACAGTAATCCTACTCGCGTGGCCGGCTTCATTGCTCTTACCGCAGGTTTTGCCATCTTGGCGATAGACCGATACCGCCGCCAGAAGATTCCACCGGATGCATAAGACACACACGGGCGGTTGCGCGCGACGAGATCGCCGATACCGTGTGCAAGATTTCGCCCTCGGAGCCGAGCGCTCACAGTGAGCGGAGCCGCGAGCGACCCATTTCGGAGTTCTTTATATGTTCTTGCGGGCGAGTCAGCCACTCAGGGACGCTTTTGGACCCCCCGTGTGCAAATGAGCCATGCGGATTCGCACGGACGGCGAGTACGACTGGCGAAGTGATCTGTACGACCGAACCGCCGAGGGATTCGGTGTCGGGACGAAAAGCGGAGGGATAGACGCGGCTTGCGGGTTCTCGACGCAGATGCTCCGGAACCCACGCAGCACGGGAAACAACCACTTAGCCGTTGTTACGATGAAGATGCGGACGATGTCTGTATGTTGAGCGTCTTCTGGATAATCTGCCGTGAAGCCATCGAACAGAGGAAATACCAGACGATCCACGTCGGCATCGGCCCGAGTAGTGGCTCTTGCCACGAGACAGCGCCCGTCAGTGGGACCACTATCCCAGTCTCGCCAACGCCGAGGTGACCGCCACGTACTTTCCAGCGAAGCCAGAGGAACACGGGGATCGTTATGAGCATAATCCAGACCGTCGGACGGAACTGCAGTTTGAACATCCCCAGCGAACCACCGGCTGCCTCCATCTGCTCCTCTTGGATCTGTTCGAGCGCTTCGTCGTCGCCCCGTTCTTTCGCCGCCTCTTTCCGTTCTTTCAGCTCGTTCATCCGCTCCTGATACGCCTGCAGTTTCTCCCTGTCTACAAGCCGGCCCTGCAGAACAGTCGAATAGAATCCGGTGACGACCGCGAGGAAGATGATGACAGCGTAAAACGGGAACATATCGGTGATCGGCGCGAGGACGATGTTGTCGACGGATGCGATGAGATCCCGTATCCCCGTATTCCAGTAGCCGGTGAAGAGGGCGAGTGTCGCCACACCGGCCGCCTTGTCGTACCAGGCCCACGACTCGGATTCGATCTCGTCAACGTCGTCAGTGGCATCCGAGAGATGGCCGTGTTGCTTGAGTATCTCCTCGACGCGTTCCGGGTTCGCAAAGGCGAACCCGGTCCCGCCACTCACCAGAACGCCGGTTTCGATCAATCGTCCCCACTGGCCACTCGACAGCGCGTCCTCAACGTCGCCCCATTGCAGTTCCTCGCTGCCCCCGCTGCTCTGTTCGAACACGATCGACACGGCTTCCCGCATCGCGGGATTATCGAGAAACGACTCTAACTGCTCTGCTGGCATACGATTAGCTGAGGATTGAACTAGACAGTTATCAACCCTTCTGTTCGGATACTACCCGTATCTCTAACAACCACTAAGTGGTTGTCAATCGCCTACCATACCGCTCCGAGTACTGACAACTTAACACAGAACCCCGAGCTGTTCGGGACGGGAATTCGTACCAGAATCGAACGACTTACCTGACGTCGTTCCAATCTCCCGGTATGACTGCGGCAGTCACTGCTGAGGATATCTCCAAGCGGTACGGCGAGACCATCGCACTCGAAGACGTCTCACTGTCGGTCGATAGCGGGGAGGTTTTTGCACTCGTTGGGCCGAACGGGGCCGGAAAAACGACGCTCATTCGCACGCTCACCGGCACTATGACGCCAGACGAGGGATCAGTCACTGTATTCGGACAGCCACCGAATCAGGTCGAGAGAGAACGTATCGGACTGCTCCCGCAATCGTTTGCACCACCAGAGCGGTTGTCGGCACGTGAATTGGTTGTCTATTATGCCGGACTCTACGACGATCCCCGATCCGTCGACGGCGTACTTACTGACGTCGGGCTGGAAACAGCTGACGAAACGTGGTATACGAACCTGTCCGGTGGCCAGCAACGGCGTGTCTGTGTCGGCATCGCACTTATCAACGACCCCGACCTCCTCTTTCTCGACGAACCGACGACAGGGATCGATCCGGCTGGACGGCAATCGCTCTGGTCGCTCATCACCGACCTCGCAGACGACGGAACGACAGTTTTCCTCACGACCCATTACATGGAAGAGGCCGAACAGCTGGCGGATCGAGTGGCCCTACTCGATTCTGGTTCGCTCGTCGAAGTCGGCCAGCCGGCTGGTCTCATCGAGACGTACGGGGGCGGAACACACCTCCGCATCGAAACAGACCATTCTCCACACCAGATTGAGTCGCTCGGTATCGATGTCGAGACGACCGAGACAGGACTGCGAATA
>PXQU01000001.1 GCA_003021785.1 Halobacteriales archaeon QH_7_65_31 | reverse complement strand
CCAGTAGATCCGCGGCTCGGCGGTGACGTAAACGCCGATTCCCTCTTCAGTGACGTGCTCTCTGAGTAGGGCTTCGCGGTGGGGTGGTGAGTTGAGCCAGGAGTCGACCGCCATCTGTGCTGCCTCTCGAACCTCTACGCCGTTTTGAACTGACTCACTGACAAGGATATTTTCATACACTACGTCTGAATAATATCCATGGTTTGACAATCTGGTATTATGCGATTCACCATCTTGATTCTCATGCGAAAAGAACTCATTCCTCGCCATATCACGCGAATGAAGCCGAGCAATATTAGCTAACTCCGGATCGTATGAAATCTCACTTTTCGAGTGTTTCCTTCTTGCTCTGTTAGTCACTTCGTGCGTAAGCTGCTCCAGCTCCTGTACGTCTGGAACAACCGAGTGGTGTGTTGCGTCGTACTCTGGAATCGGTTGCACGTCAGAAGCGGTATCTTCTGTAGTGCGCTGCTCAGTGGCATTACCTCGAAGTCGCCCCAGACATCCGGTCGTGAGACCTATTCCGGTCGCACCACATGCTCGGAGCAGTTGTCGTCGGTTCATGTGGGCGTACTCAGTGTATTTGCTTACGCTTAATAATTTTATGAATAAATGGTCTAACTACTACTCTGTCTCCTCGGTGGAGTCGCCGGCTTCAATCAGATGTTCACCGTACCCGACCATCGGAGAGCTGTCAGAGAGTTCGTCACTGCCGTCCTCTGCCGAAGTATTCTCCTCGGTACTACTCGTGGACCCACTCTGTGAACTCTGCGTCTCCGGGCTCGAACCTCCAAGTGACTGGTCAGCGTTACGATGGCCCGCTCGCTGATCTGCTCTGATGGCCCTCACTGTGCCACGTGCAGCAGTGTAATCCGTTTGGCGTGTCTGATCACTGGCAACCGCTTCGCTAACGCCCCTCTGGACGTCTGTCGTTGAGTCGGTCGCTCCGATCGAAGGCTCATTACTACTATCTGGTCTGGAATCGCTCTGTGACTGCTGTATCTCTCCGTTCTCCTCGGCAATTTCCTGTCCGTCTATGTCCTCGTGTGGACCGACTTTGATTATCATAGTCACCGTATCGCCGGTATCGGAGTCGAGACCATCCTCTACCTTGCCATTTCTCAGCGATTTGTGCTTGTTCAGCGCTATCTGGCTGCCCTTTCCAAAGCCCTGATTGGTTGCCTGCTTGGCCTCAGATATTGCAAATTGCGCTTCACTCCGACTCACTTCCCTTTTAATGGTGTACGAATCCGGAGCCACGGTATCTTTTGCTTTATCAACAGCCGCCATAATCCCTGCTCCGAGATACGAGGCTGCAGCGTTGCTGGATTCTGGCAGCTCTCGCATCGCTACCGTATCTTGCGAGTACTTCTCGTGTTGGTTGTCCCCGATCTGTATCGTCATTTCTCCTTCACCAGATAGAACGACTACTTCATTACCTTCAGGCTGAACGTCTGCTGGCTGTATTTCTGATGTTCCGTCACCACCAGACCTACACGAAATTGTAGTAATCCGGACGCTCTTGTACGTCTTTGCGCCGTGATTATCGGTTGCGGTGTAGGTCACCGAGCTAACGCCGGGAGACTCCAGTCGGATCGGCATCTCTCTGCTCCACTCGCCGGTCGCGGTGTCACCGTCTTCAGTGACGATGGTCGGATCCAACTGTACCGTGTCACCGACACAGCCGGTGACGGCGGGAGTCAGTTCGATCCGCGGGTCGCGGTTTCTGTCGCCGATCTCGACGACCTTCGTCGCAGTCGCCGTCTGCCCGGCGGTATCGGTGACGGTAACCGAGATCCGCCGTCTCTCACCGGGGGCGTCGGCGAAGGTGTGGGTCGCGGTCGATTGCTCGTAGCTGTACGCGCCGCTCCACGCGTAGTCCACGATACCGTTGTCGTCGACGACGTTCGCGTCGAACGTCGCCTCACCCCCGGGGAGAACTGTGTTCGGTCCGGAGATAGAGACAGCGGGCGGACGGTCGGTATCAGCCGTCGCTCCCGACTGTGGAGCGTCTGTTTGGCCAGCGCCCCCTGACGGAGATGTAGTTGACGGCCCATGGGCTTCGTCTGACGGTGGACCCGCTCGCGGCCCTGAATCGGCTCCGCTCGTCGACGGCGTACCAGCGGGTGATCCGTCACCCGGAGAGCTGCCACGCGTGCTGTCGAGCGAGACAGCCGGGAGATCCGTCGCTCGGACCTGCTTGTCGAGCACGACGGAGTCGGCGTCGGTGTCGATGATCTCGACGCGAACGATATCGCCCTCGTTGATGCGGTTCTCGCGCAGATGGACGGTGAGCGATTCGCCGTTCTGCCACACCGTTGGCGAGTCGCGTGCCGTCGTCCCGCTGACACCCTTGACGATACGAGTCGCACGGGCCGGTGGGTCATCGGTGGCGCCGGACTTCAGGAACGGCAGCCGTTCGAGAACGCGTGCTGGACCGGCCGGTTGCTCGTCTCCGCTGCTATCGGTCTCTCGCCCGTCGTTCTGCTCGGCAGGGACGCCGTCGCTTTCGTCGGCTCGGTCCTCCGGATCCGCGTCGGCAGCGGCGATGCTCGCCCGGTCTGGTGATCCCCGTGTCGGGTCATCGGTGAGGCCGCGCTCGATAGCGCCGACGCTGTCGTCGAACGTCGCCGTCGTCTCCGTCTCGGTGACGATCCTCGTTTTCGGAACCATCCGGTAGTGGCTGATGACGCGGTCGGTCGTCGTCCCGGTTCGGATTCGCTGCTCGACGATGCCGTACGTCGGACGCTGGATCGTCACGGTCGTCTCGCCGACCGGCTCACCGCTGACTGGTAACCAGCCCTCACCCGGCTGTCGCGGGGCAGTCTGTGTCTGTGTCAGTTCGACGGTGTCGGTCCGGACCGGGCTGTCGCTGACCCGATGCCACTCGTCGCCCGGCGATTCGTGCGAGAGCGTCGTCTCAGTCCGTGTCTGCTCGGTGTAGGAGACGGGAGGCCCAGTCTGTAGTCTCCAGTCGGGACCGGGACGCGTGGCGGCTATCTCGGTGTCCGTCCGTTCGACCGCCTTGTACGCGAACGCGCGCTGTGACGCTTTCCGCCAGCCGTCACCCGTCGGTTCGGTCGCCGACAGCGTCCGATCGGTCGTCCGATCGAGTCGTTCATACCGGTAGTAGCGTTCGGTGTCGTAGTCGGCCGTCCATCGCCACTCGTAGGTCGGCTGGCGAACGGTTTCGTAGACGGGGACGCGTTCGTAGTCGTACACCGGCTCACGTACCGTCTCACAGGTTCGCCCGCGAGCGAGACCCCACCGCGTTTGCTCTGTCGAGCACTCCTCGTGCGTCTCGTAGCCGGTCCGGACCCGCTCGCGCTCGAAGCCGTCGAATCGGCGTTTCGTCTTGTAGCCGGTCTGGACTCGCTCTCGCCTCCGACCTTTGTAGACGGTATCGGTGTACAGGACGCCACTGGCCTTCGACCACTCGGGACCGGGCGACTCCCAGTCGACCGTCGTCTCGCGCTCGGTGACGGTGCGTTCCCACTGGTAGCGCGGAACCTGCTCTGTCCACTCGTGCCGCCAGCGGTACTGCGGTATCTGTTCGGTCACGGTTCGGTTCCAGCGGTGTATCGGGCGCTCTCTGGTGACGGTTCGGTTCCAGCGGTAGGTCGGAACCGTCCGCTCGACGGTCTCGGTCCCCGTCTGGACCCGTTTCTCGACGGTCTCGTAGACGGGACGGGTGACCGTTTTGTACACCGGCTCGGGCTCGACCCCGTTGGTGACCGTCCGGGTGGTGGTCTCGGTCGTCGTCCGGCTGTGTTCGATGGCCTGCCCGGCGTCGGTCACGGTAAAACCGTGTTTCCCAGAGTTCGGGAACGTGACCCGGACGGTAGTCGAGTCGAGATCGAGTGACGACCCGATCATGGGGACGACCCGGAGCCGGTCTTGCGCGACGATATCGACGCTCGCCCGCTCGATAGTCGTCTCCGCGTCCGTCTGTTCGTCCATCCGCGTCGAGAGACCGGCGTAGATGACGCCGCTCATTACTACCATCAGCGCGACGGCGACGATCATGCCGGTGGTCGAGGCGGAGGCGCGCTCGTCTGTCGTGTGCATCGGTGAGATCGTGGTGTACTCTGTTTCGGCAGTCGGTCGTATGCTATTCCGGAGGTGTGTCGATGGCCGGTGACCATCGACCGCTATGTGGTCCGACTACTCGCTGTCCGGCGGGCCGTCGCACGGGCGCGGCGACTCGGGAATGGGATCGTCACTTTCCGGTCCCTCACGGTCCGGGCCGTCGTGCTCGGGGAGATCGGCAAGTAGCGCGTCGAGCGTCGACTCGCGGGCGACTCTGGGATCGTCCTCGTCGAGCACGGATTCGAGGACGGCCCGTTGCCGCTCGGTCTCGCGGGCGAGCATACAGACTATCCGTTCGAGTCTGGCGAGTCGCGTCTCACAGTCGGTATCGGCTTCGAGCGCGTCGATACGGGCACGAAGCGCCCGAAACGCCGGGTCTGATTCGAGCGTGGAGTCGTGTGGTGACATAGGGTGGCTGTCTCGTACTGGTATTTAAACGTCAGTCGTGGGTGTTCTGGACGCGGACCTCGAAGACGACGACTTCGGGATCACCGTCGCTGCCGGCCGCGTTCGAGACGCTGACGCGAACCCGTTCCGTCTGCTCGCTCGTCTCGCCCGTCGGTGGAGTCACCTCCGGTGCGGTGTACTCGACGGTGACCGTTCCGCCGTCGTCGGAGAGCCGCTCGGTACTGTTGTGACCACCGTCGAGTTGACCGGCCCCGAGGACTCGGGCCGTCACCGGTACGTCCGGCTGTGGGTTGGCGTAGCTGTCGGCGACCGTCGTGGTGAGCGTCGTCGTCGTTCCCTCGGCGACGACGGGCGTCCGATCGTCTGTCGTGAGATACGCCGTTTCCGGCTCTCGATTGGTGGCGAAGCCGGGCTGGTGGCCTGTTCGCCAGCCGACCTTCGCCATGTCGAGCCGGTAGCTGATCTCGGTCTCCAGCGAGATCGTGAGCGTGTCGCCGGTCTTCTCGATCGCGGTGATGTAGCGACTGTCGCCGTCGTACGCGGGCGCGTCCGGCGTCGTCTCCTCGTCGATCTCGGCGGCGAGCAGCTCTCGCCACCGCGTCTCGGAGAGCGTCGTCTCGATGCTGACGGTGATCGGCTCCCCGTCCTCGGCCGGTTCGACTCTGACCGACCGGTCGGCCGCCGAGAGCTGCTCCGTCCGAAGCGTGAGCGACTCCGTCTGTCCGATGGCGATATCGCCGACTGTCCAGACGAGGTTCAGATTTCGACCATCGACGACGTCACCGCTGGCGACCGGCTCAGCGTGGTCGCCGTACTGCTCGGTGAGGACGCCCTGTGCGAGTCGCGTCGTCGGGGCGTCGTACTGCTGATAGCCGGGTACGTACGCTAACGCGGTCGTCTCGCGGGCGATCGTGTCGCCGTCGAAGTAGTCGGCCGTGTTGGGATTCGTCGCCGTCACATCGCTGATAGCGAGTTTTCCGGCGTCGTCGGTGGCGAGCGTTCCGTACGGCCCGGGCGGCTGGGCGAGGATCAGATACGTCGGATAGCTATCGCCCATCCGAAGCACGCTCGCCTGCCCGCCCACCCCGTCGGCGACGGCGTCGCGGTCGGCCTGTATCTCCTGCATATCGGCGAGGACGGTGCTGGAGTGGCGCAGCTCCGTCTCCGTCTGTACCTGTGGCGCGAGCGATACCTGCGCGACCAGCAGGAGACTGAACACCGTCCCGATCGCGAGTATCAGCCCGATCTGTGTGGCTTGGCCGCGGTCGTCGCTCGTCGTCGCCCGGCGTGATTCGGTGTCGGTACGGCTCTCGTGTGGTGTGGTGTCGGTCATACTCAGATGAACAGGAAGACGACGGTCGCGAGCAGGAGCTGCGGGACGGCGAGCTTCAGTCCCGACAGCGAGCTATCGTAGGCGATCTGGCCGGAGACGAGTCCCGTGGCGAGCGCCTGAATCAACGCCCCGTGGAACAGCACGACGCGGAACCAGTCGATATCGACGTTCGCGGCGAACGTGCTCGCGCCGAGATCGCTGGCCTGCGTCGCGGCCTCGACCATCGGCGGGAGATAGAACTCGATGACGCCGACGGCGACGACGAGATACAGGAGAAAGCCCATCACGCCGATGACGAGCTGGTTGCGCGTCTCGTCGCGCCGACGGGTCTCCAGCCGGTAGGCGTTGCGCACGTCGTCGGCGACTACGGTGAGGACGGCCCGCACCCGTCCGCTTGCGGCGTTCGCCTCCGCGAGGAGATGGACGACGCGGGTGAGTCGCTCGTTCCGGACGCGGTTCGACATCCGGCGGAGCGCGTCACCCAGAACGACGTTGTACTCCATCGCGCGATCGACGCGGCGGAACTCCTCGGCGAGATACCCCTCTGAGGTCTCGCCGACCAGCCCGACGTTCTGTGCCAGAGTCATCCCCGTCTCGGAGGTGCTCGCGAGCTTCCTGACCACGTCCGGGAGTTCGCGATTGACCCGTCGGCGGTGGCGGTAGTTCCGCTCGTGGAAGTACGCGAGCGGGACGAGGACTGCGAACAGCGGGACGACGACCGACAGCAGCGTCGTCTCGATCGGCGCGGCAAGGAAACCGGTCGGCGTCGGCACGGCGATGCCAGCGAGCGCGAGCACGCCGACGTAGCCGAGCGCGACGGGCACGAAGAACGCCAGCGAAGCGACCGGACGCTCGCGCACGAGATCGATCGGCGCACGGAGCGTTCGGACGGTCGACTGACGCCGGAGCGCGGCGTGAAGCCCCTCGATACCGTTGACCTCGGTCACCGACAGCGCGTCGGTGTGGCCGCTCGTCCGGCCCGGTGCGCGCGACGCACCGTTTTCGCCGTCGAGTCGCTCAGCGAGCTCCGCGACGGAGACGCGGTCGGTATCCACCGGTAGCGTGGGGGACGTACCCAGATCGTCCGGTGAAACGGTGTCGATGAGAATGATAAACCCGGCTGCGATAACGGGGATGAGCAGATAGACGACCAGCTGGAGTCTGGCCGTTCCCGATCCGGAGATGGCGACCATGATGGTGAGCGTGATGAGCAGGAAGAGCGGAAACGCGACGCCGGCGATCATATACAGCTGTGCGTACATGCCGACGGTGTCGACCACGCGATCGTTCGCGCGGCGTCGCCGCTCCTGATACTCCTCGGCCTTGCTCCGGAGGAACGGCGTCACGTCTCCGCCGGTGTCGATAATCCCGATCATGTCGTCGAGCAGCTCCGCGAGCTCAGTCGATGGCGTCGACTCGCGGGCGCTCCGGAGCGCCGTCCGGAGATCGGAGCCGAAGAAGTCCATGTCGTTCGTGACCGCCTGAAAGGCGACGGCCACCTCGCCGTACGTGTCCTCCGTCTCGGCCAGCCGCCGGACGATGGCCGGAAACGGGAGGTCCCCCTGCGAGAGCGCGAACATGTAGGTGATCGCCTGCGGGAGGAGATACTCGATGGCGCGCTCGCGCTGATACGCGGCGAACTTCGGAGCGTAGTACCCGGTCGCGCCGACGGCAACGGCGAACAGCAGTCCGACCGACAGCGTGGTGAACCCCATCCCGAGCGGGAGTTTCAGCAGGGCCGCGACGGACGACAGCGGCCCGAGCGACACCGAGAGTCCGACGCCCGCGAACAGCCCGAGCCGGCGAAACAGCAGTGCGAACAGCAGGCCGACGACCGCTCCGAGGGCGAACGAGACGAGCGTCCACAGCGTTACCCGGGCGAGATAGCGGTCGTACGTCTCCTCGTAGCGCGCCTGATTGACGATCCGTCGATACTCGTCGAAGCGGTCGCGTCGGTCGCGGAAGTGGCCGGCGAACTGCCGGTAGGCGAACCGGTCGAATCGGCTTCGCCCCTCGCCGGTCGCGATCGTCTCGCGAGCCGCGACGATGGCGTCGGCGGCCCGGTTCAGGAGCTCCGTCCAGCGGTCGCGTTCCTCGTCGACGGTGAAGCCCGCGTCGTCGGCGCTACGTGCCATCTCCGTCCCCCTCGATCCGCCGGAGCGTCTCGGCGTCGAGCGTCTCGGCGCGGACCTGCTCGATGACGCGATCGGGCGACCGCTCGAAGGCCCGAACCGCGGCGGCGACGGGCTCGTAGCCGCTGATATCCTCGGCGACGAGATACGCGAGTAGCTCCCGGCGACGCTCGGTTCGCTCGTCGATCGCCGGTCGCTCCTGTCTGAGACTCGCCATCTGTGCCGAGCGGTTCACCTGTTCGATGGCGTCGTCGGTCTCGCTCCACTCGAAGACGGTGCGCGTCTTCAGCCGACCGCCCTCGATGTCGAGCACCTCAGCGATCTCGGTGTTGCGGCGCTCGCTCTCCGTCCCGACCTGCGCCTGAAAACAGAGGAAGCCCAGCTCCGAGATGAGTTCCGTCTCGACGCCCATCCGCGGTCCCTGCAGGCGGTTCAGGACGGCCTCGACCCGATCGGCGTGAAACGTCGAGTAGGTCGTGTGTCCCGTGGACATCGCCTCGAACATGTCGCGGGCCTCCTCGCCTCTGACCTCACCGACGAGGATATACTCCGGGCGCTGCCGGAGCGCGCCGCGGAGCAGATCGAACATGTCGATCCCCGTCTCGCCGTCGCCGGACATCGGCTCGCGCGTGAGCGAGGCGACCCAGTTCTCCTGTGGGATCTGCAGCTCGCGGGTGTCCTCGATGGAGACGACCTTCGATTTCGGCGGGAGAAACATCGATAAGGCGTTGAGTGCGGTCGTCTTTCCGGATGCGGTTCCCCCGGCGACGATCCCCGACAGGCCGGCGTCGATACAGCTCCACAGATACGCGAGCTGATCGACGGTGAACGTGTCGAGCCGGACCAGATCGATCGGCGTGAACGGAACGTCGCGGAACTTCCGGATCGTGAAGTTCTCGCCGCGTGGAGCCACCTCGTCCAGCGTGAGCTGGATCCGCGAGCCGTCGGGAAGCGCGGTCCCCTGCATCGGCTTCGCCGTCGAGATGTCCTTTCCCGAGCGCTGTGCGAGCGTCTTGATGAACGACCGGAGCTCGTCGGTCTCGTACTCGACGTTCGTCGCGAGGTCCTCGTAGTCGCGATGGTAGACGAAGACGGGGCTGTCGGGCGCGTTACACGAGATCTCCTCCAGCCGGGCATCGGCCATGAGCGGATCGATCTTCCCGAAACGGACGAGATTGCGCTGGAGGTAGTAGCAGATCTGTCGGAACGACGGCTCTGGAACGTCGAGTCCGGGAAGCTCGTCGATGACGCGGCGGGCCTGTCTCTCGAGCATCGACTCGCGCTCGCGCTCGTCCTCGCCCGTCGTCGCGCGGTGGACGAGATGCTCCCGAAGCTCCCGTTCGAGCTCGCGGTAGACGTAGTGTTCGTGCTCGTCGAGCTCCGGCTCGACGACGTGGTAGCTGTACTCGTCTGTCTGCGTGTCACGCAGGATGACGGCGAACGCGAACGGTCGGACGAGCCAGTACCGCTCGGTAATCTCGACGGCGTCGTCGAGTTCCGCTTCGCCGAGCTCGGTGCGCATCGGAACGAGGAGCTCCCGCGTACGCTCGTCGAGCGGTTCCCCGTCGGTCCGGTCGCTATCGGCCGGATCGAGCGGTAACGACGCCGACCCGTCGGGCGACGTCGCCCCTGTGGTCTCAGCTGGCTCACTCATGATAGGCGTCGTCCCCGCGCTATGATTTAAAATTTATCGTAGGTGTATAGAATTAACAAACAGTGGGCACGTTTTTACCCGAATCCGGCGTAGCCGACGGCATGGCTCGCGACGCGTTCCAGACCGGCGTACACAGTCTCGACAGAGCACTCGGCGGGGGGATCCCACCGGGATCGGTGGCGGTCGCGCTCGGTGACGCGAGAAGCGCAGTCGAGCTGGTGGGGTATCGAACGGCGGTCGCGACGGCGTGTGACACCCGCTATCTGACGACGATGCGAACACCGACGACGGTGCGAGCGGCTCTCGGCGACGCCGCGAACGCCGGACGACGCGTCGATACGCTCGATCTGGCCCACCCGGAGACGGTCGAGATCCGGGCCGTCGACGGGACCGAGCAGACCGACGAACGCCGGCTGTCGTTCGATCAGCACGGCGTCATCGTCGTCGACTCGTTCCGTGATCTCGTGGCGAGCGGCGACTGGCGCGAGCCGTTCGACGCGATCCGCGAGCACGTCCGCGACCGCGAGGGACTGGCGCTGCTCGTCCTCGACGTTCACCCGGAGGCGTCGCTCTCACGGCCGCTCAGACAGCTGTGTCGGGCAGCCGACGCCGTGCTGGAGTACCACACCGACCGGGCGACCGAGGACGCCCTCACCGCCCGGAAGGTGCGCGGACTCGCGGCCGACGAGCCGGTGTTGCCGGTGACTGTCCCGCTGGAGGTGGGTCGCACGGTGCACCACGATCCCGATCGCGGCCATCAGTGAGACAGCGACGGCGATCAGCGGCGACGCGCCGGCAGTGTGTCTGTCGTCCGGACGGAAAACAGCGAACGTCGAAGCGATATGAGGATGGACTTTTCACCGCGCGTGACCGAGACCCGACCGACGGCGATGACGAGAGTTACCCCCTCTCAGCCCCGTGTGATGACAGGTGTCTCCTGAGCCGTCACAGTTCTACGAGCGTGCGAGCACGCGAGCACTGGCTTATAATACGTCTCGCGAGCAGGAGCCACAGAAGTTCTGCGTCTTCTGATCGACTTCGCGCACGGTCGGCGAGAAGCTCATCACGCATTTCTTCTCGTCACAGTGTTCTAACCCGAGCGTGTGGCCGATCTCGTGGACGACCTCCTTGCGGACGCGGTCGGTGAACACCTCGTCTGCGGACTTCGTCGCGCTCCCGCCGTCGGAGGCGGTCTGGAGGCGGTTCGTGGAGATGACGCTTCCGCTGCCAGAGAGATACGCCAGTCCGAAGACGTAGTTGCGACGACGGTAGTAGAGATCCTGTCCGGTGATAGCGATGTTCTTCGCGCCGGAGCCGACCCGCGAGGCGAGCTCGATGAACTCCTCGGCTCGGTACTGATTGCGGGACTCGTCGAAGGCGGATTCGGGGAGCGACTGGCGGTCGTGAAGGGTCACCTCGGCGTCGTAGACGGCGCGAAGCCCGGAGGAGGCCTCACGCTTCACCACGGGTGGAACGTCCCCGACCGGCACGATGTCGACGTGCATGCGAAGCTATTAGACGACATCGGAAGTAAGCGTTCCGCTGTGAGTGATACTCGACTCGCGGCGACGCTGACGGCCGGTGCGAGCCGTGCGATCGAGGTCGGGGTCGGCAACCGACTTGATGTCGCTCGCGCGCTCGCAGATGCGGGTGTCGCGGTGACGGCGACCGACGTCGTCGATCGAGCCGTCCCCGAGGGTGTCCGGTTCGTCCGCGACGACGTGACGGACCCCGATCCCGGCGTGTACGCCGACGCCGACGTCGTCTACGCGCTGAACTGTCCCCCTGAGCTACAGCGCCCGCTCGTCGCTATTGCCCGTGAATCCGGCGCGCGCTGGGCGTTCACCACGCTCGGCGGCGATCCGGCGGTTGTGGCGAGTCGCCCGAAAACCCTGCCGCAGGAGACGCTCTTTATCCCTCCCGAGGCGAACGGACGGGTATGATAGACGCGGACGCGGTCGTGCTCGACATCGACGGGGTACTCGTGGACGTGGCCGACTCATACCGGCGTGCGATCGTCGAGTCCGTCGAGCAGATATACGACGACACGATCGATCGGGAGTCGATCCAGCTGTTCAAAAACGCCGGCGGCTTCAACAACGACTGGGAGCTCACCTACGCGGTCGCCCTGTACGTGCTCGCGCGCGACGCCGGCTTCCCGCTCTCGGTGGAGACGTTCACCGAGAAGATCAGCGCGTCGGGCGGTGGACTCACCGGTGCTGAGGCCGTCGTCGCCGACCATCTCGATCCCCACTCCCGAGAGGCGGTGTACGCCGACTGGGACCGCGCTCGCCTCCGCGACGTGTTTCAGGAGCTGTATCTCGGCGGCGACCTGTATCGCGAACTCGAAGCCGGAACACCGACACTCAGTACAGCAGGCTACATCAACGACGAGCCGACGCTCCTCACCGCCGAGACGCGCGAGGCCCTCACCGACCACTACGACGTGGGCGTCGTCACCGGTCGCCCTGCCGCCGAGGCCGACATCGCGCTCGATCGCGTCGGTCTCGACGTGCCCGAGCGACACCGGTTCACGATGGACGACCCCGCACCGGGGAAACCCGACCCGACCGCGCTCGTGACGCTCGCGGACCGACTCGACGCCGAGACGGTCGTCTTCGTCGGCGACACGCTCGACGATATCGAGACGGCGATTAATGCCGACGAGACAGACGCCCGGCGCTACCACGGTATTGGCGTCCTGACCGGCGGGCTGACGGGCGAGACCGGCCGTGACGCGTACGAGCAGGCCGGTGCAGCTGCCGTTATCGAATCGGTGAACGAGCTGCCCGAGCTGCTGGCTGACGTGACCGGCAAACCCGACCGGTCACGCAACGCTTAGGCGACAGCCACCGCGAGTACCGGTATGCGAATCGCACTGCTCGGCGGAACCGGCGACATCGGAAAGGGACTCGCGCTCCGGTGGGGCCGCGACACCGACCACGGGATCGTGCTCGGCTCTCGCGACCCGGAGAAGGCGCGTTCGGCCGCGGACGAGTACGAAGCGACGCTCGAATCTCGCGGCGTCGAGACGAAGATAACGGGGTTCGTCAACGAGATGGCCGCAGACCGGGCGGACGTGGCCGTGCTCGCCGTCCCCGCGTACCATCTCACCGACACGGTAGAGACGGTCGCGGCGAAGCTGGACGACACGGTGCTCGTCACGCCGGCCGTCGGGATGAAACGCGACGAGGAGGGGTTCCACTACAACCCGCCGCCGGGCGGCTCGGTGTCGTCGCTGGCGGCCGATGCCGCCCCGGACGACGTTCCGGTCGTCGGCGCGTTCCACAACCTCGCGG
Source organism: Halobacteriales archaeon QH_7_65_31 (assembly GCA_003021785.1). Classification (GTDB taxonomy): domain Archaea; phylum Halobacteriota; class Halobacteria; order Halobacteriales; family Haloarculaceae; genus Halosegnis. Next base: position 214,009 of record PXQU01000001.1, on the reverse strand, counting down.
CCGGTGGTCTCACCGATCTCGATACCGAGTTCGACTGGGATACGCCGGTGTTCGGCGACGACGAGGACGCGAAGGCGACGGTGATGGAACTCGCCGACGAGATCGAGGGACTGCGCCCGCTCGACGTGGGGGGGCTGGCGAACGCCTCGGAGGTGGAGGCGCTCACCCCGCTGCTCATCAACCTCGCGAGCCAGAACGACGGGCTACACGATCTGGGCGTGAAGTTCTGGTAGGATGGCTCGACGGCCGACCACAGTAGACGGGTCGGTTCGGGTCGCCGTCCTGTTCGTCCCGCTCGCTCTGCTCGCGTGGCTCTCCGGACAGCCGTTCGTCTTCCCGAGTCTCGGTCCCTCGGCGTACGTGCTCGCCGTCAGTCCCGACGCCGACGCGAGCGCGCCCGGACGCGTGCTCGGCGGCCATCTCGTCGGCCTGCTCGCGGGGCTGGCGTCGTACCATCTGCTCGCGTCCGGACTCGTGCTCACGGCCCAGCCGGTCGCCGGCTCCGTCGCCGGCGCTCGACTCGCCGCGAGTGCGCTCCTCGCGGTCACAGCGACGACCGCTGGGATGGTGGCAAGCGACTACCGCCACGCGCCGGCGTGTGCCACGACGCTCATCGTCGCGCTCGGTATCCTGACGACGGCACTGGAAGCGGTGATCGTCGTGGCCGCCGTCCTCGCGCTGCTCGGGGGCGACGCGGCGCTCAGACGAACCGCTCGTCTGCGACGGCGCTGACGGGAACCGGCTCGTCGGCCAGCCCGATCTCGACGGCGAACTCAGCGAGATCGGCGTACATCCCGGTCGGCTGCGCGAACTCGGCGGTGAACCGCTCGACCGTGTCGGCCGCGATCGAATCGAGCAGCTCGGGATCGTCGGCACGCACCTCGGGATTCCGCTCGAAGAACGTCTCGATCGCCATCTCGGGATCCTCAAGCGTCGCCTCGACACCCCGACGGGTCGCCCGGAGGAACCCTTCGACCCGGTCGGGTGCGGTGTCGAGCGTCTCGTCGCTGGCCGTCAGGATGAGCCGGCTGAAGTCCGGAAGCCCGTAGTCGTCAAGCTCCCACAGTGCCGTCTCGAAGTCGCGGTGGCGACTCTCCACCACCTCGAAGTTGTGGAACGCGAGGAAGGCGATATCGGCGTCGTCCTCGACGAGCGCGTCCGTGTGATAGAAGCCGCGGTCGACCGGTTCGATATCGTCGGCGGAGTGGTCTCCGCCGGCGTTGCGTATCATCTCGGCGACCATCCGCCGCCCCTCCGGTTCGGGCGCGCCCGGGTAGTTCAGCCGTACGCCCTCGGGCAGATCAGCCGGCGTCTCCCAGCCGCGATCGGTCGGGTACTGGATGCCGCCGGGGGTGTCGAGGAACTCCGCGATCCCTTTCACGGGAACGCCCTCCGCGCGCTCGGGGATCAGATGTATCGGCTCCGTGATGGCGAAATCGAGCTCGTCGTCGGCCAGCATCTCCAGCGTCTCGTAATGCTCCGGCGGCTCCCACACCGCCAGTTCGAGCCCCTCGTCGGCGTAGTAGCCGCGCTCGTCGGCGAGGTAGAAGGGAATATGGTCAGGGTTCAGGAACCACTCCAAGCCGAGGGTGACGGTCTCCATGTCGAGACGGTAGGTTTCGACCCCTGAATAAATAACGAATACAACCGGGTGTTACCCCTCGTACGGAAGCTCGATCTCGTGTCCGACCGCCTCGACCGCCGCGTCGAGGGCGGTCTCGACGCCCTCGTCTCGCTCGATGCTCATGTAGTAGTCCGCGTCCATCTCGCGGGACTGGTCGCTCTTGTTGCAGACGGTGAGGACCGGTATCTCGGTGTCGGTGTCGCTGTCGCCGTCAGCAGATGCGTCGCCAGAGTCGGCGAACAGCGTCTCGATCTCGTCGCGGAGTTCGAGCTGTGCGGTGAGGGGGTAGCCGCAGTTCCCGCTCGCGTCGGCGACGAACACGACGGCGTCGGCCAGATGGACGAGCGCGCTCACCGCCTGTGACTCGATGGCGTTGCGCTCCTCGGCCGGCCGGTCGAGCACGCCCGGCGTATCGACGAGCTGATACCGGACTCGGTCGCGCTCGAAGTGGCCGACTCGGAGCTGGCGGGTGGTGAACGGGTACGTCGCCACCTCGTTCGAGGCGCGCGTCACGCGATTGACGAACGACGACTTCCCGACGTTCGGGTAGCCGGCGACGACGATCGTCGGCTCGTCCGGTCGGATATCCGGGAGCGTGCGCAGCTCCTCGCGGGCGTCGGCGATAGCGCGCAGATCGCCCTCGACCGATTCGGTCACGTCGGCGTACCGCGCGAACGCCTGTTTGCGGAGCTTGCGTGCGGTGTCGGTGTCGGCGTTGCGGATGCGACCGTGGTACTCCTGTTTAATCGACTCGACCTGTCGGGAGGCCCACATCACCTCGTTCAGGTGTTGGCGAAGCGCGTCCACGTCGAGATCCTCCCGTGCGACGATGGCGTCCGCGAGGTCGCGATAGAACGGGTCCACGAGATCGAAATCCGGCCACGAGGTGACGACGTTGCCGAGGTTGTCCGAGAGGATGTTGCCCGCGGTCTGGAGCATCGACTCCTGTGCCTCGATGCCGCGTTTGGCCCTCCCCGCCCGCGCCGCCCGCGAGAACGCCTTGTCGATAAGCTCCGCCGACCGCGGGGTGGTGGGAAGCGACTCGAAGATGGTCATTACCGATCTTTCCCTACCGACGCGTAAAACACGTTCGTTGGGTGTTCAGCCCGTGTGTGTCGTGCTCACGGCATATGGTCCGGGTCGGCGTGGAGACGTTTTTATTCCGGGCGGGCGATACGCCGGTATGGCCGAGATCGATGCCGGTGACCTACTCCCGAACGAGCGCGTGATGGACGCCGTCGCAGACGGCGAGATAACCCAGCTGACACGCGGCGCTGGGACGCGCTACGCCGAGGAAGGCGATAGGTTCGCCGTAGACGGTGATCGCTTCACCGTCGTCGAGATTGAGGAGCGCACGCTGGGTGAGATGACCGACGCGGACGCCGAGCGCGAGGGATCACCGTCGCTGTCGGCGTACAAGGCCCGGATGAAACGCGCCCATCCCAGTGGCTTCGAGTGGAACGACGACGCCGACGTGTTGACCTACCGGTTCGAGCGAGACGACTGATCAGCGCCGCGCCGCCAGCTCGTCGAGCAGCTCGTCGAGATCCAGCTCCTGCATCGACAGTAAGACGAGCAGATGGTAGACGAGATCGGCCGACTCGGCGGCAAGCTCCGCCCCGTCGCCGTCCTTGGCGGCGAGGATCGTCTCCGTCGTCTCCTCGCCCAGCTTTTCGAGGACGTAGTTCTCCCCCTTCTCGTGGGTGAACAGCTCCGTCGTGTACGAGCCGTCCGGTAGCTCGGCTTTGCGCGATTCGATCACGTCGAACAGCTCTCGAAGCAGGTCGTCGGAACCGGGACTCTCGTCGCGGTTGCGGGGTTCGTCGGTCATCTGGTGACCGCACGAATGTCCCGCAGGTCGGTGAACCCATCGATCGCTCGTGCCGACGCACTCACCCCTCGTGGAAGAACGTGAGCTCGTGGATTCGGGCGTCCTCGGTCAGTTCAGGGTGGAACGCCGTGGCGACGATCGGGCCGTCTCGCGCGGCGACGATGCGGTCGTTCCACTCAGCGAGGACGGTGGCGCGCTCGCCGACGGTCTCGATGGCGGGCGCGCGGATGAAGACCGCCGGAAACGGGGTGTCGAGACCGGCCACGTCGAGTGGGGTCTGGAACGAGTCGGCCTGCCGGCCGAACGCGTTGCGATCGACCGTCACGTCGAGCAGCCCGAGCGTGTCGACGCGACCGTCCTGTGCATCACGTGCGAGAACGATGAGCCCCGCACACGTCGCGAGGACGGGTTTGTCTCGCTCGACGTGTGTGCGGATCTCGTCGTCGATCCCCTCGGAGGCGAGCAGCGTCGAGATAGTCGTGGACTCGCCGCCCGGAATCAGGAGGAGATCGCAGTCGAGGACGAGTCCGGCATCGCGGATCGTCACTACCTCGACGGCGGTGTCGTGGCGAGCGGCGGCCGTCTCGATCGCCGTCGCGTGCTCGGAGACGTCACCCTGAACGGCGATAACGCCGGCTGTGAGAGTCATATCGGCGGTACGCGCGACGGCGAGAAAAGCGCGCGGGTCCCTACGCCAGCGCGTTCAGGACGATCACGAAGACGCCGAAGAGGACGCCGAACGTAACGACCGTCTGTGGGGCAATCGTCGGGGTGTTGCGGTCTTCGCTGTCGAAGTAGCGGACGAGACCTGCAGACGACATCAGCCCGCCGGAGTTTTCGCCACTGCTCATACCACACGTTCCGAACGAGGACACGTAAGCGTTGTGTCACGCCCCGGAGCCGACGGCCGCGAAAGGCTTTAGATCTCGGCTCGTCTACCCTGATTGGAGTATGAGTGTCAATCTGAAGGACTTCTACGCCGACTGGTGTGGGCCGTGCAAGACACAGGACCCGATTCTCGAAGAGATCTCCGAAGCGTACCCGGAGGTCGCGTTCGAGAAGGTGAACGTCGACGAGGACCAAGAGACGGCAAACGAGTATCAGGTCCGGTCGCTGCCGACGCTCGTCGTCGAGAACGACGACGGCATTGTCGAGCGGTTCGTCGGCGTCACCCAGCGCGACGACATTGAGAGCGCCCTGCAGGAAGCGGGCGTCTGATCCGGCTCCTTTTCTCGCTTCGCACGTACCGCTGGTATGGACGGTGAAGTAACCCCCGAAGAGCTGTCTGCACTGCTCGACAGCGGCGATCCGCGCATCATCGACATCCGCGCACCGGTCGCCTTCGATCGGAGCCATATCCCCGGGAGCGAGAACATCCCGTTTCCCGAGCTATCGGGTCGTATCGAGGAGCTGAACGGCACTGACCGGATTATCACCGTCTGTCCACACGGCAAGTCGTCGGTGCAGGCCGCCCGGCTGGTCAGCTCCTACGAGGGCGCGACCGGACGCGTCGAGTCGCTCGAATCCGGACTCCGGGGCTGGGAACAGGCGGGCTACGAGCTGGAGAGCACGGGCGCGAGCGACGACGCTCCGAGCACAGAGCCACCGTTTTGAGCTCGCTCGTCCGGCGAACAGAGACGTCGAGCGGTTAGGCGACGTTGAATCCCTTGTCGCGGAGGAACTCCTCTACGCGACCGGTGTGATTCCCTTGGAGTTCGATCTGGCCGTCCTCGACCGTCCCACCGCAGGCGAACTTGGACTTGAGATCAGACGAGAGCGAATCCACGTCCACGTCCTTCGGATCGAACCCTTCGATAATCGTTACCTCCTTTCCGTAGCGGCGCTCGTCAATGCGGATCGTGATCTCCTGGGACTCCTTGGCGACGTCCTCGCAGACGCAGAGTTCCTGGGGCAATCCACACGTCGAGCAGACTTCCGACATTACGCAAACTCCTACAGAGGGGCGATATTAAACACTGTCGGGAGCGGGAGTCACGATCCGACGATGCGGTCGGCCAGCTCGACTGCGTCGTCCGCCTCGCTCGCGTTCGTCCGCTCGGCGTACACCGCCTGCTCGTACAGCCGGGCCAGCCGCTGGAACGACTCACCCCCGACGGCGTCGGCGTACTGTCGAACCGTCTCGTCGTCACGCCGGGGTCTGGTTCGCGCGCTGACGGCGTACTCGGCGCGGGCGTACGCCCGGGTCGTATCATCGAGCGGTGTCGTTCGCGGCTGGTAGCGGAGCCACACCGCCCGATAGATCAGCGTGTCGATTCCGGCGAGTCGGAGTCCGGCGACACCGCCCGCGAGCGCGACGACACCGAGTGCGGCCCGTTCACGTGCCAGCGACTCGACGACACCGGTCGGCTCCGGCGTCGGCGTCGGTTCGTCGGTGAGCTGTGACAGCTCCGATCCCGACGCACCGCTGCGCTGTGGGATCGGCGTCGCGGTCTGCCCGCCACGCAGGGCGTCACCGCGGGGCGTCGTCTCGCTCGGCGTCGACGTCGGGGTCGGTGACCAGCCGCCGGGGCCGGTCTCGTCGGTATCGACGTTCTCCGTGCCTGCGGCCCGCGCCTCGCGGAGCCGGCGCTGCTCGTTCGCCTGACGCGAGCCGGCGGGCGTCGGATCGAACCGCTGCCACCCGTACTCCGGGAAGTACACCTCGACCCACGCGTGGGCGTCGAAGCCGCGGACCACCCACGACGACTCGCCAACTCGCTCACCGGGGGTGTAGCCGACGGTGAACCGGGCCGGTATCCCCTGTGTTCGCAACATCGCGACCATCGTCGTCGCGAAGTAGGTGCAGTAGCCCCGGTCCATCTCGAAGAGGAACTGATCGGCGATATCACCGCCGTCCGGCCGATCCACGTCGAGCGAGTACCCTCGGTTCGCTTCGAGCCACTGCTCGATCCGGCGAGCGACATCGTACGCGGTGGAGACGTCTTCGGTGATAGCCGCCGTGCGGTCGGCTACACGGGCCGGAAAATCACTCGGCAGCGCGAGATACCGCTCTTCGATCCCGGCGGGATACCGCCGGTTCGCCTCGCGGAGCATCGACGGCGACGCCCGTGAGACGGCGGAGATAACCGTGTACGACTCGCCGTCGCGGAACGCTCTGGTCGGGGCGAGACTCCCGTCGCGATACGTGTTCACGTTCGTCGGAACGTCCGACAGCTCGATCGGCTTCCAGCGAGCGGGGAGTCGCCCCATCTCTCCCGCGAAGGTGAACTCCTGTTCGACGCGCTCGGTCGGGCCGGATCGTCCGTCGAGACCGTCGTACGGCTCCGTCTGTCCGGTTCGAATCCAGCCGTTCCCGGAGTAGCGGTCGAACGAGAGCGCCCGCCAGTAGCCCACCTCCTCGCTCTCGACCTCGAATCTGACCGTCGGCGAGAGCGATATCGACCCTTGGATCTGGAGCGACTCGCTGTCGGCGAGCAGGTTCGCCTCCGTCGTGGTGGAGCCACCGCCGTCGCCGAACCCACCGCTCCCGCCCAGTCCGGTCTGTTCGCCCGGAACGACGTCAAGCAGTGACGTGCCGACGACAGCGCCGCCGAGTCCGACCAGCACCGACCGACGGCTCGCGTCCACGGCGACGGAGGTCGCGTCGATCGTTCCGAAGCCGGCGGCCGCGGCGACACCGACCGCCCCCAGTAGGGTCGTCGTCGCGCCGGCGTCACCGGCCAGCACGAGCAGACACAGGGTCGCGCCGGCGACGGTCGCACCGGCGAGATACCGACGACGGATCGCGAGATACCACGCGAACATCGTCGGTGCGGGCGTCAGCGTCAGCGCCCAGAGATCGGCGTTGATGATGCGGAGGATCGACATACCGGTGAGAACCGAGATCGCGTCACCGACGAGCGGACCCAGATTTTCGGCGACCGAGAGACCCGCCGGAAGCGACGCGACGTACTGCTGTGTACCGACGCCGGCGAATGCAATCGCCAGCAGCAGCGCCCACCGAAGCCGGGCGACTCTGGCGAGTACCGTTCCGATAGCGAGCGAGCCGACCGCTACCACCGGTACGGACCCCGTCCCGTCCGTCACGACGACGATTCGGTTGAGGACGGCCAGATACGTCAGTATCACGAGAAGCACACCCCCGGTCGCGAGTAGCCGGTTGGACGGGCTACGTAGTGTCGAAAACGGCGACCGACTCCGGTCTCGACCGCCCGACCGCTTGCCGCGGGGCTGTCTGTAGCGACTCACGATCGCCCCTCCGCGGTCAGCTCGTCGAACGCGAACGACTCGTCGTCGATGCCGACGGTCGTCTCCGTCTCGCTCGCGTCGATACGGACATCGGCCTCGTCCGGCGGCCGGCCCGCACCCGTCCGAGCGAGCAGTTCGAGAGCCTCGGTTCGGGCCGTCGGGCCGCGGCGTTCGGGGACTCGCCCGTTCGGTGCGATAACCCCGACGCTCAGCCCGCGGTCGAGCAGGTGGACGACGACGCTCGCGGCGGCTGTCGCCATCGCGTCCGCACAGCCGTCGTCACTGGTCGCGACGACGGTGATCCCCCCTTCGTCGGGGGCAGCGTACTGTGTGACGACCAGCTCGCCCGGCTCGCGTTTGGCGGAACTCGGCCAGTGGACGTTTCGCAGCGGATCACCGGGGACGTACTCCCGCAGCGACGTGAACGCGTCACGCTCCGGGGAGCCGGCCTCCTCGACGAGTCCCTCGAACCGCCGCGAGGGAGCCAGCGGCTCGACGGTCGGGTAGACGAGCAGCTCCGTCTCACCGCTCCGTTCGCCGGTGCGTGACACCAGTCCGAACACGTCGGTCTCGGTGGTCGTCGCCGGGCCGAGTCGCCCGATACCCCGCTCGGTGAGTTCGACACAGTAGCCGTCGGAACTGACCTCGTACTGCCGGAGGCGCTCACCGACGCTGTCGGTGATCGTCGTCGGCCCGCCGCTCTCGGCTCGAAGCTCGATCTCGCGGCTCTCGCCGGGAAACCCCGGTGACGGCTGGGACCGGGTGACGGTCGGTGGTGCTCGCCGTCGCACCGAGAGCCAGCTGTAGCCCGTCAGTACGAGCGCCGGCATCACGATCGCGTTCAGCGTCCGCGGCCCGGCCGTCACCCCTGCCCATACCCCGACGACGACCACGGCGATCGTCGCGTAGCCGCGTCGCGTCAGCGTCATCGCTCGACGGGCACGATCGAGAGTGCCGCCTTCACGACATCGGCCGGGGTCCCCTCCCCGCAATCAACGCGAATCCGATGGGTGAACACCGGCGCGATCTCCCGTTGAACGTCGTCGGGGACGACGTAGTCGCGGTCGTCGAGCACCGCCCGGCCCTGTGCGGCCCGCAACAGCGCGACCGAGCCCCGCGGGGAGACACCGAGCTGTGCGTTCTGGCGACTGTAGCCGGCCAGCCGCGTCACGTAGTCGCGAACCGCCTCGCTGACCGTCACGTCGGCGGTCGCCGTCTGTGCCGCGACAAGTTCCTCCGTCGTTACGACCGGTTCCAGCGACTCGATCGGGTGTTCCCCCACGATGCGACCGAGGATCTCCGTCTCGTCATCGGGGTCGGGATACCCGAGCGAGAGCTTCATCGCGAACCGATCGAGTTCGGCCGCCGGTAGCTCGTAGGTCCGGTCGCGCTCGACGCTGTTCTGCGTCGCGACGACGAAGAACGGCTCGGGAAGCTCGCGGGTGGTCCCGTCTGCGGTCACCTGTCGCTCCTCCATCGCCTCCAGCAGGGCGGCCTGTGTCTTCGGCGGCGCGCGGTTGATCTCGTCGCCCAAGACGACGTTTCCGAACACCGGGCCGGGCCGGAACTCGAACGTCTGGTCGGCCTGATCGAAGACGTTGACACCGGTGATATCGGCGGGGAGGAGATCGGGCGTGAACTGGACGCGCTTGAACTCGCACTCGACGGAGGTGGCGACGGAGCGAGCGAGCATCGTCTTCCCGACGCCCGGCACGTCTTCGAGCAGGACGTGGCCCTGTCCGAGCAGCGCGACGAGGAGATGTTCGATCTCCTCGCGGTTGCCGACGATGACCTCGCTGACGTTGTCGATGACGCGGCGGGCGGTCTCACCGGCCGTCGCAGTAGTTGACCGGCTCATCGTCGCTCGACCGTGTGGCGGCGTGTCATTGTGCAAACGATGGGGTCGCTGTACTGTAAGCTTGGTCCCGCGGAGGATGATAATTTATGTTAGCGGGCCACCGGCTCACGATAATGACGCAGACTGCGACCGGGGGGGGGGGGGTGGGAGTATCACAACGCCAATCTCTTCTCGAACTACTATCTCGATGAGCGGATATACGGGCTAAACGAATGGGACTGCGACGAGACGGCACGCGAGGTGATGGCAGAGCTGCAGACGCTGTACGAGCAGGAGCGTAGACAGTTCGAGGGGAGAACAGAAGACCAGCATATCAGCCGGTGGATAGAGCCGGTACTGGAGACGCTGGGGTTCGCTCACGCATCGGAGGCGACCCTCCCGAACGGTGGCGGCTACGTTGACCGCATGCTGTTCGGGTCAGACGACGAGCTGCTCGCCGCCGAGAACAACGACAGTGAGACGTTCTTCGCTCGCTCGCTCGCGCTGGTGGAGGCAAAGCAGTGGGACCACGATTTCGAAGCCGAGTTCGGGACCGACCGCCAGTACCGGAACGCCTCCCACCAGATCAAACATTATCTCGAGCGGACGCCCGACGAGGTGGGGTGGGGAATTCTCACTGACGGCAGGAAGTGGCGACTGTACGGGACAGAGGAGTACGAAGCACAGACCTACTACGAGGTCGATCTGCCCGAACTGCTCGAACGCGGGAACGTGGAAGCGTTCAAGCGTTTCTTCGTCTTTTTCCGTGCCGGGGCGTTTCGCGATGTCGGTGGAACGACGTTTCTCGACCGCGTGTGGGCCGAAAGCGAGACGGCCGCACAGGAGCTTGGCGAGGACCTCCAGGACAACGTCTTCACCGCGCTTCGCGTGCTCGGTGAGGGGTTCGTGGAGTCGAACGATCTCGATATCGACCCCGGTGACGAGGACGCGCTCGCGGAGCTGAAAGAGCAGTCGCTCGTCCTGCTCTACCGGCTGATGTTCGTCTCGTACGCCGAGTCGCGCGACCTGATCCACCCGGAGGGGGACGAACGCGCCGAGTACGAGGAGCACTTCTCGTTCGGTCGGCTTCGCGACGAGGTGAAAGCAACCGTCGACGCCGGAGCGTCGTTCACCTCCGGCTTCAGCAGCTACTCTGACTCGATGTGGTCGCGGCTCTCCCGGCTGTTCGATCTCGTCGATTCGGGTGAGGAAGCACTCGGGATTCCGGCGTACAACGGCGGACTATTCGATTCGATGAAACACGAGTTCCTGGCCGATAACCGGGTGTACGACCGCTGGCTCGCCGAGGCGGTGTATCTCATCTCTACCACCGAATCGGAGACGAGCGACGAGACCGTCTTCGCCGACTACGCCGACCTCGACACCCGGCATCTCGGGACCATCTACGAAGGGCTACTTGAACACGAGTTCCGGCTTGCCGACGAGCCACTCGCTGCGGTCGCGGACGATGGCGGGCAGACGTGGAAGCCGGCGAGTGAGGTCTCTGTTGCCGACGCTGTCGAGACGGTCAATCCGGGGGAGCTGTACGTCGTGAACGACGACGGCGAGCGGAAGGCCACCGGTGCGTACTACACCCCCGACTACGTCGTCTCCTACATCGTCGAAGAGACGATCGACCCGCTGTTAGCCGAGATTCGCGACGACCTGAACGCCGATGGGCTCGAATCCGGCGACCCGAAGTTCTACGCGCGATTCCACCGTCGCGTCCTCGATCTGACCGTCCTCGACCCGGCGATGGGATCGGGGCATTTCCTCACGAAGGCGACGGAGTATCTCGCCGAAGCCGTGATGGAAGAATCACGCGGACTCGCCTCTGCCGGTGGTATCGACGAGCAGGGCGTGCGCCGCGAAATCTCGAAAGAGTGTATCTACGGCGTCGATCTGAACGGGATGGCTGTCGAACTCGCCAAGCTGTCGATGTGGCTGGAGACGCTCGCGACCGACCAGCCGCTCGCCTTCCTCGACCACCATCTCAAATCGGGCAACTCACTCGTCGGCTCGGATATCGAGACCATCGACGGGCTGGAATCGGACGCCAGCGGTGACACCGACGACCAGTACTCGCTCGCGGAGTTTGGAGCCACCCGTGCCGGGACCATCGAGCGACTGATGGACATCTATCAGGAGTTCCTCGCCATCGAGAACGAGGATATCGAGGACGCTCGCGAGATGGAGCGCAAATACCGCGAGATCGAACGGGACGACCTCCGTCAGCGGCTCGTCGGCATGGCGAACGTCCGCACGGCCGAGGATTTCGGCGTCGACGTTCCCTCGGGTGCGTACGAGCGCATGGCACGCTCGCTCGAAGACGACGGCGAGTGGGCCAACGTGGAGGCGACAGACTGGTATCAGACCGGGCAGTCGTTGGCCGAGGAACACGACTTCTTCCACTGGAAACTGGAGTTCCCGGAGGTGTTCTACGATAGCGAGGGCGGGACGGCCGAACGCAGTGGGTACGATGCCGTGGTCGGGAATCCGCCGTATGTTCGTATCTATGGCGACCGTCTCCCAGAAGATGTCGTTGAATACTACCGGACTGCGTACGAGTCAGCGTATAAGAAGTTCGACCTCTACGTCTTGTTCTTGGATATGGCTCTGGACTTACTACATGATAGGGGAGCTACATCACAGATTGTCCCGGATAAGTTCCTCAACACACCATACGGCGAGAAGCTTCGAAACAAGATATTTGAGACCGTAGATATCCGCTCTATTCTCGATTTACGCGATACAAATGTGTTCGAAGATGCTTCTGTGTCAAACGTCATCCCCATGTTCAGTCGAAATAGACACACCGACTCAAAAATAGCAATCCGTAAAAAGAAACAGATGAGCTTTCCGGAGGTGAATCGCGCTTCTTTAGAGCTACTAACTACGGGAAGCGATAACACACTTCGTCTTCGTGTGGAGCGGGGCGATCTCTCGATTCTCGATAAGATAAGCCAGAACTCAATCCGTTTTGACGACGTGTATTATGTAAACTGGGGACTTCGAACGGGGACTGCCGAGAAGACGGATACGTATGTTGTCTCAGAGACAGACGACCCCCGGGCAAAACCGATGATTCGAGGGCAGAATATCGCCGATAGATATCAGCTTCTCCCTCCGTCAGAGTACGTGATTTACGCACCTGACGACTTTTACAACCCGATGTTTCCAGAGCTGTTCGAGAACCCGAAATTGGTCTTCAGAAAGATAAGCGGGGAGGGAATCATGGCTGTCGTTGATGAGCAGGCGTATTATTGCTTTTCAACACTAATTCCGTGCGTAAATATTCAGCATATACACCACATCAATCGTCCGGGGATACCAGATGAAACGCCTGAATCAAGACAGTACGAGAACCCATACTTTGCTCTCGCGATAGTCAACTCGAAACTGATAGCTTGGTACTATCATAAAACGCTCTCCGATAATTTGAGCGTGGTTCCGGGACACGTAAGCGAACTTCCATTACCCGAAGTCCAGTTTGAGACGGGAAGGATCACAGAACAAGAATTGAGAAATATACATCAGCAATCTCTCGACAAGGGAGGCAGAGTACAAGACACAGTTCGGAGATTGACTCCGGATAAAAGCAGCTCTGCTGTGTCTAATCTAACGGCATACCGCGCTCTGGCCTACTTTGCCCGAGAGATTTCGACGTATGAAGATAAAAACGCATCTCTCAATCTCCACCTTCCCGACTACCTCGGAAGCTACGACGACGGCCCAACCCTCTCAGAGCTAAAACCGATGCCTCCCTCGGGTCTCGCCGACAGTCTCCTGACCGACGGAATGGCCGACATAGAGCAGTTCGAAACTGTCCGAGCAACAGAGGCGACGGTCAAACGCGAGGGGAGCAGGGTAACGGTGTCGCTCGTCCCGTACGTCAAACCGGTCGAGCGCGAGCGCGACGAGTACGAGACGAACTCGCGCGACTACGCGACGCTCGACTCCGTGCCGGCGATGGAGTTCCACGACGTGGACGACGACACCGCGGCGCTACTGGAAGCGTTCGTCCCCTACGCCGTCGAGAACGAGGAGGGCGGCTATCGCGACGGCACGACCAAGACCATCTCGCTGCTCGACCGGCTCGAAGCACTCACAATCCCCGCTGTCGAGGACGTACACGACGGCATCGAACGCTACGAGCAGGCGACGGCTCGCGCCGCGGAGCTGGACGAGCAGATCGAGCAGACCGACGCGCTCATCGACGAGCTGGTGTACGAACTCTACGGACTAACCGACGAGGAGATCGCGATCATCGAGGAGCGCGTCGGCGAGTGACAGTATCACGCTCTCTCGTGTGAGCCACGACGACCCAATGCTATCCACTGAAACATCGTGACGTCGCGTACGCCGAGTGAACGAAGTGAGCGAGGCGTTTCACCGAGCCGACCGGAGGGAGGCTCGCGGGTCGCTTCGCGACCCGAACGGCAAAAAGGTGCGTCAGAAGAACTTGAACAGGTCGTCGCGCTTCGCCTCGTGCAGGTGGTGTCGCACCGCTTGGTTCAGCGCGTCGATACGTCCTGTCTTTGCCGTGATCGGCGCGATCGTCTCACCCTCCCACTGCTTCCACGGCGGGAACAGACCGAACCGGTCACAGATGGCGTCGAGTCGCTCGTCGTTGTCCGACACCTTGTCCATCTTGTTGACGGCGAGCACGGGTGGAATTCCGAGTTCGCGACAGAAGCCGAACATCTCGACGGTGTGTGGGATCTCCTCGGGACCGGAGTGGCGGTCGATGATATCGACGGCGGCCTTCCCGTCGAGGACGATGACGCCACAGTGAATCTCATCGGCGTGTTCCTCCAGATAGCGCACGATTTCCGTCCTGATGTCGTCCTGTACGTCGTCGGGAACGCCGGCCATGAAGCCAAAACCGGGGAGATCCGTCACGACGAAGTCCTCGCTGGTCCAGTCGTAGTGGTTCGGCTCGCGGGTGACGCCGGGCTTCTGGCCGGTGTCGAACGTGTGGCCGGTGATCTCGCGCATCAGCGTGGACTTGCCGACGTTAGAGCGCCCGATGAGGACGACCTCGGCGTCGCGGTCGGGGCGAGAATCGAACATACCGCTCGTAGCGGGCCGAACGGGATAACGCCCGTGGAGTCCCCCGGCGTCGCTACGTGTCTGCAGCGAGATACTCGACGCTTTGTGTCACAATCTGTCGAGTGAACGTCGGGGTTAGTTGTCCCTGTGGATTAACGATCGCGTCGTGTTTGACCGTCGCAACCACCCACGGTGAGCAGTAGGAGGTCCTGTCATCGTCACCGCCGACCAGCCAGTCGGCATCGGTGACGGGGATGTTCTTCGGAAGATCACTCAGCGTTAACCCGGCACAGATGTACTCTTCACCCGCGTACTGGAGTGCCGTCGAGAGAACGAGCCACGGACGAGGCTTCGATCCGGTGTTGTACGGGTCCGGTGCCCAGACGACATCACCGGCTGCGAACGACCCGTCACTCACGGCGTTGCTCGCGCGGGTCGACAGCGTGTTCGTGCCAGTCGGCCATCACCGGCGTCTCGTCGTCGCTCTCGCGGGCCGCGAGCGTGGCACTCGCATGGCCGGTCGCCGCATCGACCCCCGTTTCGTGGTCGCTGAGACGCCAGTAGTTACCGTGGTGATCAACACGGTCGCGCTCGCGGAGTCGAACAAGCGTCGGGCCGACCGACCCTGCCGTGACATCGGTCCTGTCGGCGAGTTCGCTCTGGGTGAACGCCATCTCCGCGTTCGTCCGCAGAAACTCCAGCAGCTTCGCTGCGTTCGTCCCCGGTCGTGGCTGATCGTCGTCCGACAGTTGCTCGAACGCCTCCGCTTCAATTGGCATACACGAACGTTGTACTACGCTGTATTAGATGTACTGCCAGCGAGACACGGGTTTTTATTCGGTGGTCGTGAGCTACGAGCGTGCGACTCGTACAGGTGACGATCCCGGCGGGCAAACGCGACGCGCTGCTGTCGGTCCTCGACGATCAGGGGATCGATTACGTGGTGACCGACGAGTCGAGCGGGCGCGAGTACGTCGGCGTCGTCTACTTCCCGATCCCGACGGCGGCGGTCGAGCCGGTGCTTCAGTCGCTCCGCGAGATCGGGATCGACGATCAGGCGTACACCGTGGTTCTGACGGCCGAGACGGTCGTCTCCCGGAAGTTCGATCAGCTGAAGGAGACGTACGAAGAGGACGAGGGGAGCGACGACCGCATCGCCCGAGAGGAGCTACAGGCGCGGGCCGAGGATCTCGCTTCCTCCGTCCCTACGTACGTCGTGATGACGGTCGTCTCGGCGGTCATCGCGACGGCGGGCCTGTTGTTGGACTCCCCGGCGACCGTCGTCGGATCGATGGTCATCGCCCCGCTCATCGGGCCGGCGATGGCCGCCGCCGTCGGGAGCGTCGTCGACGACGACGAGCTGTTCGCCCGCGGTGTGCGGATGCAGGCGCTTGGTGTCACGCTCGCTGTCCTCGCGGCGGCCGGTTTCGCCGCCGTCGTGAACGCGTTGAACCTCGTCCCCGATTCGCTCGATCCCGCGACGGTCGAACAGGTGCGCCAGCGGCTCAACCCCGACTTCCTCTCGCTGGCGGTCGCGCTCGGCTCGGGGATCGCGGGTGCGGTCTCGCTGACCACGGGCGTCTCCTCCGCGCTCGTGGGCGTGATGATTGCCGTGGCGCTGGTCCCCCCGGCGGCAACCGTCGGCGTCGGTATCGCCTACGGGAGCCTCTCGATGGCGATCTCCTCGGGCGTACTGGTCGTCGTGAACCTCCTCTCGATCAATCTCGCCGCGCTCGGCGTGTTGTGGTACGCGGGCTACCGACCGGCCGGCCTCTTCCGCAAGGACGACGCCCGCGCCGCGACTCTCCGCCGGGTTGCCACACTCATGGGTGTTATCGTCGTCCTGTCGGCGTTCCTCGGCGGCGTCACCTACGACACCTATCAGACCTCGGCGGTCGAATCCACCGTCGAGAGCGAGGTCGCCGAACTGTTCGCCGACGACGGGCCGTATCCCGAGCTGACCGCCTTCGAGACGGTCGTCGGCTTCCAGCCGCGTGATCCCGTCTTCCTCCTCCACGATACCTCCTCGGTCGTCGTCACCGTCGGCGTCCCTCCCGACGCGGAGACGGCGGGAGTCACGACGGCTATCGACGAGAAGCTGTCCGCTGTTGTCGGTGAGGACGTCGACGTCGAAGTTCGCTACGTCTCCTACGAGACGACGTAGCGTGGCTCAAACGCGGGTTTGAGTCATCGGCGTGGTTATTAACACCTGTATCCGAGGAGACACCATGCGCCAGCAGACACTCCTCACCGTCGGCGTCGCGATGATGCTCCTCATTTCGGGGGTCGGTATCGCGGCCGCTGTGACGATGGACGACCAGCCGACCGAACCGACGATGACCGACGAGAAACCGACACCGACCGTCACCGTCAGCGGGGTCGGGAACGCCGAGACCGCGGCCGACCGCGCCGTCGTCTCTGTCACCGTCGAGGCGACCGCTGACAGCGCCGGCGAGGTGCGCGACCGACTCGCGGCCAACGCCTCCGGGATGCGCGATGCGCTCGCTGAAGCCGGTATCGAGAGCGATCAGCTCCGGACAGCTCGCTACGATATCTCGCGCAACTACGAGCGCCGTGAGGACCCCGACGCGCCCGCATACCGCGGCCAGCACGGCTTCGAGATTCTGCTCTCCGACACCGAACAGGTCGGCACGACTCTCGATGCGGCCGTCGAGGGCGGTGCGAGCTACGTCGAAGATATCCGGTTCACCCTCTCGGACGCGGCCAAACAGGAGCTTCGCACGGAGGCGCTCACCGAGGCGATGGCGACCGCCCGCGGTGAGGCCGAGACGCTCGCCGACAGCGGTGGTCTCGAACTCGACGGCACGGCGGAGATATCGACGACAACGGACTACCGGCGTCCCGTCGCGCTTTCGGCCGACAGCGCGGGCGAGAGTGCGGCGACGAGTATCGATGCTGGTCCGGTCAGCGTCTCCGTCGCCGTCGAGGTAACGTACGAGGCACAGCCCGTCTGAGGTGGTTTCATCGCCGACAGCACCGCCACCGTCCCGAGGTTGACTTCTGGACCAGCACCGTAGCTGCGAGACGCCCGCGTTTTCAGATCAGCTGCACCGCAAACAGTGTCGTCTCCAACACGACTGAACCGGCCCGACTACCGTTCGGGGTGAACGGGCGCGTCGAACCCTCCGCGAACCAGTGGTCGCGCGACGTGGCGACGCGCGGACGGCGGGACCTCGTACCACCCCGGCTCGATCCCGCGTTCGATCGATCGCTCGACTTTCCCCGGGGCCGTCGTCCCGCACTCGCCCCGACACCGATACCCCTGCCCGCGACCGGCGGACTCCATCCGGCGGCCGCAGTCGGGACAGTCGGGCGTCACCGCCTCCGTCTCCCGGAGCGAGCGAACGGCGAACTTCTCCAGCTTCACCGTGCCGTCGCTCACCTCACCGCAGACGGTCACCTCGTCCCCGACACGGAGCGCGCGAACGTGATCGCGAAACCGGCCGGTCGGGGCGAACGCCGCCGCGTCGATGCTCGCCCCGCCGTCCCGGAGTTCGAGGAAGACGTGACCGCCCCGTCGGCTCTCGGGTGCAGTCGAAACGGCGGCGTCGAGTCGGTAGCCGCGACCGTCGCGCACATTGGCGACAGTACCCGGAGCGAGATGTGCGTCGGTCCCCTGATTCGTCAGGAACGTACAGCGGCGCTCGACTGACTCCGAGTCGATTGCGCGGGCACAGGCACGGGTCGCGTCGGGGTCGTCCCCCCGAATCGCGTGGAGGACGGGACCCGGGGTGTGCGGGACTGCGACCAGTTCGCCGGTCGTCCGGTCGACAGTGTCCCACACCGTCGGATAGTGGCTGTCGGCGGCCGTGAACAGCGAGTCGCCGTCGACGCGGCGGTCGGTCCCCCAGCGGTCGCGCTCGCGGTAGCTGATGGTCTCGTAGCTGGTATCGACCCCGTTCCACGCCGTCTCGGCTCCGATCGCGGCGAGCGCGCCGACGAGTCCCTGTCCGGTCGCCCAGCCGGCCGTTCGGTAGCTGTGGCGCGTACAGATCTCACGGGCAGCGTCGGGCGAGAGCAGTTCACGCATCGCGCGGTCGGTCCAGTCAGCGACCTCGGGCGGCACGTCGGCGGGATCGCCGGGCGCGACGACGACTCCCGGGTTCGTCCGGTCGTCGCCGACCTCGGCATCGCTATCGACGAGATCACACGCTGCGTCGAACGCGGGCTCGGGGTCGACCTCGGTGACGACGGCGAGCGCGGCGTTCCCCCGTGTCTTGTACGGGACGGCGGGGTTCAGCCGGACGAGGAGACACCGACCACCCAGCTGTTCGCGGAGACGGGCGGCGGCGTAGGTCGTACACATCCCCCGCTCTCGCGAATCAGTGTCGTCGATACCAACGACGGTCACAGCTCCCCTCGTTCCCCGGCGAGTAAGGCGGTTTCGCTGCGCCATTGCCACAACCCTCTTATGCTCGGGACGGACTATGTTTACTGTATGTCACGGCAGGCACTGGTCGGAAACGTCTCCGCGATGCTGTCTGACGCCGGATTCGCCGTCAGCGACCGCATCGCCGTCCGGCCCAAGAGCTTCGACCTCGCGGCGCGGCGCGGCGAGGACGTACTCCTCGTGAAGGTGCTCGCCAACGTGGACGCCTTCGACGCCGCGACCGGTATCGAGATGCGTCGGCTCGGCCACTATCTCAATGCCACGCCGCTCGTTCTCGCGCTCCGCACCCGCGACGAGGACCTCAAGCCGGGTGTCGTCTACTTCCGACACGGCGTTCCCGCGATCTCGCCCGACACGGCCGTCGATATGTTCGTCGAGGGCGTCCCGCCGCTCATCTACGCCGCGCCCGGTGGACTGTACGTCGATATCGACGGCGACGTGCTTCACGACGCCCGCGAGGACCGCGACTGGTCGCTCGGTCGCCTCGCCTCGGAGCTGGGTATCTCCAGACGCACCGTCTCGAAGTACGAGGACGGCATGAACGCCAGCGTCGAGGTCGCCGCACAGCTGGAGGAGATGTTCGACACGCCGCTCTCCTCACCGGTCGAGGTGCTCGATGGGGCTGAAGAGCTCACCGACGAGACGGACGAGCCGCCGGAGCACGATCCCGACGACGAGGCTATCGTCACCGTTCTCACCCGCGTCGGCTACGACGTGCATCCGACCGAGCGCGCCCCGTTCAAGACCGTCTCCGAGGACGACGACCCGACCGAGTCGCTGCTGACGGGCCACTCCTCGTTCACGCGGACGGCGAAAAAGCGCGCGGAGATCATGTCGTCGCTGGGCGCGATCACCCGGACGCAGTCGGTGTACGTCGTCGAGGACCGCGCCGGTGGGCGCGAATCGGTCGACGAAACGGCGCTCATCGAGCGCTCGGAGCTCGAAGACGTGGACGACGCCGACGATCTCCGCGATCTCATCCACGGGCGTATCGACCGCGAGCCGGAGTCAGCCTGAGAGACGCGCCCGGATCTCCTCGCCGATCAGCTCGCGACTCAGCCACAGCTCCGCCGTTCCCCAACCGAGGGCGAGCGACAGTCCGGCGACGCCGGCGAGGAACGTCCACCCGCTCGCCCACGTCGGCTTCACCCACGGGACGATGTGGTCCCACGTCGACGCCGGGCCGTCGAGACCGATCGATGACAGGAGCGCGCTCGGCCCGCTCTCGCCGGGGATCGGGGGATCGTTTGCACTCCCTGAGAGCGCGTACGCCCCCGACGCGTTCAGATCGGCGATCGTCGGTGAGCGCGCGGAGCCGCCGGTCCGGTCGCAGTCAGTCGTCGCACCCACCCGTTCGGCGTCGTACGGTCCCCACGTGACGTAGTACTCCCACACGATCTCGCCGGTCGGCGTGATCTCGATGACGCGGTGGTTCAGCGAGTCGGTGACGAGCGTGTTACCGTTGGGGAGCCGGTCGGCGTCGCGCGGCCAGTTCAGCGCCCCGCCGACGCCGACGGTCCACGTTCTCGTCCACCCCTCGTCTCGTCGCTCGTACTCGACGATCCGGTCGTTCTCGGAGTCGGCCACGAGCAGCGTCGGGGTTCCGTCCGCGCTCGTGAGGTAGTCGGGGTTGTGCTGCTCGTAAAGCGTCTCGTGGGCTCCGTCGCTCCCGAGCCGCAGCTCGATCTCGTCGGTCGAGCGGTTCACGACGATGGCCTGATCGAAGTTACGCGGCGAGAGCAGAAACCGATCGCCGCCGAGATAGTCCACGTCGTTGACGTGTGTCCAGTCGTCGTCGTAGCCGCCGTCCGTCGACTCGTCGTAGTGGTCGCGAAACCGCCACTCCCATGTTCGCTCACCGGTCGTCCGGTTGTAGACGAAGACGCCGTCGTCGGCGACGCCGTCGGTCGTCTCGCGCATGTTCGCGACGACGAGATCACCGTTCGGAAGCAGGTCGGCGTCGTGGGTGTCCTCGATGCCGAACTGCTCGGTCCAGACGCGCTCGCCGGTCTCGGGATCGTACTCGAAGACGAACGTCTCGCCGTCGCGGGCGGTCGTCGCGAGCAGATTCCCGTTTTCGAGCGGATCGACGTCGTAGAACCACGTCTCACCGAACGTCTGTTCGCCGTACTGCCAGTCTACCTCGTCATCACGAATCGAGACGAGCCGCGCCTGTGTCTTCTCGCTGCCGCCCCGGAAGTGGAACCCCTGAACTGCGACGACTGTCTGGCCCGTCGCCCCGGTGGTCGTGCCGGCCTTCGCGTTCGTCGGCTCGTGGGTCACGAACGCGACGACGCCGGGCGCGAGGAGGAGCGCGACGAGCGCGGCGACGGCGATCCGCGCGAGGAGACGCCGGTCCATCTATCGGGAGAGCTGACGGCGTTTCGTCCGGGCGCTGTCGGCGGCTTCGGTTCGCTCGTCGACGTCGGCCAGCGACTCGACGGCCTCCAGCGTCCGAACCGAGTCGTCGAGAAACGAGAGGACGTCGCCCGAGTACGCGTACAACATGTAGTCGTCGCCCATCACGTCGACGATGGCGTCGGGACCTAACCCCTGCTCGCGGAGACCGAGCAGATAGCGGATGAACTTCTCCTCGGGATGGCCGCAGTGGGGGTTCGACTGGCAGTCACAGTCGAGGAAGTCGGTCGCGAACTCCAGCACGCGCTCCTGTGTCGTCTCGTTCAGTTGGGCGAGATTCTCACCCTGGAACAGCAGGTCGAGCGTCGCTCCGGAGAAGACGCTCTTCGGGATCGAGGTCTCCAGCTGGGAGGCGATCTGCCGGTGGTTCTTCAGATAGATTTTGTCCGTGATGGCCACAGTTACCGGTAATCGAGGAGCCAGCGGCGAAAGCGTTCCGCTCCCTCGACCGAGGACCCGTGACACTCACCGTTGGCCCGGCGTTTATGTCTCTCACGACCGACCTCTACACGATGGCAACCCACGAGACTGTCCCGCCCGACGGGACAGACGCGTACGACTACACCGGCGGCGAGGTGGACCGTCCCGACCTCGTTGCGGATCTCGACCCGCTCGTCGAGGGCGACGTGCGCTTCGACGACTACTCCCGGCAGCTGTACGCGACCGACGCCAGCGCGTACGAGCAGCTCCCTATCGGTGTCGTCCTCCCCCGCTCGACCGAGGACGTGGCCGCCGTCGTCGGCTACTGCTTCGAGCACGAGATTCCGGTGTTGCCCCGCGGCGGCGGCACGTCTCTCGCGGGTCAGACCGTCAACGAGGCGGTCGTCCTCGACTTCTCGCGCTATATGGACGACGCGCGGATCGATCCCGAGACGGCGACCGCGACCGCAGAAGCGGGTATCACGCTCGGAAAACTCAACGAGACCGCGAGCGACGTCGGTCTCACTTTCGGCCCGGACCCGGCGTGGGGTGACAAGAGCGTCCTCGGTGGCGCGATCGGCAACAACTCCACGGGTTCCCACTCGCTCGTCTACGGGAAGACGGACTACTACGTCGAGGAGGTGGAGGCGGTGCTCGCGGACGGCACGATCGCGACGTTCGGTGAGATCCCGGTCCAGACGCTGCGCGAGGAGGCCGATCCGACGAGCGACGACATCCGCGAGCGCGTTTACGCCGCCGTCGTCGAGATCCTCGACGAGGAACGGGCCGAGATCGACCGCCGCTACCCGAGCCTGAAGCGGAACGTCTCTGGCTACAACCTCGACGCGCTCGTGGAGGATGCCCGTGGGACACGGCCGCTCGCAGACGGGACCGGGACCGATCCCGACAGCGAGAGCGGGACTGTCAACCTCGCACGACTGCTCGCCGGCAGCGAGGGAACCCTCGCCGTCATCACCGAGGCGACCGTCGCGCTCGAACCCGAACCCGAGACGAAGGCCGTCGCACTACTCACCTACGACTCGCTCATAGACGCGATGGAGGATGTCGCACCGATCCTCGAACACGACCCCTGTGCCGTCGAGGTGATGGACGACGTGCTGCTCGATCTCGCGGCGGAGGCTCCGGAGTTCGAGGCCGTTGTCGGGCTGCTCCCCGAGGAGACTCACTCCGTCCTGCTCGTAGAGTTCTACGCCGATTCGGACGAGAACGGCCGTCAGCAGGTGGCCGATCTCGTGGCCGACCGGGTGGGTGACGCGGCGACCGAGACCGACGCTCGCGAGGAGCGAGTCACCACCAGCACACGGCGCTGTGCCACACACGCGATGGAGGCCCACGACGCTGAGCGACGTGCCACCTTCTGGAAGATGCGGAAGGCCGGAATGCCGATTCTGCTCTCGCGCACCAGCGACGCCAAACATCTCTCCTTTATCGAGGACTGCGCGATTCCGGCCGAGCACCTGCCGGCGTACGTCGAGGGGTTTCAGGAGATCCTCGACGACCACGACACGTTCGCCTCGGTTTACGCACACGCCGGCCCGGGCGTGCTCCACGTCCGCCCGCTGGTCGACACCAAGACCGTCGAGGGGGTCGACCAGCTGGAAGGAATCGCCGACGACGTGACCGACCTCGTGGTCGAGTACGGCGGCAGCGTCTCGGGAGAACACGGCGATGGTCGCGCCCGCACGCAGTGGAACCGGAAGCTGTACGGCGAGCGGCTGTGGACGGTCTTCCGCGAGCTGAAGACCGCCTTCGACCCGAAGTGGCTGTTGAACCCCGGAACCGTCTGCGGGACGATGCCCGACGAGACGGCCGACGACACCGCCGCTGTCCACGACATGACCGAGCACCTCCGGTTCTCGCCGAGCGACGAGTTCGACGCCGGCTTCGACCCCGCACTGGAGTGGGCTAACGAGAACGGGCTACGGGGGATGGTGGAGCTGTGTCACGGTTGTGGCGGCTGTCGCGGCCCGCAGTCGACGACCGGCGGCGTGATGTGTCCGACCTACCGGGTCGCCGAAGAGGAGATACAGTCGACACGCGGTCGGGCGAATCTGCTCCGGTCGGCGATGAACGGCTCACTCGACGAGGCGGAGCTGCTCGGCTCGGAGTTCGGCGCGGAGGTGATGGACCTCTGTGTCGGTTGTAAAGGCTGTGAGATGGACTGTCCGTCCGGCGTGGACATGGCGAAGCTGAAAGCCGAGGTCACCCACGCCAGCCACGAGCGCCGGGGCGCGAGCCTGCGCGACCGCCTCTTCGCCAACATCGACTCGCTCTCGCGGCTCGGTAGCCTGTTCGCCCCGCTGTCGAACCTCGGGCCGAAGCTCCCGGGCGTGCGCCGGCTCATGGAGACGACGCTCGGTATCGACCGCGAGCGCGAGCTTCCCACCTTCGAGCGCGAGAGCTTCGCCGACTGGTTCGCGAGCCGCGGCTCGACGATACCAGCACGCGACGCCGACCGCACCGCTGTACTCTTTCCGGACACGTACACCAACTACAGCCACCCCGAGGTGGGGAAAGCCTCCGTCCGCGTCCTCGAAGCCGCCGGCGTCCGGGTCGAACTCGCCGACGCCCGCGACTCCGGTCGCCCGGCCTACTCGAAGGGGTTCATCCACACCGCCCGCGCGGAGCTGGTCGAGAACGCCCGTGCGCTCGCGCCTGAACTCGACGACCGGACGGACGTCGTCCTCGTCGAACCGTCGGACGCCGTGATGTTCCAGTCGGACGCGCTCGACGTGGTTCCGAGCGACCATCCGGACCACGCCGCCGTCGAATCGCTCGCCGACAACAGCTACGGGCTCTGTGAGTATCTCGATAGCTTCCGTCTCGACGAGCGGCTCGACGGCGCAGGTGAGGGAAGCTTCGCCTACCACGGGCACTGCCACCAGACGGCGAAAGCGAAGGACCACCACGCTGTCGGTGTGTTGCGGCGCGCCGGCTACGACGTCTCACCCATCGACTCGACCTGCTGTGGGATGGCCGGCTCGTTCGGCTACGAGACGGAACACTACTCCATGAGTCGGGCGATCGGCGAGCAGCTGGCCGAACAGGTCACCGCCGCAGCGAGCGACCGCGTCATCACGCCCGGCGCGTCCTGTCGGTCCCAGCTGGAGTCGTTCAACGAACAGCCGGTCCATCCGGCGGTCGCGCTCGACGACACGCTCCCCGAATGAGGGCCGTTTCGTAAGGTATTCAAACAGCGCCACGAATCTACAGTTGCGTGTCCGGGCTGGGGTAGTGGTATCCTATCACCTTGTGGTGGTGATGACGTGGGTTCAATTCCCGCGCCTGGACTGACACCTTCTACTTGCCGTTTTTCACGATTTAGAAGTCTCTTATGTCCATTTCATAGAATCCACTATCAGAATAATTATGTTTTGGCCACTATTATATTCTCCCAGAAGGTGTGTAAATTATGGCAGACTGCCCCACCTGTGACGAGAGTCGTGACTCGTGGCAGAAACTCCGACTACATCATCTCGATACACACGACTGCTCGCTTCCGAATCGCGAGTGTGACCGATGTGGCGAGCGGTTCTTCTGTGAGCACCAACGGAAATACTGCTCACAAGAATGCCAGTATGCAGCACCCTCTCGTGATCTCTCGGGCGAGAACAACCCGAACTACTCTGACGCCAAAGCGGAGACGACCTGTGACGAGTGCGGAACGAGCTTCGAGTTCTATCCGTCCGAGAAGAAGGGCTGTTTCTGTGCGGATTGCGTTGCCGAAAACGAGTGGCAGGAGCCGCCGGAGCTGACCGGAGAGTCACACCCCAACTGGACCGGCGGCACGACGACCATCGTCTGTGACGAGTGTGGCGAGCCGTTCGAGCGGTATCCGGCACAAGTGAACGAGACGGTGAATCTCTGCGGGGAGTCGTGTCACGCCGACTGGCTCTCGTCGGCGTTCACCGGCGAGGGGCATCCGAACTGGCGAGGTGGACCGACGGGACCGTACGGACCGGGCTGGCGGGAGGTACGTGCGCTGGCGCTCGAACGCGACGGATACGCGTGCGTGCTGTGTGGCACGGACGCCGACGAACTCGGACGGAACCCTGATGTTCACCATATCATTCCGGTTCGTGCGTTCCTCGACGAGCCGCGGCTCATCGTTTCGGACGCACACACCCTCGACAACGTCTGTTCGCTGTGTGTGGACTGTCACCGTCGTGTCGAACACGGTGACGTTGCGGCGCGGGACCTCCGGGCGATGGTATGAGCCCAAACTACAATCAGCGTTAATCCACGAGGCATCCGTTCACTCACACGGGGCAACGGAGTCGCCGTGAATCCGCCACGCGCCGTCGGCGTTGACGACGTACATCGCGCGAGACGCCCCGTCGAAGCTCTCCGATTCTGTTCCGTACCAGTACGGATGCCGGATGCTGACGTACGCCTTCCCGGCTGTTCGGTTCTCGACGGTCGCCTCGGGGCTCGTGACTGTCGCGAACGTGCCCCAGCTCTCCAGACACGGCGCGTTCTCCAGAACGCTAGTCAAATACGCCTCCTCGGCGTTCATCGCCGTCTCGGTGACGTTCTCCGTCGAGCCGTCGAACGTCGATGCGTCACCACCAGACTGGCCCAGCGGCGTACCCGCACAACCGGCGAGCAGGACGAGCGAGAGCAGGACAGACGCGTGTTGCCGCGTTACATCCATATTCGGTGATACGTTACTATAGCTTATACTACTTGTATATAAATCGTGCAGACTCAGTCCGTCTGCCCGAACGCGGTCCCCAGACTCTCGCCCGACCGCGAGACAGCGCCGCCCTGCTTGATGATCTCGAGGGCGGTCATCAGGTCGGTGCGGGAGAGCAGCCCGACCAGCTCTCCGTCGTCCATGACGAGCAGGCGACCGACGTCGGTCTCTTGCATCTGTTCGAGCGCGTCCATGGCGCTCGTGTCGGGCGCAGCGAACTCGATCTCGCGGCTCATCACCTCCTCGATTCGGTAGGCGTCGCGTTCGACCTCCTTGACGGACTGGGCGTCGCCGAGCGTGACGACGCCGACGGGGCGACCGTCCTCGACGACGGGGTAGCCGGTGTGTCGCTCGGTGAACATCTGCCCGAGCAGGTCGGCGACGGAGGCATCCGGCGAGACGGTTTCGAGATCGGCCGCGGGCGTCATGATATCGCGGACCATAACCCCGTCGAAGGCGGCGGCCATCACGGTCCGTTGGGCCTCCGAGGACGCTCCGATGTAGATGAAGAAGGCGATCGCGATCAGGAAGAGCCCGCCGCCACCGAACAGGCTGAACAGGCCGAGCCCGATGGCGAACAGCTTCCCGACTTCGGCGGCGATCTGGGTCGCGCGGGCGTACGAGCGCTTGCGAGCCAACAGTGCGCGCAGGACGCGGCCACCGTCCATCGGGAAGCCCGGGAGCATATTGAATATCGCGAGTGCGACGTTGACCACGGCGAGATACGCGAGCAGGAAGCGGAGGGCGGCGACAGCAGTCCCGCCCGGCTGGACGGCGGTGAACGCGGCGTAGGAGACGACACCGAGCAGGATGCTGACGACGGGACCGGCGACGGCGATGTTCAGCTCCTGTTTCCAGTCGTCCGGCATCTCGCTCAGCTGAGCGACCCCGCCGAAGAGCCAGAGCTTGATCGAGGAGATGGGGAAGCCGTAGCGCATCGCGACGAGCGAGTGGCCGAGCTCGTGGAGCGTGACGCCAACGAACAGCCCGACGGCAGCCACCAGCCCGACGACGAGCGCGACGGTCGGCTCGCCGGCGAGCGCCGACACCTCGACGAGGTTCGTCGGCCGGAGCACCTCGTTGACGAGCGATGCGTACTCGGCGAGGGTCGTCCCGATGAGATACGCGAACAGCGGGAGCACGAGCAGAAACGTCAGATCAAGCTCGATGGGAATCCCGAACAGTCGCCCGATTCGGAAGCTGCGCATACGGTTTGTTGTGACCGCTGTTACTTAACTACGGTCGCGACGGGCTCCCGACACCGTTTCCCCGCTCACCCCCGACTCGTCGGTATGACAGACGCACGTGTCGTGCGCGGTGACGGTATCGAGTCCGAACCGGTCGATGCCGCCGATGGGATGTCGAAAGGCGTCCTACTCGGCCCCGAGACCACCCCGACCCTCTCGCTCCGGCGGTTCGAGCTCGACCCGGGAGCGACCGTCCCGGAGCACACGAACGAGATCGAACACGAGCAGTACGTACTCAGCGGCGAGTACGTCGTCGGGATCAGCGAGCCGTCGGAGACGCCGATAGACGGCGACGCTGCCAGCGAGACGGAGTACACCGTCTCTGCCGGTGATTCGATCCACATCCCGGCGGGTGCGGTCCACTGGTATCGCAACGAAGGCGACGAGCCGGGTACGTTCATCTGCGCCGTGCCGAACGGCGACGACAGCATCGAACTGGTGTGAACTCGAACCGGCCCGGCGAGCCGGAGAGGTTTTGCCGTCCGACGACCGACGTTCGGTGTGTCTCAGCAGGCCGCCGGCGTCGGGACGCTCTTCTGTCACGAGCGGCGCGACGGGGATTTCACCGTCGCCGTCGCCAGCGACGACGGGGAGCGGACGCTCCACGGACGGCTCGAACTGAAGGAGACGAGCGCCGGCCCGCGGCCCGCCCGGCTCCGGGTGAAATCCGGGAGCGACGAGGACCCGCGCTCGCCGGATCAGTTCGTCGAGCTCGCTCGCCGGGCGGCACGCATTCGCATCTCCCAGCAGACGAGCCGCGAGGAGCGCGACCGCCTGCGCGAGCTGTTCGCCGGCTACCAGCTCGACGGGAAGGTGAAGGCCGTCCGGACCTGTCGCCACTGTGCGACCGACGGTCGCTACTCGCCGCTGACGGAGGACAGCGCGATCCGCGCTGACGACGAACATATCTGTCTCGACTGCGCGATGCGGGAGCTCGACCGGGAGGCGAACTTCCGTGGGCTCCGCTCCGGCGCGCGCGACCGGCTCGAATCCCTGCTGCTCGACGTACAGGACCTCGAACAGATCACGGACCTCCTCTCGGGAACCCTCGATCCCGACGTGACCAGATTCGATACGGTCTCCGCGACGACCGACGAGGTGGAGCTGGTCTCGACGGAGTCGCTGTCGCTCCATCCCGGAATCCAGTCGAAGCTCGAAGCCCGGTTCGATACCCTCCTCCCGGTGCAGAGTCTCGCTGTCGAGCACGGCGCGACCGACGGCAGCGACCAGCTGATCGTCAGCGCGACGGCGACGGGGAAGACGCTCATCGGTGAGATGGCCGGCCTCGACCGCGTGCTCAACGGGCAGGGGAAGATGTTGTTTCTCGTCCCGCTGGTCGCGCTCGCGAACCAGAAACACGAGGACTTCCGGGACGCCTACGGCGATATCGCGAACGTCTCGATCCGCGTCGGCTCCTCGCGCATCGCCGACGAGGGTAACCGCTTCGACCCGAACGCCGACGTCATCGTCGGCACGTACGAGGGTATCGACCACGCGCTCCGGACGGGGAAGGACCTCGGCGAGATCGGAACCGTCGTCATCGACGAGGTGCATACGCTCGGCGAGCAGGGCCGCGGTCACCGGCTCGACGGTCTCATCTCCCGGCTGAAACACTACACCGAGTCGCGCAATCAGGGGACACAGTGGGTGTATCTCTCGGCGACGGTCGGCAACCCCGAACAGCTTGCCGGACAACTACGGGCGAATCTCGTCGAGTTCGAGGAGCGGCCCATCCCCATCGAGCGACACGTCACCTTCGCCGACGGCCAGGAGAAGCCCCGCATCGAGAACAAGCTCGTCAGGCGGGCGTTCGACCGGAAATCTTCGAAGGGGTATCGCGGGCAGACGATCATCTTCACGAACTCCCGGCGGCGATGTCACGAGATCGCGCGAAAGCTGGAGTACGACGCCGCACCGTATCACGCCGGACTCGACTACGGCCGTCGGAAGACGGTCGAACGACAGTTCGGCGAACAGGAGCTCGCGGCGGTCGTGACGACGGCCGCACTCGCCGCCGGCGTCGACTTTCCGGCCTCACAGGTCATCTTCGACTCGCTGGCGATGGGGATCGAGTGGCTCAGCGTGCAGGAGTTCGAGCAGATGCTCGGGCGGGCCGGGCGACCGGACTACCACGACGAGGGGACCGTCTATCTGCTCGTGGAGCCGGACGGCTCCTATCACGGCTCACAGGAGATGACGGAAGACGAGGTGGCGTTCAAGCTGCTGAAAGGCGAGATGGAGTCGGTCGTGACGACCTACGACGAGTCCTCCGCGATAGAGGAGACGCTGGCGAATCTCGTCGTCGCGGGGGCAGAGACCAAGCGGCTCAACGACCGGATGGTTGGCGAACTGCCGACGAAGTTCGCGCTCGGGAAGCTGCTCGAATACGGCTTCATCGAGGGGCTGGAATCGACTCCGCTCGGTTACGCGGTGTGTCGGCATTTCCTTGCGCCGGACGAGGCGTTCGTGATGCTCGACGGGATCCGGAAGGGTCGGCATCCGTACGACATCGTTGCCGCGCTCGAACTCGACGACGAGGAGTAGTCGGCACGACACTCTCCGTGATCTCAGTTTGCCGTTCCACATGAACGGACGCACCGATCAGCGCGGTATCCTGCTGAGAGACGATCGATACCGGCGACTCGCTTCCGCCGCAGGCGGAGAGTTTCGCCCACGAGACGGGGTCCGCCCGAAACGAAACGCTTTCGTCGGTAGTCGCGGAACTATCGGTACAGGGATCGTGGGTTAGCTTGGTATACTCACAGCCTTGGGTGCTGTAGACCCTGGTTCAAATCCGGGCGATCCCATGCGTTTCTCCGAAAAACGAACACGTCGAGCAGTCGGCTTGGTCGGTCTCCCGTGACGGAGCCGGCCGGGAGGAACGTTCATACCCGAAGCCGCACAAGGTCCGACAACTGATGGCCCGCGCAGAGAACGCCGAGATCATCGACCGGTTCGAGGAGTTCTATCGCAGCTACTACCGGAACGAGATCGGTGAGCTGGCACAGAAGTACCCCAACGAACAGAAATCCCTCTACGTCGACTGGAACGATCTCTACCGGTTCGATCCGGACATCGCAGACGACTTCATCGCACAGCCACAGCAGATGCGCGAGTACGCCGAGGAGGCGCTCCGTCTGTACGATCTCCCGATCGACGTGAAGCTCGGCTCCGCGCACGTCCGCGTCAGGAGTCTCTCCGAGAAGACCGGCATCCGTGCCATCCGAGCGGATCACGTCGGCAATCTCGTCTCCGTTCAGGGGATCGTCCGGAAGGCGACCGACGTGCGCCCGAAGATGCAGCAGGCCGCCTTCGAGTGTCAGCGCTGCGGGACGATGACCCGCATTCCGCAGTCGGACGGCGACTTTCAGGAGCCACACGAGTGTCAGGGCTGTGAGCGACAGGGACCGTTCCAGATCAACTTCGATCAGTCGGAGTTCGTCGACTCCCAGAAGATACGGGTTCAGGAGTCGCCCGAGGGGTTGCGCGGCGGCGAGACGCCACAGGCCATCGACGTGAACATCGAAGACGACATCACCGGGCACGTCACCGCCGGCGACCACGTCACCGTCTCCGGTATCCTTCGGCTCGAACAGCAGGGGAACCAGCAGGAGAAATCCGCCATCTTCGACTTCTACATGGACGGGATGTCCGTCGCCATCGAGGACGAGCAGTTCGAGGAGATGGATATCACGGAGGAGGACAAAAAACAGATCATCGAGCTGTCGAACGAGCCCGACATCTACGAGCAGATGGTCGCCTCGATGGCCCCCTCCATCTACGGCTACGAGAAGCAGAAGCAGGCGATCATCCTCCAGCTGTTCTCCGGCGTCCGAAAGAACTTGCCGGACGGCTCACGAATCCGCGGCGATCTGCACATTCTCCTGATCGGGGACCCGGGAACCGGAAAGTGTCTAAAGGGGGACAGCAAGGTAACGCTCGCAGACGGGCGTGAGCGCGAAATTCGGTCACTGGTCGAAGAGCGTCTCGACGACCCGACACCCATCGACGACGGGGTGTACGACGAGACCGATATTCCACTCCCGTCGATGGATACCGACGGCCGTATCACCGAACGCCGCGCGACGCGAGTCTGGAAGCGCGAGGCCCCCGACCGGATGTATCGCGTCCGCATGGCCAGCGGCAAGGAAGTCGAGGTGACTCCGTCACACCCCCTCTTCGTCGGGTCCGACGGCCGCATCGAGGCGGTCGAGGCGGCCGACCTGCGGGAAGGCGCGTTCATCGCCACTCCGCGATCGCTGTCGACGCGCGCCGATGATACGTTAGCTGTCGACTATCGGGCTTCGCGGGCGAACAACGCCATCAGGCTCGACCTCCCGAACACGTGGACGCCGTGGCTCGCACGGTTCGTCGGCTACGTCGTCGCCGAAGGCCACGTGAGAGTAACGGACGACCACAGCGCGGATGTCCGGGTGACGAACGCGGACGCGGAGATCCTTACGGACGTGGCCGACACCTTCGACCGGCTCGGTCTCAACTACACCACTGAGGACGGCCGAGAAGAGCACTCCGCGTCGATCGTACGGTCGTCATCCAGCGAGCTCGCGAGCTTTCTCGAGGGAGTCGAGCCGGCGATACTGGAGCGGTCTGCCGACCAGCGCGTGCCGGACGATATCCTCGGTGCGTCGGCCGATATCCAGCGTGCGTTCCTCCGTGCGTACGTCGACGCCGAGACCCACGTCTCGGCAGACCAGCGTGAACTGTCCGTCGCGTCGATGAGCCGCGAGTTGCTCGAGGGCGTCGAATCGCTGCTGTTGTCCGTCGGCGTCTCGGCGAGTATCACGCCGCGAGAAAACGGGAGCTACCGACTTCGGATCGGCGGCGACGACTTCGAGCGATACGTCTCCCGTGTCGGCTTCGTCACGGGCAGAAAGACGACGGCCGCCGCGGCGGTCGCAGATGTCGAGAGCAACCCGAACCGCGACGTAGTGCCAGACGTCGGCGCGGCGCTCAAGAAGGTGCGCGAGACACTTGCACTGTCCCAGTCCGAGTGTGGGCTCCCGCGGTCGACGTACCAGCACTACGAGCGCGGAGACCGGAACCCGAGTCGAGAGAGTCTCCGGCATGTCGTCACTGCGTTCGAGGACCGGCTCGACTGGCTTCGGGAGACGAAGGCCCGCGTGGAGGACGGCAACTGGTCGGATATCCAAGCCGTCCGGGGCGAACTCGGCCTGTCACAACACGACCTCGCCGAGCGGATGGGCGTCACGCAGGGATCCGTGAGCTACTACGAACGGAACGAGGCAGTCCCGGACGGCGGGGGGACTACGGCCGCGAAAAACGCGGTCCTCGATCGTATTGACGAGGGACTCGCTGCTGCGGATCGTACCGCGTCGCTTCGTCGGCTCGCCGAGAGCGACGTGCGCTGGGACCGTATCGAGTCCATCGACGCGGTCGCTCCCGACTACGAGTGGGTGTACGATCTCGAAGTGGAGGGGACCCACAGCTACATCTCTGACAACGTCGTCTCACACAACTCCCAGATCCTCCAGTACGTGAAGAAGCTCTCACCCCGTTCGGTGTACACCTCGGGGAAGGGCAGCAGTTCGGCGGGACTCTGTGTCACCGGCGACACGACGATTCAGACGAGCGACGGATTCGTTCCGATCCGTGATCTCGTCACCGACGAGCTTCCCGAGCCGGTCGAGACCGAGACGCGCGTTCCGAAATCGATCGAACTTCAGACGTTCGACCGCGATGCCGGTGAGATGGCTCCCGTCGACAGCTCTCACGTCTGGCGGATGCCCGAGAAGCCGTGTCGCCGGCTGGAAACGAGCCACGGAAAGACGCTCGAAGCATCGGTGAACACGCCCGTACTGGTCTGTGGCGAGCGAGGCATCGAGTGGCGCGCGATCGGCGATGTCGAATCCGGCGACTACATCGCTTCACCGAAGTACGACGGTATCGAACGTCAGGAGCCGTCTGTCCGGGAGTATCTCGAACTCACGACCGAGAAGGTCCGTCTCGCGGAGCAATCGATCGAGTTCCTCCGCACGTCGCTCACCGAGACCTTCGGAACCCTCCGTGACGCCGCCGAGGAACTCGGTCTCTCTGAGGACTTCATCTATCTCCACCTGAAGAACCGACACGTTCCGCTCGACAAGCTCGACCGGATGTTGGACGCCGTCGATGCGACGCGTGACGCCGTCGAGTTCGAACGGCTGATGGTTCGCCACGGGAGTAGCATCACGGTTCCCGAGACGTTCGACGATGAGCTACTGTATCTGCTCGGGCTCGTCGTCGGCGACGGCGATATCCGTGTGAACCGTCGCGACGGGAATCGCGGTATGGTCAGACTCTCGAACGGTAACGAGACGCTGCTTGAACGCGCGGCCGATATCTTCGAATCGAAGTTCGATATACGGCCCGAGATCGAGCGACAGGAGGAGCGGGTCCCGTGTATCCGCGTTTCGAACGTGACGATCGCACGCCTGTTCGCGAACGCTGGAATGGAGACGCCGAAAGAGGAGCTGTCGCTCGCATCCGAACTCACCGTCGCAGCCGACGCAGACGCGTTTCTCCGCGGGCTGATGGACGCCGACGGGTCGGTCTCGGTGCGCGAGAACGGCGGATCGAGTGTCCTCCTCTCGACGATCAGTGAGCCGCTTGCCGAACAGGTGCAGTCGATGCTCGAAACGTACGATATCAGAGCGAGCCGTCGCACACGCGACCGCCGGGGCACGTACGAACTCGCAGACGGCAGGGAAATCGAGACGAAGCACACACAGGAGTTCGTCGAAATATACGGCGCAGACATCGACCGCTATGCCTCGACGATCGGCTTCGAGAGCGAGCGGAAACGAGCCGCACTCGAAACGGCAACCACGACGGATCGACGCCAAGCAGAGATGCTCCCGGTCAGTAGCGCGCTCACTGCGGTCGATGGGGCCGCTGGTGCGTACCACTCGAACGTCCGACGTGGTGACAACCCGAGCCGCGAACGGGCAGCAGCGATGCTCTCGGATATCGACCTCGGTGGCGTGGAGCCGACTGTTCGGGAAACCGTCGATGCAGACCTCCGCTGGGACGAGGTGACGGTAGCGGAAGACACCGGCAGCAAGGAACTGTTCGATCTCACCGTTCCCGACACGAACAACTTCGTCGGCAACGGTCTCATCACACACAACACCGCGGCAGCTGTGAGAGATGACTTCGGCGAGGGGCAACAGTGGACGCTCGAAGCCGGCGCGCTGGTGCTCGCGGATCAGGGCGTCGCGGCCATCGACGAGCTGGACAAGATGGACGCGAACGACCAGTCGGCGATGCATCAGGCCCTCGAACAGCAGGAGATTTCCATCTCCAAGGCCGGCATCAACGCGACGCTGAAGTCGCGGTGTTCGCTGCTCGGCGCGGCGAACCCCGTCCACGGTCGGTTCGACGAGTACGAGGCGATGGCAGAGCAGATCGATCTCGACCCGCCGCTCATCTCGCGGTTCGATCTCATCTTCACCGTGACCGATAAGCCGAACGAGGAGGAGGATCGCGCGCTCGCTGACCACATCATCGAGACGAACTACGCGGGCGAGCTGTTCACCCACCACGAGAACATGGCGACTCCGAACGTCAGCGGGGATCAGGTGGACAGCGTCGGCGAGGACGTCGAGCCGACGATCGACACCGAGCTGCTCCGGAAGTACGTCGCCCACGCGAAGCGGAGCTGTTTCCCGACGATGACGGAGGAAGCCAAGCAAGCGATCCGGGAGTTCTACGTGGATCTCCGGCTCGACGGCGAGGGGAACGACAACCCGATCCCGATCACCGCACGGAAGCTGGAGGCGCTCGTCCGACTCGCGGAGGCCAGCGCGCGGGTGCGGCTCTCCGACACCGTCGAGGAGCAGGACGCCGACCGCGTCATCGACATCGTGCGGTCGTCGCTGGAGGACGTCGGCGTCGATCCCGAGACCGGCGAGTTCGACGCGGATATCATCGAATCAGGGACCTCCAAGAGCCAGCGCGACCGGATCAAGAACATCAAGGGGATCATCAACGAGCTGGAAGACGAGTACGAGGACGGCGCGCCCGTCGAGGAGGTGTACGAGCGAGCAGACGCCGTCGGGATGGAGCGGAGCAAGGCCGAACACGAGATCGAGAAGCTCAGAAACCGCGGTGAGCTGTACGAACCGGCGACCGATCATCTCCGAACGGTCTGATGGACCGAATCTCCACGCTCCGCAACATCGAGGACGCGCTCGCCGAGTTCGAGGACGGTGACTGTGATCTCTCGACGCTCGAACGTCGGGTTCGCGGCACGCTCCGGACGTACGCGACCGAACTGGACGGCGACCAGCGAGCCTACCGCGCGACGGGCGACGAGCCGGCCGACGGCCGAGTGGTGCTTGCCCCGTCTGCAGGCGCAGCTCGTGAACGGCTCACGGAGCTGCTCTCCGGTGAGCCGGAGTTCGAGATCGAGCGAGTGTAACTTACGACGCAAAACGACTAAATACAATCGCAAAAATAGGCGTCGTATGTTACTCGTCGTCGCGTACTCGCGGGCGGCCAGACGGACGCTCAGAAATCTCTGTCGTGAGCACGAGGAGACCGTCATTCGGGAGTTCGGCCGCGCGGTCCTGTTCGAGCCAACCGGCCACGGCGCGCTCCTCGCGTGTCGGCTCCGCGAGCGGTATCCCGACGCGGTTCGGGTCGAGCGGACCCGACCGTTCAACGAGTTCACCGTCCCCGAGATCCACGATGCGGCCGTCGCCTACGAGCGAGAGGCCTCGAAGTACACCCCGTACGCGCGGTTTGCGACCGGGACCGACCATCCGGGACCAGAGACGCTGCGCGATCGGGTGCTCGATCGCGATCCGTGAGGCTCCGACTCACCGACCCGGACCGTACCGGCCGCGTCATCGACTGTCGCGACACGGATCTCGATCCCGCTCGGGTGCTGGACGCCGTTCGCGATCCGTCTGCCGACGGAGTTCGGTGTTGGCGGGCATCGCCCGTCCACGACGTGGTCGGCGGGATCGGCGTCGGAGCCGCGCCGACACGGCGGGCGACGCTCGCAGCAGTCGCTCGATCGCGAGGGATCTGGGTTCCGGAGATCGACGCGCTGGCCGACGCCCGTGCTCGTCTCGCCGACCACACGACCGAACCGACGGCCCTCGCGAGCGAGCGCGAGCAGGTCGCGAACACGAGTGCCGAGGACCGGGCCACCCTTCGCGAGGAGGTCGCTCGACGCCGCGGCGTCGTGGACAGCCGGCGTGAACTCGGTACGGAGCCACCCGAGGAGGCACTCGCCGCGTACCGCGAGGCGGCCGCGCGGCTCTCCGAGGTGGGGACCGAAGCGACGGCGGCGACGGACCGACTCGCCCGAGAGCGCAAACGGGCTATCGGTCGCTACGACACCCACCAGCGTCGGCTCGAACTCGAAGACCGGGTCGCGAACTGCGAGCGCGCGGCACGGGCCGCGCTGGCTGATCGCGCCGACCCGCTGGTGACGCGTGCGCTCGACAGCGTGGACGAGACGACACCGCTCGATCGTGACTCCCCCGTCGCGTGGCGACTCGCCGCCGCTCGCGCTGCTCGACTCGCCGCGCCGCTGGTCGTCGCCGCCGGCCCGCTCGACGCGAGCGAGATCGCCGCAGCCACGGGAGAACGGGTCATCCGCTGTCGAGATTTATAGCCGATACCGCACCACGCTCGCTGTGGTGACCCTCACGACGACGGCGATTCGCGAGCGCGACTGGACGCTCGTCACCTGTCGGCTCACGAACCAACGCGACGATCCGCGGCTCGTGACGGTGGCGATTCCACAGTCCGAGGCGACACCGCCCGACCAGCCGAGCGGAACGCTCCGGGTGCGCGTCCCTGCGGACGCGACCGTTGGAACCGGGTTCAAGACGCCCGCACCCCCCGACAGCGAGCCGTTGGCGACCGTGGAACGGGAAACCCCGGTCTCGGAGACGGTCGATCCGGCGCGACTGCTCGACGCGCTCGGCGGCTCACGGCCGCCGCGACGGGCACTCGTCGGTCCCGAATCGCCACCGGACTCGGTCGCTCCGGAGTGGCTATCGTGATTCTCGCAGTCGCCGGCGGAACCGGCGGGGTCGGCACGTCGACGGTCGCGTTCGCGCTCGCGGACCGACTGGACGCGGTCTGCGTGGACGGCGATCTCGCGATGGCCGACCTGCCCGAGTCGCGCGGCCCGGATTTCCACGACGTGCTCGCCGGCCGTGCCGACCCGATCGAGGCGATCGACGAGTCCGGTCCGGTCGCACTGCTCGCCTGTGGCCGGACGCTCGCGGGTGCGGCGGCCTGTGATCTCGCCTCCGTCGCCGACACCGTTCGCGCGGTCGAGAGCGAGTACGACCGGGTCGTGGTGGACTGTCCGTCCGGACTCGGGGAGACGGTCGGTGCGCTGCTCGCCGCCGCGGACGCGACCGTCCTCGTCACTCGGGCGACTGACGGTGCGCTCGCGGGCGCGGATCGCGTCCGCCGGCTGGCCCGAGGACTCGACACCGGGTTAGCTGCTGTCGCCGTCACGCGCAGCACGGACACGGCGGCGGCGCGTGATTGCTTCGGTGCGCCGGCGGTCGGCGTCCCGGAATCGGAAGCGGTTCGCGGGGCGACGCGCCACGGTCTCCCGGTGACGACGTACGCGCCGGATTCGCCGGCAGCGACGGCGGTAACAGAGCTGGCTTCGGTCGTGCGTCGAGCGAACGTCTGATACTCCGGTGCTCTGATCGAACGGTCGCTACTCCTCGCGCAGATCCGCGTACGTCCGCCGGAGCGTCACGGGCGTCACCCCTGCGACGTCGCCGATCTCGGCCTGCGTGAACGACTTCCCGTGCTCCCGTGTCGCCGCGTAGAGACAGCCGGCGGCGACGCCAGCGGGGTTGCGGCCGACGGAGAGCTGTTCGTCGTGGGCGCGCTCTGCCAGCTCGCGAGCGCGCTGTTCGACGGACGAGCCGACGCCCAGCTCCGAGCCGAACCGGGCGAGATACTCTCGTGGATGGACCGGCCCGACCGGCAGCCCGAGCTCGCGGTTCATCGCGTCGTAGGCGGCCCGTAGCTCGTCGGCAGTGGCCTTCGCCGTCGCCGTAATCTCGTCGATGGTCCGCGAGAGCCCGTTCACGCGACAGGTGGCGTACACCGCGGCGGCGGCGAACCCTTCGAGCGAGCGGCCCTGAAACAGATCCGCCGACTGCGCCGACTCGAACAGCGCACACGCCTGTTCGCGCATCGGCTCGCCGAGCGACAGCTCACTCACCAGCCCGCGAATCTCCGTGAAGCCGTACACCTGATTGCGCTCCCGTTTCGTTGCGATCTGTGCGCGCTTGTGCTGGCGGCGCATCCGCGCCACACGACGGCGCTTGCGTCCCTTGAGCCGCGTCGCGTGGCCGATCTCCGTCGAGAGCCCCTTGTCGTGGCGCGATCGAGTCAGCGGCGCGCCCGTCCGCTTCGAATCGCCGTCGTCGTCAGCGAACGAGCGCCATTCTGGGCCGCGGTCGAGACTGTCCTCGCTCACGACCAGCCCGCACTCCGAGCAGATCCGCTCGGTCCCGCTCGTCGTTACCGTCCCTGTACACTCCGGACAGCTCTCTGCCGTCGTGCTCATACTCGAACATGGGGCAGGATGGGGGTTAAAAACGAAGTCGATTCGACGGAATAGAACCCGACTGCGTGACGACTACCCACCGGTCACCGGTCGGTTACGAGACGAAGACGCGGAGACGAGGCTTCGACCGTCCCCATCCGGTATACCCACCGCGATGTGATAGCTTTGTTCCTCAAGTTCGGCGAAACAATTTAGTCGCGCGGCTCCGTCGAGCCGGTATGAGCCTCGACGACATCGCCGCCGGCGTGGCGGTGACGACCAGCCAGCGCGAGCGCGGCGTCGCCGTCACCGACCGGACGGAGACGCCGCTGATCGAGCGGCTGGAGCCGGTCGCCGACGAACTGCCGTGTACGCCCGCCGCGGCCGTCACGCTCGTCGAGGCGTACGCGGACGGCGCGAGCATCGGCGACGCCGCCCGCGCCGCGAACGTCGCGTCGGTGACGGCGGCGAAGACGCTCCATCTGTTCGGTGAGGACACCTCGCCGCTCGGGCCGACCGGTCGTGCGGTGGTCCGCGACTGGCTCGATGCGAGTATCTCGCGTGCAGACGCGAAGACGCTCACCCAGACCGACGACGACACGTTCGCGCTCGCGGTGTACGTCGAGAGCCACGACCGGCTCCCCGTCGCTGAGACGGCACTCGACGGGCGTCTCTCCGTCGAGCCGGACGACCCGCTCGCCGACGCGCGCTCGGACGTGACCGATCTCGGATAGCTACCAGAACAGTCCCTCGTTCGTCGGTTGCTCGACGACGATATCGAAGCTGTTCTCGACGACCGCGGCGACACCGGCGGTGAACGGCCCGCCGTCGCTGTCGGCCACGGGCGTCTCCCCTGCTGGTGTCGTCTCGGTCGGAACGGTCACGTCAGCCACAGTTGACTCCTCCGTCCGGGTCGCGACGACGGTA
Organism: Halobacteriales archaeon QH_7_65_31; assembly: GCA_003021785.1. Lineage (GTDB taxonomy): Archaea > Halobacteriota > Halobacteria > Halobacteriales > Haloarculaceae > Halosegnis. The sequence goes on along the minus strand of PXQU01000001.1, from coordinate 173,756 downwards.
TCGGTGCTGGCGTCGATGTCGGAGAGTCGATCACGCGTACGGGGAACGGTCTCCGTCCGGTCGCCGGGCGCGATCAGCGTCACGGCGTCGGCGGCTGTCACCGCCGCCACGGCCTCGTTCGAGGCGATCGGCGGCACGTCGATGATGACGTACTCGGCGCGGTCACGGGCCGTGGCGACCAGCCGCTCGAACGCCTCCGCGGCGGCTGGTGTTTTCGCCCGTGCCAGTCGCTCGAACGGGGCACGAGCCGGCACACAGACGACGGTTCCGTCACCGGCGGTCGGTAGCTCGTACGCCGCCTCGCCGAGCGGTCGCCCCTCGGTCACGAGCGTCGTCACGTCGGTCGGCAGTCGCCCCGATAGATGCCTCGCCAACCCCTGTGTCGCGAACGCGGCATCGAGAACGACGACACCGACCCCTTCCGTCGAGAGCAGCGCCGCGCTCTCGACACAGAGCCGCGTCACGCCCGCACCACCGGCCGTCCCGACGAACGCAGTCGCTCTGCTCATGCGTTGTTTTCACACCGTGAAGTGAAAAATACACCTCTCCCGGTTCGTCGCTCACGCCCCGCGAGCGCGGCCTGCTCAGCCGCCCGACTCGATCTCCGCGGCGATCGCGTCCAGCTCGTCGTCGCTCAGCTCGGGAGGACTCCCTGCGATCGCGTGGACGGGGCTGCCCCCGTCGTCGTCGAACCGCGGAATGATGTGACCGTGGACGTGTGGGATCTCCTGTCCGGCGGCCGGTCCGTTGTTGAACGCGACGTTGGAGCCGTCGGCGTCGACGGCCGTCTCCACCGCCGGCACGAGCCGGTGGAGCGTCTCGTACACCGCGGTCGCCCGCTCGGTATCGAGATCCTGAAGCCGTCTCTCGTGGGTCTTCGGGACGACGAGGGTGTGTCCCTCAGCCAATGGATTCGCGTCGAGGAACGCCAGCGTCTCCGCGGTCTCGTGCACGGTGCGAGCCGGGATGTCGCCGTCGATGATCTGACAGAAGATGCAGTCGTCGCTCATACCGACAGATAACGCGCCCGACTACTAAGCCTGCTGCCGTCGGGAAGCGATGAGTTCTTTCTCCCCGTCTGACACGCCCGTCCGTGAGCCACCGTCGCTCGGTGACTACTCCCCGCTCGTGTCGAAGGATGTATTTCCCAGAACGAACAGGGCCGCAGCGACGATACCAAACCCGACGAGTCGCATTACGGAAGTTCGAGGAGAAAGCCCCGCCGTTCACGGCGGGGATGAATCCGACAACGCCGCCACAACCGCCGGCATTAAGTCTCCTGACAGCGTATATCAGGGTAAGCACAACGAGCAAAAACTGGCGGTTGGATTGGGGTCCGCCCGGACGACGAAGGCCACCATACCGTTCCCGAGAGGGCGTCTCCGAGGCCGTGGTGACACGGCAGACAAAACGCGACCCTCGCTCGCTTGTGCCTGCCCACCGTGGCCTGAAGGGCAGGCAGGCCGATGGCACGGCCCGTGCCCGGACGCTCCGAAAGGGGCGACCGGGGGCATCCCCGCCGTCTCTCCGAGACGAACGGGATGCACGGTGCAAGCGGATACCGCGTCCGAATGGACGCCGAACACGCCACACCCCTCGCGGGGCCGACGGATCGCGCACGAACCCGGTATCGCCTCGCCGGATCCCATCCGGCAAGCGAGACGTTGCCAGCGGGGACGCGGGACCGGCCCGCTGTCCCGCGCTGGAATCCTCGCCCTTCAGGGCAGGGAGGATGTCAAATCGGGAAGACCGCCCTGACCGACAGCGACGCCGCTCTGAATCGACGACAGCTGGAAGATGATGACACCGAGCGCGAGCACGCCGCCGACGAGCCAGCGGCGAATCGATGCGAGGAGTGCAGTCTGGGACGGCATACGGGTGACTGGAATGCGTCCGCGGAAAATCATTCCGCTGTCTCCCGATTTACTCGATCAGCGGGAGCACGATGCCGAACAGGAACGGCGAGACGGCGAAGACGAGGATCCCGAGGATCTCCATATCCGCGAGGAGGGTGTGCTCCCACGCCGGGAGCGGGACGCCGACGGCGTGCGTGAGTAGTTCGATCCCTGCACCGAGCGCGAACAGCCCGAAGCCGAGTGCCGTTGCGCGCTTCGTCACCACCGCGTAGTCGGTCGTTCCGGTGTGGCTCATACGACCGCTGACCGACCCACGAGTGTAGCTCTTTCCCTCCAGCACGAAACGACTTTACTCGTACACCGACCAGCAGGGATATGACGCTACAGGAGACGCTCGTCGAGACGCTGCCGCTCGCGCTCGATGCCGTGCTCACGATCGCGCTCACGACTATCGGACTGGAGGCCGAACTGTCGAGTCTCCACAGCTACGGGAGCAACACGACGCTCGCGCTCTGGTTCGGGTTCATGGGCGTGCTCGCGCTGTACGCCGGGCTGGCTCTGGTCGGACGCGAGCGTCTGCTCCCGCGACTGCGCGCGAACGCGTGACCTGACAGCCACACCTGCGAGACCGATTCGTCTTTGTGGTCGCACCCGCCAGAGACGGTATGGAACGCTTCACACCGGTCTCCGAGCAGTACGACCCGGACGAGGTCGAAGCCGAGATCTTCGACTACTGGGCGGAGACGGACGCCTACGAGCGCACCCGGGAACATCGCCGTGACGGCGAGGAGTTCTTCTTCGTGGACGGGCCGCCGTACACCTCCGGAGCCGCCCACATGGGGACGACGTGGAACAAGACGCTCAAAGACGCCTACATCCGCTACAAGCGTATGCAGGGGTACGACGTCACCGACCGCCCCGGCTACGATATGCACGGACTCCCTATCGAGACGAAGGTGGAGTCGAAGCTCGGCTTCGAGAACAAGAAGGATATCGAGGCGTACGGGATGGAGGCGTTCATCGACGCCTGTCAGGAGTACGCCGACGAACAGCTCGACGGGCTACAGGAGGATTTCAAATCCTTCGGCGTCTGGATGGACTGGGACGCCCCGTACGAGACGGCCTCGACGGAGTACATGGAGGCGGTCTGGTGGGGATTCCAGCAGGCGCACGAGCGCGGGCTCGTCGAGCGGGGGAAACGCTCTATCACGCAGTGTCCGCGGTGTGAGACGGCCATCGCGAAGAACGAGGTCGAGTACCATCAGGTCGATGACCCCTCCATCTACGTGAAGTTCTCGTTGACCGAGCGCGAAGGCTCCCTCGTCGCGTGGACCACTACCCCGTGGACCGTGCCGGCGAACACCTTCATCGCTGTCGATGAAGACGTGACCTACGCCGCCGTCGAAGCCGAGAAAGACGGCGAGACCGAGGTGCTGTACGTCGCCGAGGCCGTCGTCGAGGACGTGCTCAAGGCGGGTCGCTACGAGTCGTACGACGTGCTCGAAACGCTGGCGGGCGCGGAGCTGCTCGGCTGGACGTACGACCACCCGCTCGCCGACGAGGTGGCCGAGTACCCCGACTTCGAGGGGAGCGGCGAGGTGTATCACGCCGACTACGTCGAGGTCGATCGGACGGGACTGGTCCACTCCGCCCCGGGCCACGGACAGGAGGACTTCGAGCGGGGCGACGAGCTCGGACTCGATATCTACTGTCCGGTCGGCTCCGACGGCGTCTACGACGAGCGCGCCGGCAGCTACGCCGGCCAGTTCGTCCGCGATGCCAACGACGACATCATCGCTGATCTCGATGCGAACGGTCAGCTGCTCGCACACGAGTCGTACACCCACGACTACGGGCAGTGCTGGCGGTGTGACACGGACATCATCTTCCTCGCGACCGACCAGTGGTTCATCACCGTCACCGACGTGAAGGACGAACTGCTCGCCAACATCGACGACAGCGACTGGTATCCGCACGAGGCGCGAGAAGACCGGTTCAAGAACTTCGTCGAGGACTCGCCCGACTGGAACGTCTCCCGACAGCGCTACTGGGGGACGCCGATCCCGATCTGGCTGCCGGAGTCGTGGAGCGGCGACATGGACGAGGCGATCGTCATCGGCTCGCGCGAGGAGCTCGCGAGCCGGGCGGATCAGGAGATCGACACCGCCGATATCGATCTCCACCGACCGACCGTCGACGATATCACCATCACCGAAGACGGGACGACCTACGAGCGCGTGCCCGACGTGTTCGACGTGTGGATCGACTCCTCGGTCGCCTCGTGGGGAACGCTCGACTATCCGGGGAACGAGGAGGCGTTCGACCGGCTGTGGCCGGCCGATCTCATCATGGAGGCGCACGACCAGACGCGCGGCTGGTTCTGGTCACAGCTCGGCATGGGTACGGCTGCGCTCGGTGAGGTTCCGTATTCGGACGTGTTGATGCACGGCTACGCGAATATGCCCGACGGCCGCGGGATGTCGAAATCGAAGAACATCACCGTCGAGCCGGGCGAGGTCATCGACGAGTACGGCGCGGATCCGATGCGTCTGTTCCTGCTCTCGCGGACCCCGCAGGGCGAGGACATGCGCTTCTCGTGGGAGGAGACCGAGAACATGCAGCGGGACCTGAACATCCTCTGGAACGTGTTCCGGTTCCCGCTGCCGTATATGCGGATGGACGGGTTCGATCCCGACGTGACCGCGCTCGCCGACTGCGAGCTCGAAACCGTCGACGAGTGGCTGCTCTCGCGGCTCCAGACGACGACCGAGGAGATGACCGCCGCATGGGAGTCGTACCGACAGGACGAGGCGCTCGACGTGCTCTTGGAGTTCCTCGTCGAGGACCTGTCGCGCTTCTACATCCAGGTCGTCCGCGAGCGGATGTGGGCGGAGGCCGACTCGGCGTCGAAGACGGCGGCGTACGCCACCTTCCATCACGTCCTCACGAAGACGGTGGCGCTGTTCGCCCCGTTCGCCCCGCTCGTCGCCGAGCGAGTGTACGGCACGCTCACCGGCGAGTCGGCCCATCCGACCGTCCACATGGAAGACTGGCCGACGTTCGAGGAACAGTGGTACGAGCCACAGCTCGAAGCGGACATCGAGACCGTCCGCGCCGTGGAGGAGGCGGGCGCGAACGCCCGCCAGCAGGCGGGACGCAAGCTCCGGTGGCCCGTCACTCGGGTCGTCGTCGCCGCCGACGCCGACGGAGTCGCGAACAGCGTCGATCGCCGGCGGAGCCTCCTGCGCGAGCGGCTCAACGCCCGCGAGATCGAGCTCATCGAGGCGACCGACGACTGGGCCGAACTCGCCTACGGTGCTCGCGCGGATATGTCCGTACTCGGGCCGGCGTTCGGCGGTGACGCCGGTGCGGTGATGGACGCGCTCAACAGCGTCACGGTCAATCGGAAGGACCTCGACGCGCTCGAAGCCGCCGTCGCCGAGGAGCTGGGTCGCGCGGTCGAGCTGACGCCGGAGATGGTGGAGTTCGTCACCGAGACGCCGGCGGGCATCGAGGGAACCGAGTTCCGCGTCGCCGGTGAGTCGGGTGGCGTCGTCTACGTCGATACCGAGCTTACCGACGACATCGAGGCCGAGGGGTACGCCCGCGAGGTCATCCGTCGGGTGCAGGAGGCGCGAAAGGACCTCGATCTCGATCTCGACGCCGAGATCCGGCTCGGCGTCGAGATCGCGAACGGGCGAATCGCCGACCTCGCGATGGAGTACGAGACGCTCATCACCGAGGAGACGCGCGCGACGCTCGCAGACGCGACCGACGGCTTCCGCGAGACGTACGACATCGAGGGCGTCGAGGTGACCCTCGGCGTCGAGCCGGCGAGCTGACCCACACGCCCAAGCGGCTCGCCGGCGTATATCCGGTATGTCGCGACGAACGGCGACCGGTCTCGCCTGTGTGCTCTGTCTACTGGTCGTCGTATCGACGAGTGCTGCCGCCCCCGTCGGTTCCGACAGCGCGGTTCGTGACACCAGCGCGTCCGAACCGGCCGTGCAGGCCGGAACGATAACGCAGACGTTCGCGGTGTCGCTTACTCCCGACCACCCGGGCGAAACCGAGGTCGTCATGACGTTCGAGCTACCGAGCGACGTGTCCGAACTGACGACGCGACTCCCGAATCGAGCGACGGTGCGGGAGACGACCGGCTTCGAATCGACCGACGACGGCTATCGGTCGACGACGGACAGGCCGTCGATACGGTACACGCTCCCGGCGAACGAGACGACGAGACAGGGGTACAGATACGTCGATGTAGGCTCGTGGGCAATCGTGCCGACGCCGCAGGCGGCCTTCTCCTACCAGTACCGCGGCTCGGAGCCGTCGGTCGAGACGAGCTACGAGATCGCCGGCTCCGGCGTCGCGGGTCGGTCGATGCTGTTCCTCGGTGACTACGCCCTTCGCGAGCGAACGGTAGGTGACAGCCAGTTCCGACTCGTCGTGCCCACAGCGGCAGCGCCGCGAGCGCCGCCGGCCCGTATCCTCGATACGCTGGCGACTGCCGCCGACCGACTCGACATCGGAACGGCCGAGGGGCGTCACGTCGTCATCGCCGCCCCGACGGGGAACGTGACGTGGGGGGTAGCGGGGTCCACCCGCGGACAACGCGATTTCTGGGTGCGTGCGAATCAGCCGGTCGACGCCGCCAGCAACGTCTGGATCCACGAGTACGTCCACACGCGCCAGCAGACGGAGACGACATCGGGGATGCGGTGGTCAATCGAGGGGAGCGCCGACTACTACGCTGCCCTCGAAACCCTCCGACAGGAGCGGATCACCTTCGAGGCGTTCCGCCGACAGCTCGACCGAGGGACCCGCTACGACGACGCCGTGCTCGCCACGCCGGACCGCTGGGAGAGCCGGTCAGTCCCGTACGCGAAGGGGAGTCTCGTCGCGGGAGAAATCGACCGACAGATCCGGCTCGCGTCGGACGGAACGGCGACGCTCGCCACGGCACTCGATGGAATCGACGGTGAGCTGTCGCGTTCAGCGTTCTACGACGCGGTCGAAACGGCGGGGAACGCGACCGTCCGCGCCAACGCCGAGCGACTCATCGAGACGGAATCCGCACCGCGCCCGTGGTCACGCGAGCGACACCGCCGTGCGTTCGACGGGACGGCCGTGACCGCGACGCCGACGCCAACCAGCACACCGACGATGACAGCGCCGGCTACGGAGACGACAGTAGCCGGGACGCCGACGGCAACGACCACGGGGACGATGGCGGCCAAGACACCGACGGTAACGGCCACGAGAACGGGACAGACGACACACTCCGACCAGCCCGGATTCGGGCCACTGGTGGTCGGTGTCGCGCTCGGCGTCGTGCTCGTAGACCGTCAGAAGTAGTCGGCTATCGCGGGCGCGACGGAGACGGCGCTCGTCGGTCGTTCGACGGTGTCGGTCCCCCAGACGCCGTCGACACCCGCCGCGGCCAGCTTCGAGCGAGCGTTCGCCGCGAACATCGGATGGAGACAGGTGACGTACACCCCAGCGACCCGCTGCTCGTGGAGCTGGTCGATGGCCGCGGCCATGGTCGAGCCGGTCGCGACGATATCGTCAACGAGCACGACCGACCTGCCCGCTGGCTCCGTGCCCGCCGGCTCGACGGCGACGTCACCGGTGTCGTACGAGCGGTGCTTCTCGAAGTAGTCGGTCTCGCCGGCGCCGTAGGCGTCACGGACGGTCTCGGCTAACCCGACCGCTCCCTCGTCCGGGGCGAGAAACAGCGGCCCGTCGAGATCGGGCAGCGGTTCGGCGAGCCGGGGCGCGGCGTCGATCACGTCGAACGGCACGTCGAAGAAGTCGCCGATCGTCGGCTCGTGGGGGTTGACGCTGACGACGCGGTCGGTGCTCGCCGAGAGCGCGCGCGCTACCGCGCGAGCCGACACCGGTTCGCCGTCGCGAAACGCCTCGTCCTGTCGCGCGTAGCCCATGTACGGGAGGACGGTCACCACCTCGTCGAAGTTCGCCCGTGCGAGGTCCTGTAGCTGGAGCAGTTCCAGATGGGACTCGGCGGAGGTGGTCGCGGCGACGATGATGGCACGGTCGCCGCCGGCGTCGGGGACGCGGAGCTTGAACTCCCCGTCGGCGAATCGGTCGGTCTCGACGACCGCGAGCGGCTCGTCCAGCTGATCGGCCAGCGCGGCGGCGAGCGACTGTGAGACCGACCCCGGCAGTATCATATCCGACCCTGCCGCCCGCTCGCTAACAAGTGTTGTTCTTCTCGGTCTCCGTTTCTTCTCGCCGTTCATCTGCTGCGATCGATCTATCAGGTGACAACAGCTCGGAAGCCCCTGAGCCGCGACGGTCGGTGCGACGGCTGCGCGCCTCGCTCACTTCGTTCGCTGCGGTGCTTGCTCGTTCGCGCCGTCCCCTCGCGGCTCAGCCCCTTCCAGTCCCTCCCACTTTTATTTGCCCCGACCGCTCGGCACGGCGAGGCGACGAGCGCCCGGCAGTCCGAGCGCGCGCGAGCGCCACCCGTCGCCGGCGTCGACGAGGAAGGTCCCGTCCGTCGCGACGGCGTAGACAGCATCGGTGGTAGCTGCGGCGTCGGCTACGTCGCCGGGCGGATCGAGCTCTCGCCAGTCGTCTCCGTCGCGTTCGAGCAGGTCACCGCCGTCGGTAACGGCGAGGAGTCGTCCCGCGCGGGCGGTGACAGCACGTACGGCTCCGTCCAGAATCGGCTCCCAGTCGGGACCACGGTACAGTCCCGTGGCCGTCGCGGCGTAATCGCCGGCGACGTCGCGTACCGCGTCGAGGCCTCGATGGGTCCCGCCGAAGCCGACGACGCCGTCGTCGGTGGCAACGACGCCGGCTCCGACTGCGGTCGCGCCCTCGATCCCGGCGAGTGTGCTCCACTCGTCGCCGTCGTACCGGGCGAGCCGACCGTCGCCGGCGGCGACGATACCGCTCGCGACGCCGACTGCGATCGCGCCCGCAAAGCCGAGCGGCTCGCTGTCGTCACCGGTGAGCAGTCGGACCTCGTCGCCCGCCGCGACGACTCGACCGTCGTCGGTCGCCACGTCGCTGGCTGGCTCGCGGACGGTCAGGCCGAACTCACCGACGAGATCGCCCGAGACGGAGACACGGGCGAGTCCGGCGTCGGCGGCGACGAAGGCCGGACGGGCAGCGCCGCCGGCGTAGACGCGTTTCTCCGACAGCGAGATGTCCTCGTCTGCGCTCATGGCCGGACTGACTCTCGCGTCGGCAAAGGCGTATCTCTTCGGACCGATACCGACTTGCCTTCGCCGGCGATAGCAGTCCGTATGAAGATCTTCGGATCGAGCGGAGTCCGCGGCGTCGTCGGGGAAACCATCACGCCGGCGTTCGTCGGTCGGGTCGCCAAGGCCGCCGGCTCCTCGCTCGGCTCCGAGACCGTCGCCGTGGCGCGTGACACCCGCCGCACGGGGGGGATGCTCGCTGACGCCGCCGCCGGCGGGCTGACGGCCGTCGGGACCGACGTCCACCAGCTCGGTGTCGCTCCCACGCCCGCCGCACAGGCGTACGCCGAGCGGGCGGAGATCCCCGTCGTGGTGATCACGGCGAGTCACAACCCGCCGGCGTACAACGGCGTCAAGCTCGTCGGCAGGGACGGGGTCGAACTGTCGCGGGACGCGCTCGAACGGATCGAGGACCGCCTGCTCGCCGACCGCTACGAGCCGCAGTCGTGGGACGAGACCGGCGAGAGCGAACGCGTCGACGGCGTCCGTCGCACGTACGTCGAGCAGCTGCTCGACGCCGTCGACCGCGAGCGAATAGCCGACGCCGATCTGACGGTCGCGCTCGATCCCGGACACGGGGCCGGCGCGCTCACCTCGCCGGAGTTTTTCCGCGAGCTCGGCTGTCGGGTCGTCACGGTCAACGCCCAGCCGGACGGCCACTTCCCCGGTCGGGACCCGGAGCCGGTCGCCGGAAACCTCGACGAGCTGGGCGCGCTCACCGGCGCGACCGACGCGGACGTCGGGATCGCCCACGACGGCGACGCCGACCGTGCCATCTTCTACGACGAACACGGCGACTACATCGAAGGCGACGCCACTCTCGCCGCGCTCGCCGAGGCGACGCTCGACGCCGGCGAGACCGTCGTCTCGGCCGTCAACGTCTCCCAGCGGCTCGTCGACGTGATCGACCGCGTGGGCGCGACGCTCGATCTCACCCCCATCGGCTCGACGTACATCATCACGCGCATCCGCGAGCTCACCACCGAGGGCGAACGCGTCCCGGTCGCCGGCGAGGGGAACGGGGGGGTCCTCTTTCCGGAGTACCGGCTCGCACGCGACGGAGCCTACACTGCGGCTCGCTTCCTCGAACTGCTCGCCGATCAGTCTGCGAGCGAGGCGGTCGCGGCCTACGACGGCTACGCCAACGTCAGGCGGAACGTCGAGTACGACTCCGACGCCGAGCGAGAGACGCTGCTCGCCGCCCTTGAGCGCTACGCCGAGCAGGCGACGGTCGAGCCGACCACGACCGACGGCTACCGGCTCGACTACGGCGACGCGTGGCTGCTCGCGCGACCGTCGGGGACAGAGCCGGTCGTTCGGCTCTACGCCGAGGGACGCAACCGCGATCGCGCCGAGTCGCTCGTCGCGGACGTGCACGACCGACTGCTCGCCGCACGCGAGTAGCCGAGACTCACGACTCTGGCGTCGCGTCGAGCGCCTCGGCGAGCGCGTCCCGTTCGGCCCGATGCTGTCTCCGCCGTGGTTCGACCTCGCCGGCCTGAAGTCGCTCGCGCTCCCGCTCCTCCAGCTCTGTGAGCGCGAGCGCGCTCTCGCGGAGCCGTTCGTAGTCGGTCTCGTTCGGGAGCGACCGCACCTCGCGGAGCGCGGCCAGCGTCGTCTCGTCGGCGAATCGGTTGCAGACGGCGATCCGTTCCTTGCACTCGTACTCCAGCTCGCCGGCCTCCGGCGGCGGGTACGGGACGGTCAACGGGGACGCGTCCAGATTCGCCAGATAGGTCTGATTCGTCGCGACGAACCGACTCAGATCGCCGGGGTTCTCGACGTAGTGGCCCAGCTTCTCGGCGGAATAGTCGGCGTACTTCAGGAGCGTCTTCACCGACTCCTCGCCGGCGGCGTCCGACTCGATGTACTCGCGCAGCCGGGTCGGCGGGTCGCGGAAGTCGACGAGCGGGTAGCTGTCGGCACTCTCGACGACGCCGAACAGCTCGCGGGCCGACGCCTCGCGCATGAGCCGGTCGAAGTCGGCGAACGCGCGCTCGTTGTACCGCTCGATCGGCTCGCGTAGCCGTTCGACGGGGGCGTCGAGATCGGCCTCGCCCAGATCGAGCAGTCGCGTCGCCGTCTCGATCTCCTCGTCCAGCGTCGCGAGCCGGTCGCGGGCCGCGCGACGCGTCTCGCGAAGCAGCTCCTCGGCGGCCTCCCACTCCACGAGCAGGTCGGCGTACTCGCGGGCGGGATCGAGCGCCTCGCGCGCCTTCTCGAAGTCGCTCGCGGAGAGACGGTTCACGTGGAGAGAGTCGTCAGCCGCCTCGAACGCCTCGTACGCCGGCATCGACTCGTCCAGCTCCTCGGTCGCGGAGGCGACGGCCTCCTGAAACTCGATGTACGCCTGAAAGCCGGAGCCGGTCGCCGACTCCTCGTTCTCGGCGAGCAGCTGCCGGAACCGACGGTACGCACCGGTCGTCTCGCGGATCGCGGCCTCCCCGCCGCCCGATTCGACCGCCTCGCGTACGCGCTCGTACTCGCCGGTCGCCCGACGGACTTTTGCCCGCACGTGCTCGGGGTCGGGCGCATCGTCGGTCATCCGTCGTCGTACACCTCGTCGGGATCGAAGACGCGCTCGCCGACCGCCTCACCGTCGAGCGTCCGGTGAAAACAGGACTCGAAGCCGGTGTGACAGGCCCCGCCGTCCTGCTCGACGACGTAGAGCAGCGTGTCGGCGTCACAGTCGACGCGGATCTCTTCGACGGACTGGGTGTGGCCCGAACTGCCCCCCTTGTGCCAGAGCTCGTCGCGCGACCGGGAGTAGTAGTGGGCCTCGCCCGTCTCGCGAGTGCGTTCGAGCGCCCTTTCGTTCACGTACGCCAGCATGAGGACCGTACCGTCCTCTGCCGACTGTGCGACGGCGGGGACGAGACCGTCCTCGTCGAACGCGACCGTCACGGATTCGCTCATACCGCGAGTGGGACACGGCGTCGAATAGGTCTTTTCACGCGCCGGCGACGGACGCTGCGTCTGCCGTGGCAACGTCTGACGAACGTTTATGAGCGTGGGGCGTCGAGTGGCGACATCCATGGGCAACAAGAACAAGACCATCTCCTTCCGGGTCAACGAGGACGCGTTCGAGACCCTGCGAGAGATCGCCGAACAGCGCGACATCTCGCTGTCGGCGGTGTTTCGCGACTACGTCGAGACGCTCGTTGCCCACGACGGGCAGGTCGAGGTCGTCCCCGAACACGAGATCGGCGACAGGGACGCCGACGAGGAGTCGTTCCCGCCGAAGGTCGAGGTTCCCAAGAGCTTCGTTCGCGAACACGAGCGGCTCGAACTCGAAGCGGAGCATCTCCGCGAGCAGCTCGACGAGTACAAACGCTACGTGACGAAGCTCTCCCAGCAGCTCGAAGACGAGTCCGACGAGGAGGTCATCCAGCTGGAGGACCTCGACGGCGAGCAGGAGGAAGAGCCGTCGTTCCGACTCGGGTAGCTCGCTCGGCTCCTCTTCCCTTCTTCGATGGATTGATACGTACCACCCGAATACGGACGAGTCCGGACTGCTCGTGAGCCGTCACGGCCCGTAACCCCTCTGGTTCATATGCAGATGTGGCCGACGGCGACGGAATCCAACTTCCAGCGGAAGATTCGTCTGCCGCCCGTCAGACGCCGCGCAGTCCTGCGGTTTTCCTCAGCGCCGCTCGATACTGACACGGCCGCTCGTCGCGCTCTGGAGGCGGTCGCGGAGCGCGGGGGCGTCGGTGACGGGCACTTCGACGGAGAACGTCACCGTCTCTTCATAGCGTGCCTCGTAGCTGACTCCGGCCGAGTCGAGTACGGCACGCACCGTCCCGGAGTCGTCGTAGCCGACGGTCGCCGCGAACTGCTCGTGCGGCTCGCGTTCGACGACGCCGGCGCGCTCGACGCTCCGTGCGACGGCCTCTCCGTAGGCGCTGACCAGTCCACCGACGCCGAGATTCGTCCCGCCGTAGTAGCGGGTCACGACGACGGCGACGTTCTCCAGCTCTTGACCTTCGAGGACGTTCAACGCCGGTTTGCCGGCGCTCCCCGACGGTTCGCCGTCGTCGCTGCTGTACTCGCGGAACGGGTCGGCGCGAACGCGATACGCGGGGACGTTGTGGATCGCGTCCTCGTACTCGTCGCGAACGTCGTCGATGAACCGCTCTGCCGCCGCGACGCGCTCGACCGGTCGGACGTGGCCGATGAACTCCGAGCCGCGCACCTCGAAGGCGGCAGTGGCCGCCGTCTCGACGGTTCGGTAGCTGTCGGCCTCCTGATCGCTCATTCGAGCTCCAGCTTCCGGACGAACGACATCGCCTTGAGATCGGTCACCAGCTCGCCGGGCAGCGGCTCGTCGGTGACGACGTAGAGCTTCGGGTCGTCGGTGAACTCGGGGTCTTCGGAGATCGTCTGCCGGATGGAGATGTCGTCGTCGGCGATCCGCGTCGTCACGGCCGAGACGATCCCCGGCACGTCGGCGCTGTTCGGATGGATTGTCACGACGGTTAATCCGAGGACGGGCGCGAGGTCCATCAGCGACGGGATCGCCGAGATATTGCGGAAGACGCGTTCGAGATCGGGGTCCGCGAGGATGGCGTCGGTGGTCGCGTCGACGACCCGGCGATCCACGCCGACCTCTCGCGCCAGCCCGGTGTCGGGGATCTCGATCCCGCCCGAGACGACGCGACCGTCGGCGTTGACCGAGAACCCCCGTTCGAGGAGCAGCCGCACGACCGCCCGCTGGCCGGGCGAGTCGGCGAACTTCGCCATGATTTCGTCGAACATACCCGGACCTCGTGGGGCGCTGGTTTGGCTGTTCCGCTCGTCCGTTCCGTCTCGCTCGTCGTGTGACTCCGGACGCGCGTCCGGCCCGAACGTCCCGTGCCCAGAAGGGTAGATCGGAACGACCCGAGCGGACGCCCGACTCACTCCGCTTCGGCGCTCTCGTCGTCGGTGTCGTCGTGGTCGTCCGTCTCCTCGTCCGCTTCGTGTCTGTCGAGCGCGGCCTGATAGCTCTCGGCGGCGAGTTCATACGTCTCGCGCAGATCTTCGATCGGCGTCTCGGAGGCGTCGACGCGCAGATCGTTGTAATACGGCTCTGCCTCGCGGTCCTCGGTCGTGGTGACGAGGAGCGCGGCCGACTGGACCGCAAGCTCCTCACGCTTGTCACCGCCTTCGGCCTGTCCGGCAGCGAGCGCGTCCACGAGCCGCTCGGCAAGCGGGAGCGAGTCGTCGCTCGCCTCGTACGCGTCGGCGGTCGCCTCGATGACGGACTCGCCGGTCAGGAGATTGCCGGCGACGGTGAAGCCGTCGCGCTCGACGTGACCGTACCAGCCCTTGCAGTCGTCACCGGAGAAGACGAAGGCCCCCTCGCTATCGACGCCGTGCAGCTGTCGACTCGCGCTGTCGTCGTCGGCGTTGAGCAGGGCGTCGAGGGCGTCCTCGACGGCCAGCCCATCAGCGAGATACGCGACGCCCTTTCGCCCGAGTTCGACGTTGACGAGCGACTGGGTGGCGACGGCCCCGTGTTCGTTGGCGAACGGACACAGCGTTCCGACGGCGGCCAGTCGGGTGGTGACGGCGACGCCGAAGCGGGTCTCCGTGCCGTCGTCGGTCTCGTACGGCTCGCGGACGCAGATGCTGAATGTCACACGCGGAGATCTGCCGCTCGCGATGAAACGTTTGTGATGGAACGTCTGACGCAAGAGTTTTGCCCTGCGACGCCGCGTTTCGCCAGTATGGGACTGATGAGCAGGCTGTTGGGTGGCGACCGGAGCACCGACGACTACGTCGCGCTCGGTATCGACGACTTCGACGCTTCCCCCTCGAACTCGGGGACGCAGGTGCATATCGCCACGATCGGTGAACAGGGGGACGTCGTCCCGATCAAGGACGCCATCTACGACGGGGACATCGTCGTCGCCGATATCACCCGTCACACGACGACCGATCGCACGATGGAGCATATCTCCGACGAGCTGAAACAGGTCGCCGACGAGGTGGGCGGTGACATCATCCAGAAGGACGACGACCAGCTCATCATCACGCCGGGCGGCATCTCCGTCGCCCGCTCGCGACTGGAGTAGCGACGAAACGCGTCGTTTACCCGGCCGCCGCCGCTGGTTCCGGTATGACCGCGATACGCGCCGACGATCTCGTCAAGGAGTACGGCGACGTACGGGCACTCGACGGTCTCTCGCTCGAAATCGACGAGGGGGAGTTCTTCGGCCTGCTCGGGCCGAACGGAGCCGGCAAGACGACGTTCATCAACATCCTCGTCGGGCTGGCTCGCTCGACGACCGGCTCCGCCGAGGTGTTCGGCCACGACGTCGAGGACGACTACCAGCAGGCGCGCGACCGGATCGGTCTCGCGCCACAGGAGTTCAACGTCGACCGCTTCTTTCCGATCCACGAGGTGCTCGAACACAAGGCCGGCTACCACGGCATCGAATCGGAGGAGGCCGAGCGTCGCGCCGCCGAGGCGCTCAAGACGGTCGGCATCTACGACAAACGCGACACCCGCTTCGACTGGCTCTCGGGCGGGATGAAACGCCGGTTTCTGCTGGCGCGTGCGCTCGTCACCGATCCCGATCTCCTCATCCTCGACGAGCCGACCGCCGGCGTCGACGTGGAGCTGCGACGCGAGCTGTGGGAGCTGGTCCAGCGGCTCAACGACGACGGGACGACCGTGCTCCTCACCACCCACTACATCGAGGAGGCCGAACAGCTCTGTGACACGGTCGCGATCATGGATACCGGGCGGAAGATTGAGGTCGCCTCGCCCGACGACCTCCGCGGCCGCGGTGAGGACACCCTCCTCGTCACGCTCGCTGACGCGCCGGCTCGCCCGCCGACGTTCGATCTCGACGGCGTCGGCAGGGCGACGCTCGACGGAACTGAGCTGTCGGTGACGGTCGACGACGCCGGCTCGCGGGCGGCGGCCGTGATTCGCACGCTCGACCGCTCCGGGCACGAGGTAGTGAATCTGGAGCTGCGGCGCGCCTCGCTCGAAGAGGTGTTCGTCGGGATGACGCGCACCGACACCGACGCGAGCGGGGAGGTGACCGGATGAGCGCGTTCGGAACGGGGTTCCGGTCGCTGCTCACGCGCGAAATTCTTCGCTTCGTGCGCCGGCCACGCAACACGTTCGTTCCGCCCGCGATCACGAACGTGCTCTACTTCGCCGTCTTCGGCGTCATCCTCGGGGACAGAATCGCCGCAATTCAGGGGTACGATTACATCCTCTTCATCCTCCCCGGACTCGTCGTGCTCGGCGCGGTGTCAAACGCCTTCGAGAACGCCTCCTTCTCGATCTTTCACGGCCGCTGGAACGAGTACATTCACGAGGTGCTCACCTCGCCGCTCCCGTATTCGAGTCAGGTGCTCGCGTACGTCGTCGCCTCCGCGCTCCGCGGGCTCGTGGTCGGCGGTATCATCGTCGGCGTCGGGCTGCTGTTCGTCCCGTTCACCATCGACGGCGGGAGCGTTCCGATTCGCAGACCGCTCTATCTCGTCGCGTTCATGCTGACTATCACGACGCTGTTTGCCGCCTTCGGCATCGTCGGCGGTCTGTGGGCGGAGGATTTCGATTATCTGACCGTGCTCAACCAGTTCATCCTCCGACCGCTCACCTTCTTCGGCGGCGTCTTCTACTCGCTGGAGACGCTTCCCGACTTCTGGGCGACCGTCTCCCTGCTGAATCCGATGGTGTACATGGTGAACGGCGTCAGATACGGCTTCCTCGGCTACGCCGACGTGAACGCGAACCTCTCGCTGGCCGTGCTCGCCGGGCTGACAGCCGTCGTCGTCGGTGTCGATATCCTGCTGTTCCGGCGCGGCTACGGCATCATCGAGTAATCCACCTGCGCCGTCGGGCGTCAGTACTCCCAGTCGCGCAGCGCGGCCCGGACGATATCGTCCTCCTCCTCGCGAAACAGGTTGTCCGAGCCGCCGTGGTCGCCGAACGCCCAGTCGCGCACGATGACGGCAGGCGTCCCGCCGTCGCCCTCCCCGGCGACGAGATTCGCCGCCCCCGCGAGCTCGTCAACGACTGACTGGACCGTGACACCGAGTTCACGGCCGTCGCGGTCGCGCTCGCCGCGCCAGTCCCGGGAGGCCGGCATCCCGGCCCAGCCGACGGCGACGCCGCGTTGCCCGTAGCGGAACGGTCGCCCGGACGTGTCGGTGACGATCACCGGCACGCCGAGCCGCTCTGAGAGCCGTTCGGCGGACGCCGAGGGGTCCTCCGGCAACAGGAGGAGGTCGCCGCCGGGCACGTTCGAGCGGTCGATGCCCGCATTGACGGTGATGTGGCCGAATCTCGTGACCGCGAGGATGAAGGGCGCTTCGAGAATAAGCTCCTCGCTCTCCTCGATGACGGCCTGTGCGAACCGGGGGTCTTTCTCGTCGCCCGTGATCTCCGCGAGTCGGTCGGCGATGGCACGGCTCCGCTCGCCCGCGTCGAAGTCGTCGTAGTCGAACGCGCGACCCTCCGCCTTCGAGACGACGGTCGAGGCGACACAGAGCACGTCACCGTCCTCGAACTCAACTCGGGCGTCGATGAGCGCGGCGAGATCGTCACCGCGCTCGATCTCCGGGAGTCCGGCGACCGCAGAGAGGTTCATATCGCTCCGTCGGGACAGCGTGGAAAAAGCGACCCGGTTCCCCCCGTCGGTGCGGGCTGATCGAGCGGACGGATCTCCGTGCGCCGCGTTAGCACCCGCTGTCGTGAACGTCTCTCTCCGACCCCGTGGGCGACGTTTGCGGCACGCGGGCGGTCGCGTGTTTCGTCACGTCACCGACCGTTTCACGGGCTGTTCCACGCAAAATCGGGCAAACACGCCGGATTTATGTTTCCTGCTGAGACATATATGCCCGTTATGGGACAGACGCTAACAGAGAAAATCCTCTCGGAGCACCTCGTCGAGGGGGAGCTCGAGACGGGAGAAGAGATCGGGATCGAGATCGATCAGGTCCTCACGCAGGACACGACCGGGACGTTCGTCTGGCTACAGTTCGAGGCACTCGGGCTGGACGAGGTCCAGACCGAGGTCGCGGCCCAGTACTGTGACCACCAGACCTACCAGTTCGACTTCAAGAACACGGACGACCATCGCTTCCTCCGTTCCGCTGCGGGGACGTTCGGCGCGCACTTCTCGCGGCCGGGCAACGGTATCTGCCACAACGTCCACAAGGAGAACTTCGCCGCGCCGGGCAAGACGATGCTCGGCTCGGACTCGCATACGCCGACGCCGGGCGGACTGGGCGAGCTCGCCATCGGGTCGGGCGGACTCGACGTGGCCGTCGCCATGGGCGGTGGCCCGTACTACATCGAGATGCCGGAGATCGTCAACGTGCGGCTCGAAGGCGAGCTGCCGGAGTGGTCCAGCGCGAAGGACGTCATCCTCGAGATGCTCCGCCGGCTGAGCGTGAAAGGCGGCGTCGGCAAGATCTTCGAGTACACCGGTCCCGGCGTCGAGACGCTCAACGTCCCGGAGCGGACGACGATCACCAACATGGGGACGGAGCTCGGCGCGACCTCCTCCATCTTCCCGACGGACGAGGAGACGCGAGAGTATCTCTCCCGACAGGGCCGTGAGGACGTCTTTGAGGAGGTCGGTCCCGACGAGGACGCGGAGTACGACGACGAGATCGTCGTCGATCTGAGCGAGATCGAGCCGCTCGTCGCACAGCCGTCGATGCCTGACAACGTCGTCCCCGTGCGCGAGGTCGAAGGACAGGACGTCGAGCAGGTCATCGTCGGCTCCTGTACGAACGGCGGCTACGAGGACATCCTCCCGGCCGCGAAGATGCTGCAGGGGCAGGAGATCGACATGAAAACGGAGATGATCGTCGCGCCCGGCTCCAAGCAGGCCTCCGAGATCCTCGCCCGTGAGGGCTGGACCGCGGAGATGATGGCCGCCGGCGTGAACTTCTCCGAGGCGACCTGTGGCGCGTGTATCGGAATCGGCCACGTGCCGGCCTCGGATTCGGTCTCCGTCCGGACGTTCAACCGCAACTTCGAGGGTCGCTCCGGGATCGAGGACGACTCGGTGTTCCTCTCCTCGCCGGAGGTCGCGGCCGCCGCTGCTATCAAAGGCGAACTCACGGACCCGCGCGATCTGGCCGACGAGCTCGGGCTCGACGCGCCGGGCGTCCAGATGCCCGACGCGTACGACGGCTCGAAGACGGACCTCATCGCGCCCGACGAGGCCGTCGACGACGAGCTCGTCAAGGGGCCGAACATCGGTGACGTGCCGCTGAAGGACCCGCTCGGCTCGACGCTCGACGGCGACGCACTGCTCAAGATGGACGACAACATCACGACCGACCACATCATCCCGGCGACGCAGGACATCCTGATGTACCGGTCGAACATTCCGAAGCTCTCGGAGTTCACGCTCTCGCGTGTCGACGACACGTTCGCCGAGCGCGCGCTGAACTCCGACGGCGGCTTCCTCGTCGCCGGTGAGAACTACGGACAGGGCTCCTCTCGCGAACACGCCGCCCTCTGTCCGATGTATCTCGGCATCGAGGGCGTCCTCGCGCAGTCGTTCGCCCGCATCCACAAGGCGAATCTGTTCAACTTCGGCCTGATTCCGCTCACCATCGACGAGTCGGACTACGAGCAGATCGAGCAGGGCGACGATATCGAGATCGTCGATGACGTCGCTGCTGCCGTCGATTCCGGGCAGGAGGCGTTCACCGTCCGCGTCAACGACGACTGGGAGCTGACCGCCACGCTCGACGCCTCGCCTCGCGAGCGCGAGATTCTCTCCGCCGGCGGGAAGCTGTCGCTCACGCGGTCGCAGTACGATACCGGAGGCGCGGCGCCTGCCGACGACTGAGCGTTCATCCGGCTTCTCCGTTTTTTTCAGCGTCGTAGCTACCGCCACCGGCAACACACCGAGCGGCCGACGACACAAAGGCAGTGGCCACCGAAGACGAGGTATGCTCGGTATCGAACTCACGCCCGAACACCCCGTCTCTCGGCTCGGCGAGCTCGGTGCGCACGCCGAAACCGCCGGCTTCGACACGATCTTCTGCTCGTCGCACTACAACAACCGCGATCCGTTCGTCGCGCTCGATCGCATCGCCCGACGGACCGATAGCGCTCGTCTCGGGCCCGGCGTCGCGAACCCGTACGACACGCATCCGCTCGCGCTCGCCGGAAAGGTCGCGACGCTCGATGAGGCCTCCGACGGGCGCGCGGTCTTCGGACTCGGGCCGGGTGATCCCTCGACGCTCCGGAACCTCGGCGTCGAGCGCGACCGAGGGCTCTCGGCCACGCTACAGGCGTTCAAGGACGCACAGCGCGTCTGGGCCGGCGAACGGGTCACGCGCGACGGCGTCCACACCGCCGTCGATGCCGGGCTGAACTTCGAGCCGCCACAGGGAGCCGACGTGCCGGTGTACGTCGGCGGCGAGGGGCCGCATATGTGTCGGATGGCCGGCAAACACGCCGACGGGCTGCTGTTCAACGGCTCGCATCCCGACGATCTCGCGTGGGCGCGCGACCGCGTCGAGGAGGGGAAGACTGACCGCCCGGCCGAGCGCGGTGGGTTCGAGCTGGCGGCGTACGCCTCAGTCTCCGTCGCCGAGGACGAGGATGTCGCGCGGGCTGCCGCCCGGCCACCGGTCGCGTTCATCGCCTCCGGGGCCGCACCGCCGGTGCTCGACCGTCACGGTATCGACTCCGCCACCGCCGCCGCCATCGGTGACGACATCGCGAGCGGCGAGTTCGAGGCGGCGTTTGAGCGGGTGACCGAGCCGATGATCGACGCGTTCTGCATGGCCGGCTCTCCCAACGCGGTCGCTACGCGGGCGGCGAACGTGTTAGAACACGCAGACAGTCTGGTCGTCGGATCGCCGCTCGGTCCCGACGTTGAGACGGCGATCGAGCTGGCGGGGGAGACGCTCTCGTAGCTACTGCTCCGGCGGGCCGGCGCTCGGGAGCGCGCGCGCGACGAGGCTGGCGACTGCACCGAACGAGACGACGCCGAACACCGCCGACGCCGCGCCGACGATGAGCCCACCGAGCGCGACGAGAATCGCCTGCTCGGGACTCTGCATGATGACCCCACCGAAGTAGTTGATGACGCCGTCGATCGTGTTCTGCACGAATCCTGCCATACGAAACGGTTAGCGTGCGACTACTTGCCAGTTGCGGGTCCGTCACGTTCTTACGTGTCTGTACTGACCCTCAGCCGTGAGCGACCGCTCGCTGTCGGAGTTCGACGGCGCGGAGTCGGACGCGAGTGACGACGCCGACTCGGGGTCGACGGAACCCGACGCGAGTGACGACCCACCCGCGACCACGCGGTTTTCGCCCGACGGCGCGCCCTGTGAGGCGTGCGGTGACGCCGTCACCAGACGCTGGCACGACGACGGCGGCTTCGTCTGTGCCGACTGCAAGGAGTGGTAGTTTATCCCCGATGCCGCGCCACCGACCGCGTGCGCTGACGATCGCGGTAGCAGTCTCAGGTGACCGCGTGGTCCAGCTGCTACCGGCCTGCCGGGACCACCTGTTCGCCCCTGTTACAGCGACAGCGTCGTCGTCTCGACATCGTGGGTCGCGGTGAACGTCTCCAGCTCCGCTTTGCGCGGTTCGATCTCCTTCGGCTCGTGCGAGTCCGTGCCGAGGACGAACTCGATACCCTCCTCCAGCAGTATCTCGGTGAACTGCGGCGTCGGATGCACCTCGCCGTACTCGGAGCGGACGCGTCCGGCGTTCAGCTCCGGAACGGTCCGGGAGTCGGCGAACGCCTCCGCCACCCGTCGGTACTGCTCGTCGGTCGCCAACCCCCGGAGCGCGCTGTTGCGTTCCACGAGATCGATGTGGGCGGCGACGTCGAACAGCTCCGATTCGACGAGCGTGACGAGCCGGTCGAAGTAGGTCGCGACGTGGCTCCGGCGAGCAGCCGCCGACTGCTCGGCGAAGTGGTCCTCGGAGTGGACGTTCGTGCCGTCCAGCTCGTGAACGCTTCCGATCGCGTAATCGAAGCCGACCTCGTCGAGAAACGCGGCGATCTCTCCGCTGTCGTCGGGATGGAAATCCATCTCGACGCCGTCGTGAATCTCGATATCGCGACGCTCGCGCATCGCCTCGATGGCCGACCGCCGTCGCTCGTACGTCACGTCGAGATTGAACCCCATGTTCGCGCGCTGCCGGCGCGGCCCCTCGCGTGCGGAGATCGTACAGTGGTCAGTGATACCAATCGCATCGAGTCTTGCCCGCTCGGCCGCGCTCACCATCCAACTGAGAAACGAGCCGTCCGAGTAGGTCGTATGGGTGTGATAATCACAGCGCATACCCTATCGAGGAGAGCCATCGGTAGGAAGCTTCGGGTCCGACTACAGTTCCTCGTCGCCTGCCGGCGCGTAGTAGTACTCGCCGGCGCTCTTCTGTGTGCGGTCCTTCTGTGAGCCGGGTTTGTTGATGCGCGGGCGACCCGTTCGCTGGTCGCGTCGGAACGTCACGTCCAGATTCGCGAGGAACTCGTTCATCCCCTCGCGCATACCGACCGGCTGGCCGGCGTGGCCGTGTTCGGCCGGCTGACCGTCGAACACTTGGAGCCGGTCGGCTAGTAGGTCGATCATGTAGATGTCGTGGTCGATGACCATTGCCGTCGCCTCGTGATTCTCCGTGTAACGGCGGATGGCGCTGGTCGCGAGCACCCGCTGTTCCACGTCGAGGTGCGCCGACGGCTCGTCCAAGAGATACAGGTCGGCGTCTTTCGAGAGACACGCCGCGATGGCGACGCGTTGCCGTTCACCGCCCGAGAGATCGGTCAGATTCTGCTCCATGATCCGCTGGAGCTGGAGGGGCTGGGCGATCTCGGTCTCCCAGTAGGAGGAGCCGAACTGGTCGGTGATCGAGGATAAGAACGCATCGACGCGCATCGGTCGGTCGATATCGACGTACTGCGGCTTGTACGAGATGTCGAGATCCGCACCGATCGTCCCCTCGTCGGCGTCGAGCTGTCCGGCGAGGAGCTTCGCGAACGTCGATTTCCCGATCCCGTTCGGGCCAACGATACCGAGTACCTCGTTGTTGCGGATCTCGCCGGCGTCGACCTCCAGCGAGAACTCGCCGTCGCCGTAAGATTTCGAGAGCGCGGGGTACTCGACGAGCGTATCGGTCCGGGAGGCGACACGCGGTGCGTGCTGCTCGAACTCGATCGCGTCCTGTCGGATTCGCATGTTCTCGTTGTCGAGATAGCCGGAGAGATACTCGTTGATGCCGCCTTTCGTGCTCTTCGGATCGGTGATGACACCGTACGCCGAGGGCTCGCCGTACGCGACGTGGATCGAATCCGCGAGCAGATCGAGGACGGCGAGATCGTGTTCGACGACGAGCATCGAGCGGTCACCGTCGGCGGCGAGCTCCTGAATGAGCCGCGCGGCGGTGACGCGCTGCCCGATATCGAGATACGGCGTGATCTCGTCGAGGAAGTAGAAGTCGGCGTCGCGAACGAGCGTGGCCGCGAGCGCGACCCGCTGTAGCTCTCCGCCCGACAGCGTGTCGATCGGCTGATCGAGGACCGGTCGGATACCGAGTCGCTCGGTGAGCTCGTCGGCGACGCCCCGCTCATCAACGCGCTCGATCAGCTCGCGCGTGATTCCCGAGAAACTGCTCGGAATCTTATCGACGTACTGCGGCTTCCGGGCGACGGTCACGTCCCCGTCGCGCAGCTGTGCGAGATACGACTGCAGCTCGGTCCCGCGGTAGGCGTCCATCACCTCCTCCCACGAGGGGTGGTCGGTGTGTCGACCGAGGTTCGGCTCGATCTCGCTCGCGAGGATCCGGACGGCGGTCGTCTTCCCGATCCCGTTCGGCCCGAGAATACCGGTCACCTTCCCCGGCTCGGGGGCGGGAAGCCCGTACAGCCCGAAGGCGTTCTCGCCGTACCGGTGGGTCGGATTCTCCGCCAGCTCCTGTGGGAGATTGATGATCTCGATGGCGTCGAACGGACACTTCTCGACGCAGATCCCGCAGCTCTCGCCCAGACAGATCTCCTCGGAGATGAGGATCTGGTCGTCGCCCCCCTCGTGGGGTTCCCCCTCGTCGAAGTGGTCGCCGCGCTCGACGATACACTCCTTGCCCGTCCGGTTCGGCGGGCAGTAGTTCATACACTCGTAGTTACACCGGTCGGGCTGACAGCGGTCCAGATCGACGACGGCGATGGAGTCGCCGGCCATCAGAACGTACTCCCTGTGGTCAGCAGGATCCCCCAGCTGATGAACCAGAGCGCGAAGGTCATGAACGCGACGTAGAGGTAATCCTTCGCGGAGAACTCGTCCATGTCGATACCGATAACCGACAGCACGGGAAACTGCACGAGAACCGCGCCCACCAGCACGTACAGTGCTTGGCTACTGGTCGCGGGTGCGTCGAGACCGGCCGTCACGACCGACGACGCGACCGCAGCGACAAGCCCCATCGAGCACGCGAACGATGTGACCACGACGCCACGCATATGCGAGGAGAAGCGGCCACTATTGTCGGTCGCCATGTCACCCCGTCCTTGCCCCGACGGCAAAAGCGATTCGAAGCCGCAACACCACCGTCTCGCGGGGGGTTTCGGCGCTGTCGGCTCTGCCATGAGGCGGTTAGCAATAGCTCACCTTCACGTTTATGCCGTCACGGCGCGTGCTTGAAGACAGCATGAGTGACTCTGATGGGGAGACAGTCGCCGACCTCCCTCCGAGCGCCAAGCTCGTCTACAAGGTACTGGAGTACGACGGCCCGATGACCCAGAAGGGGATCGTCGAGGAGTCGATGCTGTCGGCCCGAACCGTTCGGTACGCCCTCGAACGGCTCGAAGCCATCGACGTGGTGAGCGAAGACGTCTACTTCGCCGACGCCAGACAGAACCTGTACGAGCTCACCGACACCGACGAGCAGTCGACCGAGACCGTCGCCGCCGCGGACGACTGACCGCTCACTGCGGTGAGACCGTGACCTGCTGACCGCGATCGACTGCCGTCTCCAGTTCGTCGGCGAGCCCGCTTCCCCGCGAGATCTGCACCTCGCCGCCCTGCGAGACGGTCGCCGTGAACAGATACTTTCCGCCGGCCTGCACCTCGACCGTCTCCCCCGGGTGTCCCTCGACGGGGAGCACGATATGCCGTGAGGTGATCTCGGGCGTGACGATCTCGCCCTGACTACTGCTGCCAGCGTGGCTGCTGTTACCGCCACCGCTACTGCGCTCACCGAAGCCGCCGGTGTACTCGTCGAGCGTTCGCACGTCAAGCTCCATGCCGAGCCGGTTTTCGATATCGGTGATGCGACCGCCGCCCTTCCCGATGACCGACGAGATGTCCTCGTCCGAGACGTAGACGGTCGCGGTGTTGTCACTCGTTATCTCGACCTCTACCTGCCCGTACGCGACGGAGCTGATCTCTCGCTCGATCTCGTCTCTCGCGATGCGGCTGACGCCCGACTCCTGTTCGTCACCGTCTTCGAGCGGGACGGTGACGACCTGCTGATTGAACGTGTAAATCTCGTATGCCGGCTCGCCGGTCTCGTAATCGGAGATGACGACCACTGGCCGGGTGAGGTCCTCCTCTATCAGGCCGTGCGGGACCTTCACCTGCGTCTCGATCTCGTAGACGGTGTCCACGCCGCCGGCTTCGATGTAGACGACCGTATCGACGACCTGCGGGATCATCCCCAGCTCGACCCGGCCGACGAGCCGCTGGAGCGCGTCGATCGCACGGGTGGCGTGGACGACGCCGATCATCCCCACCCCGGCGAGTCGCATATCGGCGAAGGTGTTGAAGTCCGACGTTTTGCGCACCTCGTCGTAGATGGTGTAGTCCGGCCGCACCATCAACAGCGAGTCGGCGGTTCGTTCCATCGACCCGCGGAGTTCGGTGTACTGGGTGATGTGGTCGTCGACTTGGAGATCACGCGGCTTCTCCATCGTCTTGACGGCGAACTCCGAGTCGGCGAGGAACTCGGCGACCGCCTGCGCGAACGTGGACTTGCCGGCCCCGGGCGAGCCGGAGAGCAACACCCCGCGCTGCTGTTCGGTGAACCGGTCGCGCAGCCCTCCGGGGAGGTCGTACTCGTCGAGCGTCGGCGAGGCGATCGGTCGGACGGCGGTGATCTCGATGCCGTCGGCGAACGGCGGCCGGGCGACGGCGATACGGTAGTCGGCGTACTGGATGATCGCCATCCCCGGCTCTTCGAGCTCGACGAAGCCGCGCGAGGAGGCGCGTGCGGTCGATTCGACGTCGTTCGCGAGCGCGAGCGTCTCTGCCTCCGACAGCGGCTCCTCTCTGATCGGGCCGTAGCCGATATCGCCGATCTCGCCGCGTTTCGCCATCGGCGCGACGCCGGTCTTCAGATGGACGGACATCGTCTGCTCGTCGAAGTACCGTTCGATATCGAGGCCCGTGTCGCCGTCGTCGGTCGTCTCCACCTTCGGCTCGACGTACTCGACGGTGAGACTCATCGCCTCGCCGACCTCCGCCTGCACCCTGTCGCTGGTGAGCAACGTCGCGTCGTGGTCCGCCGCCAGCTCGCGGATCAGCGCATCGATATCACCCTCGTCCGCTCCCTCGGTCTCGTCGTGGGTCGGACGGCGACCGACGTACTCGACCGAGAGCTCGGCGGCGTCGGCCGCCTCGGCGAGCCGCTGTAGCTCTTCGAGTCCAGCCCACCCGGAATCGCGCCCCTGATTCGCCTGTGACTCCAGCTCGGCGACGACGGCGTTCGGCACGTAGACGTGTGTCACGTCGTCGCGCTCGGACACACGGCCATCGACGACCGCGCTCGTGTCCGGAAGAATCTCCATACGGATCGGAGGGGCGTCGACACTATAAAAACACGGAGAGCGCTCGCAGGGCTGCCCGAAGCGACAGCAACTCACATCCACTGATCGAGGTACACCACGTCTCGTATCTGTGGCTGCGGGTACTGAGATGACAAGCGGTGAATGGCGTCCGCGACGGCTTTCGCCGAGACGGTCGCATCGTTCACGTACAGAACATCATCGTGCGCCGACTCGTCGATTTCGAGTACGAAATCATCGTCGTACGTGACGACGAGACGGGTTTCACGGGTGCAGTAGGCAGCGATGCTGTGGTCGTCGCTTCCTTTCCCGATACTCGCCAGATCATCGACGTGCTCTGTATCGTGTCCGTGGCTCCGGAGCCGGTGACGGGTCTGATATTCGATATTCTCATCGAGCAGGAGCCGGTACGTCATTCCTCAGGGGCCGGGGAACGCTCAGCGGCAGCGGCGGCGGCGCGTTCATGTCGAGTCTCGACTGCCTGCATCTCCTCCTGATTCCGGTGGTAGTACGCGAGAGCATCGTACACCTCTCCGACGTCGACGTTATGCTGCTGTGCGACGGTCTCGGGACGAAGCCCTCGCCCCTCTACTCGGGCATGAACGTGCCGGACTGTCATTCGACTCCCACTGATATGCGGCTCGCCGTGAATGTCGGATTCCGTCCCCGGGATGATTCGATACTGTTGCCGGCTCATGCAGATAAGTTGGTTAGCCAGAGGCTAAAGCGTACCGTGGCGCGTAGCGTGACCTGAGCACGCGATGTCACGCGTTTCACGCGTACTGTTCGGTGATGGACTCGACGTACTTCGCGATGACGTCCACTTCGAGATGGACCGGGTCGCCGACCGACTTCTCCGAGAGCGTCGTGATCTCGTACGTCGCCGGAATGACGGCGACCGCGACGTACTCGCCGTCGAGATCGGCGACCGTCAGGGAGATCCCGTCGATGGTGATCGAGCCTTTCGAGACGACGTACCGGCCCATCGTCTCGGGCAGCGTGAACTCGAAGTACCAGTCGCCGTCCTCACCGCCCACCTGTTCGATACCGGTGACCTCGCCGACGCCGTCGACGTGGCCTTGAACGACGTGACCGTCGAAGCGACCCTCCGCAGGGAGTGCGCGTTCGAGGTTCACGCGCTCGCCGACGGCGAGATCGCCGAGATACGTCACGTCGACGGTCTCATCGGCGAGGAAGACGGTAAAGGAGTCGTCGGTCGTCTCCTCGACGGTGAGACACGCGCCCGACACCGCGACCGACTGCCCGTGATCGAGCTCGCCGGCGAACGGAGCGGCCAGTCGCAGCCGAACGCCGTCGGTCGTCTGCTCGCGGGCGAGCAGCTCGCCCGTCGTCTCGATGATTCCGGTGAACACATCCGAGTTACCGCGAGACGAGGCAAATGCGTTCGGGTTCTCGCATCTAAGACGACGAATCCGAGCGTTTTCGGTCACCCGCGACCCACTGATGGTATGGCGCGGTCTATCCTGAGCACCGTCGGGCTGGCGGCGACCGTCGCGCTGGCCGTGCCGCTCGTCATCTTCGGTATCGAGCAGCTGCTCGCCGGTGAGCGTCTGGTCGGGAGTATCGTGCTCGCGGTCGCGGCGGCGATGGTACTCGTCGAGGAGTATCTCACGACGCCGACCGATATCCCGGGGCTGGTGGCGGAGAAGACGGTCGGTGCGGTCGTCGAAGAGCCGGACGAGGATTAGTCGGCCGGTTCGGGCCGCTCCAGCGGCTCCTGTGCCTGCTCGATGAACTCCGCGAGCGACAGCTCACTCGGCGCGTCGTCGATGAGCACGTCGAGCGGGAGCGTCGGCGCGCCGTCGACGAGATTCTCCAGCAGGACGAGCCGCTCGCGGGCACGCGACATCCCGACGTAGAAGACCCGGCGTTCGTTGTCCGTCAACACGGGCACGGGGTCGGTCCCCTTCTCGAAGGTCGCGTCATCCGGGAGCGTCTCGGGATCGACGCTCGCCGCCATCTGCTCGACCACCTTCTCCGTGAGGTCCGTACAGACGAAGACGTGGTCGGCCTCGCGGCCCTTCGCGGAGTGGATCGTGCCGACGCGGACGCGGTCGGCGTCCGTCCCCTGATACGGCCCGTCGAAGTAGGCGTCGACGGACCGCTCCTGAAAGTTCGAGGTGCGGGTGAGCATATCCGACGCGCCGTCGACGCCCGGCGTGAACGGCGCGTACTCCTCGACGAACTCGGGACTGACCTCGAACTCCTCCAGACGGGCGTCGTTCCTGTCCTTGAGGTCATCGAGCGCGTCGAAGAGGTCGTCGCGCTCCTTCGTTCCGAAGGCGGAATCGGCGAGCATCTCAGCGAGTCGCCGCGCTTCAAGGCCGGTCAGATGCGCCTCGTCGGTCGTCTTCTCGATCGCGCTGACGTACCCCTGTAGCCGGTCGGTCCACATCCGGATGTCCGTCAGGGAGGTGTACGGGATCCCGAGCGAGGTGAACTCCTCCATGAACTGGAACAGCTGGTAGCGCGCGCGAAACAGCACCATGACCGTCTCGTCGTCGGTCGCCTCGACGGTGTCACGGACGTTGCGCGTCAGATCGTACATCGACGGCGAGCGGATCCCCTCGACGGTTCCGCCCTCCTTGCGGGGGTTGAGGTCTTTCTCCTGTCGCTTCCCGATGTGGCGGATCTGTCGGTTGACGACGTTGAGGACGTTCGACGGTAGTCGGTAGGAGTTCGGGAGAACGACGTCCTCGTCGGGATCGGCTTCGAGCAGGAGCGCGGGGTCGGCCCCCTGCCACGCGTAGACCACCTGATCGTCGTCGCCGGCGATGAGGACCGAGTCCATGTGCGGTCGCCACTCCTGATACGCGTCGTGTTGCAGCGTCGTGATGTCCTGAAACTCGTCGATGACGAGGTGATCGACGTTGGGAACGAGCGACCGCTGCGTGACGCGTTCGAGCATATCCGCGAAGCCGACGACGCCGTGTTCGCCCTTGTACGCGCGCCACGCCCGGATGACCTCCGGCACGTCGATGCGGTCGTCGTCAGAGGACCACGTCGGCGTGTACTTGTTGCCGGTCTGTGAGTTGGGGTCCTTCTCGGGCGGAAGCCTGACCTCGTCGATGTCCCACTGGAAGGGGACGTCGTACCAGTCGGCCACGTCACGGCGGGTGCGCTGGAGCCACTCGGAGGTGGCGAGGATCTTGTTGCCGATGGTCGTCGACCGCGAGGAGCGCCGTCGGTTCGAGTCGTACTCGCCCTCGAACTCGATGCCGTACTCCGAACAGAACTCCTTCTTCTCGTCCTCGCCGACCACGTCGCTGCGCGACAGATCGAGCAGCTCGTACGCCTTCGCGTGCATGGTCGCGACGTTCCCCTTCAGCGACTTGGGCGAGCGGTCGAGCCGGTCGGCGAGCCGTTCGCGGATCTCCGTGGCCGCGGCGCGCGTGTAGGAGACGACGAGGATGTCGCGCACGTCGACGCCGTCGTCGAGCATCTCGTCGACGCGGTCGAGCAGCGCGGTGGTCTTCCCGCTGCCGGGCCCACCGAACAGCCGGGTCAGCTGCGTGTCGTCAGTCATACAAACAGAAACAGGATCGTCCCGTATAAGTGCCGTGGCTTCTGTGAGGGTGCTCTTCGACCGCGAGTGAGCCGACCGGCGACGACACGACAGCCGACGGAACGCCCCAGCTCCTTCGATCCCGCCTCGCACGGCATATCGATCGCGCGCCGTCCCGCGTCCCCGCACGCCGCCTCCGCAACCGGTCGGTCCCCGCTCCCCGACCAGTGGATTGATACCGTGACACACAGTTTATCACGTATGCAGGAGCTGCAACCGACGGACGCGTACGACGCGCTGCTCGATCGCATCGAACGACTCACCTATCTCCGAGACGCCGGCGGTGTGCTCGGCTGGGACCAGCAGGTGACGATGCCAGACGGCGGCGCGACCGCCCGAGCCGAACAGCTCTCTGCCCTGTCCGGTGTCACACACGAGCTGCTCACCGACGACGAGATGGGCGAGCTGCTCGACCGCTGTGAGGCGGGTTCACTGGAGGAGGACAAGCAGGCGGTCGTCCGAGAGCTGCGACGCGAACACGACCGGGCGACGAGCGTCCCGAGCGAGCTGGTCGAACGGCACGCGGCGGCCTCCGCCGACGCACAGGCGACGTGGCAGTCGGCGAAGGCCGACAGCGAGTGGGACGCGTTCGCGCCGACGCTGGACGAGCTGCGCGAGCTACGGATCGAGCGCGCGGACCACATCGCGCCCGACGCTCCGACGTATCCGACGCTGTACGACGGCGGCATGCCGACGCTTCCGCTGGAGACGGTCGAAGAGATCTTCGCCGACCTGAAGGAGCGGCTCGTCCCGCTCATCGACGACATCAGGGCCAACGGTGACGACCTTGCGGACCCCTTCGTCGACCGGACGTTCCCCGCGAGCGAGCAGGCGTCGCTGAACGAGGCCGTCGCCGAGTTCCTCGGCTACCCCGACGACCGCGGCCGTCTCGACGAGTCGGCACATCCGTTCACCTCGGGCACGCAGTTCGACGCGCGCATCACGACCCGGTACAAGGAGACGGACCCCCTCGACGGGCTGACGGCCACCATCCACGAGTTCGGTCACGCGAGCTACGCGCTCGGGCTCTCCGACGACGCCTACGGGACGCCCCTCGGCACGGCCCGCGGTGAGGTCCACGAGTCGCAGTCGCGCTTCTGGGAGAACCACGTCGGGCGAACGCGCGCCTTCTGGGAGACGTTCCTCCCGACGTTCAAGCGACATCTCTCCGGCGTCGACGATCTCACCGTTCGGGAGGCGTACGAGGCCGCGAACCGCATCACGCCGACGAACGCGATCCGCGTCGAGGCCGACGAGTTGACGTATCACCTCCACATCATCCTCCGCCACGAGATCGAGCAGTCGTATCTCGACGGCGACCTCACCGTCGACGAGATCCCGGCTCGCTGGAACGAGAAGATGGACGAGTATCTCGGCGTCACGCCCGAGGACGACGCCGCCGGCCCGCTCCAGGATATCCACTGGACGACCCGGTTCGGTGGGTTCCCCAGCTACACCGTCGGGAGCGTGCTCGCGGCACAGCTGACGGCCGCGATGGAAGAAGATATCGACGTCGAGAGCTGTATCCGCGACGAGGCGTTCGGGAAGCTCTGGGAGTGGCAGACCGACCACCTCCACCGTCACGGCCAGCGGTACACCGCCGACGAGCTCGTCGAGGTGGCGACGGGCGAGCCGCTGTCCGCGGACGCCTTCATCGAGTACGCCGAACAGAAGTTCTCCGCGCTGTACGGGCTCTAACTGCGTCGAGTGCCGGCTCTCATTGTGGCACGATGTACCACACATTTAATTCTCTCCCGCCCGTTGTTCTACCCGTATGGCGACCGCAAACGACATCTTCGACGAGTTCCTCGCGGACAGAGGCCACGAGTCGGAAACCGAGACGCCGGCGTGGGAGGAGGACTACAACAAGAAGCGCTGTCCTGACTGCGGCGGTCTCCACGAGATGGACGCCTCCGAGTGTACGGTCTGTGGCTGGACGCCGAGCTGAGCCGCGTCGATACGCGTCTCACGGGTTCGGACGACCCGAGCGCAGTCGTCCGGCGGCCGACGACGTTTACTCACTGCCCGACGTAGCGTACGTGTGACTATCGCCGGGAGCGAACCCGCCGACGAGCCGACGATCCGGCAGGCGACGCGCGCCGACCTGCTCGACATCTACCGCATCGAGACCGCGTCGTTCGCCCAGCCGTGGCCCTACACCGCCTTCGAGCGGTTCCTCGGCAACCCCGGCTTCCTCGTCGCCGGCGACCGGCCGGTCGACGGCTTCATCGTCACCGACACCGTCCCGAACGGCGGCAGTCCGCTCGGTCACGTGAAGGACCTCGCCGTCCGGCCCGACGCTCGCGGGCAGGGGCTCGGCGCGAACCTCCTCGGCACGGCACTCAGCGTCTGTCGCGGGCAGGGTGTCGGTCGCGTCAAGCTCGAAGTCCGGGAGAGCAACGACACCGCGAGACGGCTGTACGAGCGGTTCGGCTTCGAGCCGTACCGCCGGCTCCCGCGCTACTACGACGACGGCGAGGACGCGCTCGTGCTGGTCTGCTCGGTGCAGTAGTCGGACGATTCCTCAGAGCAGTCCGTCGGCCTGTGCGAGGAGAATCCCTTCCATCGTGGCGTCGTTGGCCGGCTCCGCGCGCGCCCGAGCGAGCGCCGTCTCGACCGGAACACGCGTCACGTCGATGAACTCGTTGCCGTCCAGCTTCCGCTCGCCGGCGGTGAGCCCCTCCGCGTAGACGATGCCGCGGCGGTGACGCAGGACGCCCGTCGAACACCAGAACTCCTCGACGTGCGTGACCGATTCGGGGACGAATCCGGTCTCCTCTTCAAGTTCGCGCGCGCCGGCCTCGGCGTACGTCTCGCCGTCCTCGACGATACCGGCCACGAGCTCCAGACAGTGCTCGCGGATCGCGGGCCGGAACTGCTCGATCATCACCAGCTCCTCGCCGTCGCACGCGACGACCACGACCGCGGGCGGGAGATCCGCCCAATAGTATTTTTTCGTCGTCTCGTCGGGCTGGCGCACCTCGTCGTAGCCGCCGGTGTACCAGCCGGTCTCGTACTCGGCGACCGACTCGACGACCGGCCAGTCGTGGGTAGCGTGGTCAGTCATGACTGTACCACCGTCACGCGATAGGTGACGTTTTCGAAACGGACGTACACCGCGCCGTCGGAGACGCTCGACGCGTACCGCTGTCTGAACACGTCGCGCTCGTCGAACACGGAGTGGGTGAACGGCTCCTTGAGACCGAGCGGTCCCTCGTAGTACGGCTTCGAGCGGGCCGTCCCGTCGTCGGCTGCACTCACCGCCGCGTACGTGTAGGGGAACCGCTGGGCCGAGATGTTTCCGCCGTCGGCTGGCGTCACCGACGCCGGTGGGTCGGTGGCGGTCGCCTCGGCGTAGTACGGATCGCCGCTCTGGAGGAAGGAGGGGAGCGCCCCGAGCGCGAGCAGGAGGACGGCGACGACCAGCACGGCGAGGGTGACGTTCCGCGTGATCCGTCTCACGGCTCGGCTCCCTCGGTGCTGAGTACGTCGCGGTAGACCTTTCCGAACGCCTGTCGCCGGAGCGTCCCGACGGCCGCCGTCTCGGCGTCCTGAAACGTCGCGGCGACGATCGTCTCCGTCGCGGGCGCGACGTGCCAGACGGCGTTTTCGACCGCGTCGCTCCCCTCGATATCGGCGTCGTAGCCGGTCTCCGCACGCGCCGTCTCGAACTCCGCGCGCGTCCCGACCGTCACCCGAAGCAGGGAGGCGAACAGCGCGTCCAGCGCCGTCTCGACGACCTCGTTCGTGACGCGGTCGTCGTACTCCTCGCGGTCGAACGACATCGCCTTCGCCGTCTCCCGGACGACCGTCCGGGCCGCCGGTGCGAGATCGCTGTACGTCTCGTGCGCCTCCGCCTCCGTCGCCGGGGCGAGCCACCCGTCCTCGTGCATACCGCTCGTACGGGCCGACCGGCCGTAGATATACCGAAACAGTATCCTACCCCGACGAGGATATGCGAGTCGATGCCCGCCCGCTCGACCGTCCGCCGTACCCTCCTCGCGCTCGTCGTCGTCTGTCTCGTCGGCCTGCTGGTCGGCTATCTCACCGGCCCGACGCCCGCGGCGACGACCGACGAGTTCCGTTCGACCGACGCCGACGGTGTCGATCCCGCCGCGCTCGACGCTGCCG
This sequence comes from Halobacteriales archaeon QH_7_65_31, assembly GCA_003021785.1. Classification (GTDB taxonomy): domain Archaea; phylum Halobacteriota; class Halobacteria; order Halobacteriales; family Haloarculaceae; genus Halosegnis. The sequence goes on along the minus strand of PXQU01000001.1, from coordinate 139,174 downwards.
CGAACGTCACCGTCGTCGCCACGCAGGGCGTCGCTGAGTCCGACGCCACCGGTGAGCTACTCGCGCTCACTGACGAGGGAGAGATCGCCTACCGGAACAGCACGCTCCAGACCTACTTCGACGTAGACCCCGTCCCTGACGAGCCGTACGTCGTCGAGTACGTCGGCGCGGAGCGGCTGACCGGTGCGGCCTGTGCCCGCGTCTCCACCGACACCTGCTCGCGTAACGTCTACGAGCGGGTGAACCTCCGCACCGACGAGACGACCCGCCTCTGGTCGCGTATCACGCCTCGGCTTCCGTCGAACCGCTATCACGACATCGATCGCGTCAACGAGACGCACATCGCCGTCGCCGATATCTACGACGACGCCATCTACACCGTCGAGCTCGCGACCGGCGAGGAGCCGTGGCGCTGGACCGCCGACGAGGCGTACGATCGCTCGTCCGGTGGGGCCTCCGGCGACTGGACTCACGTCAACGACATCGAGGCGGTGGCCGACGGTCGGTTCATGGCCAGTCTCCGCAATCAGGACGCCGTCATCTTCGTCCGACCGGGTGAGGGGCTACTCGCCGGGCAGACGATCGGCGCCGACGGCGCACACGATACCCTCTACGAACAGCACAACCCCGACTACGTCCCCGAGTCGGCCGGTGGCCCGAGCGTCCCGATCGCCGACTCGGAGAACCGCCGCGTCGTCGAGTATCAGCGACAGGACGGCGAGTGGATCCAGACGTGGGCGTGGACCGACGCTCGGCTCCAGTGGCCGCGTGACGCCGACCGGCTCCCCGACGGCTCCACGCTCGTCACGGACAGCCACGGCGACCGCGTCATCGAAGTCGCCCCCGACGGCTCGGTACTGTGGTCGGCGACTGTCCGACTTCCGTACGAGGCGGAACGACTCGCCACGCCAACGGAGTCCGGCGGCGGCGGTCCCGCCCTCGCGCCGGACGACGCCGGTGTCGATCCCAGTTCGGGCCTGTTCACGAACCCTGGCTACACGCTCCGGACGGGGATCCCACAGCTGGTCCCCAACGGCCTGCTCTACGTCGCTCCGTCGTGGATCCTCTACCCCGAACTGCTCGTCGCGTCCGCGCTGGCGCTCACGCTGTTCGGGTGGGGCGTGACAGAGCTGTGGTGGCGACGTGACCGGATTCGGGCTGCAGTCGGGCGATAGCCGTCGACTCGTCGCCGCCGCGGTCTCGCTACTCGTCCGAGTCGCCGAGCATCTCCTTCGTCAGCTCGCGGGCTTCCGCTAACACCGCCTCCGTGTCCTCGTCGACATCGAGATCCGCCTGAGGGGGAAGCCGCTGATCGTGGCTGTGACCGTGTGGCTGTGGTCCCCCGTGTGTGTGGCCCTCCGACTCGAACAGCTCGCCGGAGCGACCGCCCTCGCGTTCGGCTCGCTCCTCGGTCGTGTCCTCGAACACCTGTGGATACGTCTCCTCGTCGGCGAACTCACGGACGGTCGCGGCAAGCTCCCGTTCACCGTCGTCGGCCCACGTCGGGGCGTGGTCGTCGAGCCACGCTTCGTGGCCCTCGTCACCGAGGATGGCGGTGAATGCGAGGTGGTTCGCCAGATGTCGGGCGTCGACCTGCGGGTCGTCACAGACGGGACACGCGTAGCCCATACGCGACGTGAGAAGTCGGGAGACAAAAACACAGCGCCGTCGTCAGAAGTCGTCGGGGGCGTCGTCCTCCACGTCGCGTTTCATCGAGTCGCGTCGGGCCTTCGCGTCGCGACCGGTCGCTTCGAGGAGGAACTCGTTTTTGAGGCTATTGGCGTCACCGGCGGCGTCCACGTCGTCGGTCTCCATCAGCGCTGCCAGCTCGCGCTCGACGAAATCGACCGCGAGCGTGTCCTTCTTGCCGGCGTAGTTCATGCTGCCGGCGACGATGTGCTCGAAGACGGGGTTGTCCGGCTCGCCGACGACGAACAGCTCCGAGCCGTTGTACTCCTGTGTGTCGGTGATCTCGCCGAAGTACGACTCGACGGTCGCTTCGAGATCGGGGACTCGCTCCTCTAGATACTCCCCGCGCCGCATCTTGTACTCTTCCATACGGAGGCTTTGCCACCCGATGGTTTACCGATTACGGAGCGTCCGAGCGTCGAGATACCCCTGATGACAGACGGGACACGCGTCCCCGTCCCGGAACGAGGACGCGTCCATCGGCTCGGCGAAGCCGCAGTCGGGACAGACGTACTCGCCGTCCAGCACCGTCGTCGCCGCCGGCTCCGGCTCGGTCCCGTCGTCGGCCGCTGACTCCGTGTCCGACGCGACGGCGGAGCCGGACTGTTCCTCGGTCAGCGACCCGGGATCGAACTCCTCGGTCGCCTCGTCGGGCCACTGACCGGGATCGCGCACCGGTGACTCCGCCGGCTCGTCGTCGTCGAGGATCTCGGCGTCCTCCGTTTCGGGGTCCGGCGGCTCCTCGGGTTCCGTCTCCACCGATCGCTCCGGTATCCCCTCGTCGACGGCCGATTCGTCACCGTCCGGTCCCAACGGTGCGTCGGACGCCGGGTCCGTCGTCGGCTCCGATTCCGCGTCGGTCTCGACGCCCACCGCTGCCGGTTCGACGATCGAGGTGACCTCCTTGCTCTCGGAGGTGATCCGACGCTCGCCACAGCGGTGACACTCCTCGAACTCACGGACGATGGTGACGGCTTCACTGCCCTGTTCGGTCCGTTCACGCTCGGTGTCCGCCTCCTCGAAGGCGTGCCCGAGTAGCGAACACGTGACTCCCATTGTCCACACTCTCGCCGTGGCGAGCATAAGGCTACCGACGCCGTTGGCGACCGTCTGACGCGTGCCCCACGAACCGTTATGACCTCACGTCGCATATCCGCGGCCATGGGTGTGAAGTCGACCTACCGTGACCGTGATGACACGGACGTTGCGGTGCTCGACGCGCTGGTCGACAACCGCGACGACGGACTCACGATCTTCGAACTGCGCGCAAGCGTCGACGCGTCCATCGACGAGATCGAGACGTCCCTCGCGACGCTCAAGAGCGACGATCTCATCCGCGTCACCGACACCGACAGCGAGACGCGTCTCTACCCCCGCGACCGGGTCATCCCCGACGACGAGACCGACCAGCCCTCGCTTACCGATGTCGTCCGCGAGAAGCTCCCCTTCTGAGCCACCGACGAGTCGCTTTTGCCTCTCGATCGTGTTCGGAGGGTAATGACCGTCCTTGCCGAGATCCACGAGCGCCACGGGGCCAGCTTCCGCGAGTACGACGGCCGTCGCGTCGTCGACTCCTACGGTCGGCCCGACCGCACTCACCGGGCCGTCCGCAACGGCGTCGGTGTCATCGAGCGCCGCTGTGGCGTCCTCCGGATCACCGGCGACGACCGCATCGACTTCGTGGACAACGCCGTCACCAACGCCGTCCCGACGGCAGACGGGCAGGGGGTCTACGCGCTCCTCCTCGATCCACAGGGGCGGATCGAGACCGACCTCTACGTCTACAACGCCGGCGAGCGACTGCTCTGTTTCACCCCGCCCGGTGAGACGACCTCCCTCGCCGAGGGGTGGCGCGAGACCACGTTCATTCAGGACGTGACGATCGAGAACGCCACCGAGGAGCTTGCTGTCTTCGGCGTCCACGGACCGACGGCGACGGAGAAGGTCGCCAGCGTTCTCCACGGCGGCGCCGCCAGCCCGGACGAACGGCTCGGCTTCGTCCGCGGCTCGATGGGCGAGGCCGGCGTCACCGTCATCCGGACAGATAATCCCACCGGCGAGGAAGGGTACGAGGTCGTCTGTGCGGCCGACGACGCGAGCGAGGTGTTCGAGACGCTCACCGTCCGGGGGAACAACGCCGTCCCGTTCGGCCACCGGACGTGGGAGACGCTGACGCTCGAAGCCGGCACGCCGCTGTTCGAGACCGAACTCGACGGGACGGTCCCGAACGTGCTCGGACTGCGGAACGCGCTCGACTTCGCGAAGGGCTGTTACGTCGGCCAAGAGGTCGTCTCGAAGATCGAGAACCGGGGACGGCCCTCGCGGCGACTGGTCGGGCTCTCGCTCGATACCGTCCCGGAGCCGGGTGCGGCCGTCTTCGCCGGTGACAGCCACATCGGCGAGGTGACGCGGGCCGACAGCTCCCCGATCCGGGAGTCGCCTATCGCGCTCGCGCTCGTCGGCTTCACCGATGAACTGACCGATCTCACCGTCCGTGTCGACGAGACGGAGATCGCGGCGCGCCGGGAGTCGCTCCCGTTCGTGGACGGCTCGGCCCGGTCGGCCCGGCTTCCGGAGTACTGACGCCGCGCTCCCCGCGGCGTGAACCGACGGTACACGGGGGTCGCTCTCTGCCCCGGTCCCGTCCGTCGCGTCCCGAACGCTTTTGTTCTCGAACCGCCGAACGAAAGCAAATGGTGGAAGCGTTCGCCGTCGCCTCGGGGAAGGGCGGAACGGGGAAGACGACGAGCACGCTCGCGCTCGGGATGGCCCTCGCCGATTCGCACGACGTGACGGTCGTGGATGCCGACACCGGGATGGCGAATCTGCTCTTTCACGCCGGGCTGTCGGACGCCGACGCCACGCTTCACGACGTGCTCGTCGAGGGCGGCGACTCCGTCGAGGCGGCCACCTACGAGCGGTTCGGGATGTCGGTCGTTCCCTGCGGGACCTCCCTTGCCGCCTTCGAGCGGGCCGATCCCGACCGGCTGCGCGACGTGATCGCCGAGCTGGCGACCGATACCGACGTGCTGCTGCTCGACTCGCCGGCGACGCTCGGCTCGAAGGCCGCCGTGCTCCCCGTCGTGCTGGCCGACCGTGCGGTCGTCGTGCTCCAGCCGACCGTTCCCGCGCTCTCTGACGGGCTGAAGGTACAGGAGTACGCGCTCTCGTACGGGACCGACGTCGCAGGCGTCCTGTTCAACAAGGTCCACGAGGGCGAGTCGGTCGCCGAGCAGGCCGACCGCTACTTCGAGGGACCGACGCTCGCGGAGATTCCCGACGCCGACGCCGCTCGCGCCGCCCGGGCCGCCGGCGAGCCGCTGCTCGCACACGCTCCGGAGTCGACGGCTGCCGCCGCCTTCCGTCGCGCGGCGGACGCGCTCGACGTGCGCGCCGGCGACGGCGAGGCGGTCGCCGACCGCTTCCGCTCGGCGGTCATCCCCGATCCGCCATGACGACCCTCCCCGACGGGACGCTGCTCGCCTCGCGGGTCGTCCAGTCGCTGTCCGCGCCACTGGAAACGTGTCTCGAAACTCATCTCACCGGCTATCTCCGCATCGAATCGGGCGTTCCGGTCACCGCCGGGGAGCCTGTCGTCGTCACCGTCGAAGACGGCGTTCCGACTACGGCCGTCGTTCCCGACGGCGACCGGACCGGTGCGTCCGCGCTCGCGGCACTCCCCGAGACCGGCCCGTTTCGAGTCGAACGCACCGCGACCACGGCTGACGAACTGGCTCGCCTCCGCGACCGCCCGGTGTGTCGTATCGACCCCGGGACCGTGGCCGAGCGAACTGACAGCCCCGATCTCGCCGCCCGGACTCGCGACCGCGCGCCCGAGGATCCGGAGGACGATCCGGTGGCGGCGTTTCTCGACAATCCGGAACGGATCGCCGAACTCCGCCGAGAGGCGCGGACCGAGGCGGCGGCGACGGCCGACGAGTGGGGGCTGGCCGACCAGCTCGACTCCCAGTGACCCGCAGCTTTTAGTCCCGAGGAGGCGAACATGTACGGGTGGCACGCGCGAATCTCGTCGTCCAGCTCTCGGAAGGGGGGTGGGCATACACCGTCTCGACACAGTTTCCCGACGCCAAGTTCGAGCTGTTGGCGCTCGAACCCGGTGCGATGGAGTGTTTCCAGCTCGTTCGCGTCTCGGCGAGTGAGCCGGATCGTCCCGTCGAGTTCATGCGCGACGTGGGGGGGTTTCGTTCCTTCTCGGTCGTCCAGCAGGCCGCGGGCGCGACGGTCGTCAGATTCCGCTCGGAGACGCCCCTCACCGTGTTCTGTCTCCATCGAGCCTCGATACCGTTCGAGCCGCCGCTCACCTGCCGGAACGGGCGGGCCTCGCTCCAGGCGACCGCCCCCGACACCGCTATCTCGGAGCTGACGGACTACTTCAACCAGTACGGGCTCCGGTTCGAGGTGGAGTCGCTGCGACAGGAGATCGACGTGGAGACGCTTCTGACCCCGCGCCAGCGCGATCTCGTGCTCACGGCGGTCGACGCCGGCTACTACGACACGCCCCGCGACTGCACGTTGACTGAACTCGCGACGGCCGCGGACGTGGCGAAATCGACCGCTTCGGAGACGCTCCACCGCGCCGAAGGGGCTATCGTTCGCGCGTTCGTCGGCGACTCGCTGGCCGAAGGATTTCCCGAGTGAGTCTCGATACGCGACCGACGCGACACGTCGGTCGCAGCCCTCGTCGTCGAACCGTGCTGCTGCTCGCCTCTCGGTGTGTGACTGGTTGTACGTGTGGTTATATGTATGATCGCGTGCAACGTTTGTACAGATGAGTTCACAGGGAGAGAACACGGGCCACACGGTTCTCGTGATCACCGATGCATCGGCCCGCGTGGCGGCAGAGCTCTCCCGGCGCGCTCCCTCGCTGTCCGTGATCCCGATCGAGCGCGCTCCCGAGCCCAGCGAGATCATCGGGCGACTCGATACCGCAGACTCGCTCGTCGTCGATCCGGCGGTCAGCGACTTCGAGACGATCGAGATCGTTCGCGAGCACGACCCGCTGTTGCCGATCCTGCTCTTCACCGCTCTCGATCCCGGTGCGTTCGCCGAGACGGCAGTTCGTGCCGGCGTCACTGACTACGTCTCGATGACGGACGCGAACGCGTACGCGACGCTGCTCGACCACATCGAGACGACGGCCGCTCGCTACGAGCAGGAGTCGGTCGCACAGGTGACGACACGGATGCAGCCGCTTGCCGCGTTCACGAGCGAGCTACACGCCTGCACCGACAAACGCGAGGCCATTCGGATGGCCGCTGACGCCGCGCGCGAGATCCTCGCGTTCGACCGCTGTTCGCTCGGGATCGAGCGTGACGGTATGCTCTACGTCACTCAGGAACGCGGCGACGAACACGGTGAAACCGACGTGATCCCGAACGACGAGGGGATCGCGGGACTCTCCTACCAGTCGGGGGAGTCGATTCTCATCGACGACGTCTCGGCGTATCCACACACCGAGGGCGGCAACGAGGTCGCACTGCTCAGCGTCCCGATCGGTAAACACGGCATCTTTCAGGCCGTGGGCGAGGACACCGGCGTCTTCACCACACAGGACCGCGAGGCGGCCGTCCTCCTGTGTGATCATCTCGCGGAGACGCTCTCGCGTATCGACCGCGAGCGAGATATCGCCAGACAGGAGCGGTTCTTCCGTGAGGTGCTCAACTCGATTCCCGATCCGGTGTATATCCTCGACGACTCGCTTCGAGTCGACACGGTCAACGACGCGCTGGTCGCCACCGTCCCGTACGACCACGACCAGCTGATACAGATGTCGACCGCAGATATCGAGACCCAACTACTGAACAAAGATGTCTCTCGGCAGTTCGCCGAGCTGCTCGACACCGGTGGCTCGCTTCGCAGCGAGGTCGAGGTGGAAAGCGTCGACGGCGAACGGATCCCCTACCAGCTGAACACTCGGCGTATCGTCCACGGCGACAAGCCGATGCTGTTGGGCGTCGCCCGCGATATCTCCGATCGAAAGGCGCGAGAAGAGGAGCTTCGCCGGCAGAACGAGCGGCTCGACGAGTTCGCCTCCGTCGTGAGCCACGATCTCCGGACCCCGCTCAACGTCGCCGACGGTCGGATCCGGCTGGCCCGTCAGTCGGGGGAGCTGTCGCATCTCGACGACGCGGAGCGCGCGCTCGACCGGATGGAACAGCTCATTCAGGACGCACTGACGCTGGCGCGTGACGGCCGCACGGTCGAGTCGCAGTCGCCGGTCGTGCTCCCACAGCTGGTCCGAACCGCGTGGAACGGGGTCGGCGACGGCGACGCCACGATCTCGGTGTTCGACGAACAGATAACAGTGTTGGCCGACGAGCCGCGACTCAAGCGGTCGCTGGAGAACGTGCTCCGGAACGCCGTCGAACACGCCGACCAGCCACACATCGACGTGCGGGCGGCGATCGCCGACGGCAGCGCGGCGATCTCCGTCTGTGATGACGGTCCCGGTATCCCCGCCGACGAGCGCGACGACGTGCTTCAGTCCGGCTACACGACGAGCAGCGACGGGAGCGGTCTCGGGCTCGGGATCGTGAGCCGTATCGCCGATGCCCACGGCTGGACGCTCTCGCTGTCGGAGAGTGACGCCGGCGGTCTCTGCGTCGAGCTGTCCGAACTCGACGTCGTCGACCGCTGAGCGAAACACACAGTTCCGTTCGGGAACAAGCGACGCGCATGGAACGCGTTACGACGACCGACGAGGTTCCAGAGCAGGGGTCGTTTCTGTTCACGGTGACCGACTCTGACGGCGACGAGGCGGAGGTCATTCTCATCCGCGATAGCGAGGGTGAGATCGCCGCATGGCGGAACTTCTGCACGCACGAGATCGACCAGCGGCTCGACCGCGGAGACGGCGCGGCGACCCGCGAGGGCGGTGTCATCTGTCCGAAACACGGCTCGATCTTCGACGGGACGACGGGCTACTGTGACAACGGGAAGGCCGCCGGCTCGACGCTCGCAGAGGTGTCCGTCGCCGTCAACCGCAACGACGTGTATCTCACCGACGACGAGCTTCAGTTCGACCACGTCGGCGGGATCGACGACGGCGACGAGATGCCCGAGTCGAGTTCGCATCTCGGGTTTTAACCGTCTCGGTGGACAGATTCGGGAGCAAGAGTTCGACGATCGTCGTGGAAATGTTTAGTAGCTGTCGTTGCTTCGTAGTTGGTATCATGGGTTCGCTCCAGCAGCTCTCGTCGAAGACGGCGAAGCTCGTGTATCTGTATCTGACCGAACGCGGCGCGGCGACCGCCGACGAGCTGGCCGCCGCTCTCGACGAGCAGCTGTTGACGCTGCTGCCGGTGCTCGCCACGTTAGAGGAGCGCGGGCTGGTGACGACGACCGACGGCGCGTACGTCCCCGCCTGATACGAGTTCGTCCAGTCGTTCCGCTGCCGACCGGACTCCTCGAACGGGACACCCCCGGTGTTCGCCGCGACTCAGAGGCGGGGACAGGGCTATTGTCCTCCTCACAGAGATACCGGTATGCGCGCTGGCGTCCTCCGCGAGTACGGCGAACCGCTCGACGTGACGACCCGCCCCGATCCGACAGCTGACGCCGATGGGGCCGTCGTCGCCGTCGAGAGCTGTGGCATCTGTCGCTCCGACTGGCACGCGTGGCAGGGCCACGGTGAGTGGGCCGACGATCGGGTTCCGCTCGACTACGTGCTCGGACACGAACCGGCCGGCCGTATCGTCGAACTCGGACCCGACGTGGAGCGGTTCGCGGTCGGTGATCGCGTCGTCGTCCCGTTCAGCCTCGGCTGTGGCTCCTGTCACCACTGCTACAGCGGCCACGGCAACACCTGTCCGGACGGACGGGCGCTCGGCTTCGAACGGTCGGTTCCCGGGGCCTTCGCCGAGGAGGTAGCCGTGCCGAACGCGACGTATAACCTCCAGCCCATCCCCGACGACGTCTCCGTTCGCGACGTGGCCGCCGTCGGCTGTCGGTATATGACGGCGTTCCACACGCTCGCACACCGCGCCGACGTCGGCGGCGGAGACTGGATCGCGGTCCACGGCTGTGGCGGCGTCGGTCTCTCTACCGTCCAGATCGCCGCCGCGCTCGGCGCGCGACCGATCGCCGTCGACGTGTCGAGCGACGCGCTCGCGCGTGCCGAGCGCGCCGGGGCAGTCGCCACCGTCGAGTCCGATCCCGTCGAGACGGTTCGAAGCATCACCGACGGCGGCGCGGACGTGAGCGTCGATGCGCTCGGACGGGCGACGACCGCTCGCAACTCCGTTCGCTGTCTCCGCGAGCGCGGTACGCACGCGCAGGTCGGACTCACGACCAAGACGGAGCGGGGCGAGGTGTCGCTTCCGATCGACTGGATGACGCGCTGGGAGATCGACTGGCTCGGCGCACGGGGGATGCCGCCGACCCGGTTCGGTGAGCTACTCGGGATGGTCGAGAGCGGCCGGCTCGATCCCGGTGCGCTCGTCGGCAGAGAGGTCGGACTCGACGGCGTCTCGGATCGGCTCGCCGCGATGACGAGCTACGACACCGACGGTATCGAGCTGCTGACGTTCTAAGAGGGTTTTAGCCATCTACCGATACTGCTACGCTGGTCAGTACAGGGCATTAGAGTAGCACGTCAACTGGACCGTGAGAACCTCGTTTCAATCGTGTTTTCGTGAGTCGTATTCCACCAGAAGCCACCGAGGCCAAACGTCGTGAAACAGACCGCGATGAGAGCATGGATGGTGTTTCCCTGATAGATATGCACGAGTAGCAGGACTCCAAATAGCAGCCCGAAACCCAAGAGGAGCCATCGACTCTCCATACGAGAGGAACGACAGCTATCGATCTAAATGTTTTGTCGTGGTCAATCCGCATACCTACTGACCAGCCAGTTCAGTATTGATGAGCGTAAAACAAAACCGCGCAAGCTGTTCTACACCACGCTCTCCTACAGGTTCTCGATAACGGTTCCGCCCGCGCCGACGGCGACCTCGATATCGCCGCGAAGGACGGCCTTCAGATTCGAGCCGGTCGGCGTCGGCTCCTGTATCCAGCCCTCGGGACCGCGACGATACATCTTCCCGCCGCCGCCGACGGTGAGACCCGAGCTATCGGTGACCTCGATATCGCGGAGACCGGCGTCCCCGGTGTCCTCCGCGCGCCACTCGCTGCCGTCCCAGTTCCAGACGACGCCCCCGCCGCCGGAGACGGTCACGTCGTCGAACCCGTCGGAATCGACGCCGTAGAAGTTGACGTTGGCGTCAGCGATGCCGAGGGTGTTCCACGTCGCGCCGTCCTCGGTGTACAGCACCGTCTCGTTGCCATCGACGATGTGGCCCGCGCGGTCGTCGTGGAAGTCGACGGCGTTGACGTTCGAGCCGGACGCGGGCGTCACGTCCTCGAACGTCTCGCCGTTGTCGAACGAGTAGTAGATCTTCCCGGAGTCGCCGGCGACGTAGACGTTCGCCTCGCCCGCCGCACCGGTGACGGCCACGTCGTTGAAGTTGTTCGTCACGTCGTTCGGGGCGGAGTAGTCGGTGAACGTCCCGCGTGCGGGGTCGTACTCGCCGATCGCACCGGACGAGCCGACGAACCAGAGCCGTTCGCCGTCGTCGGTGATGGCGGAGCCGTAGAGGCTGTTGCCGTTACCGGTCGGCCCGCTGTCGAGCACCGTCTCGTAGCCCGCCTCACCGCGTTCCAAGACGACGCCACCGGCCCCGACGGCGTAGACGCCGGCGTCGGTCGCCGCCACGTCGTAGAGGGTGCGCCCTGTCGGCGTCTCGACAGTCGTCCAGTTCGTCGCCGTCTCGTCGCCGGCCGCGGCCGTTCCCAGTCCGGCGGTCGCGGCGACCGTCGCGCCGGTCAGCTGCACGAACCGTCGACGGGTGGTCTGGTCGTTCATTCCACCTAACCGTATGCGCCGACACGTATTCGACGTACTGGCGAACAGTTCGTCTGTTTATGTACTCCCGGGGTCACGACTCCGTCACGAACGTCTGTCGAACGAGCGCCCGCTGAACGGCGCGGAGATGTTCGGAGAGCGTCGACTTCGACACGCCGATATCGGCCGCGACAGTCTCGGCAGTGGGACCGTCCGGATCGAAGTATCCCCGATCGACGGCGACGGCCGCGACCTCGCGCTGGCGCTCCGTCAGCCCGCCGAGTGCGATCTGAGCGATCTCGGGGAGTTCCCCGTCACTTCCCTTGTCGTCGCGGACGAGCTGATCGAGCGAGACGTCGAATCCGGCGTCGGCGAGCGCGCTGGTCGTCTCGCGGACGGCGTCAGCATCGACCGCCGCGAACGAGCACCGGACGCGATCGCCCGCCCAGTGGCTGTGGTACGGATCCAGCGGGAGGAAGTCGAACCCGTGGGCCAGACAGTGGTCGTGTCCGCAGGCGTGGACGCGCTCGCCGTCCCGTTCGAGCGCGTCCAGCCGACACACCGTCGCGTCACCGACCGGGACGATCGGACAAACGTCGAGCGCGCGGAGCGCGTCCTCGTCGGTCGTCTCGACGACCGCCTGTGGCGCGTCGACCGGGGTGCTCGGCGGGATCAGCTCGCGGAGCCCGTGCTGCTCACCGAGCCGAGCGACGGGGCAGTCGCGCGTCGGCGCGACGGTGACCCGCGCGTGAACGGCCGGGTCGCTCGCGGCTTCTGTCGCTCCGGGACAGGGACAGGTCATGTGGGACAGAGCCGTTAGCCCGGAAAGTGTTTTCTGGGTCACCGCCCGCCGATCCGAGATCGGGTTCGAGCCGCTGCCGGTCGGCGCTATCGCGTGTATCCCCACGAGCCGGCGGTATCGACAGCAAAGTATCTGATTTGTTACCGAATCGCGGTTCACCAAACGTTCAGGAGGGGTGGGACCGAAGTCGCGAACGAATGTCACTTCACGACACAGAGAACGTCTTAGAAGAGCTCGCCGGGCTTCCGAGCTTCCAGCATCCGACCGTCTCGCCGGACGGCTCGACCGTCGCGGTGTATCACGACGGCTCCGGCCGGAACGAACTCCACTTCATCGACACCGACACCGGTGAGATGCGACAGGTGACCGACGGCGAGGTCCCTCGCAACGCCCGCTGGTATCTGAAGTGGGGGACCGACGACGAGGTGTTCTTCCACATGGACGACGACGGCAACGAGCAGAACGACATCCACGTCGTCGACCGCGAGGGGAACACCGAGCCGGTCGTCGAACAGGACGGCCAGAACTCTCTCCAGGCGGTCAGCGACGACGGTCGCACCCTCTACTTCGGCTCGTCGCGCGACGGCCAGATGAACGTCTATCGGTACGATCGCGACGGCGACGAGACGACGAAGCTCACCGACTACGAGCGTGCCGCCGGCGGTGCGACGCTGTCCCCCGACGGGAGCCGAGTCGCCTTCTCGACCAACGAGTCCGACGACTTCGAGAATCAGGACGTCTACGTGATGGAGAGCGACGGGTCGAACCCGCGAAACCTCGAACTCGGCGACGAGGGCGCAGAGGCCTCGCCGACCGACTTCTCACCGGACGGGTCGAGCCTGCTCGTCTCGGACAACTCGACCGATCTCGGTCGAGCCGGCGTCTACGACTTCGAGACGGAGTCGGTCGAGTGGTTCGACTCCGACAGCGAGGAGTCGCCCGTTGCCTTCCTCGATGACGGCTCCCGGTTTCTCGCACACCGGACGCGTGATGCGGCCGTCGTCCCGATCGTCTACGATCTCGACACCGGCGAGTCGCGCGAACTCGACACCGACGAGGGGGTCGCCGCCTTCGCCGGGACCGACAACACGCAGATCGACGACGACCGCGTCATCCTCACGAACACCACGCCGACGACGCGATCGTCGCTGTACGCGTACGATCTGTCTGAGGATACGACGGAGACCCTGCTCGCGGCCGACTACGGCCCGTTCGATGCCGACGACTTCGCCGATGCGGAGTACTTCACGTTCGACTCCGACGGCGTCCCGGAGACCCGACAGGCCGCCGTCGAGCACGACCCCTCCGAGACGCTCGAAATCGGTGGGCTCCTGTACGACTCGGGCGTTCGCCCGTCGCCGCTCATCGTCAACCCGCACGGCGGCCCGCGTGCGGCGGACTACCGCAACTTCGATCTGTACACGCAGTTCCTCGTCTCTCGGGGCTTCTCCGTCCTGAAGGTGAACTACCGCGGCTCGACCGGTCGCGGCCGCGAGTTCGTCGAGACGCTGTACGAGGACTGGGGCGGGGCCGAACAGGGAGACATCGCCGTCGCGACCGAGCACGTGCTCGGTGAGCACGACTATCTCGATGCCGACCGCGTCGTCTCCTTCGGCGGCTCTTACGGCGGCTACTCCGCCTACTGGCAGACCGTCCAGTATCCGGACCTCTACGCGGCCGGGATCGCGTGGATCGGTCTCACCGATCTGACGGAGATGTTCGAGACGACGATGCCGCATTTCCGCACGGAGCTGATGGAGAAGAACCTCGGCACGCCCGAGGCGAATCCGGAGCTGTACCGCGAGCGCTCGCCGATCGAGCACGCGGAGCACCTCGACTGCCCGCTGCTGATGGTCCACGGGGTCAACGACCGCCGTGTTCCCGTCTCGCAGGCGCGGCTCTACCGCGACCGGCTCGAATCCCTCGGCTACGACGGCGGCGAGGACGGCGAGTTCGAGTACGTCGAACTCGGCGAGGAGGGCCACGCCTCCTCCGACATCGACCAGAAGATCCGTCTGTTCCGCATCCTCGACGAGTTCCTCGATCGCCGGGTCGGAACGACGGTTCCCGCTTCCGCCGACGACTGACCGAACACATATACGGCGACTCGCCGTTCCTGTTTCTGTGTCCCTCCCTCCGTCGCTTCGCGAGCCGCTTGCCGACCGGTTCGGTATCGACGCCCGTGGTCTCGCCGTCGCCCGTATCGCGCTCGGTCTCCTCGTCCTCTGTGATCTCGCGCTCCGACTCCCGAACCTCGCCGCGATGTACACCGACGCCGGCGTACTACCGCGCTCGCTCCTGTTGGAGGCGTATCCGTTCATCGGACAGCTCTCGCTGTACACGCTCTCGGGGTCGCTCGTGTGGGCCCTCCTCCTGTTCGGACTGACGGCACTGGCTGCGGTCGCCTTCACCGTTGGTTACCGGAGCCGGCTGGCCGCGTTCGCGCTGTTCGTCCTGCTGTTGTCGTTGTACACGCGGAATATCGCCGTCGTCAACGCGGGTGACTGGCTCCTGCGCCGGCTCATGTTGTGGTTTGCACTCGTCCCCGCCGGTCGACGCTGGGGGCTGGACGCCCGCCGTGGCTCCACTACCGACCGCATCGCCTCGCTGGCCACTGCGGGCGTCCTCGTTCAGGTGGTCGTCGTCTACGCCGTCAATGCCGTACTCAAGCTGCGCGGCGATCTCTGGGTCGAAGGGGTTGCCGTCCAGTATATTTATCAGGTGGACGCGCTCACCGTCGGTCTCGGTGATCTCGTCGCGGGCACGCCGCTGCTCGCCGTCGGGAGCCACGCGTGGATGGCGCTGCTCGTCTGCTCGCCGCTGCTCGTCCTCGCACGCAGACGGGTTCGAACCCTGCTCGTCGCCGCTCTCGCCGGCGGCCATCTGTTCATGTTTCTCACCCTCCGGCTCGGGGTGTTTCCGCTCATCTCGATGGCGAGTCTGCTCCTCTTCGTCCCCACCGCGGTCTGGGACCGCGTGGAGCGACGGACCAACACCCTCCGCGCCAGCGTTCGCGACCGAGCGAGCATCGTCCCGACGCCCGGAGACTGGCATCCGGCGTTTCCGCGACCTGCCACACAGACGCTTGCTGCCGGCCTGCTGGCGTTCGTCCTCGTCTGGTCGACCGCGAGCGTCGGTCTCGTCGCGCTCCCGGCCGCACCCGTTGACCCGACCGAGCGCCGGTGGGATATGTTCGCACCGCATCCCAAGACCGCAGATACGTGGGACGTTCCAGTCGGGACGACGACCGACGGCGAACAGGTGGACGCGTTCCGCGGTGGCGATCCGGCGTTCGCCGTGGCCGACAGCACGTCTACCTACCCCAGTATCTACTGGTATCTGTATCTCGACACGCTCTCCGGGACCCCGACACTCCGGCCCGGCTTCGCTGCGTATCTCTGTGACCGGTGGGCCGCCCGACACGACTCGCGGCTCGCGAGCGTCGATCTCGTCCACGTCACACAGGAGACGTATCCCGAGACCGAGTCGCCGAAGCGGCGCTCACTCGGTCAGTTCGACTGCCCGGCCTGAGTGGCGACAGCGACGTCATCCCGCCCGGAGATATCTCACAGGCGTGTGAGAACAGTGTTAGCTCCACGCTCGACCCGTCGACTGGAACGAGTGTGTGCCGTCGTCGTAGGCGGGAGATCGCGACGCGAGAGAAATTAAACCCGCTGGGCGAATAGGGTCGTATGCACCAGAGCACGTTCGCGCCCGAGACGCGCCCGCTGAGACCGTGACCCGCACGCTCCTCGTCGCCGGGACGGCGAGCCACGTCGGGAAGTCCACCGTCGCCGCCGGGCTCTGTCGCCTGCTTGCCGACCGCGGCTACGACGTCGCCCCGTTCAAAGCACAGAACATGTCGAACAACGCGCGTGCCGTCACTGCGACGGTCGGTACGGAGCCGTACGGCGAGATCGGCGTCTCGCAGTACGTACAGGCGCGGGCCGCGCGGTGTCCCCCGACGACCGATCACAACCCCGTCCTCCTGAAACCGCGCGGCGACGGCGAGAGCCAGCTCGTCGTGAACGGTCGCCCCGTCGCCAACGCCTCCGTCGCCGACTACTACGACGACCACTGGACCGAGGCGCGTGAGGCCGCCGTCGCGGCCCACGCCCGGCTCGCCAGCGACAACGAGCTTATCATCGCAGAGGGAGCCGGCTCCGTCGCCGAGCCGAACCTGCTCCACCGCGATCTCGCCAACGTCGAGACCGCCCGGTTCGGTGACGCCGATATTCTCCTCGTCGCGGACATCGAGCGCGGCGGCGTCTTCGCGCATCTCGTCGGCACGCTCGAACTGATGCCCGACGATCTCGAAGCCCGCGTCGCCGGAGTCGTCATCACGAAGTTCCGAGGGTCGCGTGATCTGCTCGATCCGGGTATCGAGGACCTCGAAGCCCGCACCGGGGTTCCCGTCCTCGGCGTCGTTCCGTACGACGATCCCGGGCTTCCCGAGGAGGACAGCGTCGGAATCCCCGATCCCGACCCCGACAGGAAGGGTTCGAGTTCGGAGTCGGGCGTCACGATCGGCGTCGTCCGGCTCTCACACATCTCGAACGCGACGGACGTCGAGCCGCTGGCCGACACACCGGGCGTCGATCTCGCGTATCTCGCCCCCGACGCCCCGCTCGACTGTGACGCGCTCGTCCTCCCGGGGACGAAGAACACCGTCGACGACTTACAGGAACTCCACGCCGCCGACTTCGGTGATCGACTCGCCGCCTTCGACGGGCCGACTGTCGGTATCTGTGGCGGCTACCAGATGCTCGGTGAGCGACTCCGCGGCGCGAACATTGAGGGAACGGGCGACACCGAGACGATCGCTGGCTTCGGCTCGCTTCCCGTCGAGACGACCTTCTCGGCTGAGAAGCGAGTGACACAGACGAGCGTCGCGGTCGAGGGGCGGGGACCGATCGCCGGAGCCACCGGGACGGCCAGTGGCTACGAGATTCACGCCGGCGAGACCCGGCGGCTGGCCGACGTTCCCGCGCCGCTCGGACCGGATAGCGCCGTCTCGGGGGACACCCTCGGCACGTATCTCCACGGGCTGTTCGAGAACGAGCCGCTCAGAGAGGCGTTTCTCGATACCGTCTTCGCGTCGGCGGGGGTCGAACGCCCGCCCGACGAGTCGAGCGAGACGAACCCCTACGACGCGGCCGCGCGACTCGTCGCCGAGCACGTCGATACCGAACCGTTGGAGCCATCTACGCCTCCGTGACTGGAATCCGGACCACGTCGTCCGACTGCCCGGTCGTCGCCGGCTCGGACGAGTCATCACGCGGCTCTATCTCGCCGCCGTCCGGCAGAACCGACCGCCCCGGAATCGGTACGGCGAGCGCGCCGGCGATGTAGCCACCGGCCGCACCGAAGCCAGCACCGACCCCGGCTCCGACCGGACCGGCCCGCGCGCCGAGGCTCGCACCGAGGCTCGCGCCCGTTGACGCCGCACTCTTCGCCGGGTCAAATGATGACATCATCACTCAGAGGTTGGACTTCACGACTCAAAGGTGTAGCGGCGTCAGTAGCTTTCGTCGGACTCGCGACCGATGAACATGTAGAGGAGAATCCCGATGAGCGGCGCGAGAAAGACGACGGCAGCCCACAGGAACGCCGGCTGTTCGCTGTGCTGTTGTGCGTCCTTGTACACCCATACCGTCAGTCCAATGAACGCGACGAAGACGAGCAGGCCGAGCAGTCCGATCGCACCGGCGACTTGGAGCGAGACGAACGGGAACATACTCGGCTACTACCCCGGTCGATATATAAGCGTTCTCACACCGAGTCCGACAGCACCTTCGCCGCGACGAGGATCGGGTCCCAGACGGGCGAGAACGGGGGCGCGTACGCCAGATCGAGCCGTTCTATCTCGCTGACGGTGTGGCCCGCATCGAGTGCGGTCGCGAGCGTGTCGATGCGCTTTGCCGCGCGGTCGGTCCCGACGACGCTCCCGCCGAGGACGCGCCCGGTCCCGCGATCGGCGGTGAGTGTCACCGTCGTCTCCGCCGCCCCGGGGTAGTAGCCCGAGCGCGACCCCGCCGTGATCGTCTCCGAAACTGGCTCGAAGCCGGCCTCCCGCGCCGCGTGCTCGGTGACGAAGCCCGCACGCCCCGCCCCCAGCTCGAACGCCTTTACGACGGCCGTGCCGGCGATCTCGCCCACGGGCGTCGGCTCGCCGGCGACGGTCTGGCCGATCGCTCTGCCCGCGCGGTTCGCCGTCAGGCCGAGCGGGACCCACGTCGGTTCGCCGCTCACGGCGTGGCGCGACTCCGCGCAGTCACCGGCGGCGTAGACCCCGTCGGCGTCGGTGCGTCCGTAGCGGTCCACGGCCACGGCTCCCGTCTCACCGAGCGCGATCCCGGCGTCGCTCGCGAGGTCGACGTTGGGCGCGATTCCGACCCCGACGACGGCGAGATCGACGTTCAGACGCGTCTCGTCGTAGCGAATCCCCGAGACGCCCCCGTCGTCGCTGTCGAACCCGGTGACCTCGGTGTCCGCGTGGACGGTGACGCCCTCGGCTTCGAGCGTCTCTATCACCGCTCCGGCGACCGCCGAGCCGAACGCCGGTAACAGATCGCTGCGCTGGAACAGATGCACGTCGATCCCGTGTGCCGACAGCGCCTCGGCCATCTCGACGCCGACGTAGCCGCCGCCGACAATCGCCGCCACGCTCGGCGTCGGACGATCAACGTACGGGCGGAGCGTCTCCGCGGCGATCGGACCGAGATCGGCGTTGTCGGGGGAAAAGTTCGGATCGATGCGGGCACGAATGGCCGCCGCGTCGGGAAGCCCGTGGAGCGTGAACACGTCGCGTCCGGCGTCGAACGGCTGGATCGCGTGCGCCCCCGTGCCGAGCAGGAGATCGCCGTACGGCTGATCGCGCTCGCCGTCTGGCCCGACGACGGTGACCGTCCCCGCGTCGGTGTCGACATCGACTACCTCGTGTTCGCGGCGGAGATCGATACCCCGCTCGTCGATCTCCTCGGGCGCGAGCGAGACGAGATCGGTCAGCCCGTCCACCGCTCCCTTGACGTAGTAGGGCGTGCCGCAGTGGGCGTACGACACCCAGCTCCCCTTCTCGAAGACGACGACGTCGCGATCTGGGTTCTCACGCTTGCATTTGCTCGCGGCGCTCAGCCCGGCGGCGTCCCCACCGACGACGACGAACGGGTCCATATCGGGCTTTCGCGCGCGGCGGTCAAAAGGGTACACCGAGGTCAGTCGGCGGCGGGCGCGGCGTCCGGGCGGTACTGCTCGCTGACGCGCTTCCAGACGCCCGACCGGAACCGGTAGTAGTTCAGCAGGGCGGGAATCGTCGTCTCGGCGACGAAGGCGAGATACAGCCCCCACATCCCGAGGGAAGTGACGCCGCCGAGATACGCCAGCGGAATCGAACAGCAGAACATACCGAAAAACTGCGCGACGAAGGGCCAGCGGGTGTCGCCACTGGCGTCGAGGGGGCCGGCGGCTCCGCCCGAGACCCCCTGCATGACGACAGCGAGACAGGCCGCGTAGACGAGCGAGACGGCGATCGGGACGGCGGGATCGGTCGGTGAGTCGGCGAAGAAGCCGACGAGCTGCTCGGCGAAGATCGCGACGAGCGCCGCCGAGACGAGATAGACGCCGACGGCGTGCCCGATGATCTCACGCCCGTACGCCTCGGCGGTCGCCTCGTCGTCTGCCCCCAGCGATCGCCCCACGAGCGAGGAGGAGGCGAGCCCGAATCCCCAGCCGGGGGTGTTCATGATCCCCCAGATCCGGCGTGCGATGACGAATCCCGCGGCCACCTCGACGCCAAAGTAGCTGTCGAGGATGATGAACATCGGGAACTCGGCGACGGTCCAGACGAGCGAGCGCCCGAACACGGGGGTCCCGATATCGACGACATCGCGGATCGTCTCGCGGAGGAGATACGGTCCCCGCACGTCGACGGGGACGGGGAACGAACCGATACCGGGGAGGCTGCCGCGAAGGAGGATGACGGCGAACACGAGCGTCCCGGCGAGGTTCGAGAGCACGGTTCCGAGTCCGGCCCCCGCCGCCCCGAGTCCGAAGCCGAAGATGAACAGCGCGTTCAGTCCGATGTTCATGATGGCCGCACCCCCGCGCACGAGCATCGGTGTCCGGGCGTCATCGACGCCGATGAAGACGCGAGAGCCGACGAGATTCAGCGCGGCGAACGGGATACCGAACGCGACGACGCGCAGATACTCGGCCCCGTAGCCGACCGCCGCGGCGTTGTCGCTGACGAGCCGGATGAGCGGTTCCGCCTGCGTCACAGCCACGGCCGTCACCGGGAGCGTGACGAGGACGGTCACCGCGGCCGACGAGCGGACGGCCTGTGCCAGCCCGTCGTTGTCGGCGTCGGAGCCGAACCGCTGTGAGACGAGTGCGATCGCACCGGCGGCGGTCCCGCCACCGAGCGCGAACGCCAACCCCCAGTAGGGACCGGCGAAGCCCACGCCGGCGACGCCCGTCGAGCCGAGCACGGTCCCGACCATCGCCACATCGACCGCGTTCTTCGACATCCGGGCGATACCGGTGACGACCCGCGGCCACGCGAGGTCGGTCGTCTGTCGGACGCGCTCCTCGTCGGCGAGTCCGAGCCGCGCGAGCGCCAACCCGACGACGAGGACGACGCCACGGACCGGGTTCGGGAGTCGAGCGGCCGCAACGCTGGCGACGGCCCGTACCGGCGCGAGGGCTCGACGGAGGGCATGTGTGGCGAGCGAGACCGCTCGCCGCAGAGCGAAACGGCTGATACCCTGACTAATCGGTCAGGCCGTTATGAACGTTGTCGTTCTCCGGGAGCCGTCGCCGCGGTGGCCTCTCTCGTCTCGTCATCAGCCCGGCTCCGTGGTCCCGCGATCGCAGCCGTCGGCGGGCAGTCACAGGCGAGCGCGGCAGCGACTCGCCGAAGCTCGTGACGGCTCTCCGGGGCAGAGATCGCCGCCGCGAACTGCTCGAACGCGAGCCGGGTCGCCGTCGGCGTCCCGACCGCGAGCGACGCGGCGAACCGCTCGATCGCCGGGCGTATCGCGTCGAACTCACCCGTCGTCGCGGCCCGCCCTGCGGCGCGCGACAGCGGCACGCCGGCCCGGAGTTCGGCGGCGACGGCATCGAGAAACGCCTCGCACTGCTCGCCGCGCTGCCGTCGCGTCAGCGGTCGGGTTCCCGTCCGGAGTGTCGCCCCCATCGCGGCTATCAACCGCCCGATACGCCCTCGTCGCTGTGGGGTGACGTCGAGCGCGTCGAGCCGGCCCGCCAGCCCGGTCTCGGGACCGCACAGCGCCCGACAGAGGGCGGCGAACGCCGGTGAGGGCGTCGCCCGTGCAGTCGCCCGGAGCGCGGACTCGACGCCTTCCAGCTCGGTGCGCTGGTGAAGTTGGCTGAACGCCGTTGTCGCGGGTCCGTCGGTCGCCGTCGCGACCGCCGCGAGGAGTCGCCGTCGGTCGGTCGTGCCGGCGACACAGCGACGGAGTGTCACGACCGCGTGCGGCGTTGCCCGGTCGAGCTCACGGCGTGTCCGCCAGCGCGCGACCCAGAGCCGCGTCATCCCGACTTGAACCGCCAGTAGCCGCACGACTCCGACAGTCGCTCCCCCAGCGACGACCGCCCTCAGAGGTGTCGTACGGGTCGCCGTCGCGATGGCTCCCGAGACGAGCGCAGTGACCCACGCGGCGAGGTAGAGTCGGACGACGTACCGCTCGAAGCTCCCCGCGTGACCGCTCTGCGCGAACCACGTCGCCGCTCGCCGGTGGTCTCTTCTCGCGTGGCGTGCGAACAGCGCGTGTGCGACCCGCCGCGGACGCACCTGTCTCGCGAGACGCCGGACGGATTCCATACCGGCACGCGTCGCCCGTCGAATTTAAATCTTCCACCAGAAGGCGGAATAATCGCTCTCGGCCCGGACACTCAAGCCGTCAGAACCCGTTTCTGAGGTATGCGCGAGCAGTCCGTGCTGCTGTACGACGGGAGCCGAGCGGTGTTCCGGAGCCTCGCGGCCGCGGTCAAGCGCCACGCCGGACTGGTGCTCGTCCCGCTGGAGAGCGGGACCGGTCGCGCGTTCCTGGATCGACAGTTCGGCGAGCGACCGTTCGCGTTCCTGCTCGTCGAGGACGGGCGGGTGTACGCCGGTCGCTCGGCGATCTCGCGACTCCTCGAACGGTACGGGGTGAGCGACCGCGTTACCGCCGCCATCGAGCGGCTCTACGCCGTCGGCGGCGACCCGTTCGGCCGCGTCGTTCACGGCGCGGAGCCGGCCGATCTCGACGGGGAGTTCCCGCTGGACGGAGCAGCGGAGACGGCACTTGCCGGCGTGTTCGGTGTCAGTATCGACGTGCGAGACGCTACGTGAAGCAGGTAGTACGCCACGTCGACATCCGTACACAGCCCGTCCAGGGCGTCGGGGTCGGCGAAGTCGCCCATCCGTGGCTCCGCCCCGTCGGGAAACCTGTGGCCAGCCGTCGACCGCGAACAGACGAGTCCACGCTGTTCCACCCGACGGACGCACGGGCACTCCTCACGCCCGTCGAGGGACACCGCTAAGCCGGCTCGGCTGCTGCCGTGGGTGTGCACTGGAAGCTGTTCGCGACGATCGCCGAGACCGCCGGCGAGCGCGAGTTCACCGTCGATCTCGACGACGGAGCGACCGTCGGTGACGCCCTCGACGCGCTGTTCGAGCGCCATCCCGAGCTGCGTGAGCCGGTGCTCGACGACAGTGACGACGAGATGCTCCGCGAGCATCTCACGCTGCTGTGCGGGGAGACCGACCCGTTCATCGACGGAGCGGGGTTCAGTGAGCCGGTCGCGGCGGACGAGACGCTGGCGCTGTTCCCACCCGTATCGGGCGGTTAACGCCCGGTTAGGTCGGCTTCGAGGACGAAGTCGGGATCGTCGGAGATCCCCGCCCGAGCGAGCGAGGCGTCGCTGACGTGGCGAGCGGTCTCGGGGATCAGGACGCGGGTCGCGTCGACGCCCTGTTCGGCGGCGTCGCGGGCGATCGCGGCGACGAGCGAACGGAGCGCCGGCATATCGGCCCACGCGCCGACGCCGTACTCGGCGTAGCTGTCGTCGCCCTCCGCTCTCGTGCGGGTCCGGTAGGACATCGCCCGCGTGCCCGCACCGTCACCGACGGCGAAGACGCGGCGCTCTGCGGCTGCGCGGTGGAGCCGCTCGCGGGTCAGCTCCGCCATCGCGTACGACTCGTCGCTGTCGAGCGCCAGCCCGCGCAGCTCTCTGTTCGCGTCGCTGCGGGCGAAACAGGACCACGCGGCGTCGGGATCGTTGCGCACGTCGAGCGTCGGCTCGGGTTCGTAGCTCGGCTCCGGGCGCATCCAGCGGAACTCGGTCGCCGGATCGAAGCCGCTCGCTCGCGAGACGCCGAGTCCACCCTCGTTCCAGGAGAACACCATGTTACGACAGACGGTCGCACCCTGCTCGCGACACCACTCGAAGACCCGCTCGTTGAGCGTCGCGGCAACGCCCTCCCCCCGATACGCCGGGTTGACGCGCATCCCCTGTGCCCACCCCTCGTGTGGCGACAGCACGACACCTTGACAGATCCCCGCGAGGTCGTCGCTTCCCTCGGGATCGACGACGAACGTCTCGGCGCTCTCGGTGTCGAGCCAGTCGTGATAGATCCGCGGCAGGTAGTCGCTCCCGTCGCGGTCCGCCCACGTGTCCTCGGTGAAGGCGACGACGGCGTCGTGGTCGTCGTGGGTCGCCGGTCGGACGTTCATGGCTGCCACGGCGTCGAGCGGTCGGTCGCCTCGCCGGCGAGACGCTCCCCCATCGCCGTAGCCGGGTCGTCGTGGTTCGCGAGCAGCCACTGGAGCTTCACGTACGCCGTCCCCGGCAGGGTGTCTTCCGCCTCGATCACGCCGGCATCGAGCAGGTCGCGACCGGTGTCGTACACCCGATCACAGACTCGACCCTCGATGCAGGCGGAGCTCATCGCGATGACCATTCCGTCGTCGACGAACTCGGCGAGCCGCGGGATCAGATCGGTGTGGACGTGGCCGAGTCCGGTCCCTTCGATGACGAGCCCGTCGGCGTCGGCGAGCGCGTCCAGCCGCGAGGCGTCCATTCCGGGATGGAACTTCAGTAGCTCGACACGCTCGTTCAGCTCGGGCGCGACGGCGAGCTCGCACTCGCCGCGCTCGCGATACTCCCCGCGGAAGCTGACAGCGTCCGTGGAGCCGACGCTCCCCCCGGCCGTGTCGCCGGTCACGGCGTCGTAGTCGACGACCCCGAGCGGCGGTGCGCCGACCGTCTCGAAGGCGCTCCGTGCGGAGGTGTGGCTCTTCCGGACGCGCGTCCCGCGGTGGAGCGCGCACTCGTCGTCAGACCCGGTGGCGTGCATACAGACGAGCACCTCGGCGCAGTCGGCTTTGGCGGCCTCGACCGCACAGACGGCGTTCATCACGTTATCCGAGGAGGGCCGGTCGGCCGAGCGCTGGCTTCCCGTGAAGACGACCGGCACGGGCGTTTCGAGCATCAGGGCGAGCGCGCTGGCGGTGTACTGCATCGTGTCCGTGCCGTGCATCACGACGACGCCGTCCGCGCCCTTCTCGATCTCCTCGTGGACGGCCTCCGCGAGGTCCTGCCAGATGCTCGCGTCCATGTTCTCCGAGAGGATGTTAGCGACGACGCGCCCCCGGTAGTTCGCTCGCCCCGCGAGGTCCGGGACCGCCCGGAGCACGTCCTCGGCGTCGAACTGGGCGGTAACCGCCCCGGTCCGATAGTCGACGGTGGAGGCGATGGTCCCGCCCGTCGAGACGAGTGCAATGGTGGGGAGCGACTCGTCGAACGAGACGGTCGAGCTGTCCTCCCCGTTGCTATCGCTCTCCCCGACGGTGTGTACGTCTTGCTCGACGACCTCGACGCTCGCCCGGTCGCGGTCGAGACCGACGTTGTAGCCGCCGTCGAGCTTGACGACCAGCTCCTCGTCCGTGCTGGACGGTAGCAGTACGCCCTCGTGTGTCACCGCGTCGCGTTCTACCCGCACGCGGTCGCCGACGTTCATACCCTCGTTAGCTCTGCCGCCGTATTCAATTGCCCACATTCGGGCGAAACACCGTTACTGTTGGACGCCGAAGACGCGGTATGTCACGAAGCGGCGAGTCGCTCCTCGAACGCGAACAGGACGCCGACCGCGACACCGAGACGGCTCGCGAATCGCTCGGCCAGAACTCCCGCGAATCGCGCGGTCGGCTCGGGCGACTGCGACGCCGGCTCACGCCCTCGTTTTCCGGGCGGTCGCTCCTGTTGGCCGTCGTCGCCGCGCTCGCCGGCTCCGTTCTCGTGGGGATGATTCCGTTCGTTCCGGGCTCGGTCGCGACGCTCGTCGGGCTGGCGCTCGGTGGGTTTCTGCTCGGTGTCGTCCAGTCGACGGCGTCGTATCTGGAGATGGCGCTCGCCGGCGGCGCGGCGGCGGCGCTGTCGCTCGTCTCTGATCTGCTTCTGTTTTCGGCGGCGGGCACTGCCGGGAGTATCGTCGCCGGCGGCAGCGTGATCGCCGGCGTTCTCGTCGGCGTCGTCGGCCACTACTTCGGTCGGGATCTCCGGAACGGACTCACTCGCTCGCTGTGAGCCGCCACTCCTCGCCCGTCTGTTCGAGCAGTCCCTCCCGTTCGAGCCGTGCGAGCGCGTCGGCCGTCACCGCCGGACTCGCGTCCACCCGACGGGCGACCGCGGTCGTCGTCCGCGCGCCGTTCGCCACCGCGGCGAGTAGCTCCGCGTAGAGCCGCCCGTCGCCGTCGGGGAAGGCCCCCGACAGCGAGTCCATCACGTCTGTCAGCCGACCCTGCACCCACCGCTGGGCCATCGACAGCTCGTTTTCGAGCGTCTCCAGTCGCTCCAGCTCCGCCGTGAGCGCGGCGAGTGAGTCGTCGGGCTCACTACTGCGATCGGGGTTCACCTCCGCGCGTGGCCCGTGCCGCTGTTTCGTTTCGCCGTCCGTCTCGGTCGCGTCGCCCCCGTCCCCCGCGGACCCGTCGGCCTCGTCGCTCCCGTCGGGCTCGACGTGTAAGGAGAGATACCGACAGCGGTTCATGTCCAGCGAGCGGGACGCGGGGTAGGCCGACTTCGTGCCGAACTCGTACGGGGAGACGTTCACCTCCAGACGGAGATTCCGGGCGATCGAGAAGTACTTGCGTCGCTGGTCGTCCACGCGGGACTCGACGAGACCGGCGTCGTCCAGCTTCCGGAGGTGGTCGATGACGGCCTTCGGACTGACGCCGAGGTACTCGGAGATCTCAGTCACGTAACAGGGCCGGCGTGCGAGCAGCCGGAGGATACGCCGCCGGTTCTCGTTTCCGAGCAGATCGAGGAGGACGGCGGAGTCCATTTACCTGACGTTAGCCGCGAGAAGATAAGAGGGCGTCGTTACCTCCTCTCGGCGGAGAAAGCTTATGTGTGGTATTGTCTAACGTATCAGTGACCGATGTTCGAACGATTCTCCAGCGGCTACTACCTCGGCCGGCTCTACGTGGAACCGGGTGACGGACCGCACGCGACGATCAGTCAACGGACCTACGAGTCGGTGACCGACGATCTCTACGAGGAGCGGCGACCGCTCGTGTTGAAGCTCGGTTCGGTGCATCTGGCCGTCCGCGGCGAGCGCGGACTCCCCGCTCGGACGCTGCGCGTGCCGCCGCCGGAGCTTGACGCCGCGGGCATCGACAACCCGCCGACGCTGTCTGCCGTCCTGCTGGCGAAAGCCGGCGTGGCCTCGCGGCTGCTGTCCAGATAGCCGTTCGGGACCGTTAAGTGCGTCTCGCGGCAACACCGGGTGTGTCAGAACTGAGGCGAGCGACCGCCGTCGCGGTCGTCGGTGTCCTCGCGCTCGCCGCGCCCGAAGTCGGTCCCCGACAGACAGCGATGGCCGCTGTGCTCGCGGCCGCGCCGCTGCTTCTCGTCGCCGGTGACGCGCTCCTGTTAGGCGAGGATGGGCCGTTCTTCGAGCTGTTCGCTCGCTCCGAGGAGTTCGAGTCCGGGCAGCTGTCCGGGCTCGGCTCGTTCGCGCTGGCCGCCGCCGCGGTCGTCGCCTTCGCCGTCGGGACGCCGCTCTCAGTCGTCGCTGCCGTCACTGCGGTGTTCACACTCACCGGCGGGCGGGTCGGTGCTGCGGTCGCTATCGCTCGCGGCCGCGGGACGTTCGCCTCGATGCTCGCGTTCGTCCTCGCCGCGATCGCGTGGGGAGCGACCGGAACCGTCGCCGCCGGCTTCGTCGCCGACGGGACTCCGTTCGGCAGCTTCGCGCCGACGCAGATCGGCTTCTTCACCGCCGCCGGAGCCGTCACCGCCGCGCTCCTGCGAGACATGTTCGGCGGCCGTGACGCTCCGCTCATCCTCGTCTCCGTCGCCGTCGTCGTCTGGCTCTGCGCGAACATCGCTCCGACGGTCCCGCTGACCCGGTTCGTCGTCGGCGTCATCGCGACCACGCTCCTCGGCTACGTCGCCTACGGACTCGGGACGGCCAGCATCGCCGGTATGCTGACGGGGATGCTGCTCGCGCTGTTCGCCGTCGTCCTCGGCGGCTACGGCTGGTTCGCGCTCCTCGTCACCTTCTTCGGTCTCGGGGCGCTCGCCTCGAAGTTCCGCTACGACGACAAGGCCGACCGGGGGATCGCCGAGGCGAACGACGGGGCCCGCGGCAGCGGGAACGTCCTCGCGAACTCCGCCGTCGCGCTCGCCGCCGTCGTCGGCTACGCCGCCACCGTCGGTCCCGAGCCGACGCTCGCGGCGGCGTTCCGTCTCGCCTTCGCCGGCTCCGTTGCGACCGCGCTGGCCGACACCTTCTCCTCGGAGTTCGGCGGGCTGTTCGATAATCCGCGGCTCATCACGACGCTCGGGACGGTCGAGCCGGGGACCGACGGCGCGATCACGTGGCAGGGCGAGCTGTTCGGCCTGCTCGGTGCGGGACTCATCGCCGGGCTCGCGGCGCTCGGCTTCGGACTCGACGCACCGACGACCGGACTCGTCGTGGTCGGCGGGCTCGTCGGGATGACGGCGGATAGCCTGCTCGGTGCGACGCTCGAAGGTGGTCGCGTCGGTAACCAGACGGTGAACTTTCTCGCGACGCTCTCCGGCGGCGTCACCGCCGGCGTCTTGTTCGTGCTGGTATGATCCGCCCCGCCGGTCCCGACGACCGGTCTGCGGTTCGGACGCTCCAGTCGGTTCTCGACCACCGCGCGCCGGCCCTGCTCGAAGCCGCGTTCGACACCGGCGTGGGTGATCTCCTCGTCGCCACCGACGGGGAGTCGGTCGTCGGCTACGCGCTCGCCGTCCCCGGCTCCGACGACGGCGTGGCCTATCTCGCGGAGCTGGTCGTCGCAGGTGGTGTGCGACGCGAAGGGTACGGTCGCCGACTCGTCGAGCGGCTCTGTGAGCGCTACGGCTCGACGGCGTCGCTCGATCAGCTCCGCGTGACGGTCGCCTCTGGTGACGACGGCGCACGCGCCTTCTACACCGCGCTCGGCTTCTGGGAACTCGACCACATCGAGGATAGATTCGACGGCGAGGACGGAGTGCTCCTACTCCGCCGGCTGTCGTAGCTCGTCGGCGGTTCGAACCCGGACGTTCGCCGGTCGTTTGACGAACTCGCCGGCCGTCGCCGCGACGATGCTCGCGACGCCGCGCTGGGCGGCCACGTCGAGCAGTCGCTGGCTCGCCTCACCGTCGAGAACGACCGTCTCCGGGACGGTCCCGGCGTCGCGAACGAGCGCGAACGCGTCGCCCGCGTCCCCCTCGGTGAGCACGTCGAACTCCCCGTCGAGCAGGCGCGCCCGCCCGGTCTCTCCCTCGATTACCTGCTCGACGTGGCCGCCGAGCGTCTGTGGTGAACGGTCGTCGTCCGCACTGCGTTTGGCGTCTGGCTCCGTCGCCCCGCCTGCGCGCTCCGGTTCGTCAGCGTCTGTCACCTCGTCAGATGGCGTGTCGCTCTCGCCGTCCGTCTCGTCGCCCGTCTCCCCTCCGAACGTGGGATCGCCTCCCGTGTCCGATCGCTGGGACTCGTCTCCGGTGTCGGTCACAGCCCGGAACGCGTTCGCCGGCTCGACGGTCGGCTCCTCGCTCTGTGTGGCGGCACTCTCGTCGGCGACGGAGCCGGGGTCGTCAGCGACGGTGATCGAGCCGTCGGCGTCCGTCTCGGCCACCAGCTCGTAGGGGGCCTTCTCCCGGAGCGCGGCCATGACGGCGTCTCGCGAGAGGTCCTCGACGGACTCTCCCGAGGGGGCGAAGGCAACGAAGTCGACGTTCCCCACTTGTACCAGCTCCTTCAGGATGAGCTCGCCGCCTCTGTCGCCGTCGAGGAAGGTGGTAACGGTGCAATCTTCGGTTAGCTCCGCGACTGGCTCGGGGACGTTCGTCCCCTCGACGGCGATGGCGTTCTTGATACCGTACGTGAGCAGCTGGAGCACGTCGGATCGCCCTTCGACGACGATGATCGCGTCGGAGTCGGCCACCCGCGGTCCCGCCGGGTAGCCCGCGTACTCGGTCACGTCCTCGACGTGTAGCGCCTGCCGAACCTCCGTGATCAGCTCCTCGCTGGAGAGGATCGAGTCGTCGAACGCTCCCCGGAGGAGCGCCTTCGCGCGGTCGACCACCTCACGGCGCTTTGCCGCGCGCACGTCCTCGATCGTCTCGACATCGATCGTCGAGTGACAGGGACCGACCCGATCGATCGTTTCGAGCGCGGCGGCGAGGATCGACGTCTCGACCTTATCCAGTGAGGTCGCGATGGTGATCTCGCCGAACGACTGTCCGTGTGCCGAGTCGATAGCCACGTCGATACGCCCGACCTTCGAGGCGTCCTGTAGGTCGCGCAGATCGAGATCGTCGCCGAGTAACCCTTCGGTCTGCCCGAAGATGGCCCCGACCACGTCGGAGCGCTCGACGACCCCGTCCGCGGTGATGTCGGCGTGGATGAGATATTTAGCTGTGTCTTGCATGGTGAGCTGCCCCGATGGGGCGAGTGATCGTGAACCGTTGCGAACGCTCGCAACGTACGTGATACGTGAGTCGCAGGCAAAACGCTGCCGGCCCGCACACCGAAGAGAAAACCGCTTCAAACAGCCGCTGTGAACGCGCTAAGCAGAACATTTACCCCACAGTACCGGTATCTGTGTGACACTGATGGAGCCGGCACAGCACAGTCGCGATATCTCCCTGATCGAAGCGGCCCTGTGGGCCGTCGCCGTCGCGCTCGTCGTCGCGCTCGCAGTGCCGTGGTTTCTGTGGCGTGACGCGACGGTCGTCGCGGGGTTACCGGTGTGGATCTGGTGGCATATCGGCTGGATGGGCGTCGCCTCGCTGACGTTCTACGGGTTCAGTCGCCGCGCGTGGGGGCTGGGGGTGACGCTGTGAGTCTCCCCGTCCAGCTCGGCGTGCTCGGCGTCTATCTAACCGTCTCCCTCCTCATCGGACTGGTAGCGTATCGGGCGACCGACAGCGCCGCCGAGGACTACTATCTCGCGGGCCGGACGCTCGGCACGGGCGTGTTGCTGTTCACGACGTTCGCGACCCTGCTGTCGGCGTTCACCTTCTTCGGTGGGCCGAACGTCGCCTTCGCGCTCGGGCCGGAGTGGCTCCTCGTCATGGGGCTGATGGACGGCATCCTCTTTGCCGTTCTCTGGTACGTCATCGGCTACAAGCAGTGGCTCGTCGGGAAGACGCACGGCTACGTGACGATGGGCGAGATGCTCGGGGATCGCTTCGGCTCCCCGCGGCTCCGCGGACTGGTCGCCGGCGTCGGTCTGCTGTGGCTGTTCCCGTACGTCATGCTCCAACAGCGGGGGGCGGGACAGGCGCTCGTCGGGTTGACCGACGGCGCGGTCCCCTACTGGGCCGGAGCGGCGCTCATCACCGCGTTCATGATCCTGTACGTCGCGCTCGCCGGGCTACGTGGAGTCGCGTGGACCGACACCCTTCAGGGCGTGTTCATGCTCGGCGTGCTGTGGATCGCCGTCGCGTGGCTCGCGACGAACGTCGGCGGAATCGGTCGACTCACCGAGCAGATGGTGGCGGCGAACCCGGAGTTCGGCGCGCTCGGTGGCGGTGCGTACTCGGTCCAGTATATCCTCGGGACGGCAGTCACCATCGCGTTCGGCGTCGCCGCGTTCCCACAGGTGAACCAGCGCTTCTTCATGGCGAACCGGGTCGAGACGCTCAAGCGGTCGTTCGCGCTGTGGCCCGTCCTCGTCGTCCTGCTGTTCGTGCCGGCGTTTCTCCTCGGCGCGTGGGCGTCGGGACTCGGTGTCGCCGTCCCCGAGGGGAGCAACGTCATCCCCGTCGTCCTGACGGAGTACACGCCGTCGTGGTTCGCCGCGCTCGTCGTCGCCGGCGCGATGGCCGCGATGATGTCCTCCTCGGATTCGATGCTGCTGTCCGGGTCGTCGTACTTCACGCGCGATATCTACCGGCCGTTCGTCGCCCCCGACGCCAGCGACGAACGCGAGGGGTGGGTCGCCCGCGTCGGTGTCGCCGTCTTCGCCGTCGCGACGCTCGTCGCCGCGCTCCTCACGCAGGGCGGTGGTCTCGGTGCGATCGTCGCGTTAGGCGATACGGCCTTCGGCGGCTACGCGCAGCTGACGCTGCCGCTCCTGCTCGCGCTCTACTGGGGCGGGACGACCCGCGCCGGGATGCTCGCCGGCGTTCTCGTCTCCCAGCTCGTCTATCTCGCTCACGTCGTCGCGTTGAGCGTTCTCGGGATCGAGGGACTGCTACAGGCGTCGTATCTCAGTTGGGAGTACGCGCTCTGGTGTATGCTGCTCTCGTTCGTCGTGACGGTCGGCGTGAGTCTCCTCACCTCGCCGGCGAGCACGGAACGGCCCGCGAAGTTCGGTGTGAAGGCCGACTGACGAACCCTTTTGTTCGACTCCGGCCAACTCAGCGTATGCAGACCCACATCGTCCCGGTCGGGTTCGACTACGACCGGCTCATCGTGTCGTTAACGGCCCCTATCGAGGTCTCAGGAATTCACATCCATGCTCGAAACCACGCCCGAACCCATCACTCCGAATGCGGCTGTGCGCTTCTATCTATGTGACCGTTAGAACGAGCTAGCCGACGCGACCATCGGCTCTTACCGGTACAAACTCGAAAAGTTCGTAGAGTAGTGCGAAGCGGAAGACGTAGAGAATCTAAACTCACTTTCGAGGCGTGACCTACTCCGGTTCAATTATTACCATGCACAAGACCTGAACAGCGTTTTGCTTAAGAATCAATTCGACACCATGCGGGCGTTCCTCAAGAGGTGCGAATCCATCGACGCCGTGGATCAAGAGCTTCACGACAAGGTACTCTCATCCTCGCTGAACAACGGCGACCGAGAGAACCAGTGGCTCCGGGCGAAGCACCGACCTGAGAATCCCGTGAAGAATAAAGAGAGGGGTGAGCGGCTAATCGCTCTGAATTCGGACGTGTACCAAGTCCTGAACGACTACATCGACCACAACTGCGAAGACCTGACCGACGAGTGGGGACAAAAGCCGCTACTCACCACGTAGTCCGGGGGCGTCTCGAAATCGACTATCGGCGAAAACTGCTACCGGTGGACGCACCCCTGTCAGTACAATCGTGGGCACTGTCCTCACGGCCGGGATACCGACACCTGTCGAGCCCTGAATCCACCGGAGAAAGCCCGTCAGTCTGTCCCTCGTCTCGAAGTCCCCACGCGTGGCGTCGTGGTGCGATTATCCGCCACCTGACAGGGAATGTGCCAGTAGATGTGGTGTCCGACAGGATGAACATCTCTCGTGAGGTGATTGAAGCCCCCTACGATCATCGGGACGAAGAGGTGAAGATCGAACAATGTCGTGACTACCTCGAAGGGATGTAAGCGACCCAAATGGATTCACCCCTTGTGGCTTTTGATACTGGTATGAGTGACGAACAGAACCAGAATGAGATTCGCCTACCAGACGACGAACAAAAAGTAATCCACGTGGCTGGCGCAGAAATAGACGAGAAAAAGAATCTCGCGGTTGCACAGGCTCAACTGATCGGCGACCTGTAGATTGAGTATGTCTAGAATGGCGAGAGCGGCAAAGTGAACATTAGTTGTAACATCCCAATCATGGCGACGAGAAATGTAATCATCATAGCCGTCCTCTGCATTTCTTTCGGCCCTTCGTGTATGACTCGATAGTGGTCCCTGTCCCAAACAGAGAACGAATATGCTGGCGAGTAGTTCCTACGGCTTCCCGAGTGTAGTTCTCGCTTCACTGAATTGCCTTTCCCCGAGTGACCGCCAGCATTCAAACCGATTACACCGTGACCCTCAAACGCCAGTAGTTCACCGCCAAACTCGTATTCCCGAGATTCACCACTCGGGATTTCAATGTCTATTTCGTCCTGATAGACTGGTTCCGGCATACCGTCCCCAATAGCAATATACCACGAGATACTGCTTCCCTCTACAAAATCGTATTCGGTGTTGTTTGTTATCCTGACCGTGAACCGAGGCCGTTCATCGGTGAAATAGATGGTTCGTTGTCCCCCCGGTGTCTTCCCCGGTTCGACTTCGTTTCTTGCTTGCTGAAACAGAGTAAGGTCGCTGTCTTGGTCTTCGTCTATCGGTTCTAGTGTCGCTTCCAAACCGTCGTAGAATGTAACAGGCTGTGAGGCTGGCATACTGCCCTGTGGGTCGTCGGGATAGGTAAAACGAATGCGCACGGTGAAACTTCTTCAGAAGCCGCTGTCGGAAATCCAACTGAGTAGCCAAATAATAGCGATCAGCAGACCACCGCCGAGAAGAGCCAGTGCAACAGCACCAGTCACACCCACTGACGGGAGAACACCCGAGAAGGGACCACCGGGGTCGTAGCGGATTGCCCATCGGTAAACCGCTCCCAGCATAACAGTCGTGATAGCTACGCCAGCAATCCCACTAAGGAGTTCTTTCCATGGTAAACCAGTCATACTACACCCTCATTATCGTCCACGACAGGAGCATACACGTTGCGTCTTCACCTACGGCTCGGTCGTTGTAGACGAGATTAATGTAGGTGTTCTCGTCGCCCCCGACTTCGCCCCCGCAGATATCACACGGCATGATAAGATAGTAAAAGGATTTTATTTTTGATTTAGGGAGCGAACGGGCTCAGTTCTCGTCCGGTTTGAGTTCTGCGGCGTCAAGTTCGCCGTCAAGATATTGTTGGCCTTGCTCGGAGAGCATATACACACCGTTCCCGACCTGTCTGACTAGCCCATACTGGTAAAGCTTCTGACATCTACGTTGTAAATGGACTCGCTTGAAGCGCACAAGGTCGCTTTCTGCCATCTCTGTCGGCGTTGCTGTTTCATGCTTGGCAATGTACTCTAACAGCCGGTCGTCGGCGATAGTCATCCAATCGGCAGAGAGGCGCATTACCGAGGAATGGCCCGTTCAGTCGTTACCTACGCCGAATAATGTATTACAATATACTGCGAGTATACGTTAGTAACAACTAAATGCCGCCGGTGTGTCAGGAGAAATTGAAATGCAACGTCGCAAGTATCTCGCAACTATCGGAGCAACAGTTAGTGGCCTCACCCTCGCCGGGTGTTCGGAAGACGGTGGTGACTTTGAGGAAGGTAACGGCGACGGCAATGGAAACAACAACGAGGGCAACAGCGGAAACTCGAACGATATAGAATTGCTATCGCATGAGATGGTGCGTGAAGATGAAGATAGTGGCGCTGAAAGCGTGAAGGTTGAAGGTGAAGCCGAGAACGTCAGCGGTGGCGAACTTGACTACGCGGAAGTCGAGGTGAAATTCTACGAGGGTGACACGCTGGCCGAGTCGTTCTTAGATAACATCAATGGCTGGTCGGCAGGCGAGACGTGGGCCTTTGAGGTACAGTACTCCGGTATCGGTGAAGACGCCGCCGCAATCACCGACTACGAGATTCGGGCTGGTACGTCGCTGTAGCCCGCTACGGTTCCCGTTCTGTACCCCGTGAGCGAAGATACAAGCCCGACGCGTCCTACGGTTCGGGTATGGAAACAAAGAACGTAGGTGGCCGTGACCGTCTTGCCCGCGCACTACTCGCCGCTCTACTGACCGTCGTCGCAATCAGTACGCTCCGGAAAGGAAAACGCATGACGGGATTGCTCGCTCTCGTCGGAGCGCTCGGATTCGGTTTCAACGCTACGACGTGTTTCTGTGGTCTGAATAAGACGCTCGGTATCGACACCACGTCCGACGAGTAGACACCGACCAGAACACGAGAGACACCTGCCAGCGTAAGTTTATGTTATTCCATTTAATATTTGCGAATTAAACCGTCGGTGAACGGCTCTGACAGACTGTCAGAAACGACGCCCAATTCCCACTCAGTCGGGCTTCGACCGCGCTCACGCACCACTCATGCTGTCTCTTGACCCATGCACCGGACACCCGCACACGAATCGGTCGAAAGCTGTACGCTGACATCTCAATACCCACAGACCCATCCAAATGAGGAGAGGACTGAAGAAAGCACAGTCACTGCGCGTGCATGAAAGCCAAACGAGGACGCGGCAGCAAACATCGGTGATGTGCATAACAACGGTAGCGAAGCTGGTGCTTTATGTAAACACCGACCCGTTGTGCTTCGTATGCAGACCCACATCGTCCCGGTCGGGTTCGACTACGACCGGCTCATCGCGCCCTTGGTCCGGGACCGGCTCACCGTCGATCGCGTGATTCTCCTCGAAGGCGCGGTCGGGAGCGAGGCGAACGTCGAGTACTCCCGGAACCTCGGCGGCGAGCTGGAACAGGACTTCGAGAACCTGCTCGGCGCGGCGACCGAACGCCACGGCGTCGCCGACGTGTACGACTACGGGGCCGCCTTCGAGCAGGCGTTCGATCTGATCAACGCCGAGCTCGACGCCGACAACGAGGTGTGGGTGAACGTCTCCTCGATGCCGCGGGTCGTTTCCTTCGCCTTTGCGACTGCCGCCCACTCGATCGCCGTCGAGCGCAGCGACGACCGCGACCGCATCCACACCTACTACACCGCTCCGGAGAAGTATCTGGAGACAGAACTCGCGGAGGAGCTGCGCGCACAGACCGACCTGCTGGCGGCCGTGCTCGGTGACGACGAGGGGATCGACGGTGACGACGACCGCATCCGCGAGCGACTGGACGCGGGCCGCGAGCTGCTCGCGGAGTTCGACGAGCGCGGGACGACCATCGGCGCGAAGGAGTTCGGCGGGAGCCACATCGTTGAGCTTCCCGTGGCGTCGTTCTCGAACGTGAAGCCGTTCGAGGAGCTCATCCTGTTCACGCTCGGCGAGCACGCGGAGTTCGACTCCGTCTCGGAGCTGGCGAAGACGCTCGCCTCGGAGCTCGGCGAGGAGTACACCGACTCTTTCCGGTCGAAGGTCATCTACAACGTTGACCGGCTCGGCCCGGGCGGGAAGGGATACATCGAACAGGAGGAACAGGGGAAATCGTACCGGACGCGGCTCTCGCGCATCGGCGAGCTGTGGGTGCGCTCGCACACGACCGAAGAGTTCACCGCGTGACGACCCGCGAGGCGAGCGGGGATTTTTGCCGTCCGAACACGCAGGCGAGGTATGAGTGATCTCGGGGATTTCGAGCCCGGCGCGAGCGCGGCGAGCGAGTCGGTCGACGCCGCGACCGACGACGAGCGGTCGTTCGAGCCGGTCGAGACGACGCCACAGGGGGAGGATCGCGGGCTCGGAACGCTCTCCGCGGCGGCGGGGCTCGCCGTCGGCGAGACGGACGAGGAGACGCGTCTGCGCGCGTACGTGACCGTCGGGAACCGATCGCTCGTGCGCGTCGGGAGATACGCGATCGCCGACTACCCCGACGACGAGGCGCTGTTCTGTCGCATCTCCGCGCTGTCGTACGCACAGGAGTTCGAGTCCGACGACGCGACCGAGATCCACGCCCGCCGCGCGATGCGCACCGACGGTATCGACGAGGCCGACTACAAGCTGATGGCGACGCTCGAACCGCTCGCCGTGCTCTACTCCGAGGGCGGCGAGCTCCGCCGGCGGATGGCCGACCGCGTCCCGAAGCCCGAGACGGTCGTCCGACAGGCCGAGGACAAAATAGAGGTGAAGACCGGGCTGAAGGTCCCCGACGACGGCGTCTTCATCGGCCATCTCGCGGTCGGCGGCGAGAAGATTCGCACGGCCGCAGAGCCACCGACGGTCGATTACCGGCTCAAAGACGACTACGACGCCGGTGATCCGCTCGTGTTCCGTCACTCGCTCGTCGCCGGCGGCACAGGGTCGGGGAAGACCCACGCCTCGAAGAACATCCTCCGGCAGTATCTGGGTCGCACCTACGAGATGAGCGACGGTCGCACGCCCGGCGTGGCGGTCGTCCAGTTCGACCCGCAGGACGAGTACGCACAGATGCACGACGACGGCGAGTATCCCGACGAGTTCGCTCGGAAACTCGACGCAGAGGGAATCGAACACGGCGGGCACGCGGACACGAAGGCGTTCGTTCCGGCCGTCGCGGGAGCGAGCTACGCCGCCGACCACCACCGCGCACAGCAGGTGGCCTTCACCCTCCCCTTCTCGATGGTCCGTTCCCGCCCGTGGCTCGTCGCGGGCGCGGGGCTGAACGACAACCAGTATCAGGGGTTGACCAGCCTGCTTGAGCGGTTCTTCGAGACGCACGACGGAAGGACCTACTCGCAGTTCCGCTCGTTCCTCGACGATCCGGCGCTAAAGGAGGAGCTTCACGAGGGGGGACAGATCCACGAGGCGACCTTCGACGCTGTCAAGCGGAAGACGCGGGGGTTCGGTGACATCTTCGACGGGGACGCGCCACCGATCACCGATCTCGTTCACAAGTTCGTCCGGCCGGGCGGGCTGACCTGCGTGCCGACCTACCACATCACCGACTCGCGGGCGACGACCACGGTCGTCCTCGCGGTCGCCTCGCTGCTGATCGACGAGAAGCTCTCGAACGATCCCGAGTTCGACCGCATCAAGGAGACGCCGCTCATCCTCGGGATGGACGAGGCGCACAACTTCCTCACCGACGCCGACAGCGTGCAGGCGGACAAGGTTATCGGCAAGTTCTCCGAGGCCGCAAAACAGGGCCGCAAGGAGCGACTCGGCCTGTTCTTGATAACGCAGGACCCACAGGATATCGCCGATCCCGTCTTCAAACAGGTGAACACGACGGTCGTCCTCAACCTCGGTGACGAGGACGCCATCAGATCCGTCAACATCCCGTCCACGCTCGAAGAGAAGGTCCCCTACTTCGAGAAGGGACAGATGGCGATCTACTCGCCGGACAACTCCGAGCCGGTCGAGGTGGTCGGGCTGTCACACTGTGTCACCCGACACGGGCGCGAGTAGCCGGACGCGTCGTCTCGCGTGGACGGGCTTTTTAACTGCTCACGTCGCATCTTCAGCTATGGCACTGAACATCGTCGTCCCGGTCGACGGCTCCGAACAGTCACAGCAGGCACTGGAGTACGCCTACGAACAGTTCCCCGACGCGACGCTAACGCTGTTGCACGTCATCAATCCGGCGCGTGCCGGCTACGGCGCACAGGCCGGCCTGCCGAGCTTCTCCGAGGAGTGGTACGACGAGGCCGAGGCCGCCGCCGAGGAGCTGTTCGCGTCCGCCAAGGCTGACGCCCCCGAGAGTATGAGCATCGAGACGGCGACCGAGGTGGGCCAGCCAGCCCGCACTATCGTCGAGTTCACCGAGGAGAACGACGGCGACGAGATCATCATCGGAAGCCACGGTCGGCAAGGCATCTCGCGGGTGCTGCTCGGCTCCGTTGCGGAGGCGGTCGTCCGGCGTGCACACGTTCCGGTTACGGTCGCGCGGTAGCTCCTCTCATGGCGGAACGCGCCGCCGTCCCACCGGCTACCGGCCACGCCGCGCGTCCGATAACACCGGCGTAACCGCCTGACAGCGGTACAACTCATTCCGGTTACCTTGGCCGGAACACCGCTCGGTAAGTGCGGCAGTCGCGTCTACGAAATGTGGAAACCGAAGAGACAATCCGGACCCGCCGATCCGTTCACCAGTACAGCGACGAACCGCTCGACGACGAGACGCTCACCGAGCTGTTCGACCGAACGCGCCGTGCGCCGTCGTCGTTCAACCTCCAGCCGTGGGAGTTCCTCGTCGTCCGTGACGACGACAACCTCGCCGAGCTACAGGAGATCGCCAACGGGCAGGAACACGTCACCGACGCCGCCGCCGTCGTCGTCGTCCTCGGCAACCTCGACCCCGCCGCCCACGCCGCAGAGGTCTTCACTGACTGGGCCGAGAAGGGGTATCTCCCCAATCAGGAGGAGGCCGACGGTCTCACCCAACACGTCGAGAGCTGGCGCGAACAGGACACGTCCGAAAACCGGCTCTGGACGGCGAAATCCGCCTCACTCGCCGCGATGACGATGATGACGGCCGCGTGGGACATGGGGATCGCCTCCTGTCCGATGGGCGGCTTCGACGGAGACGCGCTCACCGAGACGTACGGGACCGACGGCTACGAGCCGGTCATGCTCGTCGCGCTCGGCTACCCGGCCGAGGACGCCGACGATCTCGAACGCGAGCAGAAGAGCCGCCGGAGCGTCGAGGAGATCACGCACTTCGAATCGTTCGAGGCCTGAAGCCGGCCCGACGGCTACAGCTGGCCGAGCTTGCGGAGGAGCTGTCCCTCGTACTCCTCGTCGGCCTGCACGCCTTTCAGCTCGACGACGTTGCGTTCGAGCTTGTCGAGCGCGACGCGGAACGCCGACTCCGCGCCGTATCCCTCACCGGAGCCGCCGATCTGGCCGACGTTCGTCCGTAGTCGGATCTGCGCGTAGATGAGCGGCGTTCCGCGGAGCTTCTCCTTGTGTCGTTTGAACCGGACGTGCGCGTGCTGGACCTGCATATCGGCGTACTTCTCCGACACCGCCTCGATGCTGGAGACGATCTCCTCGCGGGTGATGGTCTCCAACACCTCGATGTTCGTTATCTGCACGTCCATATGCTCGTCTTCCGTGTACGTGAGCGCACGGAGCACGTCCGTCTTGGTGATGATCCCCGAGACGAGCCGGTCGTCGGGATCGCTGGTGACGACCAGCCCGCTGTACCCCGAATCGAGCATCGTCTCGACGGCGGTCTCGACGGTGGCGGCGGGCTCGATCGTCTCGACCGGACTCTGCATCACGTCGTATACGGGGATGTCGAGGGTCCGCCCGGTGTCGCCGCCGCGGTCACCGGTCGTCGCCGTGTCCACGTCGCGCACGACGACGTCGGTGATATCGTGGGTCGTGACGACGCCCGTCAGGTAGCCGTTCTCGTTGGTGACGGGGGTACGCGAGATCCCGTTCTCGCGCATGAGGTTGATCACTTGGCCGACGGTCGCGTCCTCCGACACCGAGAGCACGTCCTCGGTCGCGATGTCGCCGACCGTGAGCACGTCTAAGTTCGCGAGGACGGCGTCGAGGATGGCGTTCTCGGTGATGATCCCGGCGAGCCGCTCGCCTGCGAAGACGGGGGCGAGCTTCACGTCCCCCTCGACGAGGACGCGCGCGACGTCGCGCACGTCGGCGTGCTCGTCGATGTGCGGGGCCGACAGCATCATTGCACCGGCCTTCGCGCTGTCCTCGACGTGCGACTGCAGGAGCTGCTTTTCGGTGATGACGCCCGCGTAGTCGCCGCCTTCGACCACGATGATACCCTTGCTCTGGGTTCGGTCGAACGCCGAGCGTACCTTCCCCAGCCGTTCGTCCGCGTCCACTTCCGCGTACTCGTCGATGATGATGTCCTTGATATCCATTTGATTCCCTCTCTTTCGGGCTTCACGACCCGCGATATTGAAACTAATCCCGTATGACGCGTGAGCTCGCCACGGCCGCTCGCGAGCCGAACATATTCGGACAAACGATGAGTGTCGTCCCGTTCGTACGCTCACCTGTCCCGTCTGAGACGACCTCGGCCACGGAGTCTCGGCGTGATCTGGACCGCGTCTCCCCCTCGACGCGGCCGTGTGGGACCGACGACTCCACACGTCTCGGATCAGGACGCATGGGTAGGGTCCGATCGTACAGAGCCATACAACGCCGGCGTGACGGCCGCACGCGAACGGCGTCGTCGCGGTCCCCGTTTCTTCGGAAGCCGTATCGAGCAGTCACGGACTCAGCACCGACCGGACAGCGATCGATTCGCTACGCTCGCCGTTGCGAGGCGTCAGAAGTGGGTTCGGGCGGATTTGAACCGCCGGCCTCCTCCATGTCAAGGAGGTGTCATAACCAGCCTAGACTACGAACCCTGTTACACCAGTCGGTAGCCCGGTGGTACAATTGAAGGTTTCGAATCGACGACCCCCGCCGGTCTGCGACTCCGACACGCTTTTACGAATGTACAGAGTTGTACACTACAACACAGCATCGAACATTATGACGGACCTACCACAGTATCTCGAACGGGTGACAGCGGGAGCGGATCTGACACAGAGCGAGGCGCGAACCGCCGCACGGCTCGTCTTCGAGGAGGCGAGCGAGGCACAGATCGGCGCACTGCTCGCCGCGCTCCGCGTGAAGGGAGAGACCGAGGCCGAGATCGCCGGCTTCGCGGAGGGGATGCGCGAGGCGGCACACACGATCGCCCCCGACTGCGAGCCGCTCGTAGACACCTGTGGGACGGGCGGAGACGACTACGACACCATCAACGTCTCCACGACGGCGACCATCGTGACTGCGGGCGCGGGCGTTCCGGTCGCGAAACACGGCAACTACTCCGTCTCCTCCTCCTCGGGAAGCTCGGACGTATTAGCGGAGCTCGGTGTCGATTTAGATTCGAGTCCAGACGCCGTCGAGCGGCGCATCGAGCGGGACGGGATCGGCTACATGCACGCGCCGGCGTTCCACCCGGCGATGAAGGCTGTCATCGGCCCGCGGCGCGAGCTCGAAGTCCGAACGATATTCAACGCGCTCGGCCCGCTGACGAACCCTGCCGGCGCAGATGCACAGGTCGTCGGCGTCTACGACGCCGCTCTCGTCCCGCTCGTCGCGCGGGCACTCGATCGCGTCGGCGTCGACCGCGCGCTCGTCGTCCACGGCTCCGGCATGGACGAGATCGCGCTTCACGACGAGACCGCCGTCGCCGAACTCAGTGAGGGAACGGTGACGGAGTACACCCTCACGCCGGACGATCTCGGGCTCGACCGCGCACCGATCGAGGCGGTCGCGGGCGGGACGCCGACCGAGAACGCCGCCGATCTCCGCGCCATCGTGACCGGCGAGCTCGACGGGCCGAAACGCGATCTCATCCTCGCGAACGCCGGTGCGGCCATCTACGTCGCCGACGAGGTAGACTCGCTCGTGGCCGGTGTCGAGCGCGCCCGCGAGGCGATCGACTCGGGAGCGGCAGCGGAGACGCTGGCGACGCTCGCTGACGGTGAGGTGACGCTCCCGTGACACGGACGAAAGTGTGTGGTCTCACCTCGGAGGCGGACGTACAGGCAGCCGTCGAGGCCGGCGCGGACGCGGTCGGGTTCATCGTCGACGTGGACGTCGAGACGCCCCGCGAGATTTCCGCCGAGACGGCGGCGACGCTCGAAGCGACCGTGCCGCCGTTCGTCACGACGACGCTCGTCACGATGCCCGACAACGCCGCACAGGCCATCACGCTCGCCGATCTCGTGCAGGTCGACGCGATCCAGATCCACGGGCTCGACCCCTCCGCGCTGTCGGTCGTCGTCGAGAGCTTCCGAGGCCCGGTCATTCCGGCGATCGCGCCCGACGAGATACCGACCTATGGGCATCTCGGCGACGCGCTGCTGGTCGATACTCTCAGCGAGGGTGGAGGCGGCGGAACCGGTGAGACGCACGACTGGGCGGCGACCCGCGAGGCGACCGCCGATCTCGACCGCCCGCTCATCCTCGCGGGGGGACTGACCCCGGACAACGTCACGGACGCGATCGACACCGTCGAGCCGTACGGGGTCGACGTGGCCTCCGGCGTCGAGTCCGCACCGAGCGAGAAGGACTCCGACGCCGTCGCGGCGTTCGTCGAGCGCGCACACGGCCGATGAGCGCGTCGTTCGACACCGACCGCGCGTCGTTCGTCGATCTCGCCGGCAGTGAGCCGAGCGTCGTCCGGCTGGAAGCGACGCTCGGTGTCGGCATCGAGCCGCTGTCGGCGTACGCCGCGCTCGTCGGCAGAACCAGCGACGCCGACCGCGCGGACTACTCGTTCCTGCTCGAATCCGCGCGGAAGGTCGCGTCCTCGGACCCCGATGGGGCCTTTTCGACGGACGAGACGGAAAGACACGCCCGCTACTCGTTCGTCGGCTACGATCCCGCCGGCGTCGTCACGGTCGGTCCCGACGACACGGAAGTAGTGACCTTCGAGGACCGGTACGACGGCCTGCTCACGCCCGATTCGGGCGGGGACTGTATCGACACGCTCCGGTCGACGCTGCCGGAGCTGCCGCGCCGGAACTTCCCCGAGAGCGGTCGCCGCTATCTCGACGGCGGGCTGGTCGGCTTCCTCTCATACGAGGCGGTGTACGATCTCTGGCTCGCGGAGGTCGGCGTCGACCGCCCGGACACCGAGTTCCCGGACGCGCAGTTCGTCCTCAACACGAAGACGCTCGTCTTCGACGACGAGGCCGGAACGCTTTCGCTGATCTGCACCCCCGTCGTCGATACCGAGGACGCGGGCGCGGTGTACGACGAGCTTCGCGCGGAGCTTCAGCGGGTCGAGCGGCTCCTCTCGCGGGCCGATCCCCCGGAGACAGACGGGTTCGCGCAGACGGACGAGACGGCGGGCGCGAAGCCGGCGTACGAGACAGCCGTCGCCCGCGCCAAAGAGCACGTCCTCGACGGCGACATCTATCAGGGGGTCATCTCGCGAACGCGCGAGCGCAGCGGGGAGCTCGACGCGCTCGGCTTCTACCGCGCGCTCCGCGAGGTGAACCCCTCGCCGTACATGTATCTCCTCGGCTACGGCGCTCGGACCGTCGTCGGGGCCTCTCCAGAGACGCTCGTCTCCGTTCGGGACAGCGAGGTGACGGCCAACCCGATCGCCGGGACCTGTCCGCGCGGCTCCTCCCCCGTCGAGGATCGTCGCCTCGCCGGTGAGATGCTCGCCGACGGCAAGGAGCGGGCCGAGCACACGATGCTCGTCGATCTGGCGCGCAACGA
The DNA here is from genome assembly GCA_003021785.1 of Halobacteriales archaeon QH_7_65_31. GTDB lineage: Archaea > Halobacteriota > Halobacteria > Halobacteriales > Haloarculaceae > Halosegnis. The sequence goes on along the minus strand of PXQU01000001.1, from coordinate 94,708 downwards.
CGTGCGCCGGGTGAGCGAGGCGGGGAGCGTCCGCGTCGACGAGTTCATGAACGTACTGAAGTACTCCCACGTCCAGCATATCGAGTCGACGGTGACGGGGACGCTCGCAGCCGAGTCGGACGCGTTCGACGCGACGCGGGCGGCGTTCCCCGCCGGCACGCTCTCGGGTGCGCCGAAGGTACGCGCGATGGAGCTCATCGACGAGCTCGAACAGACGCCGAGGGAGCTGTACGGCGGCGGCGTCGGCTACTACTCGTGGTCCGGGGACGCGGACTTCGCCATCGTCATCCGGACGGCGACGGTCGATAGCTCCGGCGACGAGGACCGGGTGACGGTGCAGGCCGGAGCCGGTATCGTCGCCGACTCCGAACCGGCGCGGGAGTACGAGGAGACGGAGACGAAGATGGGGGGCGTCCTCGACGCGCTCGACGCCATCACGGAGGAACCGTGACCGTACTCGTCGTCGACAACTACGACTCGTTCACGTACAACCTCGTGGAGTACGTCAGCCAACACGCCGTCGACGTGGCCGTGGAGAAAAACACCGTCTCGCTGGCCGACGTACGAGAACACGACCCTGACGGACTCATCATCTCGCCAGGACCGGGCCATCCGAGACACGACCGGGACGTGGGCGTTTCCGCCGACGTGCTCACGGAGCTGTCGCCCGAGATCCCGACGCTCGGCGTCTGTCTGGGGCTCGAAGCGGCGGTGTACGAGTACGGCGGAACCGTCGGGCGCGCGCCCGAGCCGGTCCACGGGAAGGCCTCCCCGATCGATCACGACGAGCGCGGCGTCTTCGCCGGCCTCAAACAGGGGTTCCGGGCCGGTCGGTATCACTCGCTCGTCGCGACCGACGTGCCGGACTGTTTCGACGTGACCGCGCGCACGGCCGACGACGAGCGGCTCGTGATGGGCGTTCGCCACCGCTCACACCCGATCGAGGCCGTCCAGTTTCACCCCGAGTCGGTGCTCACGGGCGCGGGACACGACATCATCGACAGCTTCCTCGCGACGGTCTAGATCGGGAGCAGCTGGAACAGCCCGAAGTACCAGAACAGCCCCGCGGCGATCGCCGCGACGACGGCGAGCCGAATCGCGATTGAGAAGAGGAGCCGTGCCACGACGATCGCGAGCAGGGCGACGACGATCGTCGTCCCGATCGAGGCGAGGGTCAGCTCCGGGATCACCTGTACCGCTTGAAGCACGGGGTCCATACCTACGTCTCAGCGTCACATCGCAAAAACCTGTGGGCGAGCGAGCGACCGTAGCGTTCGAGCTAAAAACCGCACGACTGCACCCTTGTTTCACCTCGAACGGATCAGTTTCACTCCGTGGTGCGTACGCTTATATGGGTGGGGCGAACAGTTGCAACTGTACCACGCGTTCCACACGAGGAGCGGTCCATCCACCGCAAGCAGTGTCAACGACGGCCACCGCTCGGCGGCTCTCCCGCCGCGTCAGATGTGTCGTCGGACCTGCCACGGAAGCACGCGTCGCCACGAACGACTCCACGAAATCTCCACATGAACATGACCATCCACGCCACGCACGCAGGGACTCGATAATGTCGAAAACGAACCTCTCTGCGAACGACATCGAACTGCCGATCAAACGAACCGGCGGTGAGACGCTCGAAGATCGACTCACCGACAACGCCTACCACAACATCCTCCCGGCGCGGTATCTCCGACAGAATCAGGACGGCGATCTCGTCGAGAGCCAAGAGGACCTCTTCGCCCGCGTCGCGAAGAACATCGCGCTCGCCGAGGCCGTCTTCGAGGCCGACGCGCGCGACGCCGAGGTGACTGTCACGCCCGACCAGCTCAAGCCCGAGCATCCGCGCCGTGACGAACTCGCCAGCGAGGTGTTCGGTGCTGGTACGACCGCATCTGAGGACGCCGAGACCACCCTCTCGGTGTACAACGTCAACAAGTTCGCCTACGACACCGTCGTTCCGGAGCTTCCGGACGGTATTCGCGCACACGTCCAGGACAAGCGCGAGGAGTTCCAAGCGGTGATGGAACAGCTCTCCTTCATCCCGAACTCGCCGACGCTGATGAACGCCGGTGACGAACTCCAGCAGCTGTCGGCCTGTTTCGTCGACAGCCCCGGTGACGACCTGACCGACATCCACCAGACGGCAAAGGAGGCCGCCGAGGTGTTTCAGTCCGGCGGCGGCATGGGGTACGCCTTCTGGAAGCTCCGTCCCTACGGTGATGCTGTCGGCTCGACGGGCGGTATCGCCTCCGGGCCGATCACGTTCATGCGTACGTTCGACCAGATGTGCGAGACGATCGCGCAGGGCGGCGCGCGCCGCGGTGCACAGATGGGCGTCATGCGCATCTCGCATCCGGACGTCATCGAGTTCATCCACGCGAAGAACAAGGACGTGTCGCTCGCGCACTGTCTCCGGCTGAACGACCCCGACGACTACACGTACACCACCTTCTCGGAGGCGCTGGAGGAGGCCCGCGGGCTCATCGACGACGACGGCAAGGTTCCGAAACATCTCCGTAACGCCGTCGAGGGGCATCTCTCGAACTTCAACATCTCCGTCGGCGTCACCGACGACTTCATGGAGGCACTCGACTCCGAGGAGGAGTTCACGTTCACGAACCCGCGCACGGGTGAGCCGCATATCGCCAGCGAGGAGACCAAGGAGATGTACTCCCGGTACGGTCTCGGCGACGAGGTGACCGTCGGCGAGCCGTTCTCGATCGACCCGAACCTCATCTGGGAGCGCATCGTCGACGGCTCCCACGAGAACGGCGAGCCGGGTGTCGTCTTCCTCGAGCGCATCAACAAGGAGCACTCCTTCGACGTCGAGGAGCATCCGGACCACCAGATTCTCGCGACGAACCCGTGTGTCACCGGTGATTCTGAGGTTCGACTCGAAGACGGAACGACACAGCCGATTCGCGAGTTAGCCGCTGACAGTGAGTCAGTTACCGTGCAGACTCTCGATGACGGCGATATCGTGACTCGGTCTGCTGACGCGTTCATGACGAAATCCGACGCTGACATCCTTCGTATCACCACCGAATCAGGGGTCAGTATCCGAGCGACGCCAGACCACAAGATCAGAAGTAGTGACGGTGGTTGGGTCGAAGCCGGGACACTCTCGACTGGCGAGGAAATCGTTGCAGCTTCGAAGCCGGTTGCAACTTCACACGGGTCGCTTACGGAAACGACGACCGAGACGGTTGCAGTCGTCGAACCTGACGGCAACGAGGACGTGTACGATCTGTCGGTCAACGAGACCCACAACTTCTTTGTGAGCCAGTCCGGTGGTGTGTCAATTAACGTTCACAACTGTGGTGAACAGCCGCTCGAAGAGTACGAGGCCTGCAATCTCGGCCACATCAACCTCTCGACGCTCGCGGCGGAGGGCGCACCTGACTGGCGTGTCTGGTCACAGAACAACGAGTTCGACACCCTCGAAGCCGGCGTCGAGCGGTTCCTGACGGAGGCGCTCGACACCGAGGAGTTCGATCAGCGCATCGAGACCGGGACCCGGTTCTTGGAGAACGTCGTCACGATGTCGGACTTCCCGGTCGAGAAGATCGAACAGAAGGTCCGGGAGATGCGGAAGATCGGGCTGGGCGTGATGGGGCTCGCACAGCTGTACGTCCAGCTGGGTATCCCCTACGGAAGCGACGAAGGGAACGAGGTCGCCCGGCAGGTCATGCAGCGCATCAATCACGGCTCGAAGGCCGCCTCGCACGAACTCGCGGCCGAGCGCGGCTCCTTCCACGACTGGGACGACTCGAAGTACGCGAACCCGACCGAGTACCGCGAGTGGTTCGAGAACCAGACCGGCGAGTCGGCCGACGACTGGGCGGACGGCTACCCGATCCGCAACCACAACACGACGACCATCGCGCCGACCGGCACGACGAGCATGGTCGGCAATACGACGGGCGGCTGTGAGCCGATCTACAACGTCGCCTACTACAAGAACGTCTCCGACGACGTGCAGGGTGACGAGATGCTCGTCGAGTTCGACGACTACTTCCTGCGCACGCTGGAGGCCAACGATATCGACGTCGAGGCCGTCAAGCAGGAGGCACAAGAGCAGATGGCGACGAACGCCTTCGACGGCGTCGAGGGACTCGACACCGTCCCGAACGCCATCGGTGAGCTGTTCGTCGTCACCTCCGACCTCTCGGGGATCGAGCACGCGGCCGTGCAGTGCGCCTGTCAGGTGGGCGTCGATTCGGCCATCTCGAAGACGTGTAACTTCCCGAACTCCGCGACCCCGGAGGACATGGACGAGGTGTTCCGCTACATCTACGAGAACGGCGGGAAGGGCGTCACCGTCTACCGCGACGGCACGCGCTCGAAACAGGTGCTCACCACGCGCGCCGACAACACGGAGTTCTCCGAGGACATGGATCCGGAGGAGGCCGCACCGGTGCTCGCAGACCGCATCGAAGCGGTCTTCGGCGGACTGGACGAGTTCCTCAGCCACGAGGAGGTCACGGCGGCACTGGAGACCGATCCCGAGGAGCTGTTCAGCTTCGAGACGCACGCCTACGCCGAAAAGCAGACCCGTCCGGACCTGCTCCACGGCGTGACCCAGCGCATCGACACCGGCTACGGGAAGCTCTACGTCACCATCAACGAGGACACCGAGCGCGAGCGGCCGTTCGAGCTGTTCGCGACCATCGGCAACTCCGGTGGGTTCACGGCGAGCTTCACCGAGGCGCTCGCGAAGACCATCTCGACGGCGCTGCGAAGCGGTGTCGCACCCGACGAGATCGCGAGCGAGCTGCGCGGGATCCGCTCGCCGAAGGTCGCTTGGGACAAGGGCGAGCAGGTGAACTCCATCCCCGACGCCATCGGAACGGCGCTCCAGCGGTATCTCGACGACGACATCGACAAGCCGTATCCGAAACAGCAGCGGCTCTCCGAGACGGCGACGGAGACGGACCCGAACCGCGAGACAGACGACGCGCCGCCGACCGAGACGGACGGCGGCGCGAGCACGCTCGATGAGTCAGCCGCGTCCACCGACGACGCGACCGACTCGCTGCTCGCGGCCGGCGAGTCGCCCGAGTGTCCGGAGTGCGGTGGGCTGTCGCTGGCGATGAACGAGGGCTGTAAGACGTGTCAATCATGCGGCTGGTCCGAATGCTGAACTGACGGCCGCGCTTTATCTTTATATTCGCTCGCTCACGACCGCTGAGGACCTTCCATGAGTGAGGCGACGCGCAACGTCTGTGACTGTGCGTAGCGGATCACCCACACGCGAGGATTGATGCCCGTCGGGCCGTGATCGAAGCTATGTCCGAGCCGCCGGCGTGTCCGCGCTGTACCGCCGCACTGTTCAAGCGCCACTGCAAGTACGTCTGTCCGAACCACGGCGTCGTCACCGACTGCTCGGACCCGTTCACGCTCTGAGGACGCGGTAGGCCGGTTCGGCGAGGAGCAGTGTCGCGAGTGCTGTCGCTCCGACTGCGAGCGCCGAACCGCCGCTCGCACCCTCTATCCTCAGTGTCTCTGCACTCCCGCCGACGAGTACAGCCGCCGTCACCCACGGTAGTTCACCGAGTGCCGTGGCGAGTGCGTAGAGCGGCAGCGTGACCTTCGATAGTCCCGCAGCGTACGAGACCGCGTCAGCCGGAAGCGGTGCGAGACGCGCAGCGACGACTCCTCGAAATCCACCGGCTGCATCGAAGTAGCGATCGCCGTGGTCGGCCAGCGTCCCGAGCGGGCCACGGCGGTCGAACTGGCCGGCGAGCAGATACGGCGGGAGGCAGGTCACGACTGCGCCGGCGAGTGCGACGGGGACGCCTCGCACACCGAGGGTGAAGCCGACGACGGCCGATAGCACGCTGATCGGCCACGCCGCGAGAAACCGGAGCAGATACGCGACCGTGAGCAGGCCGGCAAACAGCATCGGACGGTCGGCGAGTGCCGCCACCGTCTGCGTGACCGCCTGTGGTGAGAGGATTACCGTTGTGACAGCGGTGACGAGAGCCAGCGTCACGACACCGGCCAGCTGTCTTCGGGCGATCGAATGCACGTCAGACGATTCACCCGCTGTGGCAAACACTTTGTCGTCCACTCGCCTGAATCTGATGTGAGCGGCGAGCGCGACGCCGACGACAGCGACCCGGTCGAACTCGGTCTCCAGCTGCTCGAACGGCTCGAACACGCCGAGCTGTCTCTCGCCGAGGTAATCGATCGACTCGAAACCATCACGACCGATCCGGCCCTCACGCGCGAGATCCTCGACACCGCCGAGACGCGTGGTATCATCGAGCGCGAGGACGGCGTCGTTCGCCCGAACCGATCATCGTTCCTCTCCTTCGAGGCGGAAGTCGTCACGAAAGAAGGTGAGTTCACCTGCAAGCGGTGTGGCGCGTCCATCTCGACCGGCTACTTCATGCAGCTCGATGCCGGGGAGCACGGTCCGTTCGGCTCCTCGTGTATCCGGAAGGTGACGGGTCGGGAGTAGTGTGTCGTGCCAATAATCGTGTCAGCGGCCGCGACGCAGTTCCTCCACCAGCGTCTCAATCGTCTCCTGTTGCTGTTCGAGTAGCTCGGTCTGCTGTTCGATCGTCTCCTCCAGCCCGGCCAGCCGTTCCGTCAGCGCGTTCGCCTTCGACACGTCGAGCGATTCGGTCTCGCCGTCGCTGACACGGTCGATGGTCGTCTCCTCGGCGTCGGCGACGAGCGTTTCGAGATCCTGATCCTCGAAGGTCTCCGGCTCCGACGCCGGCGCTGATTCCGATTCCCCGGTCCCGAGCTCGGCGATGGTATCCACGCCGTGGTACGCGAGCAGCGCGCTCTCGACGGTGTGGACGACGACGTCGGTCTCCTCGGAGGGTATCTTCACGCGCTGGGGGCGACCGTCCACGGTGAGCACGAGCTGGCTCGCGACGCTGCCCGCCTCGGTGTCGAGATCGGTCACGTTCGCGAACGCGTACGACTCGAAGTCGCTGTCCCACACCGCGTTCCCGACGTGTTTGAGCAGCCGCGCGTCGGTGACGACGAGCGTCAGCTCCGAGAAGCGGTAGGTCGTTCGGACCTCCTCGTCGGTCTCGACCACGTCGGTCGTCGTGAGCACGCCCTTCAACAGCGGCGCGAGGACGGTGTCGGTGCGATCACTCGGCACGGCGAACTTCCCGGCGGTGTCGACGTACGTTAGCTCGAAGGTGCTCTTGCGTCCGGTCGCGAGGGCGAGCTGCTCTACGTCGTGTGGGTACGCGGAGACCGACTCGTCGGAGAGTAACCCTTCGGCGCGGTAGACGAGCGTCTGGTCGGTCGTCACGAAGACGGCGTCGTCACCGCCCAGATCGACGCGCGTTCGAACCGTGTCGCCGTCGAGTCTCTCGGCGACGAGCGAGGGTACGTCCATGCTCCTGTGTTTCCGGCACACGGCATAAATCTGCAGGGGAGCAGGCGGGATAGACAGCTTCAAGTCCGTCAGTTTGCTACCCGGTGATAGGCCGGGTGGCTTAGCTGGACATAGCGCCGCACTCATAGGGTTACGAGTCGGCTTCCCGCCTCCCCGTCGGATGCCTATCCGACACCTGGGATATGCGGAGATCGTGGGTTCGGAGCCCACCCCGGCCATGCTTCTCTCTTTGAGTGGGTTTCTTTCCTGTTCCAACGTCTTGGGGCGTTCGTCGAAAGCAGAGCGGGACCAGCCTCAGAAAGTCGGCTGGCTGTGACTACGTGTACGTCTCTACACGAAGATCCGTGTATCCGAGGTTCGTCTGAATCCGATTCACAAAATCCGTCTCGTCGCTGGTCACGACCGGCTCATCGAGTACTATGCCTGTCGCAGCGACAATCGCATCACCAGCGCCAATACCAGACTCATTCGGGTCATCTGCTTGTGCCTCACCTTCGATTTTCCCCGCCAACTTTGCAATCTCTGGAGTGAACGCAGCCTGCGGTAGCCCTTGCAGTATTCGCTCGTACTTCCGCCGATTGTGGTTCGTCTGCGTCCCCTTTCCGACAGCCGTCCACAGCTCAAACATCACCATCTGTGGGATCTGTCGCGCCTCTCCGCTTGCCTCGATCTCTCGGGCTTTCTCTACCGCGTCGGGATTGTTGTTATCCAGCTCAATGAGGAAGTTGGTGTCAAGAATCACGCTTCTCCCCCAGCTGGTTTAGTTCCGCCTCGTCAGCCTCTGCCGTTCGTTCCAGCCGTTCCAGCATCTCTGTCTCGCGCTCAGGATCGTGCTCTTCTCCGTCCGCGAGATCGAGCAGCGACACTCCGCGACCCCCAATGAGCCGTTCTATCGCCTCTGAAAACGTCTCGTCGTCCCGCTTCTGTGCCTTCACACGGCCATACAGGTCTGAATCCAGTTTTACCGTTCGTTTCGTGCTCATAGGTGTAGATACGTGTATGCCGACCTATCAGCCTTGCCCCGCTCGTAATGTTTCAATCCCGTAGTGGGTTTCTTCCCTGTTGCAACATCCTGTTGCGTTCCGGAACGAAACTCCCACGATACTGTCACAGGACGTAAAAACCATACGGGATTGAAACAATTCGGCACGGAGATTCGCTCCCTCGCCGTCTGTCGATCTACTTGGCCGGTAAAGAGCCTGTAGTGTATATTTTTATGAACTCAGCACAGAAGACAGGTGAGCCGTGTCTCGGACAGAGTTCGGCGTCGAGTCACAGTCGGAGTCGACCGACGACGGTCGGTCACTCGGGAAGGCGCTGGCGCTGAGTCCCGTGTCGCACACGCTCATCGGAATGAGCGTGGTTTCGATCGTCGGGTGGACCGTTCGACAGAGCGGCAGCGGGGCCGCGTTCGCCCTCCGACAGCCGATACTGCTCCCGTGGTGGGAGCTTCCGCTGAGTGTCTACGCCCACGCGGACCCATCGCATCTACTCGGCAACGCGGTGATCGTGGTGCTCGCCGGGGGGTTGGTCTCGCTCCGCGCTTCACTCCCGCGCTTTCACGCGTTCTTCGTCGGCTCGGGGATGCTCGCCGGTGTCGCACAGGTCGCGGTATCGGACGCACTCAGTGCTGGGACTGCCGTCTCGAATAGCGTTCTTGGCGCGTCCGGGGCCGCGCTGGCGCTCGTCGGCTATATCGCGAGTTCGAACCGCCTCTCGTCGACGGTGCTGCGTGGCGTCCCGAAATACGTCGTCGTGCTGATCGCCCTCGCCGTCGCCGCCGTCACGACGGTCTACTTCTCGGGGGGCGGCGGACGGGTCGGCTACGTCGCACACTTCATCGGGGCTCTCGTCGGGGTGCTCGCCGGCCACCGGAACGTACTCCGACCGGGGTCAGCCACGTCACGATAACGCTCAACGCGAAGCGCGAGGCGGTCGCCGTCGTCGAGTCACTGTCAGTTCGGCGGTGTTCCCCCGCGTGTGTCACGGCGTCCTTCGACTGCGCTGGTATCACGGCGTTCTTCGATGGCGCAGTCTGTCTCGCACAGACTGAACGGATCGAGGTCAGACAGCGGAGCAACCCACGATGAGGTCGAAACGGGTCGTCACTCCCACGCGGCGGCGAGCACGTCCCGTAGCGCTGACTCGGTCGCGTCCAGCTCCGGCGGTGCGTTCGCCATGAGGCCGTCTTCGGCGGTGATCTCAGCCGCGCGGTCGAGCGCGGATCGCTCGACTGCGGTGTCGGCGAGCCGCGTCGGGAGGCGGAGTCCGTCGCGAATCTCGGCGACCCTCCCGACGACTCCCTCGGCGGATTCGACGCCCAGCCCCTCGGCCAGTAGCTCACGACGACCGTCGGTCTCCGAGAAGAGATACGAGAGCGCGTGGGGGGCGACCGCGCCGTGGGCCACTCCCTGTTGCACGTCGCTGACGGCCGTCAGCCCGTGGCCGAAGGCGTGGATGAGCGACAGCGTGGAACTACCGCCGTTGGAGATGCCGTACTGGGCGAGCATGACGCCCGCGACAGCGTCGGAAAGCGTCTCGACGTCGTCGGTCCCACCGCCGAGTTCGGGCAGTGCGGTCCGACAGAGCCGGAGCGCGTGGACGGCGGTCGCGTCGGTGACTGCGGTCGCGTTCGCGGCGTAGACCGTCTCGACGGCCTTGTCGAAGCCGTTCATCGCGGAGGCGGCGAGGACATCGGCGGGCGTGTGGACGAACAGCTCGGGATCGTACCACAGCCCCGCGGGCATGAGCCGCTCGTCGCTGAGACCGCCGGCGACGCGCTCGTTGAGCGCGCCCGAGTCCGGGCCGGCGGTGAGACCGGCCATCTGCGAGAGGTCTGCCCCAGCGAGGGTGGTCGGCACGGCGAGAATCGGCGGCAGATCGCCGTCCGGTATCGGGAGGGTTCCGGTCTCGGCGAGCGAGCGGGCGGCGTCCGGAAGCGACTGCTCGCTGGCAGTGAGCACGGCGGCGGCTTTCACCACGTCGAGTGCGGAGCCACCACCGAGTGCGAGGAACGCGTCGGCGTCGGCCTCGCGGTAGCGGTCCCGGGCGGCAGCGGCCTCGGTCAGCGCCTTGCGTGCGCTCGTCCCGGCGAAGGTGTCGGCGTGATGCTCCCCCAGCCCGGTCTCGACCGGTGTACGGACGCCGGCGGTCGCACCGACGCTCTCGCCACAGCAGACGAGCACCTGATCGATACCCTGCGCGTCGAGCTCGGCAGCGAGCGTGGCGACGGTCCCCGCGCCGAAGCGGATCGTTCCCGGCCGGTACGCGAAACCAAAGGCGGCTGGTGTCTTCATGACGACTGCTCTGTCGCCGGCGGGAAAACTGTACTGCGGTCGTCCGGGAGCCACAATTCATAACTGCGATGACGTGTGTCACACGGTATGGACCGTCAGCGCGCAGTCGCGCTCGTGCTCGTCGGCGTGCTCGTCGTGGGTCTCGGCGTGGCTGCGGGCGCACTCGATTCGCTGTCACAGGGCGGCGGCTCCGGTGCAGGCACTGGTCCCGGGGACGGGGACGGTGACCGGAACCAGATACGCGAACAGGAGCCGAGGACGACTGACGCCCTCCCGACGATCCCACCGCTGGTCCGGCAGATTCTGGGCGCGATCCTGCTCGCGCTCCTCCTCGCGAGCGTACTCAACATGCTCCGGCGTCCACAGCGGAGAGCCGCCCTCGTCGCCGTGAGTATCATCCTCGTCGGAGCGCTCCTGCTGGAGCTCAGGGGACGGCGAGATCCGACCGCGATGGGTGGGGTGAACCAGACGAACGTCTCGACGGGCGGTGGCGGCGAGGGCGTTGGTGTCGCCGCCGCCGGCGAGCAGGTCACGCAGTCCGTCGATCCACCGGTCGTCCTCGCCGGGCTCGTCGTGGTGCTCCTGCTCGGTGGCGCGGTGCTGGTCGTGTTCTCGGGTCGCAGTGACGACCACACCGCGACGGCGACGGAAGAGAGGAGCACGGAGATGGAGACGGTCGCACGAACCGCCGGCGCGGCCGCAGACCGGGTCGCCGCCGGAGTCGACGTGGACAACGAGATCTACCGCGCCTGGCAGGAGATGACGACGGCGCTTGACATCGAGCGCCCGGACTCGGCGACGCCCGCAGAATTCGCCGAGGAAGCCGTCGCCGCGGGGTTCGACCGCGACGACGTGACCGAGCTGACGCGGCTGTTCGAGGAGACCCGCTACGGCGCGTATCCGGTGACCGACGACCGAGCGAGTCAGGCAGAGCAGGCCCTCCGGAGCATCGAGCGGTACGAGGATGACCGATGAGACGTACGCTGGTGGTGGGGGTGTTGATCGTCGCCGCCGGGCTGGCGGCGATAGCCGCACCGGCGGCCGTCGGGTGGATACCGGCGACGCTCGTGAGTTCGGCCGTCGGTCTCGTCGCCGCGTTCGGTGTCGTCGCGGCCGTTGCGAGACGGTGGTGGGCGTCACCGGACTCAACGGATCGACTGCCGCCCGAGACGGTCGCCGTCTCACCGCCCGGCGAGGAGTTCGACCGGCAGCTCCGGGTGGCCGGCACGGGGGAGACGCCGCACGCGAACGAGCGAAAGGAGACGGTTCGACAGCGACTACACGCGGCGGCGACACAGGTCCTCATGCGAGAGGGCCACAGCGAGTCGGCGGCTCGCGACCGGCTCGCCGCCGGCACGTGGACGGAGGATCCGATCGCGGCGGCGCTGTTCACCGACGCCGACGAGCGAGACAGGTCGGTGCGGGAGCTGGTCGCCGAGACGCGGACCGCGGCGGGCCGGCAGTCGCTGCGGGCACTGTTCGGCGGCGGCTCGGCGTTCGAGCGACGCGCCGACCGCGTCGTCGCCGTGCTCGCCGAGCAGCTGGACGAGACGACCGCGACGGGGGCCTCGGGCGTCACCGACAACGGACGGGCGGAGCCGACGGCGAGTGATCTCGGCGAGTCCCGGCAGGCAGCGTCGGAAGCGGAAGCGAGCTGGGACCCGAACGAGGGGGTGTCACGCTCGTGAACGTCGTCGCGGAGCGAGAGACGCTTCGGTGGGTGGGCGTGGGGGGCCTCGCGTTCGGGGCGCTCGTGCTCGCGGCGCTGCTTGAGACACCGGGACCGCTGTTAGTCGCGGTGTTCGCCGTCGTGGCGGGCGGGACGGCTGCGGTGAGCACACCGCCGGAGCCGACGCTCCGGGTCGAGCGGTCGGTGACGGAGCAGTCACCCGCGCCGGGCCAGCAGACGACGGTAACGGTGACGGTGACGAACGACGGCGACGGCCCGGTGACGGACCTGCGGATCGTCGACGGCGTCCCGCCGGCGCTGTCGGTGGTCGCCGGATCGCCGCGACACGCGACCGCTCTCCGAACCGGGGAGAGCGCCAGCTTCCAGTACGTCCTCGAAGCGCGTGTCGGCATCCACCCGTTCGGATCGACGACCACCACCGTTCGCGACGCGACCGGCGCACACGAGCGCGAGTCCGAACGGACGGCGACCGGTTCGGACGAGCTGGCCGTCCGCCCGTCGCTCGATACCGCGGTGTCGGTCCCGCTACGGACCCAACAGACGCCGTACGCCGGCGCGCGAGCGACCGACACCGGCGGCGAAGGCGTCGAGTTCCACGCGACTCGCGAGTACCGGCACGGCGATCCGCTCTCGCGGATCGACTGGAAACGCGTCGCCCGGACCGGTGAGCTGGCGACCGTCTCGTTCCGAAGGGAGCGGGCCGGCTCCGTGGTGGTCGTGGTGGACACGCGGAGCGACACGGACGCCGGAACGACCGACTCGGCGGTAGCTCGGTCGGTCGAGGCGGCAGCGACGGCCGCCGGGGGACTGCTCGACAGCGGCGATCGCGTCGGCATCGCGACGCTCGGGCCGAGTCCCGTGTGGCTCGCACCCGGGGCGGGACCGACACACCGCGCGCGGCTTCGCGAGCTGTTCGCGACGGACCCGGGGTTCGTCGTCGGTCTGTCGGCCGACGAGTCGCTGCCGTGGCTGGCGCGGCGACGACTCCGACGGCGGCTCACCGGCGGGACACAGCTGCTCGTCTTTTCACCGCTGCTCGATGATTTCATCGTGACGGCGATCCGAGCGTACGAGGCACACGGTCACCCGGTGACGGTCGTCAGTCCGGACCCGACCGGGAGCGTGACGACGGGCCAGCGGCTCGAAGCGGTCGAGCGGTCGCTGCGGCTCTCGACGCTCCGCCGGAGCGGGGTTCGAGCGATCGACTGGGGGGACGAGCCGTTCGAGACGACGGTCGTGGCCGCGAGCCGGCGGTGGACGCAGTGAGCTCCGATACCGCGGCGTTCGAACCGGCGGTGTCGCCGCTCGCACGGTCGCTGGTGACGGTCGGTAGCCTCCTCGCCGCGCTGTTGCTGGTGTCAGTGCCGGCCGCCGCACTGCTCGGGGTAGGTGGAGCGGTGATCTGGGCGGTCGCCGTCAGACGACGGAGCCGACAGGCCCTCGACGTCGGAGCCGGACTGTTCGCGCTCGCACTGTTGACCGCCGGGATCGGTAGCGCGTCGATGCCGCGTCTCGTCGCCGCGACGGCGATCGCGTTCGTCAGCTACGATCTCGCGGCGACGGGGCTATCGCTGGCGACGGCGATCGGTCGTCGCGGGGAGACGCGGACGGCAGTGCTCGCTCGGCTCGGCGTCACGTCGATCACAGCGGCTGTCACCGCCGGCGTCGGCTATCTCGCGTTCAGCGCGGCGACGGACGCGATCCCTCCGGCGACGATCGCGCTCGTCTTCGGCGGGGTGTTGTTGGCGGTGCTCGCGCTCCGATAGCTCACATGTCCCACGACGTGTCGATCTCGACGGTCGATCCGAGCTTGATCTTGAGCGCCTCGTCGGGCGGTCGCTGCCCGCGTGACTTCTGGATTCGCAACAGCGTCTCCGGCTCGATCCCGTCGTAGCTGATCGTGAGCCGGAGTATCAGGTCCGCCGCGCGAAGCGTCCAGTCACGCGTCGCCGGAGTGGTGGCTCCCGCGACGGCGTGGAGAAGCCCGACCGAATCGGTTCGCTGTAGCTCCGCGGCGAACTGCGTCAGGAACTCGTGGTACGTCTCCGGGTCGGCGCGTTCGAGCGCGTTCACGGCGTCGACGATGACGAACGTCTCCTCCCGGATCGGGAGCGATTCGAGCAGCGACTCGACGGAGTCCCCCCGACGAAAGGTGCTGATCTCGAACCCTTCCGTATCGCTCATCCCCGCCATCGATTCGACCGTCGCTTCGATCTTCGAGGGAGGCGTGACCGTCGTGACGTAGGTCGTGGGGCGGCGCGTCGCGAGCTGAAACAGCAGCGTCTCGGCCTGCCCAGCCGGCCCGGCGACGTACGCCGCGAGCGTTCCGGGGGTGAACCCACCGTCCAGCTCTCGGTCGAGAGGCCCCGTTCCCGTGTCGAAGCGCTCTGGCATCCAGACGGGAGTCTATCCCTGCGAGATATAAAACCCCCACTGGTCAGTCGATCCGATCGGGCAGTGACGCGCACGACAGCGCCCGCCGCTGGCTTCACCGCGTGAGGACCCTCCACAGATTTTTCACGGTCTCTCACCTACGTTTATCTAATGCATGGGCATCGAACCGCAGGAGCGTGCCGCAGCGCGGTTCGGGAGGCGATGTGCCGATGAGCGACGCCGAGTGGGTGTCGAACGAGGACCCGATGTCGGCAGTTCGGCGCGTCGAGCCAGACGACCAGTCGGCGACCGCCGGCGAGGAGCCGGACGAGCCGGCGGAGTCGTCCGAGCCGGCGATCGTCCGCGTGGAGCCGGCCGTCCGTCCGCGGGACTTCCGGCGCGACGACCTCCGACTGGGGCCGCTCGTCGGGGTTCCGTCCGAGAGCGACCTGTACGAGGAGATCACCGAAATCCGTGACGGGCGGTACGACAACATCGAACAGCAGCTCTCGCTCGGTCAGTCACGGGCAGACGCGCTCGATGCCGTCGCCGACGAGCGAACGCTGGACGTTCCCGACGGGTTAGACGAGGACGACTTCTTCACGACCGCGCGCGGCCACGAGAGCGTCGTCACCCGCTACGATCTCGAAAAGACCGTGCCGATGGCGAAGAAGCCGAATCTGAAGGAGATCGAGCGCTACTGGGTGAACGAGCCGTACTCGTTCATCGTCATCTACCGGTCCACGACGGCGAACGAGCTGAAGTACTACGCCGTCGAGCCGCATCTCAACGCCGTCGAGACGGAGATGCACGAGTTCCTCGTCGAGAAGCTCTCCTCGTCGCTGAAGTACGCGGGCGACGAGGCCGTCGTGACCGACGGCTCGGAGGTCGAGCGCGCCGACGTGATCGAGGCGGAGACGATGAAACACGTCGATCGGTACGGCGTGCTCGCCGATCCCGACGAGACGGACGCGACCGACCAGCTCAGATCGGCCGTCGAACGGCTGGGTTTCGGTGGCGACGACGACAGCACGCGGGAGCCGGAGATCGATCCGTACGGCGTCTACAGCGCGCGAGAGCGACAGGCGTCTGAGCCAACGGACGGCGTCGACGCCGACCTGTCGACGCGGCTCACGTCGTCGATCTCGGGACTGTTCGGCGACGACGGCGAGCCCGACGACGGGACGCGACCCGACGAGACCAGATCCCGGGACGAGAGCATCTACACGCCGGCCGCCGAGCTTCCGGAGCTGAAGGGACGCGCAGCCCGTCCCGAGTCGGTCGTCGTCGAGGAGGACGCCGACACGCTCACCACCTACCAGCTCCGCAAGATCGTCTACTACCTGAAGCGCGACTTCATCGGCTACCAGATCATCGATCCGGTGAAACACGACATCAACGTCGAGGACATCTCCGTCGACGGCTACAACATGCCCGTCTTCGTCTACCACACGGAGTACGAGCAGATCATCTCGAACATGGTCCACGGGAAAGAGCGGCTCGACGAGTTCGCCGTCAAGCTGGCACAGCGCTCCGGGAAGGGCATCTCCAAGCGCCAGCCGCAGGTGGACTGTACGCTCCCGGACGGCTCGCGCGCACAGCTCACGCTCGGCAAGGAGGTCTCCGACCACGGGACCAACTACACGATCCGACAGTTCAAGGACGTGCCGTTCACGCCGGTCGATCTCATCAACTGGAACACGTTCGGGCTCGACCAGATGGCGTTCCTGTGGCTCGCCATCGAGAACAACAAGTCGCTCATCTTCGCGGGCGGGACCGCATCGGGGAAGACCACCTCGCTGAACGCGGTGTCGCTGTTCATCCCCTCGAAGGCGAAGATCGTCTCCATCGAGGACACCCGCGAGGTGGAGCTGCCACAGCGCAACTGGGTCGCCTCGGTCACGCGGCCCTCCTTCTCGGACGACGACAAGGGAGACGTGGACGAGTTCGATCTGCTGGAGGCGGCGCTTCGACAGCGGCCCGAGTACATCGTCATGGGGGAGATCCGTGGCGAGGAGGGCCGGACGCTGTTTCAGGTCATGTCGACCGGCCACACGACGTACACGACGTTCCACGCCGACTCGGTCGGCGAGGTGATGAAGCGGTTCACCACCGATCCGATCAACGTCTCGAAGACGATGTTCACGGCGCTGGATCTGGTCTCGATTCAGGCACAGACCCGCGTCGAGGGGCGGAAGGTCCGGCGCAATCAGGCGATCTCGGCGATCAACGACTACGACGCCGAGAACAACGAGATCAACGTCGAGGACGTGTTCGTCTGGAGCGCGGAGCGTGACTCCTTCGATCCGACGCCGAACCCGTCGATCCTCGAACGCATCAGGTTCGACCGGGGCTGGACACAGGAGACGCTCGACCACGAGTTGTTCGTCCGGAAGGTGATGTTGGCGTATCTCATCCGGAACGGGCTGAACAGATACACCGAGGTGGCGGGGGCGATACAGGCGTTCATCAACGATCCGGACACGATTCTGGCGCTGATGGCGAACGGTCGGCTGTTCGAGACGCTCGATAACCTCCGCGACATGGAGTCCGTCGAGATCGACGTCGATCCCGAGAAGGAGGCGCTCGTTCCGCGACCGAACCCCGACGAGGCGATGATCGACGAGACGCGCGCCGTGATGGAGAAGGCCGAGGACGTGCTGTTCCCGGAGTACCGCGACTCGCTGCCCGACGACGTGACCGAGGTGCTGGCAGACGTGGTTCCCGACAGCCTGACCGACGCCGGCGACGGAACCGTCGGACTCGGCTTCGAGCCGTCGACCCGCGGCACGGACGATCCGTACGGGGAGAGCGATATCAGCGTCGGGACGGTCGAGACGACAGAGCAAGCGACGGACGAACCGAACCCGGATCGAGAGCGAGAGATCGACCCGACCGACGCGCTGGAGGGTGACGACTGATGGCCGCACCGACAGCCGGTACGTCACGACCGCCGCGCGAGCGGATGGGCGACCGGCTGTTTCCGCTGTACAAGCGGCTGTTCGGCGAGGACTCCGATTTCGTCGCGACCGTCGACGACAAGCTCGCGGAGTGTCTCCGCGACGACCCCGTGGAGATGTTTCTCGCCGTCGCGCTGGGCTACGGTGTCATCCTCGGGCTGGCGCTGTGGTTCGCCGGTGTCGCGCTGGCGTACGGCGTCTTACTGATCGTCAATCCGGATCTCGCGTCGGTCACGAACGTCGTCGTCTCGAATCCGACGCTCGCGGCCACGCTCGAAACGCTTCGCGTCCCGGCGTTCATCCTCCTCGCCGGGTTTCTGCTCGGCTCGATCGGCTTCGTCGCCGGCTTCGGTGCGCCGGTCGGGAACCTCTGGGTGCAGTCGGGCGCGCGGAAACGCGAGATCAACGTCCTGATGCCCGACGCCATCTCGTTCATGTACGCGCTCTCGATCGGCGGGCTGAACCAGATGGAGATTCTGGAAGCTGTCGCCGAGGCCGACGACGTGTACGGCGAGGTGTCCCGGGAGTTTCAGGTCATTCTGAACGAGACGGGCTACTTCGACACCGCCTACCGGACGACGATCCGGAACCGCTCGACACAGACTCCCTCCGACGAGTTCGCGCAGTTTCTCACCGATATGCTCTCGATTCTCGCCTCTGGCGGTGATATGACGGAGTTTCTCGATCAGAAGAAGGACAAGCACATGCGAACGGCCAAACAGCAGCAGGAGGCGACACTGGAGACGCTCCAGCTGTTCGGCGAGATGTATCTGACGCTGTCGCTGTTTCCGCTGTTGCTCATCATCACGATGGTGGCCGTCTCGCTGATGAGCGGTCCGAAGACGACGCTGCTGACCGGAACCGTCTACGCGCTGATCCCGCTGTTGTCGGTCGCGTTCATCGTCATGATCTCGACGGTGAAACAGGACGACCCCGGCGACGGGTATCTCCGTCCGAGCAACGTGGAGTTTCAGGAGCCGGACTCCATCCTCTCGGTGGGGCCCATCGACAGCTACGACACCGACCGATCGCTGTTCGGGACGATCCGCTCGCGAGAGGGCCGGATGCGGCTGGCCGCAATCCTGAAGCGCCCGCACGTGCTGTTTCGCGAGCGCCCGGAGTTCACGCTGTTTCTCACGCTGCCGGTCGCGGTCGCCATTGTTGCGTTCGGTATCACGTCCGGGCTCGTCCCGACCACGGTCTCCGGATTCGTCGAATCGTATCTCTCGGCGACGGTAGTCCTCGTCTACCTCCCGGTGTACGTGATGGGGCTTCCGTACGCCGTGTTCTACCAGCTCCGGCAGTCGAAACGCGCCGGTATCACCGGGAACCTGACCGACTCGCTCCGGAAGCTGGCGTCCGCGAACGACACCGGTCAGACGCTGCTCGAATCGTTCGGGACCGTCGCAGACACCTCCTCCGGGAAGCTGGCTCAGGAGTTCGAGATCATCCGCGGGAAGGTGACCTACGGCACGTCGGTGAAACAGGCGCTCGTGGAGATGAACAACAAGTTCCACGTGCCGCGGCTGGCGCGATCGATCAAGCTCGTCAGCGAGGCACAGGAGGCCTCCTCGGAGATCACGGACGTGCTCTCGACGGCTGCACAGGCCTCGGAGAATCAGGACGATCTCGCCCGCGAACAGAAGCAGGGCGCACAGATGCAGATGGTTATCATCATCATGGCGTTCATGACGATGCTGGGCGTCATCGCCATCCTGAAGCTGCGGTTCCTCGGCCCGATGGCGGATCTCGCGGCTGCGGGATCAGGGAGTGGCGGTGGCAGCAGTGCAGCGGGCGTCGGCGGCGGTGGCTTCGGGAGCAGCGTCAACGTCGAGCAGCTGGAGATGTTCTTCTTCCACGCCGTGACGATTCAGGCCGTCGCGGCGGGGTTCATCTCCGGCTACATGCGGTCGGGAAAGCTGCTCAACGGCGTGAAGTTCTCGGTCGTCCTGATAACGCTTCCACTTCTGGTGTTTCTGGCCGTATGAGCCGGCGCGGACAGACGAACATCGACTTCGCAATCGGCATGAGCCTCTTTCTCGTGACGGTGTCGTTCGTCTTCCTGTTCGTCCCGACGGTGTTCTCGCCGTTCGAGGTCACACAGGGCCAGCCGGTCGCGGCCAACCGCGCGGCGACGCGGCTCGTAGATACGCTGTTGGCCGGTTCCGATCCGGGGACGCTCGCGCCCGTCTGCACGATCGGCTTCTTCGCCGACGTTGACATCGACGACTGTGACTACGACAGCTCTCGCTCGCTCGGTGACGCCCTCGGTATCGGCGACAAGAACGTGCGCGTCGAGATCGTCGACGACGGCGAGACGGCGACGCTCGACGGAACGATCGAGCCGAGCGGCGAATCGTCCGTGCCGTCAGACCCACCGATAGCACTCGAACGCCAGACGCCGTCATCCGGCGACGTGCCCGCGCGAGCGACGACCGTGTCGCGGCTCGTCACCCTCGACGGCGAGCAGGTCCGCGTGGAGGTGACGGTGTGGTGACGCGCGGACAGACATGGACGCTGGAGGGGGTCGCCGCCTCGGTGCTCGTGTTGGCCGCCGTCGTGTTCATCCTCCAGTCGTCGATCATCACGCCGCTGTCGGCTTCGACGACGAACCAGTATCTCGAAGAGCGCCAGCAGGAGCTCGCGACCGACGTGCTGTCGGGAGCCGCGAGTCAGGGGGAGATCCGCGAGGCGATTCTGTACTGGAACCCGGATAAGGAGCAGTTTCACGGCGCTGGTGACAAGGGCTATACGAGCGGAGGGGTGCTCGCGACACGCGGACTCGAACTCGGGGGGAGACTGAGAGACGCGTTCAGGGAGCGCGGTATCTCGTATAATCTCTACGTTCGATCACCGACACCGACAGGAGCAGGACAGTTCAGCAGTGAACGCACGTCGCTCATCTATCAGGGAACTCCGTCTGATTCGGCCGTCTCAGCGAGCACGTATATTACCCTGTACGACGACGACGTGTTGCTTGCCGAAGATGGGACTCCGCTTCTCCATGATAACGGGTCGGAGGTACAGCTGGACCAGCCGGCGGCGGAGAACTTCTACGTGGACGAACCCGCGTTGGGCGACGGCCCGGTATACACTGTCGTGGAGGTGCAGATCATCGCATGGCAGTCGTAACTGACCGCGGTCAACAGCTGCTCATCGGCGGGTTAGTGCTCGCGCTGTTCCTGACCGCACTCGTCATCGTGCTCAACGGCGCGTTATACACCGACGACCTCCAGACGCGTGGCGCGGCCGGGCAGACGCTCGCTGCCGACGACTACGAAGGCGAGCTGTCACGAGAGCTCGGGCGGACGCTCGACGCTATCAACGATCGCCGGAAGAGCGACCGTACCGCGCTCGAAGATGCGGTGCTCGATGCCACCTTCGTGACGAACGACCTCTTCGGTCGCCAGTACGCAGGAGGGCAGGCGGCGTACGCGACCGTCGATTCCGTCCGGCTCGAAGACGGTATCATCATCCAACAGGACAGCGACTGTACGTTTCTCGCGTTGCACTCGAACTGTCCGAGCACGAGCACGAGCACGCGGCCTGTTCACCCCTCGTTCACCTACGACGACAATGGAGACGGAAACGACTGGATCGTCGCTGGCAATCAGCTTCCACTCGATGCATCGAAGACGACAGATTACGACTCCACAAGCGATGATCTCTCGTACGACTGGGAGGTGACCGAAGGGGCAAACTCGATCACCGCCGACAATGCTGGACCGACTCCCAGTATCACACCGGACGAGTCAGGCTTCTGGAACGTGACACTGACTGTGCGCGATTCGAACGGTCCGACACGAACGGTAAGCGCGTGGGTCGCCGTCTACGACAGTAGTAGCAGCGGACCGCCGCCCCATGCGCGCTTCGCACACGCGCCGACCGTCGCTATCGTCGATGAAGTAGTCGAGTTTAATGCGACGGCGACGACAGATGGCGACAGCAACATCACCAGCTACGACTGGAGTATCAAGGCTCCCGACGGGAGTACCGCCAGCCGCTCGGGCGAGACGCCGACGTTCACCCCGACAGCGACCGGTGACTACACCGTCACGCTCGACGTGAGCGACGCGACCGGCAACGTCGACACGCTCCGGAAGACCGTCACCGTCGAGGAGACGCTCGCGGACGGCGGCGGTCGGACCGGTGACAGCGACGACGACGGGACGCCGGAGCCGCCGTTCCGCGTCGGTCCCGTCCCCCGAGACGGCTATCTCGCACTCGGCGAGTCGGGGGCCGCTCCCGATTCGCCCGACTGGACGCTCGCGGAGAGCGCCACCGTCCGGCAGTTCGAGATCGAGACGACCGACATGGATACACTCGCGAGCGTGGACGACGCCGACAGCGACGACGCGACGGCCATCGAGAACGCAGACACCTTCTACGTCGAACTCACCGGCAGCGACGGGAAGAGTTGGGAACTCCACATCTTCGAGAGCGCGCCGAGCGGGCAGTTCACCGTCGCGACGATCGCGCCCGACGGCACGGTCGATATCCACGCTCGCTCGAACACCGGGCTGTCGGTCGACGTGACGACCGGCGAGGTGAACGGACGGCAGGTGTTCCCGTTCGCGCCGGGGCTGTCGCGGCCGTACGATATCGCCTTCCGGAACGGCGATCGGATCTCCGGCAGCTACGAGCTGACGCTCGCCACGGGGGCGAGTGCGAGCACCGACGTACAGACGGCGAACGTCTACCCGCCGACGGGTGATCGCGAGCCGTACGCCGGTCCCGCGGTTTACGCAGTCAACGTTCCGGTGACGTACGACACGAGCGAGCTATCCAGACGCGCCACAGTCAGGGTCGCTCCCGACGAGCCGACGGCACACGGACGCAGCGTCTCGCTGGACGTGCCGCGGCCGTCGTACACCGACCGGGACGCGATCGTCTACACGTCACCCGACACCGGCCGCCTGTACAGTCGCACCCCCGACGGCGCGCGAACCGACTACGGAGTAACGGGCGTTCAGGCAATCGGCCCGAAGCAGGTCGATCTCGACGCCGACGGCGTGGCCGAGATACCGTACGTCGCAGACAACGGCTCGCTCATGGTTATCGACGCCAACGGTGAGGGCGAACTACTGGTGGATACCGGCGCTACGGAAGCACCGATCTCACCGGATAACCCGGACTCTAACTTCGACAGTACACTGCTCGCGACCGGGGAGTGGAAGGGTAAATTCGCCGTCTTTTACGCTGGCACTGGTCAGGAAAGCGGCGATCCACAAATATACCAAGTCAGCACGGACGCGGGCCCGTCGGTCGTGCCCGAGACGGACGTCGCCAATGCCGGCGGCGGGAAGTCGGTCGCCGGTATTGACGATTTCAACGCCGACGGTGACGGCGATCTCGTCTACATCGGGGACTCACAGCAGGTGTGGTGGATCGACGACGGAGCCAGACAGCCACAGTCAAGCCAGCAATCGATTAACTCCGTATCTGGGATAGGACAGCCGCGACGCATCGACGTGAACGGCGACGGGGACAGGATTGACTCCGGCGATCACCGCCTCCCGTTCACGGCTGGGAGCGGGTATATCGACCTGCGCGATGCGAACGAAAATCTCGTAACCCCGAGTACCGATGTGGCGCCCAATGAGTACAGCCCGGTGACAATCTTCGATTGGAACGGTGACGGGCGTCGCGACGTGATCTACGTCAACAGCAACGACGACACCCTCTACTACGTCACGCTGTCCGGCGACATCAGGCGGATACTATTCGGCGATGAGCCGGTCAGCGTGGACCCGAGAACGGGGGTGGCCTGAGGATGCGCGAGCGAGCGCAGTCGTCCGCTATCGGCTACGTGCTCTCGATCGCGGTCGCGACGCTGCTCATCGTCTCTCTCGTCGCCGGCGTCGGGACGTTCGTCGAGAACCGACAGGAGCAGGCGATCCGCGATCAGCTCACCGTCATCGGCGAGCGGATAGCGACACAGCTCACCGCGGCCGATACGCTCGCGACCCGCGAGGGGACCGTGTACGTCGAGCCGGGGATTCCCGACCGCGCCGTCGGGATGAACTACCGGGTTCGGCTCGACGCGAGCGGCGAACAGCTGGTGCTCTCGACGACCAACCCTGCGGTGACCGTCCGGGTGTCCGTCGTGACGACCAGCCCGCTCACCGACTCGATGGCACAGGGGACGGATATCGCGATCCGGTACAACAACGACGGTAACAGGGAACTATCGATCGGTGAGACACGATGACGCCCGACGAGCGCGGCGTCTCGGAGGTGCTCAGCTACATTCTCGTGTTCTCCGTCGTGACGGTGACGATCGCGTTCGTCCTCGGAAACGGCGTCGGTGCGGTCACCTCGACACAGCAGAACGCTCGCATCGATGCCGCAACGAGCGGTGTCGCGATTCTGGACAAGAGCGTTCAGACGGTGTACCGGACGGGAGTTCCGCGGCGCGCGACCGAGCTGAAGCCGAACGGCGGAACCCTGTCGATCGGCGGACAGTTCGACGTGAGTGTCGAGATCTCGCGGAACGGGACCAGTCTGTTTAGCTACAGTCGGGTGAGTAGTCGCTTCACGCACACAATCGACGATCAGTCGGTCGGGCTGGCGCTCGGTGCGCGGTTCCGCAGCGGCCCGGGACGGGTCGCGATGATCGACGATCCGCCGTTCCTGTTCAACGAGAGTCGGACGAATCTCCCGCTGGTGCTGTTCACCGGCGCTGATAGCGTCTCGACCGGCTCACCCGTCCAAGTCGTCGCAAGCAGCGGGGCAGAGCGGCTACTCGCCCATCGAAGTAAAAATTCACCCTACACCGTTGAGATACGAATAGAGACGACACCCGCCCGAGCAGCAGCGTGGGACCGCTACTTCCAGCGGGAAAATCTCACAGCTGTCAGTGGTGAAGAAAGTCCCACAGCTGTCAATGGTGAGAACGACCCCGCGAACGGTGTCGTCGTGTACGAACACCAGACCGAACGCGTCATCATCCAGCGGTTCACCGTCGATCTCAGCCTCCGCTAAGACTTCTCGACGACGACTTCGTTTCGCGAGACGTGGAGATACGAGAAGAGCGTCGCGTCGGTGTCGTACGCCGGCAGCCCCTCCGCCGCGAGATCGTAATGAACCGTCGAGCCGGACTTGAGGTCCGGTTCGCCGACAGCCATCGCGCCGTATATCTCACTCTCTGAATGCATATTGAGCGAGGAGTCGTCGCCCGGGGCGTAGTAGATGCCGACGAACCCAGACTCCGATTTCATCTCCCCGTTCAGGTCGTCGGTCCCGTAGAGCCAGAACCGCGTCGAATCGTCTCCCGGAACGGACACGTTTCCGTCGTTCATCCGGAACTGATCGCCGGTCGTGTAGACGCGAGCGACGTCATCGTTCCCCCCCTTGACCTCGATCTCTCCGCCGTTGCTGATGTCGATGTTTCCCGTCACGGCGAGGGTGAGATTCCCGTCCGACGTGTCGAGTGTCAGCGTTTGATCGTCCAGCTGCAGATCACTGTCGATGTAGTAGTCGCCTGCCGTCAGCTCCACGGAGTCGTCGCTGCCGAATTCGTCACTGGCGAGTTTGTTGTCAGCGAGCGCGGTATCGGCGTTGTCGTTGCTTTCTCGCACCGTTGTAATCTTCTGCCTGACGCGACCGGCCGGCCGTTGGGTGCTAATCGGCTCCTTGAGGATCTCGCCCTTCTTGATGTGGGAGTTTTTGTTGGTGTCAACGTGGTTCCCTTCGGGCACGACGATATCGCCGTAAACAGTAACTTTACCACGGATGTTGACGTTGCCTCCGGCGACGATGCGACCGTCTTCCTCTTGTTGACTCGTCGCGTAGTCGCCGGTCGATGAGTCGTAGCTGTCGAGGAACGTCCGCGAGCCGCCACCGCCTTTCAGGTCGAACCCGGAGGCTGCGGTACTCGCCACCCCGTAGGTGATGGTGTTGTCGTACTCCGTCTTGAGCGTGACACTGGCGGTCCCCGCATCATCGTCTATCGTCACGTCACCGCCGACCCGGCGCTCGAAGTAGCGCCCCCACGCCCGGTAGTACTTGCTCTCGACTTTGATCTCAAGTTCGCTGTTCTCGACGGGGTTAGTGCCGGTGTCGGGAGACGGGAACGTCGTTCTGCTGCCGTTCGAGGAGAGTCTGACGCTGTCGCCCGAGAAGCGCGCCGGCGTCTCGGTCGTACTCACGCTCACGACGGGGAGTGTAAGCGTATTTCCGTTGAAATCGAACTCAGGCGGTGAGACCATCCGCGCGTAGCCGTCACCCTGTCGCCACACTCCGCCGCCCTGATACGCGAGCGTGTCGCCGTCGGTCTCGTACTCGACCGCGCCGAGCTGCTCGTCGACCAGTGTCTCCGTCGTATTCGTCCCGTCGCTCTGTTCGTACGTCCGATTGACCCATATCGTGCCGCTATCGACGACGCTGACTCTGTCGGCGTTACCGATATCGACGGTCGTCGCCCCGTTCGTGTCGCTGAAGGCGACGAGTGCGGCCGCGGAGTCGAACTGTGCGGCCGCGATGCTGGCGCGCTCCTCGTTGGCCTGCGTGCGTGACTCGTCGAGTGCGAACACGGCCGCGCCGACGGTCGCCGTCGCGGCGACGACGGTGATGGAGATGACGAGTAGCGTCCCCAGCGTCGCCGACTGTGCCCGCTCGTCCATATCTAACGGACGAGACAGAGCGACATAACGACAGGGGCTTGTTACACGGCGTGAAAACGCCGGTATGACCGAGCGGCTCGACATCGAACACGATCTGCCGGCTCCCCTCGCTGACGCGCTCGGCGACGATCGCCGCACCGTCGGGACGCTGTACAACGAGCTACAGGATCTCTCGGACGAGCAGTTCCGCGACCGCTTCGACAGCGCCTTCACGCGGCTCACCGAGTCCGTTCCGACCGACGCCGAGTTCGTCATCGTCGTGCTCGGTCTCGGTATCGACACCGATCTCGACCCGTTCGTGACCGGAAGCGACGTGCTCACAATCCACGAGCCGAACCCGGACGGGAGCGTCGCGACGCTCCACTTCGTCGCCGACGAAGCGCCGACCGAGACGTTCGTCATGCTGCCGATCCGCCCGCACGACTGTCCGCCCGAGTCGGGGCGACCGGTGGCGGAGCTGTCTCTCGGGGAGTTCCGCGAGATCGTGAGCGCGATGATGTTCAAGCGGTTCGATCTGCTCGATTCGGATCTCGACGCCTACCGGGACTCGTATCTCCGACCGCTGGTCCGCGGTGTCGAGTGTTACGCGTCGGACTGATCTGCCGGTAACAACAGCGTCACCGTCGTCCCGTCCTCGGTGTCGATCCCGAACTGTCCGCCGACACCTTCGACGGCCCAGCGGACCAGCCACAGCTCGATGCCCTGTGTGTGTTCGAGCGGCGTCTCCGAGCCGCTCGTGAGCGCGCGCCGCTCCATCTCGGGCATCGTCTCGCCGTCGTCGTGAAATCGCAGCTCGACCGCGTCGGTCCGAGCGATGACGGAGACGGTGATGCGCTGTGTCTCACCGCCGCGATCGACGGCACTGTCGAACAGTTCGCTGATACAGAACTCGATCTGGTCGGGACAGCGTGCGATCGCGTGCTCGGGCGTTCGCGTCCCGACATCGACCTCGGGGTGAGTCGCCGCGAGCCGCGGGACGATCTCCTCGACCAGCGCCGCGAGATCGCGCTGTTGGCCCGTCTGTCCGCTGACGGTCGTCTTGTCGCCGAACTCGCGAACGGCGTCTGCGATCTCCAGCAGGCTTTCGGCGGCCCTCGAGATGCGCTCGCCGGTCGTTCGGATCGTCTCCGGGTCGCCGTCCGGCGTCGCCGTCAGCGTCGTCGCGTGCCCGGAGACGATGTTCAGCTTGTTGCGGAGGTTGTGCCGCAACACCCGGTCGAGCACGGAGAGTCGCTCCTGCTGGCGACGGATATCCGTGATGTCGCGCGCGACGACGATGACCCGTCGGCTCTCGTCGAGCAGCTCCGGCTGGAATCGGAACTGGTAGGTCCGTCGGTCGGCGGGCAGCGTCAGCTCTCGCGTGTGCGTCTCGCCGTCCGAGAGCGCGAGCAGCAGCGTATCCATCAGCTTGTCGGCCTGCTCGTCGTCGAACAGCGCCGCGATAGTCAGCTCGGAGACGTCGGCGCCGAGCAGCTCGACGGCGGCGGGGTTGGTGTACTCGATCGCGCCCGCTGGATCGAGGACGAGAATCGGATCGTCCGCCAGTCGGACGATACGCCGGTAGCGTTCGAGGATTCGCTCTCTGGACTTCCGCTCCGTGATATCCTGCTGAAAGCCGATGAAGTACGGAACCTGCTCGTCGTCCTCGATGGGGACGATCTCGACCTCGTTCCAGAACGGCTCGCCGGACTTCCGGTAGTTCAGGATCTCCACCCTGACTGGCTCGCGGGCTTCGATCGCCTCGCGTAGCTCGGTGCGCGTCGATTCGTCGGTGTCTGGCCCCTGTAGATAGCGCGGATTGCGCCCGAGGATCTCGTCGCGATCGTAGCCGGTGAGCTCGATGAAGCCGTCGTTGGTGTAGACGATCGGGTAGTCGCCGTCGGTCTCGGCGATGGTGATGCCGAGTTCCGTGTCGTCCATCGCCTGTTCGTACAGTTCGAGTCTGTTCCGGCGATCGGCAGCCAGCTTCGACGACCGCCGGGTCTCCAACAGCCCCGAGATACGCGCCTGAATCGCGCGTTTCGGCGCGGGGATCGACTGTATCGAGTCGAGAGCGGTTCCGACGGCGTCGCCGTACTCCTCCCACAGCGCCGTCTCCTCGCCGGTCGCGACGAGGAGCGCCGGCGCGACGGTCGGATCGCTCTCCGTCTTCCAGTCGGTGAGCGCACCGCGGAGTCGCGAGAACGCACCGGCATCGACGACACACAGGTCCGTCTCCTCGGAGATCGGCTCGTCGATATCGACCACCTCGTACTGAGAGAGGAGCCGCGCGAGCAGCTCGCGGTTCCGTTCGCTGTCGAATCCGAGCGCGATCTGCACCGCATCGTCGCCCGGTGGCTTGAGGCGGCGAGGGGCAGTCATCGGCTACTCAGTTCGCTCCGGGACGCCGGTGAGCAGTCCACGGCGGTCAGTGAGCGTCTCGCCGATCGTCACGCCGCCGTCGTCGATCTGTATCTCGCGCAGCGACCGCTCGAAGTCGCCGAACCGCTTCTTCAGGACGCCGACGATCTTGCGTATCTCCGCGTCCATCTCCACGTAGCGCAGGAAGAGGATGTTGTCCGCGAGATAGCTCACCTCCTCGTCGGTCGCGTTGAGCGAGCCGGCCAAGCTCCCCACCTCGTCGATGAGGATCGTCGTCACGCGCATCCGCTTGAGATACCGACACAGCGCGTGGAGCTCACGCGTCAGCTCTCGGTCGGTGTCCTCGCCGCGGAGACCGAGCCGGTAGCCCGGGATGCCGTCGATCATGACGAGCTCGACGCCGGAATCGACCGCCTCCCTGACCATCGCGGCGAACTCGTCGGGGCTCTGTGTCAGCGACTCCATCTCGAACAGTCGGAGCGGCCCGTCGTCGTACAGCGGCCCGAGATCGAGACCGAGCTGGTCGGCGCGGTAGAGATAATCGGCCCGAAGCTCCTCGAACAGGTAGCCGGTCGCCGGGATCTCGTCGCTCGCCGCCGAGCGCAGGAACAGCGAGCCGAGCGTCGTCTTTCCCACGCCCGACGGGCCCGAGACGACCGTCACCGAGCCGTGCTCGATACCGCCACCGAGGAGGGTGTCGAGTTCGGCCACCCCGGAGGAAAGCTGTGCCCGGTCGGTCTCGCGGCTGTGGTCGCCGGGGACGAGCTTTGGATACACCCGCCCACCGGAGCCGCCCTGAATCCGGTAGGTGTGTTTGCCGTTGGCGAAGTCCGAGCCGCGGAACTTCGTCACCTCCAGCGAACGGTGGTCGGTCGTGCGCTGGACATCGATGGTCGCGTCGCCGAGAAACTGGAGGTCCCAGTCGTTCGTCTCGCCGGCCGCCTGAGTCGTACACACCGTCGTGATGTCGCGCGTCTTGAGCTCGTTCACGAGCGAGGAGATGTTGCGTCGGAACCGGTAGTCGTCGGGGACGAGCGAGCGAAGCTCCGACAGCGGATCGATCGCGAGCCGGGTCGGCGCTTCCTCGTCGATCGACGCGGCGATCGAGTCGAGCAGCTCTTCGCCCTCCACCTCCTCGTGCGGGAAGATGGTGTACTCGTCGTCGGAGCTGAAAAACCGGCTCCCCTGTGCGCTCAGATCGAGTATCTCGACGGTCGAGAGATCGATCCCTAATCGGGCGGCGTTCTCGCGGATGTCCGTCTCGCGCTCCTCGAAGCCGATGTAGAGACCGTTGTCGGCGGCGGCGAGAAACTGGAGCGCGAGCACCGTCTTGCCGGTTCCGGGGCCCCCGCTCACGATCGCCGTCTGTCCTTCGATGAAGCCGCCGTCGAGCACCTCGTCGAGTCCGTCCGTTCCGCTGGTGGTTCGCGACGCGTCTCCCATTTGAACGGAGATAGGTTAGGTGGCGGTATGAGGATTCCGACCGTTCTTGCTGTGAGAGAACACGGCGTATCGCCGCGAGCTTCGGCGTTTGCGGCCTGCCGTTCGTGTCTGATCGCTCGTTGGACCGGGCGACGGGGTGAGCAACACGGCCAACGCGTCGTGCGGTCCACCAGTGAGAGAGCCGTACGCGACCACGAAATCGTAATCACTAAACTCGCGCCCGGCGGAACTCCGTGTGAGCCGAGATAGCCTAGCCCGGCCAAGGCGGTAGATTCGAAATCTACTGTCCTCACGGACACGTGAGTTCAAATCTCACTCTCGGCGCTTCTACCGACGCACTGTGGCGAACATGGCGAGCGACAGCGAGTCTGTGAGCCACTCGCGTCGGTGACGGTCGTGTGAGTTTGCACGAGAGGAGACGCGAGCGGAGCGAGCGTCTGCGCGTAGTTCAAATCTCACTCTCGGCGTTTTCACGGAGCGACACTGCGAGCGACCGCATCGCGTGTCGCTCGTACCGCGACGTGAAACGACCCGTGGATTTGAACGAGGGAGACCGCGAACGCTGTGAGCGGTCTGACGTGGTTCAAATCTCACTCTCGGCGTTCTTCTACTGTCGCCAGAGAGCAACCGCGTAGCATGTTGCTCGAACGGCCACCGAACGGTCGGCTACTGACGGTCAGGATGCTCGTCCCCACCGGGTTCGACGCCGTGGTTACGGATCATGCCGCCGCGGAACGCCACCCATCCGAGCACGCTGATCATCAGAATCGGCGGGAGGATCATGAACCCCCACAGCGGGTCGAGTCCCCATTCGAGCAGGAGCACCACGTCCGCGATGCCGAGGGCGAGAAACGGCAGGATAGCGCGGAGCGCGCGCTTCCGACTGAGCGTGAACTCCGACCCGTCAGTTCCCATACCCACGTTCACGGTTACGCGAGCATAAGCCGTGCGCTACCCGAGATCGGCGAGTGACCCCTGTTCGCCGGGGTCGGGATCGCGACGCGGCGAGACGCGACGGCCACCGACGACGTACCCGTCCACGTCGCTGGCGTCCCACGGAGCGGCGTCCTGCACCCAGACCGTCCGGTCGGGCGGCGACATGATCCGCGCCCACTGGGCCGCGAGCGCCTTCGTGGCGAACGACCGGCGCGCGCCGTGTGCGCGCACCCAGCGACCGGCGTCGGGCGACACCTTCCGCGCCGACCGCTTGATCTCCACGAGATACTCGTCGCTCACACGTACCATAGACGCGGCTCGCGACAAAACAGTACGGATGCGCCCGAAAGCACTTACCGGTCTGCGGGCCAGTCCGACCATGCGAGCTGCCCTCCCGCTCCTCGTCGCGCTCCTGTTCGTCGCCGGCTGCACCGGTGGTAGTCCGGCCACGACGCCGACAGCGACCGAGACGGCAAGCGTGACCCCGACACCGACCGAGACGGCGACGGACGCCGAACCGACAGCGGCGAACACCATCTCTTACACCGATCTCTCTGAGACGGAACAGGCGGCGGTGCGCGTGGCCGTGAACCGGACGGTCTCGTTCCTCCCCGACTCGCCACACGTCCCGGAGACGCGGTTCGGGCCGGGCGTCGCGGGCGCGTTCAACGAACCGGAGTATCTCCGCTACGACGGGACGGTGTACGAGGTCTCGCTCACGCAGGGGCGGCTGTACGCGAGCTACGGCGTGGACGCCGAGCGCGCGACGCCGGGAGCGAACGCGTCGGTCGTCGACGCGGCGAACCTCACCGACGACGAGCGGGAGATCGTTCGGGCCGCAGTCGACGGCGGCTACTCGACGGAACTGGGGGCTGATCGTCCACCGCTGCCGGACGCCGAGTACGTCCGCTACGACGGGGGGACGTATCAGCTCGGTCTCATCGTCGGGGACTACTGGACGTGGGAACTTCGGCTCTGGCCGGTCTGAGCAAGCCGCACGTGATCGCCCGGCTCCACGTCGTCGGCCGTGCCGGCCGGAAGCTCGACGACGGTATCCGCGACGGCCCGTCCGTGACCGATCCACGCCGGCAGTCGCTTCGTCGCCTGAACGACGCCGTCGGCGAGCCATATCGCGTCGATGTCGAACGGGACGAACAGCATGTGAAGCTGTCGAGTCGATTGGCCGTCGTAACTCAAGACGAGCGCGTCGTCGTCGGAGATCGACCGCTGGAACATCAGTCCGCGAGCGCGCGCGAGTCGCGTGTCGGCGATTTCGACGGTCGTCGCGAGCGGTTCACCCGACTCTTGGTGGACGATCTCCACGGGTGAGCCTGTAGAGGAACAGTAATGGCGGTTTCGGCGAGCGACTCAGGCGAACTGCTCGTCGTATAGCGCCTGTGCGTGCTCGATCGCGTCGTATGCGGCCTGTCTGTCCTCGAAGCCGAGCGTCTCGACCTCCTTCCCCTCCTCCAAGTTCTTGTACGTCTCGAAGAACTCCTCGATCTCGTCGAGCTGCTGGCGCGGGATATCTCCGAGGTCCTCAATGTGGTCGTAGCGGGGGTCCTCGCTCGGGACGGCGATGACCTTGTCGTCCTTCTCGCCGTCGTCGTCCATCCGCATCAGCGCGACCGGTCGCGCCTCGATGACACAGCCCGGGAACGTCTGGTCTTCGACCAACACGAGCACGTCGAACGGGTCCTCGTCGTCGTAGTACGACTGCGGGATGAAGCCGTAGTCCGAGGGGTAGTGGACGTTCGAGTGGAGCACGCGGTCGAGCACGACGCCCGGGATCTCCTTGTCGTACTCGTACTTGTTGCGCTCGCCCTTGAGACACTCTACGACGGCGTAGATCTCCTCGGGCGGGTTCGGTCCCGTCTCCATGTCTTCCCAGAGATTTGCCATACCCCGCGGTGCGTCTGGGTCTCGGAAACCACTTTCGATTGCCCCGTGACAGATAGTATCTGTGTCGCACTCGAAGCGGGCATCGAAACCCTCTAAGGCCTATCGGGACCTACATCGTAGTAGACACGACAGCGAACCGACGTTCGAGTCGACTGTTCGCAAAGTGTTAAATGCGTTACCGGCAATACAAGTACCATGTCAGAGGCACAATCGGCCACGGGCACTCCGAGCATCGCAAGTGAACTCACCGCGTTCCAGCGCAACATACTCACCATCCTCGCAGAGGAGGCGCGCTACGGGCTCGCGATCAAGCGCGAGCTGGAGGAGTACTACGGGACAGAGGTCAATCACGGCCGCCTCTACCCGAATCTGGACGATCTCGTCGAGCTCGATCTCGTCGACAAGAGCGAGCTGGACAAGCGAACGAACCAGTACGAGCTCACCGAGGAGGGCGTGGACGTGCTGTTCGAACAGTACGCTTGGGAGTTCGAGCGGCTCACCACCGACGAGGACCACGCCGAGCGACTCGACGCGCAGCTCGAATAACGTCGACCATTGCTGTTTATTTCCGCCGGATAGCCGCGGCTATTCCTCGTCAGTGGGCTCTCCCGTTCGGTTCGCCGCGGTTTCGACGGTCAGCTCGACGGACGTTTCGACCGCACTGCGCTGTGTCGCGTCCGGAAAGCCGTTGCGCGGGTAGTAGTCGGTCAGGAACTCGGCGCGCTCGGCGGGCGTGAGCCGCTCGATCGGCTTCACGTAGTGGTTGCCGGCGAAGTCGGCGAGTCGGGCGGCGTTGTAGCCGTGTGGCTCGCCGTGCTCGCGGGCCACCCGCTCGGCGACGGCCCGGTTGTGCGCTTCGACCTCGGCCCAGTCGTCACCGTCTCCCGTGCCGGAGAGCCGGCGTTCGACCGCCTCGTCGGTGTCCACGCGCTCGAACACGACGATCCCGTCCTCGTCGAGCCAGTCGTCGGGATGCAAGATCAGCTGCGTCTCGGTGTCGTCCGAGCGGAGCCGGGCCACGTAGCCGTGCTCGGCGAGCAGCTCGTCGCGGCGCTGTCGGTAGCGGTCGGGGTCCGACACGGTCAGCCGGTCGTCGTCGCCGGGAGTCTCGGCGTCACCCCGCTGTTCAGCGTCACGGGCGAGCCGCGTCAGTCGTTCCGCCTCGTCACAGATATCATCGGGGAGCATCGAACGCGTCGTTTGCGAGTTTATCGGCCCGCTCGTTTATCTCCCGCGGAACGTGTTCGATGCGCCACTCGACGCCGGAGAGCAGCTCCCGGACTCTGACCCGGCGCTCGCGGAGGTCGGGATCGTTCGTCTCCCACTCGCCGCGCACCTGCTTGACGACGAGCTGTGAGTCACCGCGGAGTTCGAGCGTGTCGAATCCGTGTGCCGTCGCGACCTCTAATGCCCGGATGAGCGCCTCGTACTCCGCGCGGTTGTTGGTCATCCGGCCAACCCGTTCACCACCGTCGGCGACGATACCGTCTCCGGTGACGACGGCGTAGCCGACGGCCGCGGGACCGGGATTTCCGCGACACGCGCCGTCGAAGTAGACGTACGCGCGACCGCCGCCCTCGCGGAGAAGCCCGACGAGTCGCTCGGCGTCGTTCCCCTGAACGACGACCTTCCCCTCGTAGGCGATGGCGGTAGCATCGCCGTCGGTCACACGCCACTGCTCGTGGTCGGTGTTGCCGGCGGTGGGTTCGATCCCCGCCTCGCGGAGGCGCTCGCGGGCGTCTGCGACGTCACACTCGATGACGGGCATACAGATCGTTACCCGGCGACGGCGATAGGGCTGTCGTGTCGCCCACCGTCTGGGAGCCGGGCGTATATAAACAGCCGAGCGTCGCCGGACGCGCACTGCGTCTGACACGTTTCTGTGGGCCGGTTCGCTTCGGTCGGTGTGACCGGATATCCGGGATGGTTTTATATCTGGTTCGGGTGTATGGCGTGATAAGATGGCACGATCCAGTCGCGAGCGGACCCGAACCCGCGAGACCGGAGAGAGCGAGGAGACGACGACGGTCGAAGACGCCTGTCCGGAGTGCGAGACGGCGTCGCTCGTGACGACGGGCGACAGCGAGCTCGTCTGTGAGGGCTGTGGGCTCGTCATCGAGGAGTCGAACATCGACCGGGGGCCGGAGTGGCGGGCGTTCAACCACTCCGAGCGGCAGTCGAAGTCCCGCGTGGGTGCGCCGACCACCCAGACAATGCATGATAAGGGATTGACCACCCAGATCGACTGGAAGAATCAGGACGCGTACGGGCGGTCGATCTCCTCAGAAAAGCGGAGTCAGATGCACCGGCTCCGCAAGTGGCAGGAACGCATCCGCACCAAAGACGCCGGCGAGCGCAATCTCCAGTTCGCGTTGAGCGAGATCGACCGGATGAGTTCCGCCCTCGGTGTACCGCGGTCGGTACGTGAGGTGGCCTCCGTCATCTACCGGCGCGCGCTCGACGACGATCTCATCCGCGGGCGCTCTATCGAAGGGGTCTCGACGGCGACGCTGTACGCCGCCTGTCGAAAGGAGGGGATCCCTCGCTCGCTGGAGGAGATCTCGGAGGTGTCGCGGGTCGAGCGCAAGGAGATCGGGCGCACCTACCGGTATCTCTCACAGGAGCTCGGACTGGAGATGGAGCCGGTTGATCCGAAGCGGTACGTCCCACGGTTCTGCTCCGCGCTCGACGCCGGTGACGAGGTGCGCGAGAAGGCGAAAGAGATCATCGACACGACCGCCGAACAGGGGTTGCTCTCCGGAAAGTCGCCGACGGGGTACGCGGCGGCGGCGATCTACGCCGCCTCCCTGCTCTGTAACGAGAAGAAGACCCAGCGCGAGGTCGCCAACGTCGCGCAGGTCACCGAAGTCACCATCCGAAACCGGTATCAGGAGCAGATCGAAGCGATGGGGCTTCATTAGGGAATCACCCCAGCGAGCACAAGACATATCTCTCGGGCGGCCCGACTGTGAGTAGATACCACGCCAATGAACGAGGTCCAACTCGAGGTGGCGAAGGCGTACCCGAACGACTCCGGTCGAGGCATCGCGCGGCTCGACCCGGATACGCTGCTCCATCTCAAGCTCTCGCCGGGGGATATCATCGAAATCGAAGGCGCAGACACCACAGCCGCGAAGGTGTGGCGCGCAGACCGACAGGACTGGAACACCGACACGGTTCGTATCGACGGGTTCACGCGACAGAACGCCGACGTCGGTATCGGTGAGCGTGTCACCATCACGAAGGCCGAGGCCACGAAAGCGGAGAAGCTGGTCCTCGCACCTCCGGAGGAGGCGTCCGTTCAGTTCGGCTCCGATGCGGCCGGCATGGTCAAACGTCAGATTCTGAAGCGCCCGGTCGTCGAGCGCGACATCGTCCCGGTGATGTCCTCGACGAACCACCCGTTCATGCGCTCGCCGGGACAGGCGATTCCGCTCATCGCGATCGAGACCGATCCCGAGGACGTCTGTCTCATCACGGAAGACACCGAGGTCGAGCTGCGCGAGGAGCCGATCTCCGGCTTCGAGAAGACCGGCAGCGGCATCACCTACGAGGATATCGGTGGACTCGGCGACGAGATCCAGCGGGTCCGCGAGATGGTCGAGCTGCCGATGAAACATCCGCAGATCTTCTCGAAGCTGGGCATCGAGCCGCCGCAGGGCGTCCTCCTGCACGGACCGCCCGGCACGGGGAAGACGCTGCTCGCGAAGGCCGTCGCGAATGAGACCTCAGCGAGCTTCTTCTCCATCGCAGGCCCGGAGATCATCTCGAAGTACTACGGCGAGAGCGAACAGCAGCTCCGGGAAATCTTCGAGGAGGCGACCGAGGAGTCGCCGTCGATCATCTTCATCGACGAGCTGGACTCCATCGCGCCCAAACGCGAGGACGTGACCGGCGAGGTGGAGCGGCGCGTCGTCGCACAGCTGCTGACGATGATGGACGGGCTGGAGTCGCGCGGTCAGGTGGTCGTCATCGGCGCGACGAACCGCGTCGACAGCGTGGACCCCGCGCTCCGCCGCCCGGGCCGGTTCGACCGCGAGATCGATATCGGCGTCCCCGACGAGAGCGGGCGCAAGGAGATCGCACAGATCCACACCCGCGGCATGCCGCTGTCGGACGACGTCTCGCTCGACGCGCTGGCCGACGACACGCACGGGTTCGTCGGGGCCGACATGGAGAGTCTGACGAAGGAGGCGGCGATGAAGGCGCTCCGGCGGTATCTCCCCGAGATCGATCTCGACGAGGAGGATATCCCGCCGAGTCTCATCGACCGGATGATCATCAAGCGCGAGGACTTCGACGGCGCGTTAAACGAGGTGAGCCCCTCGGCGATGCGAGAGGTGCTGGTCGAGCTGCCGAAGCTCTCTTGGCAGCAGGTCGGCGGGCTCTCAGCGGCGAAGAGTCAGGTGCAGGAGGCCGTCGAGTGGCCGCTCTCCTCGCCCGAGAAGTTCGATCGGTTCGGGATCGATCCGCCGGCGGGCGTCCTGCTGTACGGGCCGCCGGGAACCGGGAAGACGCTGATGGCGAAAGCGGTCGCCAACGAGACGAACGCGAACTTCATCTCGGTTCGCGGCCCGCAGCTGCTCTCGAAGTGGGTCGGTGAGTCGGAGAAGGCGATCCGACAGACGTTCCGGAAGGCGCGACAGGTCGCACCGACGGTCATCTTCTTCGACGAGCTGGACGCGCTGGCTCCCGGTCGCGGCGGCTCCAGCGGCACGAACGTGAGCGAGCGCGTCGTCAACCAGCTGCTGACCGAGCTGGACGGGCTTGAAGACATGGGCGACGTGATGGTCGTCGCGGCGACGAACCGCCCCGACATGATCGATCCGGCGCTCATCCGCTCGGGCCGGTTCGACCGACTCGTCATGGTCGGCGAGCCGGATCTCGAAGGTCGCGAGCAGATCCTCAACATCCACACCGAGGAGATGCCGCTCTCCCCGGACGTGAGCCTCCGCGAGCTCGCCGAGATCACGGACGGCTACGTCGGCTCCGATCTCGAATCCATCGCGCGGGAGGCGGCCATCGAGGCACTGCGCGAGGACGACGGCGCAGAGACGGCCGAGATGCGCCACTTCCGGCAGGCGCTGGAGAGCGTCCGCCCGACGATCAACGAGGACATCCGCGACTACTACGAGAGCGTCGAAGACCAGTTCAAGGGGGACTCCTCCGGGCTGGATCAGGCGGGCAACTCCGGCGAGATCGGCTTCCAGTAGCGGCGGAGGCTTTTATCGGAAGCCGAGCCACCGGCGGTATGCGTTGAGTAGCCGCCCACAGCGCCCGAGACGGGAGCGCGACGTCGCGCTGTGTGTACCGAGTCGCCTGCTCGCTACAGAAGCGTCGCACCGGATCCGATAGCGGTCTGGAAGGCTCGGGCCTCGATCCCGGCGTCGGCGAACGTCTCGATCGTCGCGAGCGCGATATCACGCTGGGTTCCGTCCGGACAGACGGCGAGGATACCGGGGCCGGCTCCGGAGATGGTCACACCGCTCGCGCCGGCGTCGAACGCCGCCCGTCGGACCTGTTCGTAGCCGTCGATCAGCTCGGCACGGGCGGGCGTGACGACCGGGTCATCCATGCCTCGCCCGACGAGCGTCGGATCGGAGCGGGCGATCCCGGCTGTCAGCGTGGCGGCGTTACGAACCGTCTCGACGACCGCCGGCATTCGCGCCTGCTCGGGGACGACCTGTCTGGCGTCGCGCGTCGAGATGACGAGCTCGGGGAGACACACGACCAGCGAGATATCCGCGTCGAGACGGGTGACGCCGTCGTCGCGGGCGATCGTGAAGCCGCCGAGGATCGAGGGGGCGACGTTGTCGGCGTGTGCGTCTCCCGAGACCACCGCCTCGCCTTCTGCGGCGATGGGGACGAGCTCCTCGCGGCTCTTCTCTCGCTCGTACAGCTCGTTGAGCGCGACGGCAGCAGCAGCGGCACTGGCTGCCGACGAGCCGAGTCCCGAAGCCGGGCGGACGCCCTTCTCGATGCTGATGCGTGCAGGGGCATCGAGCGCGTCGGCGACAGCACCGACGGTGTTCTGTTCGGGGTCTTCGGGGATGAAACGCGCACCGACGCCCGAGACCTCGATACTGGTGCGGTCGGCCTTCTCGACGGCCACCACGTCGCTCGGGCGATCGAGTGCGACGCCGAAGGTGTCGAACCCGCTTCCGAGATTCGCGCTCGTGGCCGGCGCGCGCACGCGGAGCATACCAACGTCGTCGCTTGGTATCCGGATAAAGCTACCCGAACGGCCGGCGTCTCCCCACCGGGAGATTTTTCGCTCGCGGGACCGTCCACTGAGCCATGAGCGCGCTTCGTGAAGCACTGGGGAATCTGCCGGAAGCGGTGTTCGCCGATCTACTGGAGAGCGACGAGGCGTATCGCGTCGTCCTCGATCTCCCGGGCGTCACCGCCGACACGGTCGATGTGACCGCTGAAGGCGGCAGACTACGTATCGAAGCCCGCCGAGAGAAGGACGTTCCGACGGCGTTTCGGTACGACACCGAGGAGCGGTCGCTGTTTCTCGACACCGAGCTGCCGCTCCCGCCGACGGTGGACGCGACGGACGCGACGGCGACGGTCGAGCGCGGCGTACTGACGGTGACGCTCCCGACGACCGCCGCGACGGGCGGGACGAGCGTCCCGGTCTCGGACGCCTGACGTGGCCGTCCTTCGCGCGTACCGTCGGTTCGTCGTCGTCGCGGTCCAGTTTCTCCCGCTGTTGATAGCGTACGCTCGCGACCGAAACCGGTTCATCTTCTTCGGGAGTGGCCGGAGCGTCGACAGCGAGACGCGACGCCGACGCGCGCAGTCGCTGCTCGACTCGCTGCTCACGCTGGGTCCGACGTTTATCAAGCTCGGCCAGCTGCTCTCGACGCGCCCCGACGTGTTACCGCCGGAGTATATCGAGGAGTTCGAGGAGCTACAGGACCGCGTCCCGCCGGCCGAGTGGGCCGACGCGAAGCAGGTGCTGGAGGCAGACGTCGGTCCCGTCGACGAGGCGTTCGACGAGTTCGACACCGACGCGATCAGCGGGGCGTCGCTCGGGCAGGTACACGTCGCCGAACTCGACGGCGAACAGGTCGCGGTGAAGATCCGTCGCCCGGGCGTTGAGTCGCTGGTCGAGGCCGATCTGTGGGTCATCACGACTCTGCTGCCGTTGTTGATGCGGTTCGTGGACGACTCGCGGTCGTTCTCGATGGAGACGCTGGCCAACGAGTTCTCCCGCGTGATCCGCGACGAGATGGATTACCGCCGCGAGCGGGAGATGCTCCGGGAGATACGCGCCAGCTTCGAAGGCGACGAGCGGCTTCGAATCCCTGCCGTCTACGAGGCGCAGTCTACCGAGCGCGTCCTGACGATGGAGTACGTTCCCGGGACGAAGATCAACGACGTGGAGGGACTCGACGAGCTGGATATTGATCGGACGCGACTCGCCGAGACGCTCCAGCGGGTGTATCTCCAGATGATCGTGGACGACGGCGTCTTCCACGCCGACCCACATCCCGGGAATCTCGCCGTCCAGCCGGACGGGACCTTGGTCTTCTACGACTTCGGGATGAGCGACCGCGTCGATCCGTTCATTCAGGAGAAGATCATCGACTTCTACGTCGGGATCGCTCGCCAGGACACCGACGCGGTGCTGGACACGCTGGTGAGCATGGGGACGCTCTCGCCGGAGGCCGACCGCGAGGTGATGAGCGAGGTAATGGAGCTGGCCATCGCAGACGCGCGCGGTGAGGAGATCGAGCAGTACCGCGTCCAGCAGATCGTCACCCAGATCGAGGACACGCTGTACGAGTTTCCGCTGCGACTGCCGCCGAATCTCGCGCTCGTGTTGCGAGTCGCGACCGTCGTCGAGGGGGTCTGTGTGACGCTCGACCCCGAGTTCGATTTCATCACGGTCGCGACGGAGTATCTCGGCGAGGAGGGGTACATCGAGGAGGGGGTTCGGGACGCAGTGCGTGACACCGGCGCGCAGCTGTCCGAGACGACGCAGTCGCTGTTTCGCGTTCCGCCGAAGCTGGAGGACGTGCTCGACACCGTCGAACGCGGGAACTTAGAGGCGACGGTGGAGTTCCCCGAGGATCCGCCGATGTTCCGGAAGCTGGCGAGCCGACTCATCTACGGGATCTTACTCGCGTTCGCGCTCCCGTCGACGGCGCTGTTGTACACCTTCGCACCGCTGGAGACTGCGGCCGTCGGCGGTGTGTTGGCGCTCGGACTGGCCGGACTGCTGTACCGCTCGTTCGCGAAGTCGAACTCTGGGATCGCCGCGAGCCCGCAGTTCACCCGGCAGAATCTCCCGAACCGGGGCGACGAGTGACAAGGCCCATACTGTGAGCCGACGTAGCCCGCGTATGGACACCGTAGTCATTACGGGCGCAAGTCGCGGGATCGGGGCGGCACTCGCACGAGAGTACGGCGACAACGGCGACCGTGTGGTCTGCTGTGCTCGGTCGGAAAACGACCTCGAAACAGTTGCGAGTGACGTGCGAGACGCCGGGGGCGAGGCGATCATCCAGCGGGCCGACGTGCGCGATAAGTACGACATGGAGCGGCTGATGGAGACGGCCGCCAAAGCGGGGGGAGCGATCGACGCCGTGTTCGCGAACGCCGGTGTGTACCACGGCGCGCCGGGTCAGACGCCGCTGGCGGAGGAGTCGTACGCCGCGTTCGACGAGCACACCGACGTAAACGGGCGGGGCGTCTTCACGACGCTCCGGGAGTCGCTCCCGCATCTGGCCGACGACGCGCGACTGCTCGTTCCCTCCGGTGGGGTCGCACGCGATGCCAAACCGGGATTCGGCTCTTATGCCGTCTCGAAGGCGTTCGCCGAGGCGCTCGTCCGACAGTTCGCCGCCGAACTCGATCACCCGGTCGCCGTCGTCGATCCCGGACAGGTCTCGTCGGAGCTGACGAACGGGATGCAGGGACGCGATCCCGAGGACGTAGCGCCGATGTTCCACTGGGCGGCGACGGCGGCCGACGCCGATGAGATGGACGGGACGGTGCTCAGCCTCCGCGACTGGAAATCCGCGACGCGGTAGGCACGCTCGACGGCCGTGAATCGGTGGGCTTATTGTTAATCTTGGGTACTGAGTTAGTAATGTCAGGCGACACTGCGGGGTCACAGACGGCACGGCTCTCGCTCGTCGGCGTCGGCGCGACGGCGCTGTTGGGCGTCCTGCTCTTCGCCGGATACAGGGCGGGCGAGCAGAAGGTGCTCGCCGTCTCGGCGGTGGCCTTTCTCGCGATGGCCGGCTTCGCCGTGCCGGGCGCGCGCGCGGCGGGCACGCAGAACGCTCGCCGGCTCGTCTGGGGGTACGGGCTGGCCGCGGGGGCGATGGTCACCTCGGCGAGTCTGTTCTTGCTCCCGCAGGCGTTCGCCCTCGGGCGGGAGAGCGGCGGCGTGCTCGGCCCGAAAGCCGGCGGCGTCGGCGTGGCGCTCGGACTCCTTGCCGCCTACAGCGGTCACACCATCGGCCATCGGCTCTCGCACGTCGACGCCGCGTTCGACAGCGCCGCCGCCCAGATCACGGCACACTCCCTCTCGGCGGGGCTGGTCATCGGCACGATCTACGCCGCGCTCCCGACGGTCGGGTATCTGCTCGGCCTCTCTATCGTCTCCCACAAGGGACCTGCCGGCTACGCCGCGGCCCGACGGCTCCGCAAGGCGAACAAACCCGTCTCCGTCCTGCTGTTGCCGGCGGCGGGGATCGGGCTGACGGCGATTCCGGTCGCGCTGCTGGACCCCACCTTCACGGCGCAGACGAAAGCCGTCATCTTCGGTTTCGGGGCCGGCGTCTTCCTCCACGTCGCGATGGACTTCCTTCCGACCTGTGAGACGGGCACGGAGGTCGGCGAGGTCGCACAGCTGTCCGAGAACGCCCACGTCCTGCTTGACAAGCTCCGCGTCCACGCCGTCGGCTCGACGGCGACCGGTGCACTCGCCGTCGTCGCCGCGTGGCTACTTATATAGCACGTTCGTAGACGAGCTCTCGCGTGCCCGTGACTTCCTCGTCGCGCTCGTCGACCTGCTCGTAGCCGTGGTGCTCGTAGAACGCTCGGCTGTCGTTGGCCGCGAGCACGACCAGTCGGACGGTCTCGGCGGCAGCGTCGCGGGCGTCGGCCTCCACCCGGTCGAGCAGTCGCGCGCCGAGTCCGTCACCCTGTCGCTCTGGGAGCACGTACAGCGCGGGGAGATGCCACAGCGACTCGTCGTCGGGGTCCGGGCGGCTGTACGCGTAGCCGACCACCGCGCCGTCTGTCTCGGCGACGTGGGCCCGAAAGGAGTCGTCGTCGAAGTAGCTCGCGACGGTCTCGGGAGCGTACCAGTCGTCGGTCAGGTCGGTCACGGTCTCCGGTCCCATGATGTCGTCGTAGGTGTCGTGCCACGTCTCCGTGCCGACGGCGGCGATCGCGTCGGCGTCAGCGGCGGTCGCCTCGCGGAGTTCCATGCCCGGAGACCGTGGGCCACGCACGTCAGTATTCGGTGGCTCAAACGCCAGTTTGACCCTCCAGACGACTTATACGCG
Organism: Halobacteriales archaeon QH_7_65_31; assembly: GCA_003021785.1. GTDB lineage: Archaea > Halobacteriota > Halobacteria > Halobacteriales > Haloarculaceae > Halosegnis. The sequence goes on along the minus strand of PXQU01000001.1, from coordinate 51,222 downwards.
TAGCTGGTCTACGACGGGTATGGTAGACCGAGCGTATCTGCGTCGCGCGCTCCTCCGAACGGGCGGGGTCGTAGCGGCAGTCGGTCTCGCCGGCTGTACGGGCGACCCGACCGACGGGACGGACGACCGCGATGAGGGGGGAGAAACGGAGACAGCGACGGACACGGCGTCTGATTCAGACGACCAATTCGGCTCGACTGACGCCACTGGGCAGGTCACCCTCCTGTCGAGCGGCGACAGCCCGGATATCGCCGTCGAGCCGTCCGTCACCGTCGCCGACGAGTTCGTCACGTCCGACAGTCCGGCGCTTCTCCGGGTGGACGTGGACAATCCGACCGACGATCCGGTCACGATCGGTGAGTATCGGGCCGTCGTGTTCCAGTACGTCGCGAGCAGTGATCAGCGCTACACCTTGCTCCCACACTCCGACCGCTCGACCGACGGCGTTCCGGAGCGAACGCGGCCGACGTATCCGACCGCCGACGGCGCGGCGTGCTGGCGGCTGACGGAGCCGATCGCCGTGACAGCCGAGTACGGAACGGTCGAGGTTCCGGCCGGCGGCACGCTGACGGCGTTCGTCGGGCTGTATCCGGACGCTACCGCCGAGACGTGTCTCCCAGCCGGTACGTACCGGTTCAAGACGACGTACACGACAGCGCCGCTCGAACAAACGTCGGACGGGACGGCGACCGACGAGTCGCCGAGCGCGGAGTGGGGCTTCTCGCTCGACGTCGAATCGCTATAGCCCGGTCGGATGCGAGACGTACGTCGTCTCCAGTCCCCACGTCTCAGTGAGCGACCGGAGTGCCGTCACGCCGAGCGTCTCCGTCGCGTAGTGGCCGGCGAGAAACACCGAGATACCGGCCTCTCTCGCCTCGTGATAGGCCGGCTGTTTTCCCTCGCCGGTGATCAGCGCGTCGACGCCGAGCTCGCGCGCCTCGTCCAGCCAGTCGGTCCCGCTTCCGGTCAGGACGGCAATATCCGATAGCTCCGCCGGACCGAAATCGAGCACCTGTATCTCGTCGGCTCCTTCCAGCGTGGTGAGTTCGTCGCGGAGCTCGTCGGTCGAGAACGGCGTTGGTGCGTGGCCGCGCTGGCCGACGTGGCCCGGTCCGTTCTCGCCGAACGGGCCGACGATGTCGAGTCCGAGCCGGTCACAGAGCCGGGCGGCGTTGCCGTACTCGTCGTGCCCGTCGAGCGGCGCGTGGGCGGCGTACAGCGCGATGTCGGCATCGAGGAGTGCCTGCACGCGCTCGTACTCCTTGTCCGTGATGCGGTCGATGCCTCCCCACGAGATACCGTGGTGGACGACCAGTAGGTCCGCGCCGGCGGCGGCCGCCTGTTCGGCCGTCTCGACGACGCCATCGACGGCGAACGCGACGTGACCGATATCGGTCGATTCCGGGCCGACCTGTAGCCCGTTGACGGCGTAATCCGCACCGGCCCACTGGTCGATCTGTAGCTCGGCGTTCAGCCGCTCGGTGAACTCGGAGAGCTGCATACCCGACGCACGAACGCCGGCGTGTTAGGCGCTGGCTTCCGGTCGCGCGTCTGCGTGCGCGAAGACGAACTCGCGGAGCAGCTTTCCGGCGAGCGCGGCCGCCTGTCCGTCGTCGCGGTCGTTCACCTCGACGGTGTCGAAGGCGACACAGGAGGGGGCGACCGCCCGGACCGTCTCCCGCATCTCACGCGGCGTGAGTCCGAACGGCTCCATCGTCCCCGTCCCGGGGGCGAAGGCGGGGTCCGCGCCGTCGATATCGACGGAGAGATACGCGTCACCGTCGAACTCGGGGGTCCACTCGTCCACCTCCTCGGGGGCGACGACCGTCACGTCCGACTCGGCGGCGCGCTCGTACTCGGCCGGCGAGCCGGTGCGCGCGCCGACAATGACGGCCTCGTCCGCGCTGTCGAGTGCGTGGCGGGTCGTCGTCGCGTGTGAAAGCTCGTTCCCGTCGTAGTCGGTGCGGAGATCCAGATGCGCATCGACGGTGACGAACACGTCGGGGTCGGCCGCCCGGACGCCCGCGACGGAGACGGTGTGTTCACCACCGACGAGTAACGGTGTCACGCCGCCGTCGTGCCACTCGCGAAGCTCGGCTTCGAGGAAATCGAGATACTCCGCGGCGTCGTCCCACGCGCGGAGATCGCCGGCGTCGTGGACCGAGCGGTCGGTGAAACGCGCGTCCGTACGGCGGTCGTAGTCGTCGAAGGTCCGTGCGAACCGGCGGATGCGGTCCGGGCCGAACCGCGTCCCCGGCTGGAAGGTGGTCGAGACATCGAGCGGTGCGCCGACGACGGCGTACCGCGCATCGTCGGCGTCGGCGTGACTCCCCGGAAACTGAGACATGGCCGGGGTTCGAGACGCAGGGTTAAACGACCTTGCGCTGGTCCTCGTACTCGAGGAACTCGATCTCGTCGTCCGCGTTCGCGTCGACATCGTCCGGAACGCGCATCGTGAACGTCTCGTACGTTTCGAGGTCCATCACCTGCATCTCGCCGGAGCCGGTGGAGACGACCTGACCCTGCTTGCGGGTGATGATCGGGACCCACACCTTCGCGTCGACGGGGTTCGTGAAGTTGCGCTTCCGACCGCCGTCGAAGACGCCCTGTCCCTCGACGCGGGCCTTCGCGCTCCCGTGTTTGCCCGGCTTCGACGTGCTGTAGGCGGTGATGATCGACGGCGTGTCGTCGATCATCACGTAGTTGCCTTCTTGGAGTTCGCGGACCTCGGTCTGCTCTCGTGCCATGGTCTCGCATTTCCGCCTTGTCGGTATAAACGGTGCGATACCCCGTCAGGCGTGGCGTGTGAGGAACGCACCGAGCCGGTCGAGCCCCGTCTCCAGCTCCGCGGTCGCCAGCCCGAAGCCGATGCGGAACCGGTCGGGAACGCCGAACGCGTCGCCCGGCGCGAGCAGGACCGACTCTTCCCGGACGAGCGCCTCACAGAACGACTGCCCGCTCGCGAAGCCGTCTGGCACGGTCGGGAACCCGTTGACGCCGGTCGGTTCCCGCCACGATAGGCCGTGCTCAGCGAGGAACTCGTCGACGCGCTCGCGGTGCTCTCGCGCCTGCGTCCGGTTCTCCGCCAGAATCTCGTCCTCGCGAGCGAGCGCCTGTTTCGCGAGATGCTGACCGAACGTCGATGGCGAGATCGTGGTGTAGTCCTTCCAGTTGGCGGCCGCAGAGACTTCGTCACCGACGAGGTGGAGATGCCGTACTCGCCGAAGGAGGCGACCGGCGGAAGCGGCTCGTCGGCGAGCAGTCGGTACACCTCGTCACAGAGGAGATACGTCCCGTTGTCGGCGGCGATCTCGTACAGCTCGCGCATCGTCGCCTCGTCGTGATACCGCCCGGTCGGGTTGTTCGGGTTGTTGACGACGAGCACCGCGGTGTCGGGACGGAGCGCCTCCTGTACTCGGTCGGTGTCGAGCGTCCACGTCGGCGGTTCGAGATCGACGGTCGTCACCTCGCCGAAGGCGTCGGGTACGGCGGCCAGCGACTGGTACGTCGGGGTGACGGTGACGGCGTGATCACCCATCACGGCCGCGAGCGTCGTGAAGTTCGCCTCCTGTGCGCCACAGGTGAACAGCAGCTCGTCGCCAGACCGGTCGTATCGGGCAGCGACCTGCTCGCGGAACGCCGGGTCGCCGCCGGTCGGGATGACGTAGCCCAGCTCCTCGGGATCGGTGTCGAACTCGGCGGTCGAGCGGGGTTCGATCCCCGACTCCGCGAGCATGACGTCGGCGTCGTGTTCGAAGCGGTCGAAGAAACGCTCCAGCTCGAACGGCTCGATATGCATACCGGCTCTTCGGAGCCGCGGACATAGCCCTGTCGGCGCGGTCGCTGTCGTGCGGCCGAAACGCCGTTCGCGCGTCGAATTCACGACGGTTACCGGTGGGTTTTCGACGCTGTGGTTCCACTATCCGGTATGTCACGCTCTGAGTCGATCGCCGTCGTCGGAAGCGGCTTCGGCGGGCTCTCGACGGCCTGTTATCTGGCCGATGCCGGCTTCGACGTCACTGTCTACGAACAGCACGACCAGCTGGGCGGGCGGGCCGCCTCGCTGCAGCGCGACGGGTTCCGCTTCGATATGGGGCCGTCGTGGTATCTGATGCCCGACGTGTTCGAGCGGTTCTTCGAGCAGTTCGGCCACGAGCCGGGCGACTACTACGATCTCCGGCGGCTCGATCCCCACTACCGCATCTTCTTCAAGCAGGACCAGCAGGCGGCGAGCGACGGCGGCGTCGCGGCCACGGAGACAGCCCCGGGGTTCGGTACGGACGACAGGACACGCTACGTCGATATGCTGCCGGATCTCGACGAGAACGTCGAGACGTTCGATGCAATCGAGCCGGGCGCGGGCGAGAAGTTGGAGTCGTATCTGGACACCTCCGGCGTCCACTACGAGACGGCGATGGAGCAGTTCGTCTACGAGGACCGGCCTCGACTGCGCGACTGGGTCGATCTCGACGTGATGCGTGCCGCGCCGATCGGGTTGCAGCTGCTCGGCACGATGGACGACTACGTCGCCGACTACTTCGACAACCCGCGGCTCCAGCAGATCATGCAGTACACGCTGGTGTTCCTCGGCGGCTCGCCGAAGAACACGCCCGCGATCTACAACATGATGAGCCACGTGGACTTCAACATGGGCGTCTTCTACCCCGAGGGCGCAGATCCCGGGGCTTCGACCCGGGAGCAGCTAAACGTCGGTGACGGTGAAGTGAGCGGGCTGGCGGCGGTCGTCGCCGCACTCGTCGAGTTAGGCCACGAACTCGGCGTCACGTTCGAGACGAACGCCGAGGTGACGGAGATCGTCTCCCGGCGCGACGGGTTCGATGTCGAGTTCGCCGGGCGCGAGCGGGCGAGTGCGGGCCGCGTCGTCTCTAACGCCGACTACGCTCACACCGAACAGGAGCTGCTTCCCGAACACGAGCGCGGCTACGACGCCGACTACTGGGAGTCGCGGACCTACGCGCCGTCGGCGTTTCTCATGTACATGGGCGTCGAGGGAGAGATCGACCCTATCGAACACCACACGCTCGTCCTGCCGAACGACTGGGACCCCCACTTCGAGCAGATCTTCGACGAGCCGGCTTGGCCCGACGATCCCGCTTACTACGTCTGTGCTCCCTCACAGACCGACGACTCCGTCGCGCCGGAGGGCCACTCGAATCTGTTCGTCCTCGTCCCCATCGCGGCCGGACTGGAGGACACCGACGAGATTCGGGCACAGTACCGCGAGACGGTGCTCGACGACCTGAAGGCGAACACCGGTGTCGATCTCCGCGATCGGATCGTCGTCGAAGAGCAGTTCTCCGTCGACGACTTCGCGAGCCGCTACAACTCCATGCAGGGGACCGCCCTTGGGATGGCTCACACGCTCCGGCAGACGGCACTGCTCCGCCCGTCACACCGGTCGAAGGAACTCGACGGACTCTACTTCACCGGCTCGTACACCACGCCGGGCATCGGCGTCCCGATGTGTCTCATCTCGGGGGAACACACCGCCGACGCAGTTATCGACGATAGCTGAATGGGTCACCGCCTCGCTCGACTCGTGCCCGGTCGCGACACGCGACTCGGCTATCTGCTTCGCGTCTCCCGGCCCCGATTCTGGCTCTATCTCGCCGGCCCGGTCGTCATCGGGGTCGCGTACGCCGCCGAGACGACCGCCGAGCTGTTCGCCCCGATCGCCGTCGCGCTGTTCGCGTACTTCCTGCTGCCGGCGAACGTCTTTTTATACGGCGTCAACGACGTGTTCGACCGCGATATCGACGTCGAGAATCCGAAGAAGGACGAACGCGAGGTGCGCTATCGCGGCGACAGCACGGTTCCCGTCGCCGTCGCCGCGACCGGGCTCGCCGGACTGGTCTTCCTGCCGCTCCTCCCGGCGGCGGGTGTCACGGCGATGCTGGCGTTTCTCCTCTTGGGAGCCGAGTACTCCGCCCCGCCGCTCCGATTCAAGACGCATCCCGGGCTGGACTCGCTGTCGAACGGACTCTACATCCTGCCCGGCGTCGTCGCGTACGCCGCGCTCGCGGGGCGTTCACCGCCGCTGCTCGCGGTTGCCGGCGGCTGGCTGTGGGCGATGGCGATGCACACGTTCTCGGCGATCCCGGACATCGAACCCGACCGCGCCGCTGGCATCGAGACGACCGCCACCCGCCTCGGGGAGCGCCGGACGTACGCCTACTGCGGGCTCCTCTGGCTCACAGCGACGGGAGCCTTCGCGCTCCTCCACCCGTTTCTGGGCGGCGTCTTCGTTTTCTACCCCCTGTTCGTCGCGGCGATTGCACTCTCCGAGGTGAGCGTCGAACGCGCGTACTGGTGGTTTCCGGCCGTGAACACCGTCGCCGGCGCGCTCCTCACGAACGGCGCGTTGTGGGTGCTCATCTATGGCTGAGCGGGCCGCCGTCGAACGGCGGCTGAACCGTCTGGTCGCGGACAACCGGTTCACCATCGCCGTGTTCTTCCCGCTCGTCGGTGCGGTGACGTTGCTCGCGAGCGCGGAGCGGGTGCTCATTCCGGAGCCGCTCGCCTTTCAGCCGCTGTTCGTCCTCTTCGGGACGGCTGTGATGCGACTCCCGCTCATCGTCGGCCTGCTCCCGCTCGTCGGGCGGCGCGCGGCGGCGGCGATCGGCCTGCTCACGCTGTACGCGTACGCCGTCGAGTACGTCGGCACGACGACAGGAGTTCCGTACGGCGTCTTCGAGTACGGGGTCGATCTCGGCCCGATGCTGCTGGGGAAGGTCCCGGTCGGGCTTCCGATCTTCTTCCTGCCGCTGGTCGCGAACGCGTATCTGCTCTGTCTGCTCCTGCTCGGTGACCGGGCGCGCTCCGCCCTCGTTCGCGTCCCCGCCGTCATCGCGACGGTCCTGCTGATGGACCTCGTGCTCGATCCCGGAGCCGTGGCGATCGGCTTCTGGACGTACGATCTCGCGGCCGCGCCGCTTCCGATGTGGCCGTACGACGCGTCCGTCGGCTTCTACGGCGTTCCGCTGTCGAACTACGCCGGATGGGTACTGTCCGCGACCGTCGCCGTCGTCACGCTCGACCGCGCGTTCGCGTGGACCGACCTCCGGACCCGACTCACCGACTGCGCGTTCATGCTCGACGATCTCGTCTCGTTCGTCCTGCTGTGGGGACTCATCAACGCCGTCTACGGGCAGTGGCTCGCGGTAGGACTGGCCGGCGTTCTCGGTGTCGGCCTCTGGCGAACAGACCGGTTCGACGTACCTCCGCCCCCGTGGTGCTGATCACTGGGTCGGTGACGGCGAGACGCGTTCGCCGTGGCTGCGCGTCTCCGCGTTCGGGACCGACGACACCGTCGCGAACACCGCCTCGGGGTCTTTGTTCCACGTCCAGTGCCAGCGCGCACGCACCAACACCGAGAGCTTACGACGTTTAGAGATGCTCGGAGTCGCCGAGAGCGTGTCGTAGTTTCGCTCGCGGATGAGCCGGTGGTGTTCCGCGTACAGGATCGCGGAGACGAGAATAGCGAACTGGCAGTCGCGCGGGAGATACGCGATCCCCTTGATCCCCTCGTCGTACAGCGTCTCCGTCCGATGTAGCTCCGCCTCCATCGCCTCGCGGAACGCCGGTGTCGCCTCCTTGTCGCGGAGCTCCTCGACGCTCGATCCGTACCGTTCGAGCGTGTCGATGGGGAGATAGACGCGATCTAACTCGTCGATGTCCTCCCCGACGTCGCGGAGGAAGTTCGTCATCTGGAACGCCTCGCCGAGCTTGCGCGCGTGCGGAACCGCGAGCGACACGTCGTCCGGCTCCATCACGTACGTCATCATGACGCCGACGGCGGCCGCAGAGCCGCGCATGTAGTCGCGAACGTCCTCGAACGTCTGATACCGGTCGGTCTCGATGTCGGCGCTCATCGCGTCGATGAAGGTGTGAACCTCCTCGTCGGGAATGTCGTACGTTTCGCGCATCTCCGAGAACGCCGTCAACACGGGATCGTCGCTGTCGTCGCCGAGCGCCGCCTCGCGAATCCGCTCCAGCTCGGCTCGCTGCTCGGCGGGCGACGCGTCCCCGGCGTCGTCGACCACCTCGTCGGCGACGCGGAAAAACGCGTACAGCACGTATGTCGCTTCCCGGACTCGCTTCGGTAACACGCGGGTGGCATACCAGAAGGTCTTCCCCGTCGTCTTATGAATCGATTTGCTCGCCGCGAGCTGGGAATCGTCGACCATTCGTTGCGCAGTGTACGTGCTCCTCGGGCTTATAGCTTCCTCGGTCCCGACGGCCTACCTCGGCGTCCCGCGGTTTCGTTGACGCGCCGACGGCGCATGCGACACCGCCTCAGAGCTACGGGAGATGCATTTTTATCAGCTGGCCGTGTCACCTCTGTCCGTATGACAACGTTTCTGGCAGGCGTCGACGGTGAGAACACGGCAACGCACCTGATCGGGTATCTCCGCGACCGGATCGACGACGACGATACGGTGTACGCGGTGAACTCACAGCGAGGGGGAAGCGAGACGAGCGACGACGAGATCGCCGCCGGCAAGATCGCACTCGATCAGCTCGAAGCGGAGCTCGACGCGGAGAGCCACCAGCTCGTCCGCGGCAACAGCCCGCAGGAGGACATGCTTCAGTTCGCCCGCACTCACGAGGTGGACGAGATCGTCATCGGGGTTCGCAAGCGCTCGCCGACCGGGAAGATGCTGTTCGGCTCCACCGCACAGGACCTACTGCTCGAAACCGATCGTCCCGTCGTGACCGTCCCGCGATAGCTACGCGAGCAGGTTCTCGGCCAGCGTGGGGACGAACGTGCCGATATCCGTCACCATCCCGACGGCCTGTGCGCTCCCGCGGTCGAGCAGCTGTGTCACCGTCGCCGGGTTGATATCGACACAGACCACCCGCGTCGTCGAGGGGAGACAGTTACCGACCGCGACCGAGTGCAGCAGCGTCGACAGCATCAGTACCATGTCGGCATCGTGGGCCTGTTCGCGGATCGCCTCTTGTGCCTCGACGGCGTCCGTAATCGTATCCGGGAGCGGCCCGTCGTCCCGAATCGACCCCGCCAGCACGTACGGCACGTCCTGTTGGTGACACTGGTACATGATCCCCGACTCGATGAGCCCCGACTCGACAGCCGGCTCGATGCCGCCCGCGCGAATGATCTCCGAGATGGTGTAGATGTGGTGTTTGTGGCCCTTCCGCGCGTGGTCTGCCGTATCGGTGTCCACACCGAGTGAGGTTCCGAACAGGTCGCGTTCGAGATCGTGCACGGCGAAGCCGTTCCCCGCCGAGATGGCGTCGACGTACCCCGCCTCCACGAGCCGGGCGAGCGCCTCGCGCGCACCGGTGTGGATGAGCGCCGGCCCCGCGACGACCAGAACCTTCCCGCCCTCGCGTTTCGTCTCCGCGACCGCCTCGGCGACCTGTCGGATCGTCGTCTCCGACGGTCGCTCCGAGGAGACGCCTCCTTCCATGAAGCCGAACGCGCCGCTCCGATCGCGGGCTCGCTCGGGCGGCTGGACGCGGATCCCGCCCGCGTCGGTGACGATGCGGTCTCCCTCCTCGACGGCGTTGAGCACCTTCGTGTACGCCCGCGGTCCATCGGCTCCCTCCTCGACGACGACCGCACAGTCCATCTCGATCCGCTCGACGTCGATCCACTCGTCGTCGTAGCGGATCTGCGTCGGGTGGTTCGTCGTCGAGTAGAACCCCTCGGGGACGACCTGATCGCCGGGCGCGGCCGCGAGCGTCGCGTTCGTCGGATCGGCTGGATTCGCCCCGTTCTGGTGAAGCTCGTGTAAGATCGCGTGGAGCGTCTCGCGGTCGTCGGCCGACACCCGCATCCGCGCGTACGACTCCTCGTCCTTCTGCCGACCGATGTCGAACTCCTCGACGTCGAAATCGCCGCCCAGATCCATCACGATAGAGAACGCCGACTGCATCATTCCCGAGTCGATAATATGGCCGTCCAGCTCGACGACGCGTGATACGGTCATACCAGAGCCAGCACGCGTAGGGTCAAGTCACTACTGTTCGCGGCGCAGTTCGACGCCGCCGACGCGGTCCGTCAGCCGGTCGTGGAAGGCGGCGACCCCTGCCGGACTCGTCGCCGATCGGACGTGTAGCTCGACGTGGTCGTCGCGCACCCCGAGCCGGAACGTGTCGTCGGAGTCGTCGTCGTGGACCAAGAACAGCGGCATCGGCAGGTCGAACCAGTCGCCGTAGCTGTACGGGCCCGACTCCAGCAGATCGAGCACCTGCTCGGTGGGTGGGTGATGGCGAACTGCGGCTCGTCGCCCGACGGCTCGGACTGCTCGTCACGGAGCGCGTTCGCCGTCGTGAACTCCGGCTCGTCGTCCACACCGCCGATAGCGTGTAATCGAATATAAGCTTCCGGTCGGACGCAGGAGCGGTGTTCAGATGCCGATGACGCGTGAGTCGGTGCATTCTTGTTTGAGTTTCCACACCGGATTCGGAAACAGAGAGACGATGCTCGCGACCCCCGCTCGCGGCCTAGCTACCCAGCTTGAATGCAGGAACTCGGCATTTCATCGCCAGAATTCAGAGGTAGAAAGCATATATCAGGACAGACAGATAACACGTATGGATAATCGTCGACAGTTCATCACCGCTGTCGTGAGTGGACTCGCCGGCGTCGGACTCGCGGGCTGTTCCGGTCTGGAGTCGGACTCCCCCTCGTCACCGACAGAGACGAATTCGCCGACGGCGACGGAGACACCGACTGACTCGCCTACTGCCACGACCGAACCCGTAGAGACCTCCAGCGACGTCGCGGACATGGATCTGGATAATCAGACCGACACGACTCGCACGCTATCACTTACCGTGTCGCCCGACAGAGGCGAGGAGTCCACCGACTCGTGGACACTTGGTACGACATCGACGACACGAATCGAGACGTACCCGCCGCTCGACTCCGCAGCGACCCTCACGGCAGCAGTCGACGGCTACGAAACAGTCTCGTATGAGTGGGCAGGTGATGAGCCGGGGAATTCACTCAGCATCCAGATCACTCCGGACGAGGTGACGTTCGACGAAATCATTCGGTAACTGATCCTCCGGATCGGGCGGTTCCGGCGACAGACCGGCGGTACGGACACGATACCTCACGTCAGCGATCTGCGGCCAGCCTGCCCCCTTCTTGATCGGAAAGGAACGGTACACCACCCCGACAGCCTCCTGTGTAGTAGCTACTAGCTGTGGATAATGTATGACTCATACGATTGAGTGGGAGGTCGCCTCTCCATACACCACAGTCTCGAACATCAACAGAAGTACAACGGGAGAAACAAATGTTCCATTCTGGAATTGGAACGGGACAGTGGACACTGATCTGGATATCTTCAGTTCGTACTTTGACTCATATGTCGAGGGTGAAGTCGTCCACACAGTTCCGAACAATACGGACAATCCAGTCATCGAACTTCGAGAGAACGCGGACGGCAGTGGGACTGTTCTACAGGCCGATAATGGATTCTGAAAGCTGAAAAATCGAATTAGCGTAATATTCTCGAAAGTCTCATGGAAAAACGGCATCCCAGATATATACGGTATCAATGGGTACTTTTCATCGTGAGCTGGTCCCCCCTTGCCCGAAAGGAGTTCCATGATCATATCCAATCGAAAGGTCTCTGGCTTTTGAGTGGCTTCCTCATACTCGCCAGTTATCTCTCCATCGGTGGCCCATCATACGTTGTCGCTGCATTAGAGAGTAACACGACACTTGCGGCGTTTCAAGGCCCAGTCAGTATCTTTGCAACGTTCGGTGCTGTTCTCCTCAGTCACCGGTCTGTTGTTAGCGAACGTGAATCTGGGAGTATGAAATTCGTCAGTGGAATGCCGGTTCGCCGCCACGATATTCTTCTCGGAAAAGTCATCGGGCAAACAGCGGTTCTCTGTGTACCCCTACTACTTACGTTCCTGATTGTTGGTGGACTCGGAACACTCCAGTATGGCTTATTCTCACTCAGCAAGTTCGCCCTTTTCGTAGCGGTTTCAGTTGTTTATCTGCTTCTAAACGTGTGCGTCGGTGTCTCGATTTCAGCCGCGGTGACCACCTCGATTCAGGCGGCAACCGCTGCGTTTAGCTATTATCTCGTCTTCATTCTGGGGTGGGTGGATTTCGTCGTCTACCAGATCTACACGCCCCTGACGGGGATCCAAGTCAACCCGCTGAACCCGCCAGCATCAGAAAGCCTATTTCTACTCCATCGACTAGCACCAGCCGGAGCGTACAACGTCCTCACAAATTGGATCCTGTCTACTGGCAACTCGGCCTCGTGGATAGTTGGTGTGCTTGCGGATCTTCAACCGAACACGCAGTCGAATGCCCTTGTGGCTGAACTCGCATTCAGTAGATCAGACACACTATTCGTACTACACGAAGAACTGGCACTGCTCGTCTTTGCCGGATGGATTCTCGTCCCCTTCTCGGTTGGCTACTACAGATTCCGGAAGGCGGATCTCGCGTAATTCGGAGCGTGTAAACGAATGACTGTAATCACCACCACTGACCTCACGAAACAGTATCGATCGGAAACTGCAGTCAACGGGCTGGACCTAGAGATCCAAGACGGAGAAGTGTATGGCTTCTTGGGACCGAATGGGGCTGGAAAATCAACGACGATTAGTATGCTTATGGATTACGTCCGTCCAACTGCGGGGACGGCTCGCATACTCGGCTGCGATCCACGAGACGACGTAGTCGAGATCCACCAACGTGTTGGCATCCTCCCTGATCGGTTTAGCGTTTACGAGCGATTAACTGGACGCCGACATCTCAACTACGTTATCGACTCGAAGAACGCGTCAGATACACCCGAAGAACTCCTCGCTCGGGTCGGATTGAGTGATGCGATCGATCGTCAAGCTGGAACGTATTCGAATGGGATGCAACAACGACTCGGGGTAGCAATGGCACTTGTCGGAAGCCCCGACCTACTGATCCTCGATGAACCGTTCACCGGGCTTGATCCACATGGGGCGCGTACGATCCGTAACATCGTCTACGAGGAGAACGACCGGGGCGCAGCAGTGTTCTTTTCCAGTCACGTTCTCGGTCAGGTCGAACTCGTCTGTGATCGAATCGGTATTCTCGATGATGGCAACCTAATTGCCGAAGGTCGTATTGATGATCTCCGTGAACAGGTTGCTGTTGAGTCATCACTTCGATTCATGTTAGATCACGTCCCATCAGGCCTCGACGAGACACTCCGTGCTCAGGACGGGGTGGTCAAAGTCACTGAGGATGGGAATCAGGTCGTTGTCGTCACGCGTGGATCCAACGCCCGGTGGCCCGTGATACAAACGATTGAAAACACGGCTGTATCCGTTGTTTCGTTCACTATTCACGAACCATCAATAGAAGATGTGTTCATCGCTCACACGACGGGGCGTGTCGAATCAGAGCGCAGTGTATAGATTACTGGGGTCCGAAGAGCACCGCTAGTTAAGCAATTGATCGTTAGCTGACTTGATTCGACTGTATCGGTTTAAATGTATGCAGGCGCTAAGCCCCCACCCTCAACGAGCGCAGGGCTTCCGACTGCGGTCGGAAGCACAAGCGAGTAGGGTGGGGATACAGCGTCCCCAGAAATCGCAGATTTCTGGTGTGCGAACGAGACGCGAAGCGCCTCGTCAATGCCGTCATCATTTTCTTCCGCTTTGTTCCAAGGTTTTACTACCCTTGCAGTCGAACGAGGTAGTATGATGCTCACCACGTCTCCGGCGGTGTTCAAGCGCGACAAGAAGCGCGCATCGTCGGTTGTGGCCGAGGGTCCAACAGGTAGGAGTGGGACACTCCGAACCACCTGTGAAGGGAAATCGCCTGCGGAGTCTGGAACCACTGTGCCCACGTCGGGTACAAGGTCCGACGCAGAAACAGGAAGCCCCGACCTCAACAAGCGAGGGCCGGGTAGGCCCGAGCGCGGTAGGTCGGGGTAGTTCACCAGTGCTGTTCGGAGTAGTCGCGGAGAACAGGCACTGGAGAGAATCCCCAGATCATCAGTAATAAGACGCCCAACAACACATACTATCCCTCTCAAGCGGCGAAGGATCTCGCAGGGGTCTCCCACGACTACGTCGGGACCATCTTCGACACGATCAACAATAACCCGGACTCGTGGAAGAATGACTCAGATGTTGTCGACGCTACGGAGAACGTCCTGGTGAAAACAAGCTACTACAACAGAAGATTCCTGTACGAGATCTTCCGAGCGTACACCATCAGAAAGCATTTCTCACTGTCGGATTGTTCTCCAGCTATGAACACTACAACCACAATTGACCGCAGACGTATTGATGCTGCAATCACCGGATTCGCTGTCATCGGAGGTCTCCTCGCTATCGGGAGAGGGCTGCGCATCCTCAAATTCGGGAATTTGGATTTTGTCCTCACAATCGGCTTTCCGGCGGTCATCGCGACACTCGCATACCTCCACTACGACCGTAGCGAGCAGCCGGCAGTCGCCGTCGGCCTCGGCCTGTGGGGAGTTGTTGCGGGTGCAGTGGCCTTGTTTGGGAGTTTCTTCCTCGTCATAGATAACCCGGCGACAGTCTCAGACGCGCCGCTCAGCTCGTCGTTGTTCGCCAGTGGAGTCGCCAACTTCACACTTGGCGTGATCGCACTTTCGGGACTCTACGCCGCCGCAGGCTACTACAAATCGCGAGCAGTCGTGTTGTTAGCTCCAGTGACGCAACTCGTTGCGTTCGTCGTCGCGTCCTCCCTCGTCCGGCTCGTCGTATGAGGTAATTGTTAATCCACTCGACAACTCGTGCTTTTGACGGGCCGTTCTCAGTGGGACAGTTGCAGGCTTACGGAGAATCGAGGAGAAACCCCGTGCTTTAGCGCGGGGATAAATCTGACAACTACTGCACATACCACGTTCGACAGCAGGGCTGAGTCTCCAACGCCAATCCGTATTTTTACAAACATTCGATTCGTAACAACTGGTGATGAAGCGAGCCAACCAGTTCAATGTCCACCCCTGCTTCAACAAGGAGCATGAGGTGTTTGTTCGCTGGTTGGACGCTTCTGCGAGTCTCTGGAACGAGACAAACTACGCTCGCCGCCAAGCCTTCCTCGAAGATGATGAAAGCGTCTGGGATGCCGACACCGGCAGTCTCGAAGGCAAATACAAAGGCATCCTCAGCAGTTCGGTCGCCCAGCAAATCATCCGCAAGAACTCGGAAGCGTGGCGGTCGTTCTTCTCCAGCAACGAGAAATACCACGCTGGGAAAATCGATGAGAAACCATCGCCACCCGGATACTGGGGCAACGAGGATGACGGACGAGTCCTCCGAACATACGTTCGCAACGACCAGTACACCATCGAATACGGGGAGCGTTCCCGATTAGAAGTCCCAATTGGCTCCGAACTCAAAGACGAACTCGGGTTGAATCGGAACCAGCGCCTTCGCGTCGAAGTTGCGGGCGACCCGAAGTGGAGCGGCGAGCAAGGCAGACTCGAACTTGTGTACGACGAACTCGCAGACACGTTCAGAGCTTTCCAACCAGTCACCGTTCCTGATTCTCGACTGGATTCACCACTGGCCTCGGAAGAGGCCGCTCTGGACGTGGGTGCGAACAACCTCGTCGCCTGCACAGTATCGACCGGCCAGCAACTCCTGTACGACGGACGCGACCTGTTCGAGCAGTTCCGTGAAACCACGGAGCGAATCGCGTACTATCAGTCGCTCCTCAAAAACCAGCGCACGTCCAGCAATCGAATCGACCGCTTGTATCGCAAGCGCACGAACCGACGCGACCACGCCCAAGACAGCCTTGTACGAGATCTCGTGGAACGCCTGTATGATGAAGGTGTCTCAACGCTGTACGTCGGGGATATCAAGGGCGTTCTCTCAGCACACTGGTCGGCAGTTGTGAACGAGAAGACGCACAACTTCTGGGCGTACCGCCGGTTGATCAACCGTCTT
Source organism: Halobacteriales archaeon QH_7_65_31 (assembly GCA_003021785.1). Lineage (GTDB taxonomy): Archaea > Halobacteriota > Halobacteria > Halobacteriales > Haloarculaceae > Halosegnis. The sequence continues at coordinate 35,286 of PXQU01000001.1, read as the reverse complement.
GAAGACGTATGTGAAGAGTACGGTATCACGGTTGATGAAGAATCCGAGGCGTGGACAAGTCAGGAGTGTCCAGAGTGCGGAGAACGAGAGGAGACAATTCGTCACGAGGAGTCGCTGACGTGTTCGTGCGGGTTCGAGGGACACGCAGACCTCGTAGCCTCGAAATCGTTCCTGAGACAGCAGACCAACGTGGTTGGGCCGATGGCACGGCCCGTGTACCTCAAGTGGAACAATCACGAGTGGCGGGACGACCATAGCCCGCCCTCCATCGCAGTGGAGATAACGGCCAACGAGGAATACACAGACCAGAGTACCGCTGTGAGCGGGAAAGTTGCCTCCGTGGAACCTCAGAACGACTGAGACTCCAACGCGAGGAATCCTCGCCCTTCAGGGCGGGGAGGATGTCAATCGGCGTCGCACGGAATCAGCTCATCTGAACGCTCCCGACACAGAGGTTTTTGCCCGCGCTCCCCCTCCGTAAGCTATGTGCGGGCGTTACAGCATCTACCTGCCGGGCGACGAGATCGAGTCTCGGTTCGGCGTGCGCGTCAGTGCGGAGTACGGGCCACATTACAACGCTGCGCCGAGCCAGCGACTCCCCGTCGTCACCAACCACGACCCCGACCGGCTCAGCCACTACGAGTGGGGGTTCCGTCCCGACTGGGCCGACTCGCGTATCATCAACGCGCGGACGGAGACGCTCCAGAAGAAGTTCGGCGAGCAGGCCGACCGCCGGCGCTGTCTCGTCCTCGCGGACGGCTACTACGAGTGGGCCGATCTCGGTGACGGGAAACGCCCCTACCGGATCACCCGCGCCGACGGCGAGCCGTTCGCGATGGCCGGGCTCTGGGAGCCGTACGAGCCCGAGACGACACAGACGGGGTTAGACGCGTTCGGTGCGGGCGAGGGCGGCGGGACGAACGGCGAGCCGGACGCGCGGTTCACGATACTGACGACCGAGGCGAACGCCTTCCAGTCGACGTACCACCACCGGATGCCGGTGGTGCTCGCCTCCGACGGCGAGCGACGGTGGCTCGCCGAACCCGACGAGTCGCTGCTCACCCCGTACGACGGGGAGATGGACGCCTACCCGGTCTCCAAGCGTGTCAACAGCCCGGCCAACGACGACCCTGATCTCGTCGATCCGGTTTAGTCCTCGCGGAGCGAAACCCCGTCGAGTTCGGCGGCAACCCTCGGCGGTTCGTCCTCGTCGAGCCCCGACTGGATCGCGCTGACGAGCGACTCCACGTCCTCGGGGTCCACATCGACCGACAGCTCCAGCCCGACGGTGAGTGCTGCACGCTCCCGTTCGACGGCGCGCGTCTCCACCGCACCGGGGAGATACAGTCCGTCGTCGGTCCGGTCGAGCACGCCGGCCCACACCAGCAGGTCGAGCAGCGTCCGACAGCCGATACGCTCGCGGCTCACGTCGAGATCGGCGTCGGTCACGTCCGCGACCCGCACGAGCAGTTCGTCCTCGGGCATCGCGCCGCCGCGGAGGATGTCGCGGAGCCGACTGCTCGTCGGCCACGCGGCGAGGATCGCGTACGCGCGGCTCGTCGCCTCCGTCTCGTCGTCGTTCGCGAGCGCGGCCGCGAGGGCGACCCCGCGGCTCGTGAGCCGGTGGTCCTGTCCGTCGCGGTCGAGGACACCGACGGCTTCGAGAAACGGCGTCTGCCGGCTCGTCGCGTCGCTGTAGCCGGCGTGTTCGGCCGCATCGGCGGTGTCGATGAGCCGGTCGTCTGCGCCGGCCTCGTACCAACCGACGACGATATCCAACAGCGTGTCGCGGGCGATTCCCTTCGGGACGGTCATACGTGGCCGTTATCGGGCACGAAGATAAAACCGCGCGAGCGGTCCGCGGAAACCACCAGTCGTTTACAGCCGCGAGTCGCACGGGCGGTGTGACCAAGTACGCACGCGTCAGTACCGACGACGGCATCCAGACTGGCGAGTACGATGATGGTGTCGTCGCGACCGACGACGGCGAGTACGCGATCGGCGCGGACGCCGAACTGCTCGCGCCGTGTGAGCCGTCGGCGTTCTACTGCGTCGGGCGCAACTACGGCGAGACGGTCGAACAGATGGGGTACGACGTTCCCGACGAGCCGGACTTCTTCATCAAGGGACCCACCTCGCTGTGTGGACCGAACGAGGAGATCGTCTACCCGTCGTTCACGGAGGAGCTTACCTACGCCGGTGAGCTGGCGGCCGTCATCGGCGAGCAGTGTCACGATATCGACGAGTCGGCGGTCGACGACGTCGTCCGGGGCTACACGATCGTGAACGATCTGGACGCCCTCGATCAGGACGGTCGGACGGCTCGCAAGGCGTTCGACAGCTCCGCGCCGCTCGGTCCCGTCATCGCGGATATCGACCCCGTCGGTCTCGACATGGAGACGTACGTCGGCGGTGAGCGCCGGCAGTCGGACAACACGGAGAATATGTTCGTCGGGCCGCGTGCGACGATTAGCTTCCTCTCCGAGCGGTTCACCTTCCGACCGGGCGACGTGATCTCGTTCGGCAGCCCGGCCAACCCCGGGCTGGTGGAGCCGGGCGACACCGTGGAGATCACGTACGAGGGGATCGGCACGCTATCGAACACCGTCGTCGAGTGACCGGACCGTTGGCGTGTCTTTTTTACTCGTCGCCCGTGCGCTCCTCGATGTGGATGACGCCAGCTCCGCGAGTGACCTGCTCGACACGCTCGGTGACGAGCAGGCGCGTGCACTGCTGGAGGCAGCGGCCGTGGAACCGCGGTCGGCAAAGGAGCTCGCCGAACGCTGCGGGATGTCGCTCCCGACCGTCTACCGTCGGCTGGAGCGGCTCGAAGCACACGCGCTCGTCACCGAACGGACCGAGATCGCGGCCGACGGCAACCACTACAACGTCTACGAGTGTAACTTCGAATCGACCGTCATCACGCTGGACGAGGACGGCTACGAGGTGCAGCTGCGACATCGCGACACCGCCCCGGAGAAGTTCTCGCAGCTGTGGAACGAACTCGCAAGAGAGTGATACACGAATGGTTACGACGACACCCACCGGAATCGTGCTATTGGTACTTCGGCTCGTCCTGTTCGGACTCTCGCTCGGGCTGACGCTCATCAGCTTCAGAGCCTACCGGACCGACGGGACGACCCGTCTCAGATACGCCTTCGTCGGCTTCGCGTTCGTCAGCATGGGCGTCGCGGTGACGAGCCTCACGACACAGCTACTGCTCTCGGCGCGCGCGCCGGCGACGGATCTCTTCGTCGGGCTTCAGGCGACCGGCGCGCTGCTGTTCTGTGTCGGGTTCGGCGCGCTCTACTACTCGCTGTACAGCTAAGGCTGAGCTGTCGTCAGGCCACGGCTCCGTTACCGACGACGGCGTCACTGACGCGACGCGACGACGATAATCGGCCCGACGAACAGCAGCGCGATACCCAGAAACCGGTACTGGATCGGCGCGAGGGTGGTCGGCGTGACGAGGAAGATGAAACCGAACGTGATGACGTTGAGTCCGACCGCCTTGATGGATTTCACCGGGACCAGCCCGAGCGTCGACACCAGAAACAGTGCCAACAGGATCTGCCCGGCGTTGTACTGGAGCAGAAAATTATCGACGACCTGCAGCGAAGCGGCGAGCATCCTTGCTGATTCTCGCGCCGTGGTTTTCTTAACGCTTCCGTTCGCCGTGATGTCGGGTACGTTTAGCCGTCGGCTCACGAGAAGCCGGCATGACGTGGGAGCGAACGACCGAGACCGACGCGGCGCTCGTCTGGGAGCGCGAGGACGGAGCCGCCGAGATCGTCGCCCGCAACACTGCCGACGGCGAGTGGGCCGTCCACTACGACCGACTCATCCAAGCGCCCGAGGGCGAGACGTACAGACACGAGACCGTCCCGAGCCGTGCGGCTGCCGTGGCGATGGCGGAGACGTGGTGTGAGGGGGAGTGACACGCGACCCGAACAGTTAGCTACCTGACCCCGCAATCCCGGCTATGGAGATCCCGCCCCCGCTCGAACCGGGCAGTACCGTCGCGGTCTGTCGCCCGGCGACGATCCCTGCAACCGGGTCGTACCCCGACCACCTCATCGAACTGGGGTTCGACCGACTGCGCTCGTTCGATCTCGATCCCGTCGCGTTCGACAGTCTTTACGCTGACAACCGGGAGCTGTACGACGATCCGGAGGGGCGAGCCCGGGAGTTGGAACGCGCCTTCCGCGACCCCGACATCGACGGGGTCATCGCCGCGATCGGCGGCGACGACCAGATTCGCATTCTGAAGCATCTGGACCCGAGCGTGATCCGCGATCACCCGACTCGGTTCTACGGGACGAGCGACAACACCTCCTTCGCCGCGTTCTGTCGAGCACAGGGCGTCGTGACGTTCTACGGCGGAACCCTGTTCACCGACGTCTGCGAGCCGGGCGGGATCAACGACTACACCCGTCGCTATCTGGAGCGAGCCTTCTTCGAGGAGACGCTCGGGGCGCTTCGCGAGACGGGCTGGTTCAGCGACGAGGACCTCGACTGGCACGATCCCGCGAACCTCGAAGACGATCCCGAACGCGAGGAGAGTACGGGTCGCCGCTGGCACGGAGCCGGGACGGTCGAAGGCCGGACGTGGGGCGGCTGTCTGGAGATCCTCGCGACGCATCTGATGGCCGATAGCTACGTCCCCAAGGAGACGAGCGGAAGCGTGCTCCTGCTCGAAACGTCGGAGGAGCTGCCCGAACCAACGGTCGTTCGTCGCGTGCTCAGGGGGCTGGGCGAACGCGGCGCACTCGATGTCGGCGCGGTGCTCGTCGGCCGGGCGAAGGCGCGCGGCTTCGGCAACGAGCGCACGCCGGCAGAACGCACGGCGTATCGCGAGCGACAGCGCGAGGCCGTCGTCGAGACGGTCCGCGAGTACGGCGACGCGGTCGTCGTCACGGACGTCGAGTTCGGCCACACGCGACCGACGGCTCCGATACCGGTCGGCGGCCGCTGTGTCCTCGACGCGGGGAGCGAAACGCTACGCTTCGAGTGATTCGAACGACGCGATCGCCTCGCGCCACGCGTCGGGAAGCGGCTCGGCCGTCCCCGTCGCTCGGTCGACGTGCACCATCGTCGTTTCCCCGGTCGCGGCGCGCTCGCCGTCGGCGCGGATCTCGTACTCCATCGGGACGCTGCTCGTCCCGAGCTCGGTGACGCGCGCCCCGACGACGACCTCGCCGGCGTCGAGCGTGATCGCCCGCTCGAACGTCACGGTCAGATCGGCGATGACCATCCCGACGGAGTCGAGCGGCTCACCCACGACGTCACGGAAGTACGCCGCCCGCGCCTGTTCGAGGAACGTCGCGTAGACGGCGTTGTTGACGTGGTTCATCTGGTCGATGTCGCGCAGTCGAAGCGGTATCGTCTCGGTGAAGCGGTAGCCGTCCATACCTGACTCGGGAGGGCGGGCGGGTCGTCAGTTTCGGTTTCAGAACGCGTCGGTCGTCTCTCGCACCCGATCGAGATACGCCGACTCGTCGCGAGCAGTCCAGACCGCTCGGGCGCGCCACTCCGCGGTCAGTGCGTCCTCCCCGCCGGCAATCGCGACCGCGCCGAGCGCGTGCATCCCGTCAGGGTGGTGGTCGGCGTACGCGAGTGCGATCGTCTCCGCCTCCGCCCGGAGCGTCGCGGTCGTCACCGCGGTCGTGAGATACTCTAGTTCCCAGCCGTCCCGGGCGGCCGAGAGCGCGCGAATCTCGATCTCGGCACTCGCGAGCGCGTCACGGAACCGGGCTTCGGGCGTCTCGTCGGCCGAACAGCCGGCCAGCGTCGCGAGACTGACGCCAGTCGCACACAGGAGCCGCCGGCGTGATAGCTCGGTCACGCGGCGTCGATACCGTCGGTCGGTGACGCGCTCGCAGACGCTGGGCGGTAGAACAGACGCCCGAAGCGGAGTCGGTCGCAGAGGCGACGGCGCGCTCGCCGCTCGCCGTCGGGAGAAATCTGTGTCTCACAGCGAGTACACTGTCGCATCACCCATCTGTACGGGCGAGAACGGCAAGTAGGTTCGGGCGAGTCGGCTCGAACCGACGGCGTCAGGTCAGGTCCACGAACACCTTCACCGCGTCCCGCTCGTCCATCGCCTCGTATCCCGCCGGCACGCCGTCCAGATCGACCGTCTTCGTGAACACCGGCGCGGGGTCGAGCGTCCCCTGTAACACGTCGGCCATCAGCTCCTCGATGTACTCGCGAACGGGTGCGACGCCGCCTTTGAGCGCGATGTTGTCGCCGAATGCCGTGCCGAGGAAGGCCGCCTCGTCGACGCCGGCGGGGACGCCGACGTAGCCGACCGTTCCGCCCGGTCGCGCGACGTCGAACGCGGTGTTCATCGACGACTCCATCCCGACCGCCTCGATGACGTGGTTGACGCCGCCGTTGGTCAGCTCGTGGACCTGTTCGACCGCCTCGTCGCCGCGTGCGGTCACGCGGTCGGTCGCACCGAACTCCTCAGCGATGTCGAGTCGGTCCTCGTGGTGACCCATGGCGATGATCCGCTCCGCGCCGAGCCGTCTCGACGCGAGGACGCCACAGAGCCCGACGGCTCCGTCACCGACGACCGCGACGGTCGAGCCGGTCTCGACGCCAGCATTGACGGCGGCGTGGTGACCGGTACACATCACGTCCGTCAGCGGGAGCAGCGACTTCAGCGTCTCCGGATCGTCGGCGTGACGGTCGGGCACTTTGACGAGGGTTCCGTCCGCGGTTGGGCATTTGACGTACTCGCCCTGCCCGCCGCCGTTCTCGCCGCCCCAGCCGCTCCCGTTCGCACACGAGGTGTGAAGCCCCTTCCGGCAGAACTCGCACTCGCCACAGGAGATCGCGAAGGGCGCGAGGACGCGGTCGCCGGGTTCGAGCGAGACCACGTCCTCGCCGACCGACTCGATGACGCCCATCGGCTCGTGGCCGACGCCGGAGGGCGTGTCCCGGTCCTGCTCGCCGCGGTAGAACCACAGGTCTGAGCCGCAGATCGCGGTGTGGGTGACACGGACGAGCGCCTCCTCGGGGTCCGTGATCTCGGGGCGGTCGACCTCGTCGATGCGGATGTCGCCGGGACCGTGATAGCGTGCTGCGCGCATACGGCAACTGCGACGGCCGGACGGAAAAACCCGCGGGCGAGTGAGACACCGGCTCCGAGCGATCCCTGTACAGCGGCTCGGAAACGCTTTACCGGCGGGCGAGTATGCACTCGTATGACAACGTATCGTGCGGTTGCGGCGCTGGTCCTACTGCTCGCCGTGAGCGCGGGTGCACCGCCGGTCGCGGGCGCGACGACGGCTGCCGACGACGGCTTCCTGTATCTGACGACGAGCACCGATCCGATCCAGCCGACGACGAGCGGGAACTTCACGCTCACCGCTCGGCTCACGAACCCAGAGGGAAGCTCCGAGACCTACTCCGTCCGTAGCGTCGAGGTGTACGACGGTGATCCCTCCGCTGGCGGTGACCGCCTCGACCGCCGGGAGTATCAGGGACGAGTCGCCCCCGGTAGCTCGGAGCGCATTCCCCTCGACATCGGCTTCGACGAGGCCGGATCCAAGACCCTGTTCGTCGAGATCGACGCCCGGCCCACGAGCGGGGACGCGCTGAACGTCGAGACGACGACGACCGTCGAGGTGTACGAGCCGGCTCCGCGGATCGAGATCGACGCCGCGGGGACGGTCGCCGGTGAGCCGACCGAGCTGACGGTCGGTGTCGCGAACGGACTCGACGTGCCGGTCAGAGACGTGAATCTCGCGCTCGCCGCAGACGGCGTCACCTTCGACGAGCCGACGCGAGTGGCGTCCTCGGTCGCCGCGGGGGGCGAACGCGACTTCGCGTTCACCGCGACGCCGGCAGAACTCGGCGTCCGTGAGATCGAGGCGACGCTGTCGTACACGGACGAGGACGGCGTCCGACGGACGACGACCGAGACGCTCGCCGTCCGCTTCCGCTCGCCGGATCTCGCGGGCGAGATCGGCGTCGGTGGCAGCGTCGCTCCGACGTTTCCCGGCGCGGAGACGACGCTCTCGCTCAATCTCACGAACGGCCTCGATCAGCCGGTGCGACAGCTCGCCGTCGAGGTGGCCGGCGAGGGCGTGCAGCTCCGAACCGATCGCCGCGTCAGCACCGAGCTCGCCAGCGGCGCGGGCCGGACGTTCACCTTCCCCGTCACTCGCGACGGGATGGGCGAGCAGACGTTCGACGTGACCGTCAGCTACACCACGGCGAACGGCGCCGAGCGACAGACCGACCACACCGTTCGGACGCGGTTCACCGAGCCGGCGAATCCGGCGGAGATCTCGCTCACCGGCGTCGAGACCGTCGCCCGCGGGGGCCGGCTCGAACTGTCGGCGACGGCGAGCAATCTCGGCGGCTCGCAGGCGAGCTCGGTCACCGTCGAGGTGGGCGGAGCGAACGTCACCGCGAGCGAGTACTTCGTCGGTAGCGTGGACGGGAGCGATTTCGCCGCGTTCACCCTGACTACGAGCGTGACTGGCGACGTGTCGTCCGTGCCGGTCACCGTTCGCTACGACGTCGGAGACACCGAGCGGTCGTACACGCGAGAGCTGTCCGTCGAGCGGGCCGAGCCGACCGAGCAGTCCAGCGGCGGCGGCGGGCTACCGATACTGCTGGGCGGGCTGGCCGTCGCCGCGTTACTCGTGGGTGGCGTCCTCATCCGCCGGCGCGACTGATGGCTCGATCGGTCGATCGTCGCCCCGACGACGCCGTCATCGAGGGACACGACGTGGTGAAGGAGTATCACACCGGCGAGCAGACGGTGCGGGCGCTGAAGGGGATCGACTTCGGGATCGCGTCCGGCGAGTCCGTCGCCGTCGTCGGCCCGTCGGGATCGGGCAAGTCGACGCTGTTGAACCTGCTCGGGCTGTTAGACGTGCCGACCGACGGCTCCGTCACGCTGTACGGCGAGGAGACGGCGACGTTCTCGCGGGCGGATCGCACGCGCAAGCGGAAAGACGTCATCGGCTTCGTGTTCCAGAGCTACTTCCTGATCCCGACGCTGACGGCCCGCGAGAACGTCGAGATGCCGCGGCTCCTCGACCGGACACCGGAGCGAACCCGCGAGCGGGCGACCGAGCTGCTCGAACGCGTCGGACTCGGCGACCGGCTTGACCACTATCCCGACGAGCTGTCGGGCGGGCAGAAACAGCGGGTCGCGGTCGCCCGATCGCTCATCAACGATCCCGCGCTCCTGCTCGCCGACGAGCCGACCGGCAACCTCGACCGCGACACCGGTGATCGCATCCTCGACCTGTTCGACGAGCTGCGCGAGACCGAGGACGTGGCCGTCGTGACAGTGACCCACGACGACTACGTCGCGACGGCGGCAGATCGGGTCGTCCGGCTCATCGACGGGACCCTGCGCGGAGGGGAGTGAGATGTTCGATCGGCTCGCCGCGCGGTTTCCCGTCCTGCTGCTCGCGCGCCGAAACCTCGCCCGGTCGCGCGATCTGACGACGCTCGCCGTGCTCGCGGTCGTCATCAGTGTCGTCGCGATCGGGGGGATCGGGCTCGGCGGCGAGGCGTTCAAACAGGATCAGGCGTCGGCGTTCGAGGGGTTCGGTAGCACGGCGACCGTCGATCCGATCGACTACGAGGGAGAGCCGCCGGACGAGCGTGGCTTCGGCGAGAGCGACATCGACCGGATGCGACAGGCCGCCGGCGACGCGACGGTTCTCCCGGTCGTCTCGCCCGGGGGTACGACTGTCCGAACCGCGAGCGGCGAGCTGGCGCTCACGGCACAGGTGAACGGCATCGAGAGTCCCGGGGCCTTCTACGACGCGCGGGCGGGCTCGATCCCGGCGAACTGGCGGCGGAGCGTCGTCGTCGGGGCACGCATCGCCGACACGAACGGTATCGCGGTGGGCGACCGCGTCACCGTCTCCGTCGCCGGCGACTTCGAGCGAGCGTTCGCCGTCGCCGCGATACTGGAGCCGCAAGGCTTTGCCGATCCGCTCAGCGCCGACCAGTCAGTCTTCGTCCCGCTCTCGAAGTTCAGTGATCCCCGCTACGACTCGGCGGTCGTCCGTGCCTCCACGACGACGGGGGACATCGACGCGACGGCCGACGCGATCGAGGCGGCGCTCAACGTCCGTCGTCAAGAGGTGTCCGTCTCCCCCGTTCAGGACCAGCGCGAGCAGTTTGAGCAGCTGTTCGGCACGATCAATCAGTTCCTCGCGGGGATCGGGGCGCTGTCGCTGCTCGTGGCGGCGGTCACGATCGCGAACACGCAGCTGATGAGCGCGCTCGAACGCGAGGGGGAGCTCGGGGTGATGCGGGCGGTCGGCTATCCGAAGCTGGCGGTCGTCCGGCTGCTCGTCGCCGAGTCCGTGGCGCTCGGTGTAGTCGGCGCGGCCGTCGGCATCCCGGTTGCGCTCGGCATCGGGCTACTCGTCAACGCCCTGCTCGTCGGTGATCCGCTGGCGTTCACGCAGACCGGGCTCACCTACGTCGCCATAGGCGCGCTGTTCGGCGTGTTGACCGCACTGCTCGCCGGGATCTATCCCGCATGGCGGACGGCGAACAAGCGGCCCGTGGAGGCGTTTCAGGGATGATCCCGTGGACCCGCCTGTTCGGCCGCGTGCCGTCGATGCTCGTTGCGCGCCGGAACGTCACCCGTGCGAAGGTCCGGTCGGGACTCGCGATCGCGGCCATCGTCATCGGCGTCGTCGCGATCGGGGCGATCGGCGCCGGCGGCGCGGCGTTCAAACAGAGCCAGCTCGCCACGCTCGACGATCAGGGCGCGACCAACGTCTTCGTCCTCCCCGGGATCGACCGCGACGAGCGGACATTCGATCGGACGGACGTGCAGCGAATCGAGGAACGCATCGCGCCGGCCGGCGTCCTCGCCACCCGATCGGGCGGCGGCGAACTCCGGACGCGCGAGGGGACCGAGCCGGTGTCGCTCACCTATCTCGCCGCGCCGCGGCTCGTCTACGACGTGCGGGCTGGCTCGATCCCGACGAACTGGCGACGGGGCGCACTGCTGTCGGCGGGCGTCGCTGACGAGTACGGCCTCGAACCGGGCGACAGGGTCCATCTGACTCGGGACGGTGAGACGAGCGTCGTCCGGGTCGAAGCGGTCGTCACCGGTGGCGGCGGCGTCGGTGGCCCGAGCGTGCTGCTCCCGCTCGAACTGACCGGCGAGCGGCGGTTCAGCCGGCTCCGCGTGACGACGCAGTCGGTCGAGCGAGCGGAATCGGCCGCCGCGACGCTCCGCGAGGAGTTCAACGGCCGCACGGACACGCTGCTCGTCTTCGAACTCACGTCGCTCGTTCGGCTGTTCCGCTCGATCGTCAACGGTATCAACCTGTTTCTCGCCGGGCTGGCGGCCATCTCGCTGCTCGTCGCCGGCGTCTCGATCGCCTCCACGATGCTGATGGCGATCATTCGCCGGCGACAGGAGATCGGCGTGCTCCGAGCCGTCGGCTACGGTCGCCGCGACATCGTCCGGATCCTGCTGGCGGAGGCGGCACTGCTCGGTCTCATCGGGACGGCGATCGGGCTGACGCTCGCGCTGCTCGTGACGATGGCCGCGAACGCTTTGTTCCTCGGCGGCCCGCTCGCGTTCGCGGGCGAGTCGCTGCTGTATCTCGCGGCGGCGGCGCTGTTCGGGATCGGTGTCAGTCTCGTCGCCGGGGTGTATCCGGCGTGGCGAGCGGCGAACGACCGCCCGGTTGAGGCGCTGCGCGGATAGCGATCGTCGTCGGGGCGTAGCCGTTCGGATACCTCTGTCGATCCTGCCGACGTACGCTCAACCGGAGCCGGGTCTACCTGTACGCCCGCGGTCAGTGCTGCGGTACGCGCCACCCGGATGGATCAACAGACCACGAGCGAGCGGATCTCCGCCGGGACGGCTCCCGTCTCGGTCCACGTTCCGTCGCCCCCGTGCTTGATGAGAGAGCCGTCGTTCGTCCCGGCGACGACGCGCTCGTCGAACTCGGTCCACCCGAGGACGACCTCTTCGGGACCACCGGGATACGAGACGCGCTCCCACGTCTCGCCGTCGTCCACCGATTCGAGCAGGACCGCGTTGGCCCCGTTTGTTCCGCTCCACGTTCCCGGGGGGCCGTGAGCGGCGGCCGCGTAGAGTCTGCCGTCGAGCGCGAACGCCTCTCGGAAGTACCGGTGATCGATCCCCGTATCGAGACGAGTCCACGACCGCCCGGCGTCGCGCGTCCGATACAGCCCGTCGCCGGTCGAGGCGATGTACTCGTCGGCCCCGAGGACGAGGACGTGGTGGACGTCGTCGTGCACACCGTCACTTCGCTCCTCTCGTGACGAGCCTCCGCTCGCTTCGCTCGCGGAGACACCGTCACTTCGTCCCTCTCGCGGCGAGCCTCCGCCCGTTTCGCTCGCGGAGCTACCACCGCGGCGCTCGGCCCACGTCTCGCCCTGATCGTCGCTGACGTGGACGCCGCCGACCTCGACACCGGCGATTACGCGGTCGGAAGCCTCCGGAGCGACGCCGAGACCCCGGACGTGCGCCTCGTTGCGGTGGCGCGGCGTGTGCCACTCGTCCCGCGACGGAAGCTCCTGAAACCCGTCGAGCTCCGTCCACGTCTCTCCGCCGTCGCTCGACACGTAGAGGTGCGCCGGATGCGTCCCCGCGTACAGACGCTCGCCGTCCGGATCGGCGACGACCGAGTACACCTCCTCGCGCGGGACGGCCAGCCGGTCCCACGTCTGTCCGTCGTCCGTGGAGCGATACAGCCCCGACGCCGACGCGGCGAACACACCATCGACGGCGGGAACCGTCCGAACGCGAGGCGTGTTCCCGCTGTCGAGAACGTGGGTAACGTCCTCCGCGTGTGGGGTCGCCGTCCGGTAGACGCCGCTTCGCGTTCCGAGGAAGAGTGACATACCGGAGATACGTCTGCTGTCTCATTAACGCTACGGGTGTTTACACACCACACGCGGTCACACCTCACAACGACCGCACGGCTCCGGACGACGGCCGAAGCTACGACGGCGTCGAGTCGTACGTCGGGCCGACACGTAGCGATAGCAGTCGCTCGCGGTTCGTCAGCGTCAGCCGCTCGTGGGTCACGAGTTCGCCGTCTCGCGAGAAGGTGATCGGCTGCGGGCCGGAGACGGTAAGCTCGCTCGCCTGAATATGTGTGACGCCGTCCGTCTCCTGACCGAGGACGCGGTGGCCGACTGCCTCGGCGACGAGGTTCCCCGCCGGCATCTTATCGACGATCGCGACGTCGAACAGCCCGTTCTCCATGTCCGCTTGGCCGCCCTCCTCGATGAACTTCCGGGCGTTGCCGACCAGCACGCAGGTCGCCTCTCCCTCCCACGTCTCGGTCTCCCCGGCGACGGTCGCCGACAGCTCGATCTCGATCCCGTCGAAGCCGAGCGCCTCCTGCACGCCCGTGACGACGAAGGCGAACGTTCCGAACCGCGACTTGAGATCGCTCGACGCCGCGAGACTCGCGTCGGCCGGCAGCCCGGCGATACAGGAGACGATGAACGGCTCGCCGCCGGCGACACCGACGTCGATCTCTCGAACGGGGCCACCGTCGGCCAGCTCGACGCCGTGTCCGATATCGCGGACACCGAGCGTCTCCGCGAGGATGTTCGCCGTGCCACAGGGGACGACGCTGATCGTCGGATCGCCGAGCGCATCGCTGTCGGCGAGCCCGCACAACACCTCGTTGACGGTTCCGTCGCCGCCGCACACAGCAAGCTCCGAGACGCCGTCTACACCGGCCTCGCGGCCGAGTCGAACAGCGGCCTCCGGAGCGTCCGTCCGTTCGACGGCGTAGCCGCGGCCCTTGAGCAGTCGCTCGACGTAGTCGGCGTGGTCTCCGGTTCCACTGTGCGGGTTGAGCACGGCGCGACGCGACCCGATCTGCATACCCGTACGACTCACTCCCCCGTCTTTACTCCCCGGTGTCGGTCGTCCCGATCGCCGTCTGTGCCGTCGCCTCCGTGACGATGACACGGAGCCCGTCGTGGCTCCCGTCGATATCGATCTCCCACTCGTGGCTCGTTGCGAGCATACGTGCGACGGCCAGTCCGAGCCCAGTCCCCGGATACTTCGTCGTGTAGCCGTACGAGAGAAACACGTCGGCGTCCTGTTCGTCGATGGACTTGGCGTCGTCCTCGAAGACGAAGCCGTCTCCGCAGGCCGACAGCCGTATCCACACCTGTTCCTCGTCGTCGGCGCGGTCGCGGCTCGCCCGGACGAGCGTCGTGAGCAACATCTCGAACTGCTCGGGATTCGACCGAATCTGTCCGTCGGGATCGACCGTCGTCGTCACGTTATCGATGTCGTCGACGGCGTCGGTCGCGGCCTCGGCCATCTCACTCAGCGAGAGCCACTCCCGGTCGCCCGCCGCCTTACTGGCGTGTGTGACGCGCAACAGGTCGGTGACGATCTCCTCCATCCGCTGGCTGTTCGAGGTGATCTTCTCGAGATACGTCTCGATCTGCTCGGGGTCGAACGGCGGGTCATCGAGCTCGTCCAGATCCGAGCCGAGCATCCCCGCGTAGCCGTCGATGACACCCAGCGGATTACGGAGATTGTGCGCCGCCGAGTAGGCGATCTCGTCGAGATGCTCGTTCTGTCGCTCCAGCCGCCGGGTCACGGAGCGAAGCTCCGAGACGTCCCGGAAGACGAGCGACCGGCCCCGCGCTCCGTTGACGCCGACCGGCGAGGCGATGACCGAGTAGTAGGTGATCGGACTCTCGTCGTCCGTCTTCACCGTCTGTGTCCCCGACGCGTCGACGTCGAGCTGGCGCGCCAGCTCGGGGTGTGTCTCCGCGAACGGCTCGCCGATACACGACTCGCCGAAGGTCGCGCTGAACGCGTCGTTCGTCGCCAGCACGTGCCCGCCGGTGTCGATGACGACCGCCGGATCTGCGAGCGTCTCGAAGACGGCCCGGCGCGCGATAGAGACCGTCCCGGACAGATCCGAGCGGACGGCGACGAGAATACCGAACGCGCCGAACGCCCCGCCGCCCGCTGTCACGGCCGGCGGATACTCGATCAGCAGGTCGGCCACGATCGGGAGGACGTTCGTGGAGATCGAGAGCCCGAATCCGAGGAACACGGAGACGATCGCCGGGCGGGTGATGCGCGCGTTCCAGAAGCGAATCGCGAGACAGCGAACGCCTGCGAACGTGAACAGATACGACACACCGGTGAAGAGATAATGTGCGGGCCCCCGCTGTGGCACGAAGACCGACGTACCGTACCGGTACTGGACGGTAATATCTGTCCACACTAACCCGTGAAACAGGTTTGTTACCGAAAGCGTCACGGCGGCCACCAGCACCGCCGTGACGATGTAGTCGGAGCCGGCGAACGGGAGCGGATCTCGATCGCAGTACGCCCGTGCGAACCGGAGCCAGACGACGGAGACGACGACGGCCAAAAGCAGCGACGCGGCGAACAGCACCCGCGCGACGAACTGTCGGGAAACGAGCAGGATGCCGACAGTGGCTCCGTTCCAGCAGCCGATAGCGGCGAACAGCATCGACAGCTCCCGCTCACCGGCCGCTACCCTCCGGTGAGCCAACACGCCGGCAAGCCCGAAACACGCCAGCATGATTCCGCCGAAAACGAGGAGATACGGAAATTTCGCTGCGCTGAGTAGCGGAGGCATCATCGTGCACATCCCTCCGTCTCCTCTTAAGTGATATTCTCGCAAACCAACATAAATGCGACGTACGTCTGACGAGCGACCGTTGGCGTACAGTTTTACCATAGCTGGCCGACTGTCCACCCGATGATCGTTCAACACGCGATGATACCGCTCGACCCGGACGCCCGCGAACAGGGACTCGACGCGTTGCGCGACCTCGGTCGACAGTCGAGGGCAGAGGACGGCGTCGTGACCTACCGCGTCACCGTCGACGCCGACGACGAGACGCTCGTCCGTATCATCGAGCGGTACGAAGACGAGGCGGCGCTCGCGGCCCACAACGAGAGCGACCACTTCACCGCGTTTCAGGAGACGTTACCGTCGTTCGCGGGCGGTGAACCCGAACTCGTCCGGTTCGACGTGGCCGAGACGACGCGGGTGCTGTGACCGGCCGAACCGCTTTCCGGCGCGACCGCGTACGGTAGCCATGGAGACGCTCGAACTCCCGACCGGCGAGACCGTCTCGCCGGACGACGTGTTCCACTACGAGGAGTACCCCTACCGGTTCGATCCCAGCGACCGCGACGACATCGCGTTCGTCCTCACGCCGCTCTACTGGGGCGGCGGTGAGATGGACGTGCCCGTCCCGTCGACGGAGGCGTTCCGCGAGGAGTGGAGCGACCAGTCGCGAGGCGTCCTCGACACGACCGAGTGGGAGACGTGGCTCGCTGACGCCCGCCGCGACGACCGCTACGGCGACGCTGAGATCGACGCGCTCGCGGCGGAGCTCGGCGTCGACGACCGCGACGACGGACTGTTCTCGCGGCTCCGCCGTCGACTCCGGTCGTAGCGGCGCGTCTAGACGCGTCGATTGTACAGAACATCAGCCAGCAGTGCATATCTACTGATACGTAATATCGGTGCATTCAGGATCGACGACAGACGTGGCTCGGCAAAGCTATGTCCGTGTGTATTCGGGGATCACATCCTCAAAGAGCGCCTCACAGCACTCCCAGAGAAGCTTCGGCGGTGATTCCGCTTCGAATACGGTGCTCTCGTACGCTGGTCTCTCCATCGAGATCGTCTGATACTGGAAGTGCGCCGCACCGAGATCGTCGTGATCGGCGTCCTGATGCCATCCACAGTGGAACGCCGTATTGGGATCGGCATAGTCGATTCTGAACTCGTCGTGCGGCGGTGTCAGCTTCCAGTGGACCTCCACTCGTGGCGGATCGGGACCAGTTGCGGGAACGACACGATGCGGATCGACTTCGGCGGCCAGAAATCGCTTCTGAATCGCATCCGGCTCGAACCAGACAGAGACCACCTCCGCTTGTCGCTGGAGCACATCTCTGAGCGTTCGATACAGAGCCGGATTCTCTGCGTCTGGGGTCATGCAGAGACAGGGCTCTGTCCGTCGGGGAACCGATCATAGAGGTGGAGCGCATCTTCGACGAGACGGCGGCGCGTCCGAAGCTGCTCCCACTCTCGGGCGGCTTGACGGCGCGTGCGCTCATCGTCGCGGTCAGCGGTCGTGAGACTCGCGCGTAGCTCGTTCGGTGTTTCTACGTCGTATTCGGCCTTCCACGTCCGAATCTGGTCGTTCATCTCTTCGAGAGCTGCGGTGAGTTCGTCAGGCGAGTGGTCCTCGTAGAGTTCGCGCATCTCGATGAGATACTGCCCGACGGGATCCGGCGCATACGTGGTCTGCTGTCCGTGCGTCTCCGCGCTCAGTTTTCCATCACTCACGAGTCGGTCGAGATACTTCGTCGCCGTCCCGTGGGCCACCTCCGCTTTCTCAGCGATCCAGTTGGCCGTTCGAGGCTCACTGACGGTAAGCGCGACCGCTTCGGTACGCTCGGCTGCCGATAGTTCCCCAGCCCAGTCCCGGTCGGATTCCTCGCTCACGGCTCTCTCTACCATCTCTATATGGAAATATCTTGAGGCGATCGGGATTATTCTGAATATTGCGCCTGTTGATAGAGGACCCGACTCGGTATCGACGCTCACGCGTCTGCGAACTGCTCGTCGATCTCAGACGACCCGAGGGTGGTGGTGACTACCGTTCCACACTCTCACATCTCTGTTCAGTAGCTCACCATTCGTCGCTGCGGGGGGAGAACTCTTTTGTCCGTCTCTCGCCCGACGTTCCCCATGAGCAACGAGCAGCCGACAGTGCCGATTCGCTGCGAGCAGTGCGGGACGGAGACGCGGCTCCCGCTCGACACCGTCGGTGACGCGCTCGACCGACACAACGAGACGCGCCACGACGGTGAGCAGATCGCAACGGTCGATCCGGCGATCCGCGAGCAGGTGGCCGAGCTCGCGGCTGCCGATCTGGGACTGAAAGAAGAGCCGTAGTCAGTTACGCGCGCCGCGGCCCGGCGGAATCGGACGGCTGTGGCGCGTCCGCGGGCGATTTCTCACCGGTCACGAGATACGCCAAGAGGTTGCTGGTGAACACCTCGTTGTCGCTCCGCTGGACGAACTCCGAGCCGAGGACGCTGGTGTCCCCGACGACGACCGCGTTCTCGCCGGCCCGGGTCACGACGCCGTACGTGTCGCTCTCGCGCGTGGTCGATAGCGTGGTCTGGTCGCCGGACGTGACGACCGACTCCCCACCGACGAGCGCGACCGACTCGTGGAAGACGAGCTCGTCGACACCGGCGGTGAGTTCACTCTCGCCGGCCGGCGTCCCGTAGACGTTGACGAAGTTGTTGTCGTAGTCGGCCATGTTGAACAGATAGCCGTCACGCACTCCGACGCCGTACTCACTCAACAGCGGGGTGAGCGGGGTTTCGAGCGCCGACTCGCCTCTCGGTGGGAAGAACAGCCCGCCGAACGTCTGTTTCTCCGGCTCGGTCAACACGAGCAGCCGGCCACCGGCGTCGGTGAACGATTCGATGGCAGCCAGCTGGCCGGTGGTGTACCGCTCGTCGGCTCCGAAGACGACGAACGCGTCGGCGTTCCGGAGCGTCGCGTTGAAGTTCCCAGACCGCTGGCTGCTCGTGAACGTTACCTCCGCGCCGTTCTCGGTCAGCGTCGAGACGACCGGCGCGAGCTGCTCCCGGGAGGGAGCGTTCCCGTGGGCCGCGTCGATCGCGATGGTCTTGCCGCTCGCGTCGGCCGACAGCGACACCGATCCGTCCTCCGTCGGGACCGTCGCCGCCATGTTCTCACCGGTGAAGACGGCTTCCGGTTCACCGTCGACGGCCGGCGTCGGTCCCGATCCGGTATCGGCGACGACGACCGCGCCGCTGACGACGGCGAGCAACACGCCGGCGAAGAGCACACCGCGTGCGGCGGTGCTCATGCGGTCACCTCCGTGCTGTTACTGCTCTCGCCCGGGAGTGTCCCGTACAGCATATAGAAGCGCGGATGCTCGATCTGCGATGTCTGCGCTCCGTCTTCAGCGCCCGCGAACAGCAGTCCGAGCGAGGGGCTCGCGGGGTCTCTGTACGTGACGTCGTAGCTGTCGATCCCGGCCTCGTCGGCCGCGCCGGCGATCGCCGCTTCCAGCCCACCGATCTCATCTGCGTAGCCGACCTCGACTGCACGCGAGCCGGTGTAGGTAGCGGCGGTCGCGACCGTCTCGCGGTCGATTTCGAGCGCGTCGCTCCGCTCCGTCATCACCGCACCGACGAAGCCGCGTTTCATCGTCTCCAGGCTCGTGTAGTACTCTTCGGCGGTCATCCCGCCGTGCGCCTTGTCCGGCCCGGTGGTCGGCTCGCCGGTCAGCCCGTCGCTCGGGGCCGTGCCGCGGACGCCGACGCTGCCGACGATGCTCCCCGGCGTCGCGTAGATGCGGTTCGTCGGGAGAATCGTGTAGAACGCCCCGGACGCGGCCGTGCCGCCGACGCTGGTGTACACCGGCTTCTCGGCGGCGAGCCGTTTGACGGCGAGATACTGCGCCTCGCTGGCGGCGGCCGCACCGCCGGGACTCGACACCCGCAACACGACGGCATCGACCGATGCGTTCGCGCGCAGCTCCCGCAGCTCCTGTGTTACGCTGGTCACTGTACTGTCGCTTATTGGCTCGTCGATCTTCACGACGGCGACGTGGTTCTCGGAGCCACTGGAGGTGGCCACGCCGACGGCGTACGGGGCGATCGTCGCCCCGACGAGGAGGGCAATGACCGCGACGACGACGTACGACTGAAGCGCCGTCGCGATCCACGTGTCTATCGGATTATCCATGACGTGCAGGCGGAGTAACTGGCATCGAAGTATAAATCCACCGGGATGAATTCGTCGCTGACACTACGCCGCGGTGATCCGAACCAGCACGTCGTCGCGCTCGCGGGGGAACCCCTCGCTCGCCCGCCCGTCCCGGTTCGAGGTGATGGCGTACAACGCGCCGTCCGGCCCGGCTTCGAGATGGCGAATCCGCCCGAGCTCGTCCGTCAGGAGCGCGTGACTCGTGGCCCGATAGCCCTCGCCGAGCCAGTCGGCGTCGTACCGTACCCCCGTCTCACCGAGCGGCGGTTCGGCCCCCTCGCGAGTGAGCGTGAACGCGACGAGCTGTTGGCTCGCGAGCGCGCCGACGAGATAGCGACCGGCGAGCGGCTCCACGTCGCCTGTGTAGAACGTCGATCCCGACGGAGCCCACGTCGTTCCGGCCACGGCTCCGCTCGCGAGCGGGCGGTGGTAGTCGCTCCCGGTGTAGGCGTCAGCGCGGCGGGCGGTCGGCCAGCCGTAGTCGCCGCCCGCGACGAGTCGGCTCACCTCGTCCGGCCCGGGACCGTGTTCGTTGATGATCGGCGTCGCGGTCGGCAGCCAGTCGATTCCTTGCGGGTTCCGATGGCCCATCGTGTACACCTCCGGTGCGTCGAGGCCGGGGTTGTCGGGAGCCGGCTCCCCCTCCGGCATGAGTCGGAGAATCTTCCCAGCGAGCGAGCTCGGGTCTGCAGCGAGCGCGCCGTCACCGGTGTCACCGGTCGTCACCCACAGGTAGTTGGCCGGGCCGAACGTAATCCGTCCGCCGTTGTGGACGCTCGACGCCGGCGTCGAGAGGAGCGTCTTGCTGTTGGCGGCGGGGTTCTCCGCGCTGGCGTCGAGATACGCGAGTCGGTTCTCGATGCCGTCGTCCGTCGTCGCAGTGTAGTAGACGTACACGAGCGGTGGCTCCGGATAGCCCGGATGCGCGGCGACACCCATCGTCCCGCCCTCGCCGCCGTCGACGAACCACGACGAGTCGTCGCTTCCCGGTTCGAGCGAGCCGGCGTCGATTGCGTCCTGCGGGGCGGCGATGTCTGAGACCGTCCCGGAGTCGTACACCCGGACGCGACCCGTCCGCTCGGTGATGAACAGCTTCTCACCGGCGAACGAGAGGTCCCACGGAATTTCGAGGTTCTCGACGAGCAGCTCCGTCTCGTACTCGCCCTCGGGGTTCGTGGCCGGGGCGGTCCACTCGGCGTCGTACCCCTCCCACGCGGTCGCGTCGTGTGTGAGCGCGGTGTCGTAGTCGGGTTCGGTCGGGGTCTGCGTCGCCGTTCCGGTGTCGGTCGTCTCCGACGTGTCCGTCTCCCCGCCGGTCGAACAGCCGGCGAGTCCGACAGTGCCGACCGCCACTCCGCTCGCCAGTAGCTCTCGGCGCGTGCGATCGTCCATACGCGTCAGTCGGGAACCGGAAGTAAATCCCTTCTGTCCCGTCACTCCCCGTCTCCGTGAAGCCCGGTCACCTCCTCGATGTCAAGCTCGTAGGCCGTCACGGAGAGCCGACGGCTGCCGACCGCCGAGAGGTCCGGCGTCCACGCGTTCTCGCTGATCAGCTCCCCGACCTCGTCCCACGACTCCTGGCCCAGCTCGGCGAGCGGGCCGAAGGCGAGGACGCTCTTCCAGTCGGTCTCGTCGTCGGTGTCGTACACGGTGAGACAGGCGCGGTCGGTCGTCGCCGCGAACTGTCGTTTCCTGCTCTCCTCCCCGAAGGTGTAGAAGCCGAACAGCGCCCGCCCGGTGTCGTAGCCGAAGGAGACGGGGACGGCGTACGCCGCACCGTCCTCGGCGAGTGAGAGCACACCGGTCCCTTGCTCGCGGAGGAACGCGTCCACCGCCGCATCGTCCATCGCCGCCGCCCGGGTCTCGTGATCTGTCATACCCCGTCGTAGGGTCGCCATCCGAATAGTGTCAGGGGTTACGCTGCCCTTTTTGCGCGCTCCGTCCCTATCACGGCTATGCTCTCGGTCACCGAAACCGTCGAGATCGACGCCCCACTCTCGGACGTGTTCGCGTACATGGACGATCCGCACAAGCAGGCGGCGATCACCCCGTCGCTGTCGGACGTTCGCAACGTCGAGGACCGCGGCGACGAGGGGAAGCGACTCGACTACACCTACACGATGGCCGGGGTCTCGCTCGACGGGACGCTGGAGACGACGACGTACGAGCCGGAGTCGCACGTCACCTTCGAGCTGGTGGAGGGACCGCTCTCGGGCGAGCTGCGCTGGCAGTTCGAGGCGACCGACGACGGGACGCGTGTCACCTACAGCGCCTCCTACGAGCTGCCGTCGTCGGTGCTCGAAGCCGCCGTCCGGCCGTTCGCCGAACGCTACAACGAGCGCGAGCTCTCGACGACGCTCCAGAACCTGCAGACGCGATTGGAGACCGTGCAGGCGTAGCCGTTCGGTGCGACCCGTCCAGCCACGGAGGTCGGCGTGACGATCCGCGACCGGTACGAATACCTATCGTCGTCACAGACCACGGGTAATGAGTTCGAGTGGAGTCGATCCAGCCGCCCGCGCACGCGAGGAGTTAGGGTACTCGCGGTGGTGGCTCATCGTCGCCGCCGCCGGCGCGATGGGCGTCATCAGCCCGTATCAGTACGTCTGGTCCTCTATCGAGGGACCGCTGGCGACGGATTTCGGCGTCGAGCCGGCGGTTCTCGCGCCTATCTTCACGCTGTTCGTGGTCCTGCAGGCCGGCTCGCAGTTCCCGGTCGGCTGGTGGCGCGACCGCAACGGTCCCCGCCGTATCACCGCGCTCGCGGCACTGCTCGCCGGCGGTGGCTACGTCGGACTGGCGTACGCGACGCAGGTGTGGCAACTGTATCTGTTCTACGCGCTCGGAGCCGTCGGCGTCGGGATCGTCTACACCGTCTCCGTCAACACGGCACTGAAGTGGTTCCCGGATCGCCGTGGGCTGACGACCGGCGTCGGCACGATGGCCTTCGCCGGCGGCTCGGCGCTGTTCGTCCCCTACGTCCGCGCGAACGAGACGGTCGGAGCCTACAGCGAGGTGCTCCGGAACATGGGGGTGCTCATCGGGCTGCTCGTGTTCGCCGCGGCGCTCGTCATCCGTGACCCGCCGAGCGACTGGCGCGATCAGGACACCGCGGACGACGAGACGGATTCGAGTCGCCACCAGTTCACGTGGCGCGAGACGCTGCGGACGTGGCAGTTCTGGGTGATGTACGCGATGTTCATCGCCGTCAGCGGAGCCGGGCTGATGGTGACCGCACAGGTGGTCTCCTTCGCTGAGGCGACCGCTATCGCCGACAACACCCGACTACTGGGTGCGAGCATCGACACGGCGACGCTGTCGGCGACGGTGTTACCGATCGCCGCCGGCGTGGGCCGGCTCGTCATGGGCGAGTTCTCCGACCGGTTCGATCGCCGTCGGATGATGGCCGTCTCCTTCCTCCTGTGTGGCACTGGGATCGCCGGGCTGGTGTACGCCGTCAGCGCCGGCGCTCCCGCGCTGTTCGTCGCGAGCGTCGTCGTCGCGGTGTTCTTCTGGAGTCCGCAGTACACCCTCTTTCCGAGTCTCGTCGGGGAGTACTACGGGCTGGCGCACTCCTCGTCGAACTACGCGCTGCTCTATTCGGGGCCGGGCTCGCCGCGCTCCTCCTCCGCCCGCCGACGCCGGCGTCCGAGACGACACCGAAGCCGGGAGACTGAGCCGTCCGAGCGTCAGATCCCGGCGTCGACCGGAGCGTCGACGCGCCCGTGATCGACGCGCCAGCTCCGTGACCGCAACATATATTTCAGTTCTAGACTACCGGATACAACGATGGAGATCCCGGCTCCGGTCGCGCCCGACGACCCCGAGGCGTGGTACGCCCCCGACGTTCGCGCACAGACGGAGGTCTCCCCGGGAGTCGTCGCGACCATCCGCGAGCAGGCGGGCGACGCGCCGTTCGCGTACGAGGTGCGCGAGCCGTCTATCCCCGGTGACGTGCGCGACACCCTCGACGAGCTGCACGACCGGTTCGCCGCCGCGCGACGCGCGCCGCCACGGACCACGACGGGAGTTCGCGAACGCTTCACTGAACCGCTTCCGGCGTCGTGGCGCGAGCGACGCGATCGGGCGTACGACGGCCCGCCCGCGACGACCCGCCGGCTCGACTACCATCTCCGCGCTACCCACCGCGGGCTGGGCGAGCTGACGCCGCTCGCGCTCGACGACCGGATCGAGACTGTCGACACCGGCGAGACCGTCGCGATCCACACGGAGCGGTTCGCGCCCGCTCTCACGGAGTTCGAGGCGGCTCCCGACCGGGTCGCGCGACTGGCGAGCGAGCGCCGATCCCGGGAGACGGTCGACTTCTGCGGATACGAGATACCGGTCGTCCGCTACCGCGACCGCACGCTCGGTACGGACGGCTTCACCCTCAAATACGCCGTCGACGAGCCGCCGCTGCGCCCCGGTGACCGCGACCGCATCGACCGCTGTCGCCGACGGCTGCTGGCGACTGCCGACGAGTTCGACACCGACGATCCCGACGCGGTGGAGGCGAGAGCGCGACGGCTCCTCCGCGACGAGCTGACGGCCGCTACCCCGTCGGCGTGGCTCACCGCTAGCCGCGCACGCGTCCGCCGACTGCTCGCCGACTGCGATCTCGCCGCGCCGCCCGTCGAGCCGGCGGTCGCGCCGGATCGGCTCGACGACCTCTCGTACTACGTGGTCCGTGATCTCGTCGGCGAGGGACGGCTGACAATTCCGCTGCGAGACGAGCGGCTCGACGCGGTCGAGGCGTCCGTCGAGAGCGGCGTCACCGTCCGACCGCGCGACGGCGCGGCCCGTCGGCTCCCGACGAACATCGAGTTCGACGCCGACTCGCTCCGCGAGCAGGTGCGTCGGCTCGCGGCCGCCGGCGGAACCGACCTGTCAGCGCAGACGCCGACGGCGACCGTCACCGTGCGCCCGTCGGGGACCGACGCGACCCTCGACTGCACGCTCGGTCTCGCCCGGACCACCGACAGCGGCCCGCAGCTGTCGGTCCGACGTCGACCAGCTGACCCGCCGACAGCGCCCGAACTCGTCGCCGCCGACCGGCTCCCCGCCGGTGCGGTCGCGCTCTGCTGGCTGCTGGCCGAGACGCGCGGAACGATCGCGATCGTCGGTGAGCGCGGGGCCGGCAAGACCACGCTGTTGAACGCGCTGCTTCCGTTCGTCCCCCACGATCACCGTCCGGTCGTCGCCGGCGACACCGCCGGCGTCACCGTCCCGCACGACTCGTCGCTTCGGCTCGCGACACACGACCACGCCGACCCGGAGCGCCGCATCTCAGTCACCGACGTCGGGGCGGAGCTCACGGCCATCGATCCCTCGATCACCGTACTGGACGACGTAGACGGGCCGGGACGGAGCGAGTTGCTGGCCGAGCGGCTGGCCGCCGGCGCGGGCGTGCTCGCGACGGTCGACGCCGCTGATCCCGACGTGTTCGCCCGACGGCTCGCCGAGTGGACCGACTCGGCGGAGACGACCCGGCGGCTCGATGCCGTCCTCGTCACCCGGCATATCGACGGCGAACGCCGGGTCACCGCGGTCGGGCGGTTCACCGACGCCGCGACGGAAGCTGGCTCCGCAGTCACGCCCGCGTGGACGGAACACTGGTCGCGCGGTGACGGTGCGCTCTCGCTCGACAGGACGACCGTCGCCGATCGGCTCGCCGTCCGAACCGATCAGTCGACTGCGGCCCTCGCCGCCGAGTTCGATCGCAAGCGCCGCTACGTCGAGTATCTCGTCGACGAGGAGATCGATCGGGCCGCGGAGCTGTTCGGCTTCCTCGCCGATCTGTACACCGACGAGACCGGGACGGTAGAGCGGGTGAGCCACCGACGGGACGCGTATAAGTGACGGTGTGAGTAACTCCCTTATGCCTACTAAACACCATACTTCTACTTACGAACGCATATTTGAGTTGATCTATCACAATGTTCACTAACGGACTTGACGCAAGTTTAGCTAAAACACCGCTCAACAGCTCAGTGAGTTTTATACCTATGAGAGGCCAACATCTATACTCAAACATAGCTAGTTAATTAGAATGTCGGCATTCTGTTCTGAAATTCCGAATCGAAAGTCCACACTAAGATCAAGATATAATCAAAAATGATTTCTGGATTACACTCCGGGTGCTCGTTCAGCCACAAATATTTTATTCTATGGATGAAATTTCAGATCTATGCCATCGCCATCACCATCGAATGTATCAGCTACGCTCATTAATTCGATTGAGAACAGCCATACTCCCAGTTCTTGGTACAGTCCTTTAGTCCGAGTATACCAAACGGATGGGCAGAATACTTCGGAATTAGGTGATATAGCAAACGATTTGGGCATTATGATGGACAATATTCTCGCATTAACTGGATATCGGATAGAAATTTATGAAACAGATATCACCGGCTATTTGGACTGTACAGCTAATGAAAACTGTGATCAGTACCAGTACGGGCGAGACGTGGTATACGAACTTGGACACTGGAAAGACGGGGGAGGAAATGTGTTTATACATCCCAACGATAATGACCATCCTGCTAACGAGGGAGGAACATACTCTGGTACTAATTATAATAACCATGTTTCTATGCCATACGAGTACAATGGACCTCGTTATGGCCCAATAAGCGTAAAAGGATCAGAGACTCTGGACAGTTACTGTCGAAACAG
This sequence comes from Halobacteriales archaeon QH_7_65_31, assembly GCA_003021785.1. Classification (GTDB taxonomy): domain Archaea; phylum Halobacteriota; class Halobacteria; order Halobacteriales; family Haloarculaceae; genus Halosegnis. Next base: position 8,779 of record PXQU01000001.1, on the reverse strand, counting down.
GGGTGTCTATTGGGCTCCCGGACATGAGTTGGGGCATCAATTCTGTGCTCCAACTTCTTCGTGGAATAGTGACTATGGAACATACTTCTGTGGGGATGACAATGGTCGAAAATCTCACTATCTAGCTGATAATGTCACGCCATGTAAAGATGCACGCAGTTTTAATCTGGAACATCACACGATAATGGCACAATATGATAGATATTCGGACTGCGGAGACTGTACTGATTCAGCAGCACCCGACTATGCCAGCCTCAGGACATCAAGTTGCTTTGACGAAGCGACTGATGATTGCATTAGTTACGTCAAAGATAATTTCTAAAATTGTCTTGGTTATTGGTTGATAGTATACCAATTGAAACCACCGTCAAAAGATATATAATCTCAGAATAAAATAGTCAGATATGATAACACAGCAGACACGCCGCAAAGTACTTTCGACGATGGGTTTCGTAGCGTTCGCAGGATGTACTACTGGACAGACCCAGAACGACTCCTCTCCAACAGAGACAAAAACATCGACTGCGGGTTCTCCAGATGTGCCGAACAACATCAGCTCAGACTGGCCAATGCCTCGCCATGATCCTAGTCTCAGTGGAGGCGTATCCAGCCTTCCTGGACCGACTGGATCTGTCGCTGAACTTTGGCGGATTCAGACAGAGAAAGACCTCTCTACCCCCATTGTCACAGGCAATCGACTATATGTAACCAGTCGAGATGGTTCTGTTTTTTGTTTCGATGCTAGGTCTGGTGATAAATACTGGCAGATCTCCACTGAATCAGCTTCGTATTCACCGTTCTTCGTCGCTGAACAGATATTTATCCCGACTCGGAAGAGAATTATTTCGCTCAGTCCAGACGATGGAACAGAGATATGGAGCAAAGAGACACCAAACAGGCGCGATCTTTATGACAGCGAGAACGTAATTAACAAACCGACCGTAGTTGCTGCCTCTCATGGCATCTATTTCATCGGGGGTGAGTCGGAACCTACCGTCGTGTGCCTTGCGATTGAGGACGGGTCGAGGAAGTGGACACAAACAATTGGAGACCCTTGGGAACGATACTTATTCGCCAGCGATGACCGTGTCTTCGTTGCAACCGGTCACAATGGACAAATACCATGGTCGATTAAAACGCAGACAGGTAAATTAATAAACGGACCTGAAGAATCTGGCGCTGACTTTAAAGATGAGCGATACTACAAGGAGGGAGTAATTTACTCGGTAGATGAGATGTTTGGTCAATTGGTATCTAATCCGATCAGTGAGGACAAAGATGGCTGGACAAAGAGTGTTCCAGCAGGAGTGTACGCGCTTGGAGGTAATTCGGAGCATGTGTATATGACGGTCGCTGAATCAGAGACTCCCGGTGTATACGCCATTTCAACGACAGATGGAACCGTTGAGTGGGTTAACGAGATGGAACAAGGGCCCCGAAGTCCACCCATTGTCACCGAACAGTCCATCATTACAAGAACAGGCGAGGAGATGCGTGGTCTTGATACAACTGATGGTAAAGCCACATGGAAGATTCCAAATCTATCGAGCGACGGCGAGACGATCGTTGCCGGTGATGTCGTATACTCAGTAGACCATGGCGTTGTGACTGCATTCCGATAACGGGGGCAATACGACAGTTCTCGTACCTCGTTCAACGACACCGTCGGTCAATCGGTATACGAGTTTTCTAGCAAGAATGCGGATTTAAATACTTTTGATCCCCACTGACTACAGATGGGAGCATCCGGCCTGATCGACTGGTCTGACAATTACTTCTGCTCTTGTGCGAGCGTAGATATGTCGCCAATGAGACCGGGACGGTAGAGCGGGTGAGCCACCGACGGGACGCCTACCGCGAGTGAGCCGGCGACGAGCGGAAAACATATACCTCGCGTTTCTGAACGTACGGTCAGTATGGCAGCGATACGCGCGACAGAGGTGACGAAGCGGTACGGGTCGGTGACCGCCGTCGACCGCATCGACCTCACCGTCGAGGAGGGGGAGATATTCGGCTTCCTCGGCCACAACGGCGCGGGCAAGTCCACGATGATCAACATGCTACTGGACTTCGCCCGCCCGACGACGGGGACGGTCGAGGTGTTCGGTTCGGACTGTCAGACCGACAGCGTCGCCGCCCGCGAACACATGGGCGTGCTGCCGGAGGGGTACTCCGTCTACGAGTCGCTGACCGGTCGCGAGCATATCGAGTTCGCCATGGAGTCGAAAGGCGTCGACGGCGAGCCGTTCGACGTGCTCGATCGGGTCAACATCACCGACGCGGCCGACCGACCGGCGGGTGGCTACTCGAAGGGGATGGCCCAGCGGCTCGTCCTCGGGATGGCGCTCGTCGGGAGTCCGGACCTGCTCGTCCTCGACGAGCCGACGAGCGGACTCGATCCGAACGGTGCGAAGGCGATGCGCGAGATACTCACCGCGGAAAACGAGCGCGGGACGACCGTCTTCTTCTCGTCGCACGTGCTCGAACAGGTGGAGGCGGTCTGTGACCGCGTCGGCATCATGCACCACGGTCGGCTCGCGGCCGTCGATACCATCGAGGGGCTGCGCGAGACGGCCGGCGGCGGGACGAAGCTCCTCATCACGGTCGATGATCCCGACGAGGCGCATCTCACCGCCGTCGAAGCGACGGACGGCGTCGACACCGCGTGGCTCGAATCGGAGGATCAGTTCGGCGTCACCTGTGAGAACGACGCGAAGGTGGACGTGCTCGTCGCGCTGGAGGACCGCGGCGTCGATGTGCTCGACTTCTCGACGGAGGAGGCCTCGCTCGAAGATCTCTTCGTCGAGTACACGCGGGGAACGGCGTGATGTCGTGGCGACCGATCGCTCGCCGCGAGTTCGCGACCCTCGTCGACGGCCGCTCCGTGAAGATAGCGATCGCGCTCGTCGCGTTCATCTTTGCTGTCGGCGGCTACGCTGCCGGCGCGAGTCCCAGAGGGACGATGGTGACGTACGCCCGCCGACTGTCGGGAATCACGCCGCTCCTGATAACGGCGTTCGCGCTGCTGTTCGGCTACCGGGCCATCGTCGGCGACCGGGCGGCGGGACGACTGACGCTGCTGCTCACCCTGCCACACTCCCGGCGCGACGTGCTCGTCGGGAAGTTCGTCGCGCGCGGTGCGGTCGTCGTCGGGTCCATCCTCGCTGGCGCGCTCGTCGGGGCATGGCTGGTCTCGTACCCGTTCGGGACGGTGGACGGCGGCGAGCTACTGGTTTATCTGTCGGCGACGCTCCTGTTCGCGCTGGCGCTGTTCGCACTCGCGCTGGCGCTCTCGACGCTGACGGTCTCCCCGCGGCGCGCGACCGTCGGCGCGTTCGGCGTCGTCGTCGCCGTCGCCTTCTGGTCGAATCTCCGCGGGCTGTTCGCACTCGCGCTGGATTCTCTCGGACTGACGACCGCGACCGGCGGGCTGCCCGACTGGGCGCTGTTCGTCTACGGGCTCGAACCGTCGCTCCTCTACGACCGCATCCTCGCCAGCTTCGTCGTCGGTCGCGAGACGGGCCCGTTCCTCGGTCCCGACGCGCCGTGGTATCTGGGCGGCGAGACGGCTGTCGTCCTCCTGCTCGCGTGGTTCGCGCTCCCGCTCGTCGGTGGCTATCTGCGATTCCGGGGGACGGATCTATGACCGACACACGGGACGTACGGACGCGTCCGACCGGCGGTGATCGCCGATGAGCTGGCGTGCGATCGCCCGTACCGACGCTCGCACCGCCCGCCGCGCCCGCGGGACCATCGCGCTCTTTGCCGTCTTCCTGCTCGCGTATCTCGGGCTGGCGGCCGTCCTCCTCTACGTCGACGACCCGGCGTTCGTGACGTATCTCGATCTGCTGGCGACGCTGTTCGTTCTGCTCGTGCCGCTGATCGCTGTCCTCTTCGGCTACGAGTCGGTCATCGGCGAACGGGACTCGGGGACGGCGGCACTCGCGTTGTCGCTGCCACACTCGCGGCTTGATCTCGCCGTCGGAAAGCTCGCCGCCCGGACGGGGCTACTCGCGGCCGCCGTCGGTCTCGGGACGCTCCTCGCGGGCGTCCTCACGAGCGTGACGTTCGACGGGTTCGACCCGATCGCACTCATCGGTCTCGCCGCCGTCGCGATCGGCTACGGCGGGGTGTTTCTCCTCCTCGCGACGGGGCTGTCGATGGGAATATCAACGACACGACGGGTCATCACCGCGGCCTTCGGTGCGTATCTCGGACTCGTCGTGTTTGGCGCACAGGTCGTTAATGCGGTCGTCGTGCTGCTGTTCCGGCTCCAGCCCGGCGCGCTCGCCGATCCGCCGACGTGGGCGCAGTTCGTGACGTTCATCCTCCCCGATACCGCCGTCGAGTATCTGCTCGTCCAGCTGCTCGGGGAGGGACCACTGCTCGCCGCGCCGGCACAGAGCGGCTGGTTCGTCTCCCCGATCGTCGCGGTCGTCGCGCTTCTCGCGTGGGGCGCAGTTCCGTTCGTCGTCGGCTACCGACGGTTCGACGAGAGCGACCTCTGAGTCTCGTTAGACCGTCGGCACGTCCACGCGGCTCAGTACGTCCGCGAGCACGTCGCCTTTCGCGACGTTCTCGACGGTCGCGTCCGGCGTGAGCACGAGACGATGTGCGAGCACCGGCGTCGCGACCCGCTTCACGTCGTCGGGCGTGGCGAACTCCCGTTCGGCGAGCGTCGCGGCCGCACGCGTCGCCTCCAGCAGTCGCTGTGTGCCGCGAGGCGAGACGCCGATCTCGACCCGGCGATCGCTCCGGGTCGCCTGCGTCACCGACGCCATGTACGCGAGCAGATCGTCATCGACGCGAATCGATTCGGGCGTCTCGCGCGCGCTGGTCACCCGCTCGGCGTCGAGCACCCGCTCGACGGACGGCGACTGCTCGATCCGGTCGCGTCGCCGCTGCAGCAGCTCGATCTCGCCGTCGGTGTCCGGATAGCCCATCGCGGTCTTGACGGTGAACCGATCGAGCTGTGCCTCGGGAAGCGGGAAGTTTCCCGACTGCTCGACGGGGTTCTGTGTCGCGATGAGGAAGAAGGGCGATGGCAGTTCGTACGTCGTTCCGTCGACGGTCACCTGCTCTTCTTCCATCGCCTCCAGCAGGGCGGCCTGCGTCTTCGGCGGCGCGCGGTTAATCTCGTCGGCGAGGACGACGTTCGCGAAGATCGGTCCCTCGGAGAACTCGAACTCGGCGGTCCCCTCGTCGTAGATGGTCGTCCCCGTCACGTCCGAGGGGAGCAGATCAGGGGTGAACTGCACGCGAGAGAAGGAGAGTCCGAGTGCCGCCGCCATCGAGCGAGCGGTGAGCGTCTTCCCCGTCCCGGGTACGTCCTCGATGAGCACGTGCCCGCGCGATAACAGTCCGACGAGGATGTCCTCGAAGAACGCGTCGTCTGCGACGATCGCCCCACGGAGCGTATCGAGAACGGCCTGACAGGCTGCACTCGTCTCGGAGATATCCATGCACGTGGTGACAGCCACGCTATCATAAATCGCCGTGGTTACGAGTGAGGACGACAGCCGTGGGTGATCGGGGACGGCACACGTACAAGCCGAATCGGTGGGGTACGAGCCGAACGCGGCTACAGTGACATCGCGATCCGGTCCTCGTGGACTCCGCCGCGGTCATCGTAGCCGACCCTACCGACGAAGGTGGGGTCGAGGAACTCCATCATCTCGGCGTAGAGCCCGGCTGCGGTCTCGAACTCGCGTTCCGGGCACGCTCGGAGCGCGGTCGCTACCAGCTCTCCGTCACCGTTCGGCGCGTCGAGTTCCCGCTCACCGACCTGCTCGATCGCTGCCCGACGCGTCGTCGGGAACACCAGTTCCTCTCTGAACAGTTGCCGTGTTTCGACCGGGCGCATACTGTACAAGAGACGCGGGACACGTCTGACCGTTGGGCCGAACGAGTTCGGGTCGACGTTGGGTGCGTTGGTGTTGAAGCTGTTTTCGACTGTGCAGCGTTTCGTCTGAAATGCGCGTTCGGTCAGGCGGTCCGCAAACCACGGCGTACTTCAACCCCACGAGGGTTCGTCTGTAACTCGACCCAGAACGCGCTTGAGTACGACTATCTCCTGCTTCAATCCCACAGTGGTTCGTCTGTAACGCGGGATTCCAGTCTACCTCAAGCTCCGAGACGCGCTTCAACCTCACAAGAGTTCGTCTGTAACCCCCTTGATTCGCGACGCGCTCGCGAAGCTGTTTGCTTCAATCCCACAAGGGTTCGTCTGTAACCGTGTTTCCTGCCGTCCGAGCGAACGCGAAGATCATGCTTCAACCCCACAAGGGTTCGTCTGTAACATCAGCCTATCGAGGAGCCACTACTTCGAGCGGCTGCTTCAACCCCACGAGAGTTCGTCTGTAACGCGGCACGTGGTCGGCGATGATAACACCGTCAACGGCGCTTCAATCCCACAAGGGTTCGTCTGTAACCGCCTCGTCCTCCGTCGGAGAGATCCACGACATGCTTCAATCCCACAGGGGTTCGTCTGTAACGATCGAGTCGCAACCGCACGGAATCGCTGGTCCCACTTCAACCCCACGAGGGTTCGTCTGTAACCGGCGCTACTCGCGGTCGACTCCGTCATCAAGCTGCTTCAACCCCACGAGGGTTCGTCTGTAACCCGATCTCCAGCGACAGATCGCCGCGCCCTCCGAGAAGAGACGAAGCTTCGCGATCTCGATCCGAACGAGCTTCGTGACTTCTGCGAACAGGGCCATACGAAAGACGGGATCGTCGAGGAGACCAACCGCTACGTCGAGCGTAACAGACTCGTCGTTCCCCGATATGTGGTAGCCTCGAAACAGCACACGGAGTCGTGGAGGCGCAAAAATCAGCCGGCGTACACCGTCTCTCCGTCCACGAGTGTTCGGACCACGTCGATCTCGGCGACGCTGTCTGCATCCACCGTCCACGGTGACTCGTCGAGCACAGCGATATCCGCCCGCTTGCCGACTTCGAGCGTGCCGAGCTCGGTCTCGCGCCCAGCTGCGTAGGCCCCGCCGCGGGTGTACGCGCGCAGCGCCTCGGTCACCGTGAGCCGCTGGCTCGGCTCGGGTGCGGTGATCGCCTGCTCGATCCCGAACAGCGGGTCGAGCGGCATACAGTCGGAGCCGAACGCGAGTGGAACACCGGCGTCCAGTAGCTCGCGGAACGGCATCACCTCGCGGTAACGCTCACCGAGCCGGGACTCGTACAGCCCGCCCTCGCGCGCCCACTTCAGGAAGTTCGGTTGGACGGAGGCGACGGCTCCCGTCTCGACGAACCGCGAGACGAGATCGCCGGTCAGGAGTTCGGCGTGTTCGACCCGATGGCGGAGTCGAGCCGCGTCGTGCTCACCGAGCGCGTCGAGCGTCTCCGCGACCGCCGCGTCACCGATGGCGTGGGCGGTGAACTGAAGCCCCGAATCGGCGGCGTCGGCGACCAGCCCCGCCAGCTCGTCGGGACTGACGACCCACTGGCCGTCGCTTGCTTCGTCAGCGTCGGCGTACGGCTCACGGAGCTTCGCCGTCCGTCCCCCGAAGCTCCCGTCGGTGAACGTCTTTATCGCACCCGTCTGGACCATCCTACTCCCGTGTCCGGAGCGCAGCCCCGTCTCGACGACGGCGTCCGTGTGGTCCACCCAGTAGTTGAGCCGGACGCGAAGGGTCAGCTCGTCGCGCGCGTCGAGCGTCCGGAAGACGCGCGGCTTGTGGCTCCGCCGACACATGTCGTGGATTCCGGTCACGCCGAGTGCGTTCGCCCGCTCCTGTGCGGCACGGAGTAGCTCCTCGGTCCCGTCGATACCGGGTTCGAACGCCGAAAAGAGCGGCTCGACCGCCTCCTCGACGAGCACGCCCGTCGGCTCCCCTCCTTCGGTCTGGATGTCCTCCTCGGGCATCGCCTCGCGGTAGCTGTCGAGCGCGTGCCCGTTGACCGAGGCGGTGTGCATGTCCTCGCGGAAGGCGACGACGGGCCGGTCGTCGGCGACGGCGTCCAGCTCTGCGCTCGTGAGATACCGCGACTCGTCCCAAGTCGATTCGTCGTAGCCGTAGCCGAGCACCGGGCCGTCGGTTTCATCGCTGCGATCGCGGAGCCGTTCCACGGCTTCTTCCGGCGAGGAGACGTCGCGCAGGTCGGCGTGGACGAGATGGCGACCGACCATCTCCAGATGGGTGTGTGCGTCGATGAAGCCGGGGAGCACGACGCCGCCCTCGCAGTCGATGGTCTCAGTCGTCGTCCCGTCGAGGAACTCGATCTCGTAGCTGTCTGCGAGTCTGACGACGCGCCCGTCGCGAATCGCGACCGCTCCGTACGTCTCGTCCGGGTCGCCGAGGGTGTGCACCTCGGCGTTGGTGAGAATCGTGTCGGCTGGTGCTGTCATACCGGAGGATTGACGGGGGCGTCGGTAAGCGTTCGGGAGCCGGCTGGTCGCGGTTGTCAATGGTTCGTTCCTACAACGCGGCGCTGACCAACCACGGAGGAATAATATATACCGTCGCCTATCGATGGATGATATATCATGGAGATCCAGTTCCAGCACGCGAATCCACATTCCGGGCGCGAATCCGTCGTCCTGCGGATCGATGGGTTGCTTACCGACCAGACAGTCTGCGTGCTCGTCGATGCTGGCCAGAACGTCTCGACGGACGATCTCCTCGACGAGGACACCGGCGAGTATCTCTCCGCGATCTGTCTCACCCACGCCCACCTCGATCATTACCAGTCACTCGGCGACGCTCTCGCCCATGGCGCACCGGTGTACGCCGCCACCGATACGGCGACCATGCTCGAGGATGTC